>CAZRBW010000006.1:58830-82167 GCA_964598395.1 uncultured Roseivirgaceae bacterium
CGATTACGCTGCTCTTGGAAATATGAATGCTAATTCAACTATTCAAGGTATCGTACTTACAATGGATAAAGGAAATGCTACAGACCAATTGATTTATGATGATGTAGTAAGATTATTTATTCCTGCTTCTTTGGATTTTGATGGAGCAAGAGATCAAAAGAATGAGAAAACTGACTTAGTATCTGAAAATAGAGCTAAGATTGCTCCTTGGACTAGCGGAGAAGAGTCTGTAAATTACGGTACAGCGTATGACAATTGGGGGCTAGGTAATGTTACACTTAAAGATCTAAATGAATATGGTTTAGCTATTGAATTTAAGGCAGATGCTGATTCTCTAATTAAAATTAAAAATATCAAAGCAACAATATTTTTTGCTAACGGAGTAGCTTCAACAGTTACTGTAAATAGTTTCAGATAATAACAGAATGTTAAATATGAAAGAAGGCTGGCTAGAATAGCCAGCCTCTTTTTTGTATCTGATCTAAGAAAGGCAGTACCATTCTAATTCAGCTTAAAAAGGAAAATACTTTTCGCGTTTTTTGTTACTTGTGTTGTTTTATACGTTGTTCATGCTTATTTTTGAATAATTATTCAAATGAAGTCATTTTCACTACATATCATCAAAGGTTCTCTAATAGCAACAATAATTTTGCTATCACAGGCTCTTGCATTTGCTCAATCAAGCTCTACTGAATATCACTTCTCAGTGCAGTCAAGTTTGAGTTCTATACAAAATGATGGATTTGAAATCAGTGGTTTTAACTACCTTAGAAATAGAGGCCGCTATGTCCTTCAAACAAACAATGAAGTGACTACTAATACTCCTCATTATATCACTACACCATTTATTTACTTGACCCCAACTCAAAACGTACAATTCATTGCGATTGGCAATTTGAATAATGGTAATGTGGATGATTTTGAATTAACACTCGAAGTTTTTAACAGAAAAGGTGAATTAGTCTCAACCTATCTTTTCGATGGAAGAAATAACGCTAAAAAGGACACTGATTATATTTTTAATTTTCCAGTTGCTGAAAGAGGCTTTTACAAATTGCGTTTTTCACACGAAAGAGCTGGAATTAGAAATAATGGCAAAAAACCATCGATGGATATTTCAAAAATTGAAATCAAGGGAATACCTAGTTCATCAACTTTTACAAAAGAGCTATGGGTTGCTAAAAGTGGTTCTAACTTAAATATCAACACTGGAGATAGAACCTATCTTGTTGGAGATGAAGTAGAAGTTGATTATTTAGCGACCCTTGAAACATCAGATGATGACCTTTATATAGAAAGGGCTATGTTTAAAGTAGAATATCCAGAAGGAATAGCCATCAAGAAAATTGATTTGTATCTAAATAATAATCTATATGCAACAACCACTGGAGCATCTTGGATTCCTCAATTCAAAGGCGCTACAAAGAGTAAATTGAATATGGGTCTGAATACTAGGTTCAATGAATTAGAAGTTGAAAACCTCAATCATAATGATAAAATAAGAATAGTTGTAACCGCTGACGCTAAAACACCTGGAATATACCCAACTTCAATCTCATTTGTAAAGGGCTGGGCAAAAGACAAAGCAGTAATACAATCAAACTCTTTTGGAAGCAACATAATATCATTTAGCACTCAGGAAGATGCACCCAATGTTGAAGATGGCGGTGGAAGTAGTTCAAATTTAGAAATCATTCCATTTGGAACTCAACCAATAGAGTTGATTTACTTTAATGTCAAAAATCAAAAGGAAATCAATACAATTGAATGGGCAACTGCATTAGAATTAAACAATGATTATTTCATTATCGAAAGGTCTACAGACGGCATAAATTTTAGAGATATAGCTGAAATCGAGGGGAAAGGCACTCATTCTGGAACGACCAAGTATTCTTATACAGACTTGAGACCACTTAGTGGTGTATCCTATTATAGGCTAACACAGACAGATTATGATGGTACTTCAAAAACCTTTGAAGCCGTAAGATCTGTCCGTGAGGATGTATTAGAAACTAAAATTAACATTTTACAAAATCCTAGCTCAAGAAATAGAATTTTGTACACAATCAATTCGGAAAGAAATACAGAATATTCTGTTCGTTTAATTGATAATAATGGTCAGATCGTTGCTGAATCAGCAGTGAAAGTTGACTTTGAAAATGAAACCTTCTCCATAGATGGCTTAAGTCTAACTAAAGGTGTCTATTTTTTAAATGTTAATAACAACCAAGAGAAAGTTATAAAGAAAGTTTTGGTGAACTAAATTGTTTCAGGAATCGACAATTTTACCTTAAGGGTTGGCTTAAGCCAACCCTTTTCTTTTTCCGATACTTTATCCTGCAATTGGGACACAATAATCCTTAAAGTAATCCGAGGGAGATAGATTGCCAGCTAAACCAAATAAAATTTCCTTACCGTTAATAGAATTGACCTAACACTTGTTAGACTAAGGTAGTTTTATCGTGAAAGAATTTTTAATTTCGTCTTCAAAAAATATCCTTGTATGACAACCACGACTTCAATACCATATAAACCAAAAAATCATATTCGAATCGTAACAGCTGCTTCCCTTTTTGATGGGCACGATGCTGCCATTAATATAATGCGTAGGCTAATTCAAGGCACTGGTTGCGAAGTAATACACCTTGGCCACAATAGATCGGTGAACGAAATTGTGAATTGTGCAATCCAAGAAGATGCCCAAGCCATTGCCATAACATCCTATCAGGGCGGTCACGTAGAGTTTTTCAAATACATGCACGACCTTTTAAAGGAAAAAGGTGCTGAGCAAATTAAAATATTTGGAGGAGGTGGGGGCACTATACTACCAGAGGAGATTGACGAATTACATGCATATGGTATTACGAGGATCTATTCTCCTGACGATGGCCGTTCATTGGGACTGCAAGGTATGATCAATGATTTGGTAGAGAAAAGTGACTTTCCACTAGGACAAAAACTTAATGGACAAGCAAAATCACTAAGCCCTACTTCTCCAAATTCCATTGCCCGAATCATCACTGGGTTCGAAAACTACCCTGATGAGCATAAAGATATTCTTACAGAAATTAGAACTGAATCTGAAACCAACAAAACACCAGTATTGGGCATTACAGGTACAGGTGGAGCGGGTAAATCAAGTTTGGTAGACGAATTAGTAAGAAGATTTTTAACTGATTTTGAAGATAAGACACTTGCAATTATTTCTGTAGATCCATCAAAAAGAAAAACTGGTGGAGCATTACTTGGCGATAGGATTCGAATGAATGCCATTGATAATGAGCGTGTGTATATGCGTTCGTTGGCTACAAGGCAGTCTAACTTAGCTCTTTCTAAATATGTGCAAGAAGCAGTAAATGTGGCCAAAGTAGCTGGTTTTGATTTAATCATCCTTGAAACTAGTGGCATTGGCCAAAGCGATACAGAAATAATTGAACATTCTGATCTCTCATTATATGTGATGACCCCTGAATATGGCGCCGCTACACAGCTAGAGAAAATTGATATGTTGGATTTTGCAGATGTAATTGCGCTAAACAAATTTGATAAGCGTGGTGCCTTAGACGCTATACGTGATGTGAAAAAGCAATACAAGCGAAATCATCAATTATGGGATGCTAAAGACGAAGATTTACCAGTTTTTGGCACGATAGCCTCGCAGTTCAATGACCCTGGCATGAATCGACTTTACAGGGAAATCATGAACCGCATTTCGGAAAAGACAGGCGCTAAATTGGAATCTAATTATATGATTACCAAGGAAATGTCTGAGAAAATTTACATTATTCCTCCCGCTCGTACACGCTATTTGTCTGAAATAACAGAGACTATTCGCAATTACAATCAATGGACATTAGACCAAAAATCAATTGCTCAGAAACTTTATGCAATAGATAAAACGATTCAAAGTTTACAAGAGCATAAAGCTGATTATTCTGAAAAATTAATTACCGACCTCAGAGATCATTTTGAAACAGTGGCGCTAGATTTAGATCCTCGCAACAAATTAATTATTGATAAATGGGCTGAGAAAGTTGCCAATTATCAAGGTGAAGAATTTGTGTATTCTGTAAGAGGAAAAGAAATCAGAGTGCCAACATACACCAAATCCTTATCTCATTCAAAAATCTCAAAGATCAGTCTGCCAAAATATGAGGGCTGGGGAGATATATTGAGATGGTCATTACAAGAAAATGTTCCTGGAGAATTTCCATATGCTGCTGGAGTTTATCCTATTAAACGCCAAAATGAAGATCCAACCAGAATGTTTGCTGGGGAAGGCGGGCCTGAGCGTACCAATAAGCGTTTTCATTATTTATCTCAAGGGATGCCTGCTGCACGGCTTAGTACAGCCTTCGACTCGGTAACCTTATACGGTGAGGATCCAGATTACCGACCTGATATTTATGGCAAGATTGGCAATTCAGGCGTAAGTGTGTGCTGCCTTGACGATGCGAAAAAACTTTATTCTGGTTTTGATCTTGCGTCGCCGACCACCTCAGTCTCAATGACTATAAATGGACCTGCAGCAACAATTTGCTCATTTTTCATGAATGCGGCCATCGATCAGCAATGTGAAAAATATATCATAGAGAATGGCCTAGAAAAGGACGTACAAGCAAAGCTTAAGAAAATATTTGAAGAAAAAGGCTATCCACAACCTACGTTTCAGTCGGATTTGCCTGAGGGAAACAATGGCCTTGGATTGATGCTACTTGGCACTACAGGAGATAAAGTATTGCCTCCGGAAGTTTACAATGAAATTAAGATGCGGACATTATCTTCTGTGCGCGGAACTGTACAAGCAGATATTCTAAAAGAAGATCAAGCACAAAATACCTGTATTTTCTCCACAGAATTTTCACTAAGATTAATGGGTGATGTACAACAGTATTTCATCAATGAGAATGTGCGCAATTTCTATAGTGTTTCAATTTCAGGATACCATATTGCCGAAGCGGGTGCAAATCCAATTTCACAACTGGCTTTCACCTTGGCCAATGGATTTACATTTGTAGAGTATTATGTGAGCAGAGGAATGGATATCAATAAATTTGCGCCTAACCTATCCTTCTTCTTTTCAAATGGTGTTGATCCAGAATATGCGGTAATTGGCAGGGTAGCTAGAAAAATTTGGGCGAAAGCTATGAAATTGAAGTATGGGGCAGACGAGCGCTCTCAAATGCTCAAATACCATATTCAAACAAGCGGGAGGTCATTACACGCGCAGGAAATTGACTTTAACGACATCCGTACCACATTGCAAGCTTTATACGCGATTTACGACAACTGTAACTCACTGCATACCAATGCATATGATGAAGCTATTACCACACCTACAGAGAATTCAGTACGCAGAGCAATGGCAATACAATTGATCATTAATAAAGAACTTGGACTAACCACAAATGAAAATCCAATCCAAGGATCATTTATTATTGAGGAATTAACTGATTTGGTGGAAGATGCCGTAATGCTAGAATTTGATAGAATTACAGAGCGTGGTGGCGTACTAGGTGCAATGGAAACAATGTATCAGCGAAATAAAATTCAAGAGGAAAGTTTGTATTATGAAACATTAAAACACACTGGAGAATTACCAATCATCGGTGTAAATACATTCCTTTCATCTAAAGGGTCACCAACGGTAAGACCTGGCGAGGTAATAAGAGCGACTAATGAAGAAAAAGAAGTTCAAATTGGCACTTTGGAGCAACTGAAGGAGAGAAACACTAAAGAAATTGAAAAGAACTTACAAAAGTTGAAAGAAGCGGCCGTTCAAAATAAGAATACTTTTGAAGCACTGATGGAGGCTACTAAATACTGCTCCCTTGGTCAGATAACTCGAGCGCTATATGAAGTGGGTGGTCAATATAGAAGAAATATGTAATCTTGTTAAAATAACAAATATGGAAACAACAACACATTTTGTGTCAGACTATGAGTATGAGGCGATAAATGAAAGTGGCAATAAGGTACATATTGATATGTATCCTAGAGAAGAAAAGAAAAACCACTCTCCTACTGAGTTACTTTTATCTGCTTTAAGTGCATGTGCCTCGGTAGATTTAGTTCAAATGCTCAAGAAAAGAAAAAAAACAGTAAATGCCCTTGAAGTTAGGGCCGTTGGCAACAGAAGAGATGAAATTCCAAAATCCTTTACTGATATTACTCTATACTTCAAGTTGACATCGCCAGATGCAACAATTGAAGAATTTGAAAAACTTGCCCACCTTGCAGCTACAAAATATTGCTCGGTAGCAGGGACATTGAATTGTGATATTAAACATAAATACGAGGTAATAAGACCTTGATTTATAAGTAAAAATGAAATGCCAAGCTGTCTTCAGCTTGGCATTTTATCTTAAATAAATAATCAATTATTATAGCCACCATTTTCTTCTAATAGGAGAATTACATTCAACGTAAATACTTAATTATGAGAATTGTAAAAGAACTATCAAAATCAGACATACGAATCACAATTTTTGATTGGAATGAGAAATACATAATTAAATATGAGATTGGGCCATTAGAACAGACATACAAAATTTCGAAATGGGATGTTGATTCTGAGCAAGAATTGATGATTAAAATATTGTCTGATGAGTTATTTAATGAAATAAAATTACGATTTGATGAGATGGGTAATACCCTGAGAAAAATATTCACTTAATATTCAGAATTCATCCAAAATATTAATGCTAATTCAAATATTATTTGTTGTAGAAGAATTTTAAAAAGTATTTTATAACTTTTTTATTGTTATTGGTTAGCTTTTACGACATTTGCTATTAATAGTAACAATGGAGTTTACTTTCACTTAATTTTTTGATGCGAAACACTTATTTTTCAAATAGTATTGAAATTGCATTACTAGGATTGATATCTCTTTTACTTTGGTCTGGCTTTAGTCAATTCTCCGCGGAATTAGAATCTGAATCGAAATCCAAGGCTCAAGAAGTTTTAGCTGAGAATGTAACCAAGCAAACCAAGGAATTTCAAGAACATATTGAAAATCTTCATGCTGACTTATACCAAGCAATTGATAATTATTTTGGTGAGACAAGAATCAACTCTGAAAAGTTAGCGGAAAGGGAAGTATTTATTGCAGACTATTTCCAGAAACACTTTCCTGCAATAGATTCCATAATAATACAGACTCCAGAAACAGATTATCATTACAATTTTGACAAAACAAATGGTCTTAGTGTTACGGAAGAATCAAATACAATCGAATACTGGATTGAAGAAATACAAGAACCTACTTATGCTACTTTTAGGGGTTCTGAAATAGCTACAAGTAATAAGTCTTTTATTAAAAAAACTAGGTTTAAGGAAAAATCTGAACCAATTCTAATTGCTCCAGGGCAAGTTGGTTTCAAAAAAAGCATCAACCAAAATAATCAGAAAATAGCTGATGTTACTGCGTTTGTCAGTATGGCAAAAGCATTTGAAATGATAAATGAGGGAAATGAATTTTCTGAATTAAAATATGCCTTGATTGAAAAAAACAATGGTTTGATAAGTAGTACTTTCAATGTCAACCCACAAGAATTACTAGAAGAGTCGAATAAAGATAATTGGGTATTATCCAAAACTATAAAAGAAGGAAATCCTGTATTACTTGCAGGTAGTACATTTAGTTTAAGCGGCAATGACTATTCTGTCATTCAAGGACTTAATGAAGCAGGATTAATTACTTCCGAAGACTTTAATTTTGCTTACCCTTTTGGTGCTGCTTTAATCACCTTATTAGCACTTTTTGGTTTTTTGAAATACCAGAACTATAAAAGCAATAAAATAGCATCAAGTAATAAGGCATATGCAAGCGAATTGGCAACACAGCTCGCCATTGTGATGAAAACAGAAGATCAATTTATCTATAAAATAAATCCTGCTGGAAATGTTGTATTCATATCTGATAATGTAAAATCCGTGACTGGATATCATTCATCTGAGATTATAGGCAAAAGAGGACTCAAGCTAAGTGATAATCCAATCAACAAAGCGCTCATTGCAAATGGCAAATACTTTGGAACATTTCCCATAAAAAATGCATGTAAGGTAGAAATAGTAGATAAGTACGATAATACGGTATGGTTGGAAATAGTAGAGCAGGAAGAAAAGAATAATAATGGCGAAGTGATTGGAAGATTTGGTATCGCGAAAAACATTACCCAAAAAATCGAATCCATTGAAAGTCTTAAAGCATCACAAGCAAATAAAAGTGCACTATTAGAAGCAATACCGGATGGTTTAATTTCTTTGAATAAAGATGGATTCCTAATTGATTGGAAAAACCCATCCGAAAAGGAATTCAAATTTGACTTCAACCCAAGCACAGGGGCAAATCTACTTGATGTTTTCCCTAAGCAAGTTTGTAGTGCTATTTTTAGTTCTTTTAATGAGGCAGTAAAAACGCAAAAAGCAGTCGGCTCTGAATTTACTTGGAAAGAAAACAACAATAAATTTCACTACGAATATAGAATCCTTGTAGTAAGTTCAAACAGTTACATGATACTGATTCGAGATATTACATCTCAAAAATTATTTGAAGAAAGTCTCGAGAAAGAAATATTATCTGCAGAAGAAGCTTCTAAAGCAAAAGACCAATTTATCTCAACTGTTAGCCATGAGTTAAGAACTCCACTAAATGGCATATTAGGAATGAGTACCTTATTAGAAGAGACTAACTTAAGCGAAGAGCAAAAAGACTTCTTAAAAACTCTTAAATTCAGTGCAGACTCCTTAAACAAAATTATTAATGATATCCTTGACTTTTCTAAAATTGAGTCAGGTGATATATTTTTAAATGAACAACAGATTGATATTAAGAATATTCTTGATGAAGCAATAAATAATAATTTACAATATGCCAAACTAAAGAATATTTCTATCAATTATTTAATGGCAGACAATGTAAATCAAAAGTGTATTGGCGACAGCAAAAAAATACTACAAGTATTAAATAACTTGATCGAGAATGCGATTAAATTCACAAACCAGGGTGAAATATCCATTCAATCAAAACTATTGATTAATGAAGATAAAACACAATACATTCAATTTACAGTAAAGGATAGTGGAATAGGCATTGATCAAAGGCAAATACCTACACTTTTTCAACCATTCACTCAAATAGATTCCACTGACACAAGAAAACATGGTGGTACTGGATTAGGGCTTGCTATTTGCGCAAAGCTCGTAAATCTTATGAATGGCAAAATTTGGGTAGAAAGTGAAGTGAACACAGGATCTACATTTTTCTTCACTATTCAAATTAAAAACCCAAACCAAGTAATTCCAGCTAATTTTAAGGCTAAGATGGAAGCCTTGCCAAATAACAAAGAACATTTAGAAATACTCTTGATGGATGAAAATCCAATTACAGCATTGATGTTTTCATCTAATCTTCAAAAATTGGGACACAACGTAAATCCCTTTATACCAGAACAATCTGATATCCCAAATAATATTGACCTCATCATGGTGAACTTCAAATCAAGTCCTGGAATTACAGGTGATTATTTGAATGAGCTACTAAAAAAACAATCAGTAAGTAAACCTCGAGTAATTGGAGTAGGTTTAGACACTGACACTTCTAATAAGAACACGACTGGATATCAGTTTGACAAAGAAATTATTTTTGCTTCAGACATGAAAAATTTCCAAAAACAACTGGAAAACACTTTCGATTCTATTTAAACTGAATCAATATCCCATTCGTTTTTTACCTTTGGGCATGGATTTCTTTATTACAGCAATAGGTACTGATAGCGGTAAAACCTTAGTTTCCGCAATTTTTTGTGAAGCTTTCAATACAAATTATTGGAAACCAATACAGTCTGGTAATCCAAAAGATTCTGATACCATTGCAAGCCTAATTGAGAATCCAATAGAAAGAATATTCTCTGAAGCTTATTTTTTAAAAACGCCTGTAAGTCCACATCAAGCAGCCGAAATTGATAATGTAGTGATTGATTTGGGTTCGATCAAACGCCCAACCTCCCGCCTTCCAATTACAATTGAAGGAGCGGGAGGATTGCTAGTTCCTATTGGCTCTCGACTGTATATTGCCGATCTAATTTCCAAATTCAACTCTAGCGTAATACTCGTTTCCAATTACTATCTAGGCAGCATCAATCATACTCTATTAAGCATTGAATATTGCAAATCGCATGGAATCAATATAGCTGGATTAGTATTGAACGGCGAAAAAAATGATTACAGTAAAAAAGCAATTCTAGAAGCAACCAATGCTCCTTTACTCTTAGAAATTGAACAGGAAGAGATAGTTGATAAAACAACAGTGTCGAAATACGCCAAAATATTGAAAGAAAATTATGAGCGATTTAATCAGCAGAGATAAGAAAGTTGTTTGGCATCCATTCTCCAAAATGAAGGGTGATTATCCCATCATTCCGCTTAAGTCTGCAAAAGATGAATTTCTGATAACAGAAGATGGCACTAAGATAATAGATGGAATTTCTAGTTGGTGGGTAAATATTCATGGTCATAGCAACCCTGAGCTTGCACAGGCTATGTACGATCAAGCTTTACAGTTAGAGCATGTGATTTTTGCTGGCTTTACCCATGAACCTGCCGTAAAATTATCGGAGAGCTTATGCCAGATTCTCCCTAACAATTCCCAAAAAGTATTCTATTCAGATAATGGCTCTACAGCCATAGAAGTGGCACTTAAAATTGCAATGCAGTTTTACTTCAACAAAGGCATAAAAAAGAGTAAGATAATAGCTTTATCTGGCGCTTATCATGGCGATACTTTTGGCGCAATGAGTGTGGGAGAAAGAGGAGGCTTCACCACTCCATTCCATCCATATTTCTTTGATGTAGAGTACCTGACTTTTCCTGATAGCGAGATAAATGAAGAAAAATCATTAAAGGAATTAGCGACAATTATTCGACAAAATGACTCCTGTATTTTCATTTATGAACCCTTAGTACAAGGTGCGGGAGGAATGAGGATTTATAGCCATTCTTGGCTACAAAAGGCATTGGAAATAAGCGATAAACAAAATTGCATTCGAATTGCGGATGAGGTATTTACGGGCTTTGGTAGAACAGGAAAACTCTTTGCATCAGCATATTGCCAAGCCCAAGCAGACATAATTTGTCTTTCGAAAGGAATCACTGGCGGTATTTTACCTTTAGGAGCAACAGCCTGTAACAAGAGAATTATTGAAGCATTTGAATCTGATGATTGGGAGGAAGCCTTTCTACATGGGCATTCATTTACTGGCAATCCTGTAATAATGGCCGTTGCCAACAAAAGCTTAGAAATACTATTACGGCAAGAAACCCAAGAAGCCATAGCCGAAATTGGAAAACAACAAAAACTCATGGCTGATTCATTGAAAAATCATCCTCATGTTCTACATGTAAATTCTATTGGAACTATACTGTCGATAGAAGTGAAAACATCGACTAATACAGGGTACTTTAATTCAATGAGAGAAAAAATTTATTATTTCTTTATTAACAAGAATATTTTACTAAGACCACTTGGCAATACACTATACTTTTTACCTCCCTACATAATTTCTTCAAATTCATTTATTAAAGTTCATGATGCAATTTCAGAATTCATAGATTCATTATAAAAACACCGAGCATTTTTATAGTTATTTGGAAACCACCCAAATAACCTTTAACTTTCTGTTAAACAGCACGACTATGAAAGCACAAAGACTTAAACTACTATTGCTTGTAGGTATTGTATTTAGCTCAATGCCCTCAGAAGGTCAAATTATGCGCCGACTTCAACAAAAAGCTCAAGATGCCCTTGAGAAAAAGGTTGAACAAAAAATTGAAACCGAAATGGAGAAAGCAGCTGAACGTATGGTCGAAAACTCCTGGGACGCCGTATTTGGAGCTGGTGGAGAAGGTGGAAAAGCAGGCGCTGGACTACCCTTTTCCCTTAATAGTAATGTGACTACAGAGGACAATTACCAATTCGACATTATCACCACGATGGAGATTGAAAATATAAAGGCAAATGGAAAATCTGATCCGCCTATGATTATGGAAATGCATTTCCGGGAAGGAGCTCAATATACCGGCACAAAATTCACTAGCGAGGAAATGAAGAAAAATCAAGGAGATATGTTTATTATTTATGATTTCAAAAATTCAGCAATGGTAATGCTCATGGGTAGCGAGGAAGGAAAATTCTCTTTTGCTTATGATTGGACTGACGCAATGGCTTACGCTGAAAATATGGAAGAAACTGAAGAAGAAATAGATTGGGATGAAGTAAATGAATGGGAAGGCTATACTAAAATAGGTACTAAGAATATTGCTGGCTATTCCTGCGATGGATATGTCACTGAAAATGAAGAAACCAAAACCGAGATATGGGTGACTAGAGAAGAGACTTTCGGAATGGAAAATATGTTTGGCGCCAACGCCAATTCGAAACAAATGAAAGGTAAGATTCCTGAAAATTATCCGTTCGGCATGTTTATGGAGATGACGATGGAGAATAAAGGAGATGGCGAAAAAACCATAATGCGTGTAACTGACGTAAACAAAAAAGCAAATGTAAGCTATGCCATGAGCGACTATCCGAATATCGCTCTAGGAGCTAAAAATTAATCCTCTACTAAAACAATTAATTACCAAAGCCAACTTATAGCAGAGTTGGCTTTTTTTATGGAAAAAAAATAAGCCAAGCAGCGAACTGATTGGCTTATGCATTTAGAAGCTATTGAATTATAATTCGTTATTCATATCCCATTTCTCAAGGTAATCAGCGACTCTTCTTACGAACATCCCTCCTAGCGAACCGTCCACTACTCTATGGTCGTAGCTATGGCTCAGGAACATTTTATGTCTGATTGCAATCACATCTCCACTTGGTGTTTCAAGTACAGCTGGTTTTTTCACAATAGCACCAAGTGCCATGATACCAACTTGCGGCTGTACCAATATTGGAGTACCCATTACATTACCGAATGAGCCTACGTTAGAAATAGTATAAGTACCACCTTCTAATTCTTCGGCTTTCAACTTACCTTCACGAGCTCTTTTAGCGAGATCATTCACCTTTTTTGTAAGACCTGTTAAATTAAGCTGATCAGCATTTCTAATTACTGGTACTATAAGGTTCCCACTTGGAAGGGCTACAGCCATACCAATACTTATCTCCTTCCGTTTGATAATTCTATCACCTTCTACGGCAATATTTATCATAGGATAATCTTTGATAGCCTTAACAACAGCCTGAATAAATAATGGAGTATAAGTTAATGCATCACCTTCGCGCGCTTGAAACTCCTTTTTCACTTTATTTCTCCACTGTACCACTGGCGTCACATCAGCTTCTACGAATGACGTTACGTGTGGAGAAATCCTTTTTGAATCGAGCATACGCTGCGCAATCATTTTGCGCATACGATCCATCTCGATGATTTCGTCACCTGGATATATTGGTACTTTCACTAATGGAGCGGTAACAGATGGGCCCTGCATAGTTTGAACTCCTTGTGGTGTAGCAACAGGTGCTACTACGCTACCTCCACCTTCTTGGCGCTCCTTCACGTAGGCAAGAATATCACTCTTGGTAAGCCTTCCATCTTTCCCAGAACCACTTACAGCTTCCAATTCTTCTATCGGAATTTGCTCTTCTTTGGCAATACTCTTTACTAATGGGGAATAAAATCTAGATGCATTTTCAAATGAAACTGATTTATGTCCATTAGAATTGGAGCTGGCTACAACTTCTTGCTTTTGCTCTGCTGCCGCAGGTTTTGCTTCGGCAGTTGGCGCACTCACTGGTGCCGCATCACTTCCTTCCGTAGCAATTATTGCGATTGGCTTTCCAACTTCTATAACGGCACCTTCTTGAGCCAAAATTTGCTTAAGTACACCTGAATGCGTCGCTGGCACTTCAGTATCTACTTTATCTGTAGCTACTTCCAATACAGATTCATCCTGCTCGATGGTATCTCCTTCCTTCTTGAGCCATGTAAGAATTGTACCTTCCATTATACTTTCGCCCATTTTGGGCATCACCATTTCTACTAAAGCCATTATTCGAGTATGTTTAGGTCGTTATAATTATTTACAAAAATACGAAGAACAAAGCCTTTCTCAAGACATTTCCACCAAAGTTCTCCAAATCATATACAAAGAAGCCGTACCTGTAAGCTGAATATTGAGTCCTCTTTCCTTGGTAAGTCGAAGAAGGCGGGAGGAAGTACCACTTGGAGTTGATATCGCAACCCACACAGTACCAACAGGTTTATCGACACTTCCACCTGTCGGTCCAGCAATTCCGCTTGTGGCCAAGCCCACATCTGAGCCGAATTTATTTCTCACATTTTCCGCCATTTCTTTTACACATTCCTCACTCACAGCACCAAATTTTATTAAAGTTTCCTCATTTATACCGAGCAAATTCTGCTTAAATTGATTGTGATATGGTATTATGCTTCCTAAATAATAGGCAGAACTACCCGGCGCTGACGTGATTTGATGAGCAATATAGCCGCCGGTACAGCTTTCGGCTGTGGCAATGGTGAAGCCTTTTTCGATTAGTAATTTACCAATTACAAGCTCCAACTCATCATTATCGAAACCATAAGCATACTTAGTAATGGTGGGCATCACTTTATCAATCTGCTCTTCCACCTCCCGCTTAAGCGAGTCTAAGTCATCGCCAAAAGCGGTAAGCCTTAGGCGTACTTGAGCCAATTTTGGAAGGTAGGCCAATCGGATATGCATTGGTAACTCACTTTCCCACTCACGTATCAACTCAGCCAATTTCGATTCGGGAATTCCTGCCGTTCTAATCATTTTATGAAAAATCACCGGCATGGTAAATCGCAATCTGATTTTAGGAATCACTTGCTCTTCCATCAACACTTTAACTTCATGTGGCACGCCAGGCATTGATACCAATACTTTTCCCTTTCGCTCAAACCACATTCCAGGTGCTGTACCTACTCGATTGCTCAAAAAAGTACATTTCTCAGGCAAAAAAGCCTGCTGCCTATTCAGCTCACTCAATTCCCTTCCTCTGGAAAGAAACAAATTCGTCACCTCATCTAATGCTTGCTGATGTAAGGAAATGGGTGAGTTATACATTTTGGCCAAGAGTGGCTTAGTAAGATCATCCGGAGTAGGGCCAAGTCCGCCTGTAATAAGTACAATATCATTTTTGACCTCAGCCTCTCCGAAGGCATTTAGCATTGCTTGGGCCTCATCTTGCACAGTAGTGTGGCGGGTCACTCGCACACCCAAATCATTCATAATCTGACTTAGATATTGCGCATTGGTATTTAAAATCTGACCATAAAGTATTTCGTCACCTACAGAAATAATTTCACAAAGAATATGCTTCATACAAGCTAATTTTTTAAAATATAACTATTACTCCCAATTGGTTTGGAGCCTATCCGTTCGAAGGGCTATATTAGCATAAACGCTAATCAAATACATATGAATTTGTTCGAAAAACATAAAGAAACAATTGAGACGGCAATTAAGGCGCTTCATGATAGAACCTTTTTTGCGCATTACCCTGAACACCCAAAAGCTTATGCGGAAGATGCTGATGCAAAAGGACGTGAAGCGTATATGGCTAGATTGGGTAAAAACTTCGATTTGTTATTACAAAGTGGCGAAACGTGGATTGGTGATGAGGAATCTCCTTATACACAAGAGGCGCTAGGTATAAAATATCCTGCTAACAATGAAGAAGTGCTGATTGCAAATGCAAAAAAAGGTGCCGATGCCTGGAGAAAAGCTAGCCCAGAAGTGCGGGTGGGAATTTTGTTGGAGTCGTTGGATCGCTTCCAAAGTAGATTTTTCGAGAATGCCTATGCCACCATGCACACAACAGGCCAAGGTTATATGATGGCATTCCAAGCCTCAGGTCCACATGCGGCTGATAGGGCATTGGAAGCTTTGGTTGCTGGTTACGAGGAACTAAAGAGATTCCCAGCAGAAACTACTTGGGTAAAACCAATGGGCAAATACGAAATCAGTTTGAAAAAGAGCTGGAGAGCGGTACCAAAAGGTATAGCCTTAATTATTGGATGCTCCACTTTCCCTACTTGGAATTCACTACCAGGCTTGTATGCATCCTTGGTTACCGGTAATCCGGCATTAGTAAAGCCACACCCAGGCGCTGTGTTGCCAATCGCTTTGGTAGTAGCAGATATTCAGCAAGTATTGAAGGAAAATGGATTTGATCCAAACATCTGTCAGCTCGCTGTTGATTCCTACTCCGCGCCAAATACCAAAAAATTGGCTGAGCACAGAGATGTGAAGATCATCGATTATACTGGAAATGCAGGCTTTGGCAATTACCTAGAAGGCTTAGAGGGCAAAGCTGTATTTACTGAAAAAACAGGTGTTAACTCCATCTTGATTGACTCTACAGATGATGTAGATAGTATGATTCAGAATATAAGCTTTTCTCTGCTTCTATATTCAGGACAAATGTGTACGGCGCCACAAAACTACTACATACCCGAAGGCGGCATACAGACTAAAGATGGGCATGTGAGTTATGAAGACTTGGTTGCAAAACTTATCGAGGCGATTAATGGCTTAGCACTAAACCCTAAAGTTGGTCCATTCGTACTAGGTGCGATTCAAAACCCAAATACAAGTCAACGTCTAAGCGATTCGGTATCTTTGCCAGGTAGCAAAGTATTGCTAGAAAGTCAGAGCATCGAAAACCCAATGTTTAAGAATGCTAGAACTGCCACGCCACTTCTTTTGGAAGTAGATGCAACTCAGCATGATTTGTTTAGCCAAGAGCTATTTGGACCGATTGCATTTATTATCAAGGTAAAAGATATTCATCAGGCCTTGGCAATTGCAACGGATTTGGGCAAAAAGCATGGCGCAATGTCCTGTGGAGCCTACACCACTAGCCAAGAAGTGAAAGAAAAGATAATGGATGATATGGCTTTAGCTGGCACACCAGTAAGTTTCAATTTGGCGGGAGGAATTTACATTAACCAAACAGCAAGTTTCTCCGATTTTCATGGAACAGGAGGAAACCCCGCTGCAAATGCGAGCTTTACCAATCCGGAATATATTGTTAAAAGATTTACGTGGGTGGGCTTTAGAGAACCTGCTTAATAGATGTTACACTATCCTCTCAAAACAGAAAAACCGGCATTCACCGGTTTTTCTGTTTTGTAATAAGTCTAATTTTCAATCTACCTTTTACAAGTTTTCACTCCCACCAAAGTGTAGAGAGGGCAAAAAGATACTAAGCTTGTTAAGACAAAAACTCCTGCTAATACTAGCAGAACGATGCCCAAAGTTCCAGATACTATTCCAGCATAATAGAGGTAAACAAACACAGCCGCTAATATAAAGCGGATGATTTTATCAGCAGATCCCATGTTCTTTTTCATTGTAAAGTTGTTAAAGGTTGATAATAAATGCAATAAGATATGCGAGGCCAAGGCACAACACACATACGAAAGTCAATTTAAGAACTTTGATCCGCATAATACATGACTTAAGTCACTTTCATTCTGCCTATTAGCTTTCGCAATAGGCTTGGGAAAAACCTTGACACATATAAACCGAATATTTCTCTTGCGCCTGCTACATAAATCTCTGCTGTCTCCTTTTCCATAGCAATTCGCATTTTGCGAGCACAGGTTTCTGCTGATATTCCATTTGCTTGCGCATCATCCATTGTGCCTTGTTTTTCTCCCGTACCTACCAATGCATTTACAGATACATTGGTTTTAATAAAACCAGGGCAAACCATCGTTACCTTTATTCCATCATCGTTATTTTCAGCTCTAAGCGCATCGAAAAAACCATGTAGGGCATGCTTAGAAGCAGAATATCCTGATCGTAGTGGAGTTGCAAATTTTCCCACCATACTACTAACTACTACAAAATGGCCAGACTTTCGATCGAGCATAGATGGTAATAAATATTTTGTGATTGCTATCGTCCCGAAGAAATTAACTTCGAAAAGCTTGCGATCAACATCCAGTTTAGTGTCTTTCACTAATGATCGCTGACTGATACCGCCATTGTGCACCATGTAATCTATATGCCCAAAGAATTCTACTGCCTCCCGCGTTTTCTGTTCCAAAGTATCCGCTTGAGCCAAATCCAGAGGAAGGATACGAATAAACTCTTTCACACCAAGTGGACAAGCTTTTCGTACTCTCTCGAGCTCATCTTGCCTTCTAGCTGACAAGATCAGCTTCGCTCCTTTTCTTGCAAGCTCGTAAGTAAGCGCCTCTCCTATTCCAGAAGAAGCGCCAGTTATCCATACAATTTTATTCTTAACAGAACCCATTGTTATTCAATTTTTTAAAAAGATACGAAAATTCAGATTTCATACAATCTTTCCAAATGCATCAAATTTTAAAATCAAAACCTTAAATGATTAAAATCAGCTTTTTCGAGGCTAGAAAATATGATTTTTGCATATGGAAAATTTGAAGAGTCTACTTTTTGAAAAATACAATATACCAGTACCAAGATATACAAGCTATCCAACTGTGCCATTTTGGGATAATGAGACATATTCAAGCGAAGGCTGGGAAAATCACGTAACCAATTTGGATAAGGAGTTATTGTGTGAAGAAGGAATTAGTCTATACATCCACCTGCCATATTGTGAGAGCTTATGCACTTTTTGTGGTTGCAATAAGAGAATCACCAAAAACCATAGTGTTGAAGGTTCATACATCGATAGTGTGCTCAAAGAATGGAAACTTTATTTAGCTTTATTTAAACATAAACCACTTATTAAAGAAATCCACTTGGGTGGCGGAACACCTACTTTTTTCTCAGCGGAAAATTTACATAAGCTTATCTCGGTAATTCTCGAAAATACCAAAGTAAGTCCTTATTTACAGATGAGTTTGGAAGGGCATCCCAATCACACCTCTACAGAGCATTTGGAGACATTATATCAATTAGGTTTCCGCAGAATAAGCTTTGGTGTGCAGGATTATGACCCAATCGTTCAAAAGGCTATCCATCGAATTCAGAGTTTTGAACAAGTGCAGAAAGTCACCATTATGGCCAGAGCCATCGGCTTCACTTCCATTAGTCACGACTTGGTATTTGGCTTACCATTTCAACATATTCAATCAATTGAAGCTAGCATTGCCAAAACCTTGGAGTTGGCACCAGACCGAATTTCATTTTACAGTTATGCGCATGTGCCTTGGATAAAAGGTACTGGGCAACGAGGATATTCTGAAGAAAACCTACCAAAATCGACAGATAAAAGAGCTCTGTACGAAAGAGGAAAAGCTTTGCTAGAAAAAGCAGGCTATTTGGAAGTTGGCTTCGATCACTTTGCATTGCCTAGCGATGAACTCTTTTTGGCAATGCAAAACAAGACTCTCCATCGCAATTTCATGGGCTATACAACCATTGCAAGCCAAACGCTCATTGGGCTGGGTGTTTCTGCTATTAGCGATGGTGCAGGAGCATTTTCTCAGAATGTGAAAGTAGTTGAGGAGTATGAGGCATTACTTAAAATGGATAAACTCCCGACAGAAAGAGGCCATTTTCTAAGCGATCACGATGCAATTATTCAAAAGCAAATCATGGACTTGATGTGTCGATTCGAAACGTCCATAGACAATCATCCTCAGGTGGCAGAAGTAATTTTAAGATTGAAACCAGCGCTTGATGATAATTTGGCGGAAATTGAAGGATCTACATTGAAAGTAATGCCAGATGGAGTTCCGTTTGTTAGAAATATATGCTTAGCATTAGATGAAAAATATTGGGAGAAAGTGCCTAAATCTCAGCTATTTTCTTCGGCAGTTTAATTATAGTATCTGTTGCAATCTACGTAACGCTGCTTGATTGTGCGGATGGTAAATATTATTCAAGATCGATTGTTTTTCGCGGGAGGTTAGGTGCCAGCTAAGCGATGCCCGCTGAACCTCCTCTTGAAATAATCGCTCATTTGCAGAACCCAAAGATGAGGAATTATCAATTAGGGCAGGCATGCCTAAATACTGAAACTCAATCCGTTCGATAGGGACTGTGAAGCTAGTTTGAAGATGAATCAGTTTCTGCTCATTTTTAATATCTTGCTGACTAGCCCAATTATTAGTGAGTGCACTTAAGGGAACAAATAGCTTTTGAATAAGTGTCCTTCTAAATTGCTCTTTCACCTCAGGTATTCTCTCTGAATCTCTTATTGAAACGACAATTACCCCTGAAGTATTTTTTTCTATCCAATCTTGAAAGGCCAATACAAAATCCATCGAATCTGAAATGCCAAAATTGTCCGCCAGCCCGGCATCCATTATTTCCATTGCAGGCTTTGTTGGTAAGTACACATTGGGGCTGATATAAGGAAAAGTAGCATTCATTCGCAATGCTGTCAAAAATCGTAAGCTATCGGCTGAATGGCCGCTAAATAAGCGCTGAAAATCTATTCCACCATTCAATTTGTTTGGCTGATATGTCGCCAAAAAGCTGAATGATTGAGGTGAAATATAAAGTTTGCTTCCGTTATTCACGACTGAAGGTGCAATCAATACCATTGGGATTTTAGCAGATTGCTCTGCTTCTCGGTAAGCGCCAAGTGGCCGATCCAACATTCCATCAGTATTGGCATTCAATTGCTGTTCGAATGCATAACCTCTTTCTTTGCTATGCGCACGGCCATTGTATTCAAACTTTTGTTTAATGAAGAAAAAGTCGTTTACGATTAGTGTGAAAATAATTGGGTTGAGTAAGTCTTTGGCAATTTTTTGAGCGTAAACAGGAGAGTATGGTTTCACTTCTTCAAACAATAATTCTCTGTACTTCAATTCCCTAAAATAGGCCGCTCCCACCATACCACCAGAAGCACCAGCCATTAGAACAGTACGGTCAAATAATTTACCCTCGGTCAAACTATCTGCAGATTGGAGCACATGTAAATTCCATAGAGCAGAACGCAAGCCCCCACCACTACTGCCTACTACCACCAATTTAGGTTTTTCCTCCCCGACTTGTCTGGCTCGCCAATTTTCTAAAATATTGAGCATTTTCACTTTATCCTCCCGCCCATTTGCTTCACTGTGTAAGCTATCAAGGGTATATCTTTGAAATGCCTGTGGAGTATTATCATAGTTTAAGCCATACGCTTGATAAGCCTGATTCAACCACCCTATTTTTACCATTATATTGATCCCAATAAGAATCCCGATTAACGCCAGTGAAGCCCATTCTCTAAACCAATATGATATTGCACCACCCAGCATTACCAATAAGGTGAATAATAAAATTGCACTTGCTGCAGCTGGAATTTGGAAATAAGGATTGTCCCGAAATAACCCAATCAGGATAATTACCAAAAATATTACTAACTCAATGATGATAGAATTCAGGTGATTCTGATCAAACACTTTGATAATGGCCGCACGATCGAAATTGCTGATTCGGTAGGGAGTGGTTTTAAGTATGCCAAACTCAGTAAAGTAATTATCCACCCGAGTTTTCCGTCCAGTCTCCTTACTTAGTTTATCTACGACATTCAGTCGAGTGATTTTGGCCTTTTTCAATTTCACATCTACGTTGCGCGCTATCACCCTGAAAATATCTTTGTTGGTAAATCGGAAGTAGGTAAACAAAAATGTAAGCATCACAAAAATACCTGTTAGTAAACCTCCTATTTTGATAGCTATACTGCTGATTTGAACCTGTTCGCTCAAGCGCTGAAATTGAACAATCTCATTGATATAGACGACAATAAAGCACAAAGGAATAATAAGATTATTAACAAAAAACTTTGAGAAAGGACGAGCCAGAGTACCTAAAAACGAATAGCGAGGGCCATCGAGAATATAGGATGATATATTGAAGGCCATAATGAATCCTCCTAAGACAATTCCAACCACAAAGAAGCTCAGAAAGCCTGTGTGACCTAAATACTCTGGATCTAAAAAGAGGTAAGGAATGCCAAATACTCTACCAATGTTGCCTGTGATTGCCACCAATAAAATCAACCAAATCAATAGCAAGCCATGGTTCTTCTTGATGTGTAAGAAGAATAATTGAAGTGGAAAAGAATAGAAAATTTTGTTTAGGAGCTTCATTCAATCACAAACTACCACTCAAAAATGAATCTAAAAACTGTTTGTGATTTTTTCTGTTCCAAGCCTAAAATTCCTTTTAACTTGCAGCTTAAAATTAGAGAAAATGCATAATTGGTTTTTAGCAAAAGTAAAGTGTATCCGCGAGGATGATAAGGGTAGTTTAAGAAAATTCACCGATCAGTATATGGTAGATGCTTTGTCGTTCACTGAAGCCGAGGCAAAAGTTCACAACTTGGTGAAAGACCAAGTGCGTGGTGAATTTGAAGTAAGCGGACTGACCAAATCGAATGTGACAGATGTGTTTCAATATTCGGAAGATGAGTATTGGTACAAATCAAAAGTTACTTACCTAGTGCAAGATGCAGATAGCGGCAAGGATAAACTTTACAATTTATATATGATGGTTTCGGCAACGGATTTGAAAAATGCCTACGAAAGGCTTGATGATAATTTGCAAGGAATGATCAACAACCCTCGAATTGTCCAGATCCAAGAAACCTCAGTAATGGGTGTGATTTGGAATGAAAGTAAGGAGGATGAAGTAGAAGCTAGTAAGATTGAAGAAAAAGGTAATTTAGTTTAACGATTTGTATTACCACCTATAGTTGGGCACGCGCCAATTAGGAGGAAAGAATAATTCAATTACCCTTTATTCTCTTTCTCTATTCCTTAAAAAATTTACGTGTAAAAGATTGTCTATCTGAAGAGATTTCTATGAAATATCCTCCTGGTGCTAAATTTAGGATATTTATACTTATTTGATTTGAGGAATATTTTTTAACAAAAACTAATTTACCTGAATTTTCAAAGATTCTGATTTGTTTTATCTGAATTGAGGGTGAGCTAACATATAATGTTTTGGTTCCTGGATTTGGATAAATATTTAAAGAGAATTTTTCATAATCTTCAATACTCGTTAATACGTCAAAAGTAGCCAATAAAGATCTGTTGGCTCTTACAGCAAAAGTGTAACTAGCCTCTGTAGAAACTTCAGTCCCATTTTCCGTCCAATTCACAAAACTATATCCTGTATTCGCTGTAGCAACAACCGTAGCAGAAGTATTGAAATTAAACGTGCCACTTCCACTTGTTGAACCTCCCTCAGATGGATTGGCTGTAGTCAATATACTGAAGCTATTAAGCCTGAAATTAGCCAGTAGGTTTCTATTGGCTGTTACAGCAAAAGTGTAACTAGCATCCGTAGAAACCTCAGTCCCATTTTCCGTCCAATTCACAAAACTATATCCTGTATTCGCTGTAGCAA
>CAZRBW010000006.1:82267-84814 GCA_964598395.1 uncultured Roseivirgaceae bacterium
CAACCGTTAAAGAAGTATTGAAATTAAACGTGCCACTTCCGCTTGTTGAACCTCCTTCATTTGGCAATGCTGTTGTAGTTATGGCATAAGATTCGTTCTTCAAGCCAGTAATAATAAGAGCAAGGTCTCTTACAGCACTTGGAGAAAATTGGTCTTTTCTTATAATAATCTTACCGCTAGCATTAAGGGAAGTTCCAGTTAAATTCGCTTGAAGATAATTGTTGGCACTTTGAAACCAATCAGTTCCTTCAACTGCTGGAGCTGTTGGATTAATGACTGAGAGATTGTTATATGGGAAACTTACCATACTTGGAGTATTCTGCTCAAATTTCATAGAAAAGTTATAGACCATATTTGAAAACGTTGGGTTAATTCCTTCGCTCTCATTCTGTGCTATTCCTTCATCATCTATCCAGCATAGGGAGGCTCTTGCATTTCCTTGGTCAAAAACAAAATTATTTATGATTTCATCATTACCATCATTATTTGGATTAGTTTTCACCATAATCATTTTGGCCGTCCCTTCACTATTTTGCTTAATAATATTTGCAGCCTTCTCCACATTTAATATTCCCCACCCGAATTTTGCATCAGGTCCATTACCTGATGCGTCATCATCTGCACTGTGAAGTAAAAGTGCCTTCAGCATTGGTGCTGTCATGTATTCATTATTAAGAGAATAGTAGTACTGTTGTAGCAACAATGCGCTGGCAGCAACTGCAGGTGCAGAATAGGATGTTCCAGAAGATTCTTCAATATTTCCAGTATAGCCTTCATTATCAGCATATAATGGGACATCTATTGAGGACCCTAAGGAAACTATATCGGGCTTAATTCTCCCATCATCTGTTGGACCCCAGTTACTGTAGTCAGACATGGTATTATTAATTTCAACTGCTCCGACCGTTACCACATTTTTGCTTGCAGTAGCTCCTGTAATAATATCAAAACCTCCCGCAGAATTGTTCCCATTGTCTTGCTGTTCATTACCTCCAGCAACAAAGGGTAGATAAAATGGCTTAGACTTTAACATTGCATCCCAAGCTCTAGCCTCATCATCATAGGCCCCAAATAGCCAAACAGGCATGCTATCATCATTAGTGTAGCCATATGAATGGTTAGAAATTAAAAACCCTTGGCTTGCAAAAGCATTCATTTCAGCAATATCATCATCCCAGTCATAATTCCTTGTAGTAGCATCATAGGCTATGCCTTGCGCATTATTATCTAACTTACCAACAATTATTCCTGTTACGGCTGTTTGATGATCGTTACCTCCCTCTTCGTCAATATCTTGGTTAGATTGCATTCCAGCTTGCCCAACAAGCGTCTCATGATTAGCATTTACTTGTCCACCATCCCAAACACCTGCCACCATATCTTTTCCAGAAATGTTTGCCCCTAGACTTCCTCCAGCGTATAATGAGATTGATTTCGTATTAGTTTGTTGATTTTTGTCTTTGGTAGTGATATATAAAGGCGTTCCGTCTGGCAATACATTGTAGAGTAAATAGGCCTTCCCATCTTTAGAAAAAGTCCTCTTTTTTTCAGGGTTTGCATTTAAATAATCAGCTATTCTTTTTGATCTCTTTGATATATAATTCTCTATCTGGCTGGCAGATTTAGTTACAATTTCTTTTTTCATAGAGGCTTTAATTACCTCTCGTTGTTCAATGGTTTGACCAAATACAGCAACGGAAATTGCGAGGGCTAAAATTGTTAAAATGTATTTCATTAGTGTAGAGGTAATACTAGAGGTAATAATAGCAAAGATTATTTTACCTTTTAGGACTTTTTACAAGTTCGCTTATTTTTTCTAGTAACTCTTTTCAATGTAAGGTACCTGGGTTTTCCATTACTAGAAATATCAAACAATAGATATGTTTGTCCATTTTTCTGAAAATGTCTTTTTTCAAAAGGATTTTCCTCTAAAAACTTATTAACCCTATCTTTTCGTGCTTGAGAATAATTTTCAATTTCAACAGAGACCTTTAATGAGTCTTCTTTGCTCATTGATTGTATAATGGTCTCCCTTTGTGCAGCTGTTTGACCTAAAGTATGATTTGAATTAAAAAAAAGAATTAATAAAACTGTTAAAATAAATAATTTTAAATTCGGTGTTATTAAAAAATGAAATAACATATATAAAAAGGTTTTGAAAATGTTCATTAGAAATTGACCTCAAAATAGATGAAATAAGCCAAATCGTTAAATGACAGGCAATTTTTAAATGATGAATATAGCCCAATATTTTGTTTGTTGCAAAGTTTTTAAAATCCAACAATTTAGGCATTAACAATCTGAATTGTAGGCAATCACAAGATATTTCACTAAGAGGAATGGTCAAGATTATGAAAAAGGAACTTGTTGTAATAATTATATAATTGTTTGTGTTGATAAAGTATTTTAAAGTGCTAACCTTAAAATATTGAAGAAATATCTATGAAATAGATATAGTAAGGTTAATAATATGGTAACGAATGAATAATCTGATAGGGTTACTCATTTAGGTCACTAAACATTGTTTATCAATATATTAAGTAGTAT
>CAZRBW010000007.1:0-36563 GCA_964598395.1 uncultured Roseivirgaceae bacterium
CTTCCATCAGGCATACAGCAATAATTTTGATTGATTTGAAGAGACAATTTTAACGCATTTAAAAATAAATTCACTATTGTGAGTACATTCAAGCGCTTAAATATATTTCAGCCTACAAATTGATATTCTGTATAGATTGCCTCAGTTGAGGAACTGAAAATGGTATTCGGATAAAAATGACTTAAATTCGATTCTGCTTGAGACCACAATAGCCAAAGATGAGCACCGAAAAAATAGAACTTAGGACAGTCAACGTAACTCGCTATGTAACTCCATTGCGTGAGGGCGGTTCCATGCCTGCCATTGTGGAAGCAGATGATGGCTTTTTGTATGTATTAAAATTCCGTGGAGCGGGGCAAGGGACCAATGCACTTATCGCCGACCTGATAGGAGAGGAGCTGGCACGTGCCATTGGATTGCATGCGCCGGAATTGGTTTTTATGAATCTGGAAGAAGGCTTTGGCCGAACGGAAGGTGATGAAGAAATTCAGGATCTCTTGAAATTTAGCGTAGGCTTGAATTTAGGTGTGCACTATTTATCCGGAGCCATTACTTTCGACCCAACTGTTACCACGCTTGATCCTTTAGTGGCTTCTAAAATATTGTGGCTGGATTGCTTAATGATCAATATCGACCGCACCCACCGCAACACCAATATGCTAATCTGGAATAAGGAACTTTGGTTGATTGATCCGGGAGCCTCACTTTATTTCCATCATAATTGGAGCAATTGGAAAGCGCATATCATGACGCCATTTGCTCTAGTGAAGAACCATGTTTTATTGGAGCAGGCCACACAACTTGAGGAAGCAGACAAAATCTGTAAGGAGATGTTAACAAGAGATTTGGTTGAAGCTATTGTGGCTTTAATTCCCGAAGATTGGCTGAAGGACGAAAGCCTTTTTGAAAGCAAAGACGAGCAGCGGAATGCCTATGCAACCTTTTTGCTTACTCGAATGCAACATTCAGATATTTTCATAAAAGAAGCACAAAATGCACGGAAAGAACTTATTTGATTATGCGGTGATTCGCGTGGTGCCGAGGGTAGAGCGTGAAGAATTCCTGAATGTGGGAGTGATTGTGTATTGTAAGGCTGAGCAATTTTTGCAGATTAAATATAAACTGGATCATCAGCGTTTGCGGGCATTATTTCCTGAACTGGATTTGGAGCTTGTAAGTGCTAATTTACATGCGATGGAGCAAATATGCCAAGGTGCTAAGGCGGGTGGTACAATTGCAGGATTGGACAAAGCCTCCCGCTTCCGTTGGCTTACGGCTACACGAAGTACTATCATTCAGCATTCGAGAGTGCATCCTGGATATACAGAGAATGCAGCTAAAACATTGGAAAAGCTTTTTGAAGAACAGGTTTTGTAAAAGAAATCAAGTGAAATTTTCACCAGTTTTTCATTTCCATGGCACACAGGTAGCCTGAAAAACCTTGTTGCACATTTCTCTAAAGTCGTCCCAATCGATCCAATTTTACTCATAGTTTTTTATTGCTTATGCTTATAAAACTTGATTAAATTCAGACAGAAGTATTTATTGACCATAAATTTGAACTAGGCAAACTGCTTGAGATTATTTTAAATACATGATGTAATATAGAGTGGTTTATATAAATTGGAGGTTCAACAACGATTACTAATTACAGCGACCTACCCTATGTATGTAAAAAGACATTATAGTTTTTATATGACCCTGCGCTGGTCAAGAAAATCACTTTATTACGGATTGATTTATGCCGCACTTATCACACTTATTTATTGGCTCACCGGTTTAGAAATTACTTTACCCTGGCAACCCATCAGCGTAATTGGTATAGCCGTTGCCTTCTATTTGGGTTTCAAAAACAATAGCTCTTATGACCGCACTTGGGAAGCCCGTAAAATTTGGGGTGCAATTGTAAACGATAGTCGAACTTTTGCCACTGCAATATTGACCTTAGTAAAAAACAACCCAAACGAAGAGGCCACTGCAATTCAAAAAGAACTAATAAAAAGACATTTGGCTTGGGTACTAGCACTACATCATGTTCTTAGAAAAAAGAAAAGTTGGGAGCATGATGAAGATCCAACCAAACTAGTATTTGCACCAACTTTTTGTAAAGAATACAAAGAAGGTTTGGATGAAAAAATCCTTCAATACATATCGGTTGGTGAATATGATTTTTACAAAACCAAGAGTAATATCCCTTCACAATTGCTCAAAAAACAAGCTGAGAAACTCCAAATGTTACAAGCAGAAGGGCAGATTTCAGAATACAAACATGTTTGGCTACATCAAATCATCGGCAAATTGTATGATAATCAAGGGATGTGCGAAAGGATCAAAAACTTCCCACTACCTAGGCAATATGCCTCTACTGCGCTTTGGATAAATTATCTGTTTTGTGCTTTGATTCCATTTGGTCTTCTCAATATATTTCAGGCATCGTCTATGCTTCACATTTGGTTAACCATTCCATTCTCAGGACTGATCATTTGGATCTTCTTTCTAATGGATAAAGTTGGAGATTATTCTGAAAATCCATTTGCAGCTGCTTACAACGACGTACCCATAAGTTCAATAGCAAGAGCCATAGAAATAGACCTTTTAGAAATGATAGGAGAGGAGGATATTCCAGCTCCTTATCCTGTGGAGAATGGGTTTTTGATGTAAATTTTGATCTTTATTCTCTCCATTTCTCTTTAGAATTTTAAATGAATTTAAAATACAACTAAATTAAAGCTATTGCATAAACCTTTACTTTCGAAATATTGATTTGTGAAGCCTTAAATACTTTTGATATGGATCACGGTGGAAAATTTTATGATGATGACGGTACTGAAGTAAATCCTGACTTGTTCCCCAAACCACACCTTTGTCTTAGTTGCAAGAAAAATGAAGACGCAAATGAAGAAATTCTCTGTACTTTGACGCGACTTGACCAACGTTGTGAGATTGAATTCAAATGCTTTGCCTATGAAAAGGTTTGAAAACAGTAGGTATCTTTACTAGGGATTAAGGCTAGCTTTTAAAAAAACATCAGTAGACAAACTAAATGCCCTTATGTTAAGACTCGGTGGGTATATAAACATTATAATTTCAATCCTACATATTATTGGGCTCTTTTGGGCGGACAAAATGTTTGAAATAACGGGTATAGCCGATGGAATGGCTTTGGCTGCACAGCAAATACACCCATTGTACCCCTATTTTATTACCGTTGTTGTGGCTTTTTTCTTTTTTGTATTTGGGCTATATGGCCTCTCAGCAGATAATAAAATTAGAAAGTTGCCATTTGTGAAACCTGTTACCTTTCTAATCGCAGGCATTTATTTGTTTCGTGGCATCGGAGAAATCATTTTTGATATGGATATGCAGCAAGCGCATCCACTTTTGGAAACAACATATTCTTTAATTGCTGTATTCATTGGGCTTCTTAATCTGATTGGTGGGATAAGGAGATGGAAAAGCTAAGAAGGCATGAAATATTTGCCCTTATGCTAAGACTCGGTGGGGTACATAAAGCTTTAAAATGCAATTCTACATGATTTTGGCCTTTTGGGCTGACAAAATGTTTGAAATAAAGTAGCTAGCGTATCTATTATTTCTAAAAAATGATTACCATCCGTTGTTGGGCTAAAGTATTTTAGTTTTAATTTCATGTACTTTCATGAAATCTCACCCTTCTTAGTGACAACCACTTAAAGATTCTCTATATTTAGATAATCTGAACCCTTCAGCTCAGTACCTCTTCATCCCTTTTTTCAAACTGGGTAATAGACGCTGTATTCAATAAATGAAATTTCCATGAAAATGAAACGAACAGCGCAAGACATCACTTCTGATTTTATAGCATCCTTTAAGAAACATAATTTTGAAGATAACTATCTAAGCGAAGAACTTTTGGATGCAGAGCTATTCAGCTTTGAGCAAATGGATCGCTTTGGAAAGATACTAGCCAAAAAGCATACACTTAGTCCGAAACCAGCTCAGGATCACTTGCTCAAAAGGCTTGCTGACAATGAATTACTTTTAAGTGAAGTCCGAAAACTGATTAATGATTCTATCAAAAAGAAATATCAAATTTCTCCAGCAGGTGAGTGGCTGATTGATAATTTCTATCTAATTGAGGAGAATATTCGTAGTGCGAAGATTAATTTTCCAAAAGGTTATAGTGAGGATCTTCCACAACTTTCAGGGTCATCTTTAGGTGGGGTGACACGTATCTATGATGTTATTCAACAAGTGATTGCTCATAGTGATGGTAGAATAGATATTGAAAGTTTGAGCGGGTTTATTAAAGCTTACCAGACGATCACTCATCTCAAGCTTGGGGAATTATGGGCAATTCCTATCATGCTTAAGCTGGCTTTAATCGAAAATTTAAGACGGGTTTCTTCAAGGATCGCAATTGATAGGGCGAATGCCAACCTTGCCAATTATTGGGCACAGGAGATGATCGAAACATCTGAAAAAGATCCAAAAAGCCTAATTATCACTATTGCTGATATGGCACGTTCCAACCCTCCTTTAGTTGATGCTTTTGTGGCCGAATTGGTCCGTCAATTACGTGGGAAGGGTCCATTTCTTGCCAGCTCTTTGAACTGGATTGAGCAGCAATTAGCTGAAAGTGGATTGACTTGTGATGATTTGGTAAATGCCGAGGTTCAAAAGCAAGCTGTCAATCAGGTGTCCATGAGTAATAGCATTGGAAGTCTGCGATTGCTAGAAGCGATGAACTGGCGAGATTTTGTGGAGGAACATAGCATTGTTGAACAAATATTACGTGAAGATATCAATGGTATTTATGGTTTAATGGATTTTACCACGCGAGACAGGTATCGGCACGTGGTGGAGCATATCGCCAAAAAAAGCAAATTAAAGGAACAAGAAGTTGCCCAAATTGCAATCGATCTTGCCCATAATAATGCAAATGTTGGCGCTAAGGATGATCGAGCTTTTCACGTTGGCTACTTTTTGATAGGTCCAGGAGTTAAGCAAACAAAAACAGCTGCAAAAACACCGGTTTCAAATTTTCAGGTATTAAAATCATTAATAAAAAGTTACAGATTCTTCTTTTATCTGTCTTTTGTCTTGTGTACCACTATAGCCATCAGTTCCTTTATTCTTATTCTGGCGGGAGGAATTGTACACAACAATTGGTGGCTCTTGATTATGGCTTTTTTTGCGCTGCTATCTGCTAGTCACCTTGCAGTTTCGGTCATCAATTTTATTTCCACTTTATCGGTAAAACCTCATTTGCTTCCTCGCATGGACTTTTCAAAGAAAATCTCTGCCGATTCTCGAACATTAGTGGTGATACCTGCAATGCTCTCAAGCTTAAAGGAGATAGAAAGCTTAATTGAGTCTCTAGAAATTCGTTTTCTAGCCAACAGAAATGAAAACCTGCATTTTGGATTGTTAACGGATTTCACCGATGCAAAACAAGAGACGCTCCCAACTGATAGCGATCTTGTTGAAGCCGCAATACAAAAAATTCAAGCACTCAATATTAAATACAAAAGAGAAAGAAATGATTTATTCTTTTTCTTTCATCGCCCTAGACGTTGGAACTCTCAAGAAAATGTTTGGATGGGCTATGAAAGAAAGAGGGGTAAGCTCAGTGATTTGAATTCCATTTTGCGTGGAAAATCCAAAGGATGTTTTTCTCATATCATTGGCGACCAATCTGTTTTTTCACAAATCAAATATGTGATAACCTTAGATGCAGATACCCAGCTGCCAATGGGCTCTGCTTGGAAATTAGTAGGAACAATTGCGCATCCCTTGAATCGTGCCTGGTATGATGAGCAGAAGCAGCGGATTACCAAAGGTTATGGAATACTTCAGCCACGCGTTACTAATAGCATGCCGGATGAAACCGGTTCGCTATATGCTCGAATGCACGGAAATGAGCCAGGAATTGACCCTTATACGCGAGCATCTTCCGATGTTTATCAAGATTTATTTGAGGAAGGTTCTTTTATTGGGAAAGGAATTTATGAGGTAGATGTATTTGAAAAGGTATTGGAAGGCAAGTTTGCTGAAAATAGCATCTTAAGTCACGACTTAATCGAAGGCTGTTTCCTGCGTTCGGGCTTAGTATCTGATATACAGTTATTCGAGAAATACCCTACAGGCTATGATGCCGATATGAAAAGACGCTCGCGCTGGGTGCGTGGTGATTGGCAAATTTTCACTTGGTTTTTACCATTTGTTCATATGGCGGACGGTCGCTGGCACAAAAACCCATTATCAGCACTTTCCCGTTGGAAAATTTTCGACAATATAAGACGAAGCTTGGTTCCTTTGTCTCTCACTGTTTTATTGCTATTAGGTTGGTTAGTCTTACCAACTTCAATGTTATGGACTATAGTGGTTTCTGGGATTATTATCTTCCCAGTTATTTTCTCTTCAGCGTGGAACATTATCCGGAAACCTAAAGAAATTAGTGTTTCACTGCATATTAAAAATTCATTACGCAGCATAGGAGAAATTTTTTACAAAACACTATTTGCACTTATTTGTCTTCCTTATGAAGCATATGTCAATTCGATTGCCATTTTTCGTACGATTTGGCGAAAGCTGATTTCAAAGAAACATTTGCTTGAATGGAACCCTTCTGGCAATACAAAGAATATTAAGCGAAATAGTCTCGTATCATCATATGCGAGTATGTGGATTGAGCTTCTTCTTCCCGTATCAATAATACTTTATTTGTTAAATACTTCGCCCAGCAAAATTTTTGTTGTAGGGCCAATCGTCGTATTGTGGTTAGTTGCTCCAATGATTACGTGGTGGATGAGTAAACCTTTGGCAAGGCAGGCAGCAGCTCTTTCTCAAAATCAACATTTTTTTCTTAGAAAAATGGCAAGAAAAACTTGGGGATTTTTTGAGCAATTCGTCGGGCCGCAAGATAATTGGCTACCACCTGACAATTATCAAGAGCAACCAATAGAAGCAATTGCACATCGAACTTCTCCTACGAATATAGGACTTTCTCTTTTGGCCAATATAACTGCTCGAGACTTCGGGTATATTACCACTGGGCAATTGATTGAACGATCTGCGAACACCATCAGCACGATGGGTAAGATGGAAAGATATGGCGGGCATTTTTATAACTGGTACGATACACAATCACTTAATCCATTATTGCCAAAATATATTTCGACGGTTGATAGTGGCAACCTCGTGGGCCATTTGCTAGTATTTCGACAAGGCTTACTGACAATTCCACATCGAAAAATCATCAGTTCAAATACATTTGAGGGTCTTCAAGATACCCTATCTGTTTTAATTGATGCCTTGGACGAAAGCAACAGGGAAATACTACATGCTTTCAACGAAGAGTTGAAAATTGCTTGCCAACTGGACTTAAATAAAATTACTGATGTAAAGCAAAGTGCTGGGAAATTAGAACAGGTATTTCTTTCTGTTTATGGCAATTTAGAATGCGACTCAGAAAGTGAATGTTATTGGTGGATTCAGCGGATGAAGAATCAACTCGAGCAGTTGAATGCAGAACTTCAAATTTTCAAACCATGGGAGTTACTTACTACTTCACCGCACCAATTGGAAGGTTTGCTCTCAACAAACCAATATTCAACCCTTAGTGAATTGTTACAGTCCGCAAGAAAAATGCATGATGAAGTATTTTTTCTAATGACTTCGGACAATAAAAATGTGGATAGAGAGTGGCTTAATTCCTTAGGTACCGCTTTAGTTGCATCCATAAGTCAGGCTGAAAAACAAATTCAAACGGCCCTATATCTAGCTCATGAGAGCGGCGAGTTTGCAGAATTGGATTGGGATTTTCTATTTGATAAAACATCCAATCTATTTACTATTGGGTACAATGTTCAGGAACGTCTTGCAGATTTAAGTTACTATGACCTTCTGGCATCAGAAGTCCGACTAGGAGTTTTTGCTGGTATTGCACAGGGAAAACTACCTGAAGAGAGTTGGTTCTCTTTAGGACGCTTACTTACAAAGTTGGACGGCTCGCCAGTTTTGCTTTCATGGAGTGGCTCTATGTTCGAATACCTCATGCCGCTTTTGGTTATGCCTTCCTATCAGGATACACTATTGGATCAAACAGCTAGAGCAGCCGTTGATAGTCAGATTAATTATGGAAAGAAGACAGGACATCCATGGGGTATTTCTGAGTCTGGTTTTAATATGCTTAGCGTTGATTCCCACTACCAGTATAGCGCATTTGGAGTTCCAGGATTGGGATTAAAACGTGGCCTTGAAGATGATTATGTGATATCGCCATATGCAACTGCACTTGCCCTAATGGTTGCACCAGAAAAAGCTTGTAAAAATTTAGAAAAGCTAAAGCAAAATGGCTTTGAGGGTAAACATGGTTTTTATGAAGCCGTCGATTATACTCCTTCACGTTTGCCGCGAGGCCAGAATCACAGGATAGTTTATTCATACATGGCTCATCACCAGGGCATGAGTTTACTTTCACTTGCTTATCTGCTGCTTGACAAGCCAATGCAAAAATTATTTGAAGCAGAGCCACAGTTTCAAGCGGCGCTTTTATTATTGCAAGAACGAATACCAAGAGCTACTACCTATTTTGCGCATACCAGCGATGAGGCTGATATTTATTTTGAGCCAGCACAAACGGAGCCAAGGGTAATAAATACACCAAATACATTGATCCCAGAAGTGCAATTGCTATCCAATGGCAAATACCACGTAATGGTTTCCAACGCCGGAAGTGGCTATAGCCGCTGGAGAGATTTTGCAATTACACGCTGGCGGGAGGATGTCACTTGTGATAATTGGGGGACATTTTGCTATATCCGTGATTTGGAAAGTAAGGAATATTGGTCCAACACAGTACAGCCTGTACTTCAAAAAGGAGAGCATTATGAAGCGATCTTTGCACATGGTCATGCAGATTTTCGCACAATAAATAATGAGATTGAAACACAAACTGAAATTGTTGTTTCTCCTGAAGACGATATTGAAATGCGTAGACTACGGATTTCCAATCACTCGTCTCGAAGCAGAACAATTGAAATCACTAGTTATGCTGAGGTGGTACTCGCACCTGCTGCTTCCGATTTGATGCAACCAATATTTAGCAATCTGTTTGTACAAACAGAAATTATTCCACATCAAAACGCCATACTTTGTACCCGCCGACCGCGTTCTGAGGATGAGCATCCGCCTTGGATGTTCCACCTAGTTACGATGCATGGAAAAGCTAAGGAAGCCATGTCATTCGAGACCGATCGAATGAAGTTTATCGGCCGTGGAAATTCAATTGTCAACCCAAAAGCAATGAATGTTCAAGGTCCATTGTCTGGAACACAAGGAGCTGTTTTAGATCCAATCGTATCTATTCGCTACAAAGTGTCGCTAGAGCCAAATGAAACTATCACGCTTGATATGATTATTGGCGTATCTGAAACTAGGGAAGCCTGCAAATCCTTAATTTCGAAATATCAGGATAAGCATCATAAAGACCGTGTATTTGAATTAGCATGGACACATAGTCAAGTAACCTTGCGACAAATAAATGCCTTGGAGGCTGAGGCACAATTGTATAGTCGCCTTGCAAGTTCAATATTATTTGCAAATCCTGTGTTTCGAGCTGATCCTGCTATTCTAATCAGCAATAACCGACAGCAATCAGGACTTTGGGGTTACTCCATCTCTGGTGATCTACCCATAGTTTTGCTTAAGATTGAAAATCAGGCGAATATGAAGTTGGTGAAACAACTGGTTCAGGCACATGCGTACTGGCGCCTAAAAGGCTTGGCTGTTGACTTAGTGATATGGAACGAAGATCATGGAGGCTACCGTCAGGTTTTCCAAAATGATATTCTTGCATTGGTTCCAGTGGAATTACGCGATCGGTCGGGAGGTGTTTTTGTAAGAGCGGCTGATCAAATATCAAATGAAGACCGAATCTTGTTTCAAAGTGTCGCACGTATCAACCTTTCTGATAACAACGGCAACTTATCCGACCAACTTAAAAGGAAAGTGCCGAAGAAACTGGTGATTCCTTATCTTACGATTGGACAAAATCCACCACAGGTATTTACTGACATTCCAATACCTAAAAATCTGATTTTTTATAATGGAATTGGAGGCTTCTCTCCTGACGGCAGGGAGTACGTTATTCTCACAGATCGTAATAATAAAACTCCTGCTCCATGGGTGAACGTAATTGCTAATTCTGATTTTGGAACAGTAATTACCGAGAGTGGTGGCGCTTATACATGGATTGAAAATGCACATGAATTAAGATTGACACCATGGAACAACGACCCTGTAAGTGATGTTGCCGGCGAAGCATATTATCTCAGAGACGAAGAGAATGGCCATTTTTGGTCTGCCTCCCTATTGCCTGCGGGTGGAGCATCGTCCTACATTACACGTCATGGATTTGGTTATAGTGTATTTGAACACATAGAAGATGGTATTTATTCTGAAATGACTGTATTTGTTGATGTGGAAGCGGCAGTCAAATTCACAACTATTAAAATTCGTAACCAATCTGGCAGAAAGCGCAAACTTTCAACTACTGGATATATAGAATGGACTCTTGGGGATATTAGAGCAAAGACCGCAATGCATATTCGTACTGAAGTGGATGAGATTACAGGAACATTGTTTGCGAAAAACCCTTACAGTACAGAATTTTCCAACCGTGTTGCTTTTTTTGATACGGATGCCAAAAAGAAAACTCATACGGCTGACCGTACGGAATTTATTGGTCGAAACGGAACTTTGCGATACCCAGATGCTCTATATCGACAAAAGTTGTCAGGAAAAACTGGACTTGCTTTAGACCCCTGCGCGGCCATTCAAACACCATTTGAATTGGAGGATGGTGAAGAACAGGAAATTATTTTCACCCTTGGTGCAGGAAAGAACAATCACCGAACAAGAGAACTCGCAGAGAAATTCCGTGGTAAAGAGGCAGCATTAGAAGCTTTCGAAAAAGTGAAAGACTATTGGAAACATACTCTTGGTACTTTGCAAGTGGAAACTCCAGATCCAGCGATTAATGTAATTACAAATGGCTGGCTTACTTATCAAATACTTTCATCACGGCTTTGGGGGCGTAGTGGTTTCTATCAGTCTGGTGGGGCATTTGGTTTTAGAGATCAGTTGCAAGACGTAATGTCTATCCTATCAGTAGCTCCTCAATTAGCACGAAACCAGATTTTATTGAGTGCTTCTCGTCAATTTAAAGAAGGAGATGCGCAGCATTGGTGGCATCCTCCCATCGGGCGAGGTGTCCGGACTAGGTGTTCAGATGACTTTCTTTGGTTGCCTTTCGTTACAGCGCACTACATTTCTTTTACAGATGATAGAGCAATACTGGAAGAACCTGTGAAATTCTTGGAAGGAAGATTATTAAACCAAAGTGAAGAATCTTATTATGATCTTCCAGGTCAGTCAAATGATTCGGCATCACTTTATGAACATTGTGTACGCGCCATCAGGAATGGATTTAACTATGGTGAAAAAGGGTTGCCTTTGATCGGGATGGGCGATTGGAATGATGGATTAGACAGAGTTGGAGTTAAAGGAAAAGGCGAAAGCGTATGGATGGCATTTTTCTTACATGATGTATTGATAAGGTTTGCAGAAGTTGCTAGGATGAAAAATGATGCCATGTTCGCAGATGAATGTGAAAGCCAAGCAAAGCAGCTGAAAGAAAACATTGCTCGACATGCTTGGGATGGGAAATGGTATAAACGTGCCTGGTTCGACGATGGCACACCGTTGGGCAGTTCGATCAGTGAAGAATGTAAAATTGATTCGATTGCTCAAAGCTGGTCTGTTTTGTCAGGAGCAGGAGAACCTGAGCGTTCCCTTACAGCAATGGAATCTGCATACCAACATCTGGTAAAAAAGGAAATCGGAATTATTCAACTACTTGAACCGCCTTTTGATAAATCAAATGTGTATCCGGGATACATAAAAGGGTATGTACCGGGTGTGAGGGAAAATGGAGGACAATATACACACGCTGCTATTTGGCTGATAATGGCTTTTGCTAAGTTGGGTGATAATAAAAGAGTATGGGAACTTTTGGATATGATCAATCCTGTAAACCACGGCAAAACTGCAGATGAAATTGCTGTGTATAAAGTAGAACCCTACGTAATTGCTGCTGATGTGTATGCAAATGAATCTCATGCTGGACGCGGAGGATGGACTTGGTACACAGGCTCAGCAGGGTGGATGTATCGATTGATTGTAGAATCATTCCTTGGACTGAAACAGGAGGCTGGAAAACTAAAACTTGCTCCTTGCATTCCAAAAGAATGGGAGTCATTTAAAATACATTACCGTTTTAAAACCAGCATCTACCATATCACTGTTACACAAAAAACAGGAGAACCAGCTATGAAGGTAACAGTGAATGGTGAGAGCCAAGAGGATAAAATGATTTGGCTTAAGGATGATGCATCTGAATATGATGTTCAGGTAATGCTGACAACGATATAAATGGTATTAAATCAGACTATCACTTCAAGAAAACCTTCTTTTTGTGTTTTCTTTTAACCTGAATTGAGGTTTTCTTTGATCGGATGATTTTTTGTCTAAACCTTCTGTAGTCTTGGTTTTTTCATTGGATCCTTCTGGAGTCAAAGCGGTGCTATCCTTGGTGGGTTTCTTTATTGACTTGTCATCATTTTGTTGATTACGGTCGTCAGACTCATTTCTGTTCATAACTGGAAGCGTTTAAAAAGTGTTGAACAAAAATCAAATTAATCAGATGAAAAACGTTATATGCTTTTTTGAAAATATTGCTTAAATCACAGGTTTTTAATGTCTTCCATAACTATAAATAATTCTTGATAATGTGGATATAGACTTTTTTTATAAAAAATTTAAATTTCACAATTACATCTCACTAATAGCTTTTAAACGGAAACATGCTTAAATTTATAAAGTGAGTTTGTTGCAACTGAGACTTGCTTCAAATTCAGATAGCCTTTCAGTAACCTATTTTTCGAATATTTTTCCAGAATAGTATTACGGTAAACAAGCGAAGAAAGAGATTTCCATAATTGAAATATGCTCCTCGATTTTCTATTGTAGATGCTAAACATGTTCTGTGAAATAAGTTTCTCTGTTTTTTAGGTACGAAATATCAAAGTAAACTGCAACCACCTCCCGCTTATTCATATTATAAGTGGAGATGAAAGCTCTTAGGTTGTTTTGAAATACCATATTGTAAAGAATCTCCATGCCTGTAAATTTTCAGAACAGAAAATTTGTTTAACAAGTAGCTTACCTTTATTAAACAGTAAAGAATATTAAGCTTTAATAATAAATGGCATGATCGTAAGAGAAGAGTCAAATACTTCTCCTATTACTAAAGGATAATCAATAGGATTACTAAACTGTATTGAATTTGTTCGATTTCTGAACCGATGAAATTAATTGCATGAACATGAAAGAGAACAATTCAAAGCCCACTAAATCAAGTCCAAGCAAACCACTAATCACCTTTCCTATAGTGGCTATTGGGGCATCTGCGGGAGGGTTGGAAGCAATGATGGAGCTATTAAAATATCTACCATCCGATACAGGCATGGCTTTTATTTACGTGCAGCATCTTAGTCCAGATCATAAAAGTATGCTCACCGAAATATTGTCTAAAAAGACAAATATGCTCGTACAGGAGATTGATGATATGGACAAAATCACGCCTAATAATGTATTTGTGATACCATATAATAAAGGAATTGAAGTGAATGATGGTCGCATAAAATTAATTCCACGGTCGGAGAGCAGCGTAGCCATTTCTATTGATATCCTTTTTTCTTCACTTGCTCATTCACAAAAAGAAAGGGTTATTGGTATTGTCCTATCCGGAAGTGCTAGCGATGGGACCATTGGTCTCAAGGACATCAAGAGTGAGGGTGGGTTAACTTTTGCACAAGATGAAACAGCAAAATTCACAAGTATGCCAAATTCTGCCATAGCAGCAAATGCGGTTGACTTTGTTTTATCTCCCAAGGAAATCGCTCTCGAATTGGCTCGGCTGAGCAAACATCCTTTAGTAAAGACAGCCATAAACAAATCTAGCAGCGAAGATTTGATTGAGAATAGCGATCCTGATTTAAAAATTGTTCTGAACCAATTGTATAAAGCAACAGGAGTTGATTTTAGCGCCTATAAAATGAATACTATTAAAAGGCGGATCATACGAAGGATGCTACTTTACAAAATCGCTACGCTTAAGGAGTACACAAAACTACTTACTGAAAAAAGCGAGGAAATTGGCATTCTTTATCAAGATTTATTAATTAATGTAACCAGTTTTTTTCGCGATGTCGATTCTCACAAGTATATAAAGTCCAGTCTTTTTCCTCGAATACTTAAAAGAAAAAATGCGGGAGAAACGTTGCGCATTTGGGTGCCGGCCTGTGCCTCGGGTGAAGAAGCGTTTTCTATTGCCATGATATTGCTTGAGATTCGCGAAAGCCTGACTTCCAATATTCCTATTCAAATTTTTGCAACAGATCTCAGCACAAATGTAATAAATAGAGCCCGAAGTGGGGTTTACACTAAGAAAGAGTTAGAAATTGTTTCTCCAAATCGCATTAAACGTTTCTTCACAAAAACAGAAAATGGCTTCCGAGTAAATAAGGCTTTGCGTGAGATGTGTATTTTTGCTCAACACAATATTTTAAGTGATCCACCATTCTCACGTCTGGATTTTATCAGTTGCTGTAATCTCTTTATTTATTTGGATTCAGCTGCACAAAAAAAAGTGGTCAACACATTTCATTATGCATTAAATAGTGATGGGTACTTGATGCTAGGTAAATCAGAGAACATAAGCCATTCAGCAAATTTATTTACGATGACAAGTAGTAAATTTAAAATATTTTCAAGAAAAATAAATTCAGGCTTTAATCGATTGCCAGAACTTACTCCACGCTTTCCTCAGCAGATCATATCTGATAAAAATATACCGATGAGTAGTAAAAATAAATCTCAAATAAATTTATCCCTTTCTCAACAAGGGCTTGACAGTGCAATTGACAACGTGCTTGTTTCACAATATTTGCCTCCTAGCGTTGTGATTAATCATCAAATGGAAATTGTTCAGTTTCGAGGCACCACTGAGTTATTTCTGACTCATCCAAAAGGTAGAGCTACTTTCAATATACTAAAAATGGCTCGCCCAGAAATTGCTTTTGAATTGCGGAATGCTATTCCAAAAGTGGTGAAATCTAATCAGTCAATTCGAAAAACTGGGATTGAACTGAATATAAATTCGGTTGATAAAATTGTCAGTTTGGAAATTGTTCCTCTTGCGATAGAATGGCATGAACCTTTAATCCTAGTTATTTTTACGGAACATGATCAGGTAGAAAAATACTCCAATAAGACCATTAGTGGTAAAAATAATTCCCTTGCCAAGGATAGACGAATAAAAAAAATAGAACAGGAATTAGCCTTAGCACAGTCAGATGCGCTTTCTATTGCGCAGGAGCAAGAGGCATTTACTGAGGAATTGCAAAGTGCTCACGAAGAAGTCGTTTCGAGTAACGAAGAATTACAAACTGTAAATGAAGAATTAGAAACTTCAAAAGAAGAGATTGAGTCTGCTAATGAGGAGCTTTCCACAGCAAATCAGGAATTGCAAACACGTAATGATTTACTTACTGAATCTTATGAATTTTCGGAAGCAATCGTTGCTACAATGCATGAACCGATGCTTGTTTTAGGCAACGACCTTCGTGTGAAATCTGCAAATAAAGCTTTTTATGAAAAGTTTGGAGTTACTGAAAATCAGACTTTAGGAGAGTTATTATATGATTTGGGAAACAAGCAATGGAATATTCCGGCACTTAGGGAATTATTAGAAGATATTATTCCAAAAAATTCTCAATTCTATAATTATGAAGTTAAGCATACCTTCCTAAACTTGGGCGAAAAAATAATGTCACTCAATGCGAGCAGAATTATACAGAAAATTCATCGAGAGCAATTGATACTTCTTGTAATTGCCGACATTACGGTGGTGAGAAATCTGATTATTGAAAAAGAACTGAAAGAAAAGGAACTACTAAATAAAGAAATAAGAGAACGGCATACTGAAAAATTACGACTGGAAAAAGCAGTAAATGAAAGAACAAAGGAATTGAAAGAAGCAAATGAAGCATTAGAAATTAAAAACAATGAATTGCTGGCCATGAATAAGGAGCTTGAATCATTCACATATGTTTCGAGCCATGACTTACAAGAGCCTCTTCGTAAATTACAAATATTTGCTGGCATTATTTTAGAGAAAGAAAATAAAAATTTATCGGAAAGAGGTAAAAACTATTTTCATTTAATGCAGCAGTCTGCTGCAAGAATGCAGCAACTTATCCATGATTTACTAGCATTCTCGCGTATTAGAGATGCTGAACAAAGATTTGAAAAAACTACCCTGAATCAAATTGTAGAAGCCGTAAAAGTAGAGCTTAAAGAAGCAATTGTTGAAAATAAAGCAAAAATTGAAGTAAAGAATGATTGTGAAATAAAAATTATTCCCTTTCAGTTTCGACAATTGTTGAACAACCTATTAAGCAATTCGCTTAAGTTCACCAAACCAAATATACCAGCTCATGTAATAATTGATTGTAAAATGCTGAAATTTAAACAAGTAAAGGTGAAAGGCCTTTTGCCAAACCATAATTATTGGCAAATCTCAATTAGTGATAATGGCATCGGCTTTGAAAAAGAATTCAGTGAAAAGATATTTGAACTATTCCAAAAACTTCATGGAAAAGAAGAGTATCCTGGTACAGGAATAGGATTAGCTATTGTCAAAAAAATAGTTGAAAATCATCATGGCATTATCAATGCAACTAGTGTATTGAACGAAGGAACGACTTTTAATATTTTCATCCCTACCATATCATAAAAATTTTTTATTATGAAAAAGAAACCATTTCTAATCTTAATTGCCGATGATGATGAAGGGGATCGAATTCTCTTCACAGATGCATTTGCAGAATTGAAAATTAATACGGTTGTGCGCACAGTAAATGATGGTATTGAGTTAATGAACTGGCTAAATGATAACGACCATCCTCTTCCTCATTTTCTATTTCTCGATCTAAATATGCCTCGCAAAAATGGGCTAGAGTGCTTGAAGGAGATTAGAACTAGTGTAAAACTGAAAGATATATTTGTAGCTATCTATTCTACATCTGATAGTGAGGACGATATGGAAGATACCTTTCTCAATGGAGCAAATGTGTACATCACTAAGCCCAATGATTTTAATGTCCTTAAGCAAATATTGAACAAGGTAGTCTCAGCTACTTTCATATATGAAGGAGATGCTTTTAATAGAAAGAACTTTTTGATGCGTTGCTAATCAGCAATTTTGTACAGGACTATCAACTGTTTTGTAGATTGATTTTGCGGAAAATTAATTCAATGAGGGTAAACATAAACCAAAGGGACATGAAAAGTATGCTGTTTTCGATTGGGCTAATTTCTCTCATACTCGGCTGCTCTACTGCTGAGAAGGAGACTAAATCCACAAGTATAGCTGAGCAAGAGATTTCAATAGATTACGACTCATTAGCAGCTATTTGGATGTATGACTTTAATCAAGAGACTGAGGAGTTTGAAATTAAACAATTACGGACTGTTGATAGTAACACCTTAAGTGGTGAGATGCTGGAAAAAATCATCAATAAAATGTATCCAAGGGTTCAGATAAATTTCATTCGGACTTCCAATGATACAGCCTTTATTTCCATTCCAGATAGTCAGGTGCTTACACAACAAATGGGAAGTGCTGGTGCAGAGAGTTTTATGATTTCAACCACATATTCATTTACTGAATTAAATGGGATTAAGTATGTTTCATTCGACTTTACCGAAGGAGACCATGCTAGGCCAGGCGTTTACAGTCGTAATTCTTGGGATGAAAATATAGTGCAATAGAGTTTAAGGAAGACAGCCAGGGTATTTAGTAAGCTATCAGGTACACTTTTTTGAATTGGAAGATTTTGTAAATATTCAAAAATGAGGAGAGGCGGGAGGGACGATTAGTACTTCTTCTCTATCCACCATTACTTGACCAGGTGCACTTCCTTTTGGTTTGCGGATGTACTTTTTGCTAGTATAAATGACCGGGCACAGAGTGTCTGTTTTCGCCTTAGAATAGTAGGCTGCCAAACCAGCGGCTTTTTCTATTACTTGCATAGGCACTGGCTTGTTGCCTTGCTTTTTGATAATCACGTGCGAGCCTGCAACGCCACGTGCGTGTAGCCAAATATCCTCCTTATGAGCATATTTTTGTGTGAGCTCATCATTAGATTTTGAATTCTTCCCAACCCAAATTTGGTAGCCATCTATTTCAAATTCTTTGTAGGGCTTTATCTCAATTTTTGCTTCTGCTGTCTTTTCTTTTGTAAATGCTTTCAATCCTCGAATTGCCTCAGCATTTGCAATTTCTTCCTCCCGCTTTTTCCAATCCTCAATTTGTGAAAGCTTCAGCAAGATGTTTTCTTCTAGTTTAGCTATTTCTATTTTCCTGTTTTTAGATTTTCGATAATAGTATTCAGCATTTTTTTGTGGACTTAAGTCTGGTTTTAATTTTATCGTAATTGGTTGATTTCTATAAAAATCATCTAACAGAACTTCTTTTTCGCCTTTCTTAATCACGTGCATATTGGCCATGATAATATGGCCGATTTCCTCAGGTACTATATCATCTTTGAGGGAATTTAGCCTTATTTCATTCTTTTGGATATAGCTAAGACCACTCTTTATTTTCTTTTGGATATCACCTAGTAGCGACTTTTTTTGCTGGCGTAAGCCACCTACTGACATGGTTCTTTGATTATAGAAATTGAGCGCTTCTAGTACATCAGTAAACCTATTATAATCAGCTGTTTGTGGCCAAAATCCTAGAGTAATTTTATCATTAACTTGCTCAATATAAAACTCATTTTTGTTACTCATCGATTGGAAGAAATCTTCCAAGGATTTTCTACGATCTGCACTGTTAAGATTCTGCCATTCGTCATTTAGAATGTGCTTGGCCAAAGTATTATCAAGGACAGGGATCGCCGTTTTTAAAGATTGAATATCTTCACTTTGGGCGGCAGCTTCCAAATCTACCTTTCCAGCTAAAGTTTCGATGGTAATTTCACTATCAGTTTCCATCGAGTTTTTAAACAAAGTGGTAACTCGGCCATTTTCTATGCCTATCAGATTGCTTCTGCGCCCATGCATTTTAAATAGTAGCGATTTACCTTCTTCAAAATCAATGATAAATGAGCGGTCGAATGGTATCATTTCAATCTTAAGGATGGCAAGTTCTAGAAATCCTTCAAACAGATCTACACTGTTTCTGCCTTTACGTGCAAAATCTGATGGAAATGAAAGTCCAGTTAAGTCTCCAAGTAAATTTGCTCGCATGGTGAATTGATCCTCGCTATTGGCAAATTCCAAAATCAGCTCTTCTTTGTTTTGTGAGAATGCTGTAATCAGTTTCATGCCTATAAGAAGAGACTGAAGCCTCTGCACCAGTAGCTGGAGAATAAAATAATTATTATTCATATTAGCCTAAAGGTAAATCGAAAGGCCGTCGTAACCTAAGTGGATGTTTTCAGGCAATTGAGCCTCTACATCCTTATGGCGTCCTAATTTGTGGGAAATATGGGTGAAATAGGTTTTTTCAGCCTTCAATTCTTGAGCGAGTTCTACAGCTTCTTGTAGTGTGAAATGCGAAATGTGTGGTTCGATTTGTAGTGCATTTAATATCAGCACCTTTGGATTCATGCACTTTTCCTTTTCCTCATCCGATATATAATTGGCGTCGGTGAGATATACAAAATCCTTGATTCTAAAGCCGAAAACGGGTAGTTTATAATGCAATACTTCAATAGGAGTGATGTTAATTCCCTCAACCTCAAATTCCTGATTGGTGATCTCAAAGGTTTTGATTCGAGGAATTCCAGGGTATTTGAATGCAGCGAAAATATAGGCGAATTCTTGTTTCAGTTGATCAATCACCCGCGCGCGTCCATACACAGGCATATCGAGGTTATATCTAAAATTGTAAGATCGTACATCATCAAGACCTGCAGTGTGGTCTTTATGCTCGTGTGTAAAAATCACCGCATCTACTCTCTCTACTCTATTACTGAGCATTTGCTGTCTGAAGTCCGGACCTGTATCAATGATAATACACTTTCCATCAATTTCGATTAATGCCGATGTACGAAGGCGTTTATCCCTAAAATCGATAGAGGAACAAACTTCGCAGTGGCATGTGATGACTGGAACACCTTGGGAGGTCCCCGTTCCAAGAAGTGTTACCTTCAAAATTTAAATTCTGTTTGAATTATTTCGTCGTAGAGTTTACGATTCGATAAACTGAAGTTTACAGTAGTAGGTTCTATTTCTCTAAGTATTTCTATTAAGCAATTCACTTTTCCTTCCAGAGGATAATATTTGTTAACCACAGCTACTTTATTTTGCTTCAAAAGGCAGTAACCTGATTTGAAATTACCTTTTTCATAGCGCAAAATATAGTCGGATTCTGCAAAAATATCCTCTAGTTTACTAAGGAAGGATTTAGTGTATTTGACCTGCATTTTTATGCATCAACATATTTTTTAACGTATTCAACCATTTTGTCGAAATTCAATGGCTTTTGTAAATATTCATTTACACCAGCATTTTTGAAATCTTCAGGTTGGTAGTTTTTGTAGTTACCTGTGATGACAATTATAGGAATGTTAGCAATTTTTGGGTCTTTGTGGGCGCGTATTGCTTTAGTGCATTGCATTCCATCCATCACAGGCATATTAATGTCCATCAGAATTACATCGAAAGTCTCATCTTTTAGTATATCAAGAACTTCCTGACCATTACGAGCTACGACTAAATCGTATTGTTCGTATTCCATTATCTTTTTAGTAAGATTTATTATAATGGAACTGTCTTCTGCAATAAGTACTTTTTTAGATTTCTCCATTTCGTTGGTTTTATTAAGTCAATAAATTTCGATAATTAATTCGGAATTCTAAAAAAAAGTCTTCAAGTTCTTGAAAATGTTGCTGCCAATTTTCAAAATTATTTTCTTTTATCCTAGTTTCCAGTTGTTTAGCGCAGGCACTTAGTTTGTCAGCCCCCACACTTCCAGCGTTTCCTTTTAGAGTATGAAGTATACTTTTTACAATACTAGCTTCTTTATTTGGTTCTACCTTCTTGAGTTGCGAAATAAGTAGATTCGATTCTTCTACAAAATTATCATAAATGGGTAGTAGATCTGCCTTGCCACCATATTTTGAGAGCTTTTGTACCACAGCTAGATTTAAAATAGCCATTTTTCTACTTGCCGAATTATTAGTGGATGATTGGCGAATTGATTTATTTCCTAGCTCAATTACTTCTTTTATATTTAATGGCTTTACTAGCAGTTCGTCAAAGCCAGCTTCTTTTAGTTTTAATTTTTGATCTTCACTAAAGAATGCACTGCTCGCAACCATGATCGGACGCTCAATAGGATCCAATTGGTTGATCAGCTTCGCAGCCGTTAAACCATCCATAAATGGCATTTGAATATCCATCAGAACAATATCAAATTTATGATTTTTGATGTGTTGAAATGCCTCATTTCCATTTGCCGCTAAGTTTACTTCAAACCCTGACGTTTCCAGCAGTTGTTGCACAATCTTCCTATAATTAAAATCATCATCTACCAACAATAAGGAAATTCTCTTCATTATTTTTTATTCTGTAATTTTGGGTTCGTCTTTAATTAAATTTTTAGCTAAAAGTAAACCACAAACGTCAAGTGATTTTCAATAAAAGTGAAAAACCTCTTTTGGTTATCATTAGTGGACCCACAGCTGTAGGCAAAACTGACTTGACTATTGAATTAGCCAAATTATTGAATACCGAAATAATTTCGGCTGATTCTCGACAGTTTTACAGAGAATTAGAAATTGCCACAGCAAAACCTTCCCTTAAGCAATTGTCCGAAGTTAATCATCACTTTATAAATTCACTTTCCATTCATCAAAAATACGATGTTATCGATTTTGAAAGAGAGGCATTAGACATACTTGATAAATTATTTAAAACTAAAAATGTTGTACTTGTTTCTGGAGGTTCTGGACTTTTTATACGAGTGCTATGTGAAGGCTTGGATCCCTTACCAGAAGTGCCTGAAAATCTTCGGGCAATTATCAATCAAGAATATGAGTCGGGAGGATTAAAAATACTGCAAAAGGAACTAGCCGAGGCTGATCCCGAATATTATGCTGAGGTAGATAGCAATAATCCACAAAGAGTAATAAGAGCTTTAGAAATAATAAGAGCCACAGGTCAGAAATTTTCATCCTTTAGAAATAAGAAGAAAGTAGAGAGACCATTTCGCGTACTCAAGATTGTACTCAATAGAAACAGACAAGAGCTATATGAGCGCATAAATATGCGGGTGGATATGATGTTTGAGCAAGGCCTGGTGGACGAAGCAAAAGAATTGCTGCCATTTAAAGATTTGAATGCTTTGCAAACAGTTGGATATTCGGAGCTTTTTCCTGCGCTACAAGGTGAATATACTATCGAGGAAGCAAATCGTTTGATCAAGCGCAATTCACGAAGATATGCTAAACGTCAACTTACTTGGTTTAAAAAAGAACTCGATACTTATTGGTTTCATCCTGACCAAAAGGAGGAGCTGATTCAGCTCACTAAAGAAAATTTAGACGGTTTTGTAGCCTAATGCTTTAGCCAGAAAGCGTGTTGGAGCCTTCTTTATCATTTCATTGTAAACTCTACTTTCGATAGCTAAGCTTTTTTGGAGTTTTTGCTTATCAGAGCGTAAGTTGTTCAAAGCCAATTGAGCTTGATCTTGATTTAATATATCCTGATTAGATTTTTCGTAAGAATCAATCTCAGATAATGCAATTTTTAGCGATTTTATCATTTCAAGTCTTTTTTTCATCTGTGTAGAATTGAAAAGACTCCAAAGCAAAATGAATCCACAAATAGCAACAATAGCAGGTATAAATCCCATAGTTTTTCTAAATACTTAATATCTCAACCATACGAATAAGGTCTGGGTTCAAAGGTTTTTCCTTCTTTAAACAATCTTCAAATGGAGTGTATACTAATTCATTGTTGACAATTCCAGCCATCACATTTTTTTGACCATTAATGAGTCCTTCGATAGCCCCAAGACCAAGTCTTGATGCTAGAATTCGATCATAGGCCGAAGGTGAACCTCCACGTTGTATGTGGCCTAATATCGATATTCGGTGATCCTGTATTTCTGGACAGGCTAGCTTTACTTTCGCCGCAATTTCTATTGCATTGCCTTCTTCATCACCTTCCGCTATTACAATGATAGAGGATGATTTTGCGCGGTTCCAACCTTTTTGTAAAGTGTTTATTACACCCTTGATAGTTGTTTTGGTTTCCGGCACCATTACGATTTCGGCACCACCTCCAATTCCAGATTGGATAGCAATATAGCCAGAATCACGACCCATCACTTCGATAAAGAACAAGCGGTCGTGACTATTTGCAGTATCCCTAATTTTATCAATCGCTCCCAGCGCTGTATTTACCGCCGTGTCGAATCCAATGGTATAATCACTTCCATAGAGGTCATTGTCAATGGTGCCAGGAGCACCTACTGCTGGCATACCAAATTCTTCGTAGAAAATTTTTGAGCCGGTGAAAGTGCCGTCACCGCCAATTGCTACTAAACCATCTATTCCAAACTCCTTCAATTTTTCAAAGGCTTTTTTGCGACCTTCATATTCAAAAAATTCTTTGCATCGAGCTGTTTTTAATATGGTGCCTCCTTTCTGAATAACGTTGCTTACCGAGCGTGAATCCATTGGGAAAATATTGCCGGAAATCATTCCTGCATAACCATATCTAATTCCGAAAATTTCTACTCCATGATAAATGCCACCACGAACTACCGCGCGGATACATGCATTCATTCCAGGGGAATCGCCACCTGATGTAAAAACTCCAATTCTTTTCATAGCCTCTGCTTAAAATTCATTTCTATTACACGCCTAAATTTAGCCTTTACTATTGAAATTTAAGCTTTTTGAAAGTTAATTAATCGAAAAATAACATTCTTGTTTACTTATTTATTCTCATTTTTTGCCTTGCCCTTAAGAATAGCAAAACCTTGTATGATCAATTTGTTGGTATCTTTGGATACTTTGCTAATGTAGATGAGGAATGCGAAAATAAGAACTAAAACGCTGCCTCTAATGGCAATATCGAGCATTAAATTTTCATTTTCAGGTATGATGTAAGCCAATCCTCCCGCCGCTACCCCAAATAGTAAAATGATGGCATGAGACAACTTATAAGGCATCATTCCAAACTTTCGATAAACAAAGATTATCCGAATTATATTGAAAATAACCACACCCAAAAAAGTAGCAAAGGCTACTCCACTCAATCCGTAATCCTTTATCAAAATTACAATAAAACCTATCGTACAAACCAGCAACACTCCGATTAATAAACTATTGTATCGATAGTATTTGGAATAAGCGATGATCCCATCCACGGCCCCGCCAGACATTCGCACCAGATTGCTAAGTGCAATCCAAATTACGACCCATTTGCCAGCGATATATTCTGCAGGAAGAATACGGAAAATATTGTCCAAATTGCTAATGAGCCCAGCCACAAGAAGTGTTCCTGCAATAAGTTGAATAATGCTCGTTTTTTCGTAAACATCCTTTACTTTTTTTAGGTCGTTTTGAGTGATACCATCGGACACCACAGTGTAGGAAATACGATTGATAACGCGGGAGGGAATAATTACCAATGTGCCAAAATAAAAGGTAGTTGTGTAAATGCCAGTGAAGCCTTCGTTGAAGTATTCGTTGATCAAAATGCCATCGATACGTTGCAAGGACAAAGCCGAAAAACCCACTAACAATCCATACAAACTCACTGATGTAAAGTCACCTAAGCTTGTGCGATTTACATTGTTGGGCTTTATTGTAATATGAAAATTTCGAATACTTGTTAAATAAATGATAAGGATAAACGTAGTAATGATAATGGCAGCAGCGTAATAATAAATATACTGATTGAATTCAATAAGCTCGAAAATGACAGCTGTAAATGGAATAAGAATCAAAATTCGTTGAATGAAATCCTTCAGAAATACGCCAGCGGCTGATTTGTAAATTGCATTTGCATAAGCCTCCAAATTGTAGAAAAGCAAATGAGCCAAGGAAAGAGGAATGATCAGGAAAAAGTACTTGACAAAAACAGGTGAACTTTCTCTATTTGATTCCAGCAGAATTGGCTGTAAAAATAGATAGCCTAAGAAAAAGAATACCACTCCGATAAGGCTGGCGATTAATATTATCGCAACAAAACCATTATGTTTTCCATCTCCAGTTCGATATTTTGGGAAAAACCGAATAATTGCGCTTGGGAAACCTAGAGTACCCAATTGCCCTAAAATCATGCTGTAGGAAATTAGCAGGTTGATGGCGCCGATTTCTGCAGGAGTGAAGTACTTTGGAAATAAAATAGCAACAGTCGCAAAGCCTAATAATACCCCTGCATAGGAGTAAATAGTGCCTTTGATTGATTGTTGCTTAATAAGTCCCAATAGCTGAAATTATTTCACGAATTTACTATTGTTTTCGCTCGAATGCATCAATAAATGAACCCGGTGTTAGGTTGATTATTTTTTGGCCTTTTTTGGTGGCGAATTTTTCAAGCGTAAAGTAGGCTTCAAATGAAATCACAAACTTTTGAAGGACCTCATGTAATTTTCTAGTATCCTGGCCTTTTTTATACATCGGGTTGGCTTTAGCGGTCGTTTCATCGTAGAAATGCTTCTGTCTTAGCATTACCAGATTATTTTCATCTACCCATAAGTCCTTAAGCCAAGAATGATCGGCTCCAATCAAATGGATTTTTTCGTAACCCATTCGTAAGGCCATTATAATGGTTGGAATAAGGACATTGTGTGGACGTGGCATTCCTAGGCCATTGTTGATCGCCCAATGCGTAAGTCCTTCAAATCCTTCCACCGGTGTATTGTTATAATAATTGACATGGATATGGCTGTTGCCTGTAATTTGCTTTTTCCATTTGCCATATTTTTTGGCTTCTACTGGCATAAAGATTTCCAAATCCCATTTCGTATTATCAACAAGGCCTTTGTAAAAGCCTGGGATAAAACCTTTGTAGAAATCATTGAGATTCTCCAAGTAAAATTCAGGAGCAGCAGCCACCAAAAATCTTGGTTTCAATTGTGTGTATTCTGCTGTGGTGCAGAAAAAATTGACAGAGAATAAATCCGAATTAGCTAGTAAGGTTTTATGCTCTTCGATACTTTGGGTAAGCGAAGGGCCATTGCCAAGAATGACGCATTCACGACTTGTCTTTGCAGTTAAAGGAAGTTTATTTCCAAATTTGCTCAGCAGCAACAGTTTTGGAATGCTCAAAGTCGATAAGAGCATTCTTTCAGCGAAAAGTTGCGGCGCTGATTTCATAGATCAGGCTTCTTGTTTTTTAGCCTTTTTCAATTCCATTAGTATGCCGATTATGATCAAAGCAATTACTAGGAAATTTGAAATATTCGCAATTTGATTGCCCGTATAATACGATTGCGGGTGGAATTTGAACTCAATATTGTGCTGCCCACTTGGCAGTTCCATTGCGCGCAAAACATAGTTTGCACGGAAATGTGGAGTTTCTACTCCATCTATATAGGCAGTCCAGCCTTTAGGATAGTATATTTCAGAGAAGATTGCCAAACCATCGTTAGTGAGATCACTCTCATATTTCAGATAGTTTGGTTTGATTTCCAGTAAATTGATTGTACCATTTGCAGAGTAGCTTTTGTCAGCATCCAATTGGCTTGAGATCGCCTGAAGGCGCAAATCAATCTGCCCAAGCGCCGCCAATTCCTCATCTGCATTTTCTGCTGCATAAATATCTTCTACCAACCAAGCATTTCCATAAGCATTGGTATTAGTCAAAACAGCTCTCGCAGAAGTGCCTGCAATCATATACTTGGTGTTTAGCATATCAAAAATCGGTGTGATTGGTAGTCCAATTCCTTGATTTTGCAAAGAATCTACAATTTCCATATGTTCTTGACCCATATAAAAGTCAACCAAATCCTGATATCTGCGCAACTTAGCTCCATGATAACCACCTACGCTTGGGTGATGATAAGAAACTCGAGCATCGTTCCAGGGATTTTGCAAATTGATCACTCTGAAATGACCTTCATCTTGGGAGATCAAATTGTTAGCTTCTGTTGGTTGAAAAAACTGAGATTGAGTATTTTCAGAGTAGTTTTCTTCATTCAAATATCTAGAGCCAACTGCCAATAAATCAGCGGTTACGAATAGAATAAGACCAATAAATAAGTATGCCTGTTTCAGTTTGCCAATCATAGCGACATAAATGATTGCTATGCTCAACCCAATAAATATAAGGCTCCGCACCCAATCGGATAAATACATGGAAGCTCTATCTTTTTGCAGAGCATCGACATACCAATCTGGATATCCACTGGCCATCAACTGCTCATCAATTGGCGCACGGAAATCGAGGATTAAATATAGAATAAACAAAATGCCCAAAATCCCTAAGGTAGTGATTGAAGCTTTTTTAAAGATGGCCATTTTTAATTGGCTACTCTCCATACTGAGTAGTTTTTCTAATCCCAAAATTCCTAGGAATGGAATCGTCATTAAGGCAACGACTACCGCCATGGAAACAGCTCTAAACTTGTTGTAGCCTGGGAAAAAATCGAACATAGCATAATTGAAAAACTCTAGGTTTTTGCCCCATGCGAGAAGTATTGAAAAGATGGTTCCAACAATAAGCCAATTTTTTTGTCGAGCTGGTAAAGCAAAAAGACCTAAAATAAATAGAAAGCAAATAACTGCTCCTGCATACACTGGTCCAGCAGTATTAGGTTGATTCCCCCAATAAGTTCGAACACCTTGAATCTCTTCTTGTACTTGCTGTGGCGCTACTCTATTTTGAGTAAGTGCTTTAAATACCTCTGAATTATCGTCAAGTTTTTCAATGCTCCCACCTGCATAGAAGTTGGGTAATATCAAAGTAAATGTCTCCAATTTACCCCAGCTCCAATTAAAAGCATATTCCTTATCCAACCCTGAACCACCTTGCACGGCAGGGTCTTGTGCGGTCAATTCACTTTGCCCGCGGATAGAATAGGAGCTATATTCTGAGGTTGTTAATAATCGGCCAAGAGACATCGTAACGGCTACAACTGCGGCTAAAACCAATAGGCCAATCGCTGGAATTTGCTTCTTCAACTGATTGTCCTTAATCATGTAGAAGAACTGAAAGCCACCATATATGAGTAATAGCAAAAACAAGTAATAAGTGATTTGCAGGTGGTTCATTCGGATTTGTATGCCCACAGCAATTATGGTAGCGATAAAACCCCAATATCGATTTCTATAAAACGTAGCATGTACCGCACCCAATACCAATGGCATGGTAGCAATCGCACCAACTTTCCAATTGTGGCCAGCCTCGATACTTATCAAATTAAAACTTCCGAAACCGTAAGCTATAGCACCAACAATTGCCAAATACGGCCTTACTTTGAAAACCACCAAGAGGAAGTAAAAACTGAGCATGGCCAAAAAGGTATAATTGGCCGGAGTAGGTAATTTAAGACTCAAAACATCTCGAATTCCAGAGATAAACCACTCTCCATAATGGCGGGTATTAATCAAATATGAGGGCATTCCGCTAAACATGGAATTGATCCAAAGGCCTTCTTCACCTGTTTCAGCTCTATAATCGGCTATTTCGGTGCCAGCAGCAATTCCTTGGAGGGCATCGTTTTGGAAAATCGTTTTATTCTCGAAAATGATAGGAGAATAGAAGAATACACAGAGAATTGAAAAGATTAAAACGGCAATTAGATGAGGAAGAATCTGCTTTTTGAAATCAATTTTACCCATGATGATTATTCAATTTCCTGCAAATTAAAAAAATACCTACTTACAGAAGGATATTTTTTGAATTAAAGATTGTAGATCGAAAAATGCGGGAGGATTACAGGTCGAAGCTTTCCAGTGAAATGTTCGATATATCCGCTAGATAATTATCGATGATTTCATTTGGAGAGTAGATAAATAGGAATTGGTTATTGGCAATCGTATTTATAAGAGGTTCAATTATTTCGTTTGGTACAGCAGGGCAACCAAGACTTCTGCCTAAACGGCCATTTTGCTGAGCGAACTCTTCAGTGGCATAATCTGCGCCGTGGATTACTATTGCTCTTTCCATGGCTTTGTCGTTCAAGCCTTTTTGCAGGCCATCAAGTCTTAACGAAACCCCATGCTTGCCTTGATATACATTTGCAGTTTTGTAGAAGCCCAAGCTACTTTGATAGGATTCGGGCGTATTAGAAAATTTCTCAGCCATCAAATTTCCGCTATTGCGACCGTGAGCAACCACGGAGTGAATTAATACCTCCCGCTTTTTCAAGTCAATTACCCAAAGTCTTTTATCGGTAGAAGGTAATCTAAAGTCGATTAGCGTAATTATGGAAGCATTTTCGAATTCACCTTCTTCTGTCAATTTTATAAAGCCTTTGATTCCTTTTTCGAATAAACTGAAACTTGGTTTCTCCCCAATTAAGCTTTCGTATTGGCTATTGATATAGTTTGTAATCAATCTCTCATTCGAAATTTCGAATTCATCCAGATTGTTATGTGTAGCGTTGAATGAAGAAAACCCATGTAATCCTAAGAAGCATAATACGAGCAAGGTGATCCTAAATTTTATCATAAGATTGAGTTTTTTGTTTTTTTAATCCGTGCAAGTTTTGACCAATGAATCCCTTCGGAAACTCTTCAACGCCAGGGAAGCCTAATTTAATATCTCGTCCATCAGAAGGAATATAAGCAGTACCAAATAAATAATCCCAAAGGCTCAGTGTGATTCCAAAATTTACTCCTGTTTGATGCTCTTTTGGCAAGTGATAAGCATGATGCCACATATGCATTTTAGGGTTATTAAAAATGTATTTCAATGGGCCTATATTAATCCAAAAATTGCTGTGATTCCAATGGCCAACGGCAAGTGTGAAAATATGAATAATAAAGAAATTTTCTAGGTTGACGCCAATTAAAGCAAGTGGGAGGTATTCTAGGGTGCGATAAACCACGTTTTCCATCCAATGGTAGCGCAAATGAGCAGCAAATCCCATTTCCTCTACAGAGTGATGCACCTTATGAAATTCCCATAGTCGAGGAGATTTGTGTAATAATCGATGCACCCACCAATGGATAAAATCTCTAGCCACAAAACCGATTAGCAAGATTGCCCAAACGGGAAGTTCCTGAATACTAATGGCCACCAAATTGGTAATACCAATACTTGCTAAACCATCTTTAAATAAATTGACCACAACTTCCGATGCGGCGTTATAGATGATAAGCGAGAAAAGGAAGAAATTGAAGAACATGTAAAATACATCCAGCCAAAAGTCTTTTCTAAATTTAGGTTGGTTTTTTCTCCAAGGTTTAAGCCATTCCAGCAGTAGGAAAAACACTGAAATACCGATTAGCCAATAAAAATAGTTGTAGGGGCTAGGATTAGTGATTTCACTCCAAAAATAGTTGGCATATCCAATCCACGCATCTTTGAAAACATCTACGTATTTTAGCATTTTCTGAGTTTTACCAAAGTGAAAAGGAATATTGATTCAGTTTGGTTCATTGAAGAGGAGGAAATAACGCAAATGAGTAATTGATTGACTTAAATTTCGAGAAATGTCAAAAGAGAAAATAAAAGAAGGTGATGGGATTTCATTATTGAAGCTTGGTAAAGTAGGAGAGGAGTTTTTAGGGAAGCTTCCGATGATCATTTATATCATCGACTTACGCACAAAGGAGAATACTTTCTCAAATAAGTATTTCTATAAATTGTTAGGCTACAAAAAGGAAGAGTTTTATAGTAAGCCCGTAGGGTACTTGATGAAACAAATTCATCCTGAGGATAGACTAAGGGTATGGAAGCACTTCGAGCAATTTGAATTGAATGGTGTGGAATCGGTTACAGAAATTCAGTTTAGAATAAAGCAAAAGAGTGAGAAATATATTTGGCTACAAACTAAGGATTTGCCATATGAAACTGATGAAAATGGCCAAGTAATTAGTGTGATTGGTTTTGGACAAGATATAACCAAACTTAAAGAACAGGAATTGGAGTTGAGGATTTCTCAATTATTAACTGACAAAACCATCAATAGTATAGATCAGGTAATATATGCGATGGATATGTCGGGCAAACTATCTTTAATTAGTAATAAGGCGATGAATGTATTCGGCGCAGCACCAGAGGGCTTGATTGGGGTAAGTGGTTGGTTGGAGGAATTTATCGTACAAAAGGATTTACCATTGAGAACGAAGGCTTTTTCTGAATTATCCGACGCTGGCAGCTTTGCAATAGAATATCAAATTAGGTCTAAAAATGGTGATATAAAGTGGATCCAAGAGACGGCAAGGTTATATCCAGAAGAAATGGATCTTAAGCAAAAGCAAATATTTGGCACTTTTGAAGACATTACATCCAGAAAGAGAGCGGAAGCACAATTACAAGAAAGCAGGCAAATATTTGAATTAGCGGCAAGGGCATCGAACGATGGCCTCTGGCAATGGGAGCCAAGTACTGGTAAATTTTATTACTCGGCGAGATGGAAAGAAATATTAGGATACGATGGAGATGAGCTTGCAGATGACCTCGCTACTTGGGAGAGTTTGATCCATCCTGATGAGTTGGATCAAGCCAGAAATGAGGCGCTTGCGGCATTAAAAGGGAGAGATGATAGATATGTTTCTTTCCAGAGAATGAGACATAAACAAGGCCATTGGGTCTATATTATTTCAAGGGGATTTCTTATTAGGAATGAAACAGGATGGGTAGAAAAATTGGTAGGTGCCATTACTGATATATCAGAAATCAAAAAATCTGAGGAGAAGATTCGGCTTTCGGAAGAGAAACTGAAAGATGCGCAGAAGCTAGCCAAGATAGGTTCATGGGAATTTGATTCGGCATCAGGAAAAATCGAGCTATCTGATTCATTTTTTGAGGTCTTTGGTATTATGGATCAAAGTCTGAGACAGGAAATCATTGAAAATGATGAGAAGTTTTATGAGTTTGTTCATCCTGATGATCATGAAAAATTGAGATCAGTGCTTCTAAACTTTGCAGATAATAAAAATGATTGGGAAACCGAGTATAGAGCAATTGTTGGCCACAGAATTATTTTTATTTCCTCCCGCGCACACTATGTGTTTGATTCTGATGGTAAATTGGAAAAAATACTTGGAACTATCCAAGACATCACAGAAAGAAAAATGAAAGAATTGGAATTGCTTTTTGCCAAAAAAGAAGCAGAAGATGCCTCTTATGCAAAAACGCAGTTCTTAAATATAATGAGTCATGAAATACGTACGCCGCTTAATGCTGTAATTGGGATGTCATATGTATTACTTAAGGATAAGCCTAAGCCAGAGCAAATTGAGAATTTATCTATTTTACGTAAATCTGCAGAGCACCTTTTAGACTTAATAAATAATATACTGGATTTCAATAAAATTGAATCTGGAAAAGTAAGATTCGAAGAAGAACCTATGAGATTGCCTGAATTTTTGTCTTCAATACGAAAAGGATGGCTAGCCTTTGCGCAGGAAAAGGACATCGAATTGTATTTAATTGCCGACGAAAAGTTACCACAATATGTACTTGGCGATGAAGGAAGATTAACTCAAATTCTCAATAACTTAATTAATAATGCCCTTAAATTTACTGAAAAAGGTGCTGTGACCATTCGGGTAGAGGTGCTAAATAATTTCAAGAAGAAAACATCTATCCGTTTCTCTATTGAAGATACTGGAATTGGCATCCCAAAAGCCAAGCAAAGTGAAATCTTTGAAATATTTTCTCAAGTATATTCTACCCATTCCAGACGATATGGTGGCAGTGGTTTAGGTTTAGCAATATGTGCAAAGCTCTTAGAATTTCAAGGGAGTAAGGTAAATGTGGAAAGCGAAGAAGGCAAAGGTTCCAAGTTTTACTTTGACCTAACTTTCAATAAAGTGGCCGAATCTGATATACCTAATACACTTGCTGAGCCACAAACCGAAGGGTTTTTGGAAAGTCTTGCAGGGCTTAAAGTACTTGTGGTTGAGGATAATAAAACAAACAGACAAGTAATCAAGCTATTTTTGGAAGGATGGGAAATCGAGTATGACATGGCTGAAAATGGGCTAGAAGGAGTGAAAAAAGTACAGGATTTTCGTCCAGACATCATTCTAATGGATATCCAAATGCCTATAATGGATGGCTATGAAGCTACAGAGAAAATTCGCCAATTGGAAGATCCCTTTTTTCACAACTTACCTATAATTGCCCTTACAGCTTCTACAATGATGGATAGTCGTGATAGAATCATTAGCTCGGGTTTGGACGGTTACATCGAAAAACCATTTAACCCTGAGAAACTTCACAAAATTTTGTCGAGTTATAAAAAGGGAAATGTGAATTCATTGAATTAAACCTCCCGCTTATTCAGTCATTTTAGTTAATTTTGCACAAATTTTAAGGAAGCTCTATGTTTGACAGTCTCAGTTCCAAATTAGATAAAGCGTTTAAGACCCTCAAAGGTCAAAATAAGATAACCGAAATCAACATCGCTACCACTGTGAAGGATATTCGCAGAGCCTTGGTCGATGCCGATGTTAACTATAAGGTTGCAAAGGACATTACTGATAAAATTAAGGACGAAGCTCTTGGCAGAGATGTCTTGATTTCTGTTTCGCCAGGTCAGTTGATGACCAAAATTGTACAGGAAGAGCTTACCCAGCTAATGGGTGGTACCAAGACTGACATCAACATAAAAGGCGATCCAGCAATTATCCTTATCGCTGGTTTGCAAGGTTCTGGTAAGACTACTTTCACAGGCAAATTAGCTTCCTATCTCAAGAAAAATGGTCGTCAAGTGCTATTGGCGGCTTGTGATATTTATCGTCCTGCTGCTATCAATCAGCTACAAGTTTTAGGTGAGCAAATTGGTGTAGAAGTATATGCCGAGCCTGATGTTAAGGACGCTGTTGCAATTGCAAAACGTGCGGTTGAGCATGCGAAGAAAACGGGTAAGAAAATCGTAATCGTCGATACGGCTGGTCGTCTTGCTGTAGATGAGCAGATGATGAATGAGATTGCCGCTTTGAAGGATTTCCTCAAGCCATCTGAAACCCTTTTTGTGGTGGATGCTATGACTGGTCAGGATGCTGTAAATACGGCAAAGGTTTTTAATGATCGTTTAAATTTCGATGGAGTTGTCCTTACCAAATTAGATGGTGATTCCCGTGGTGGTGCGGCCATTTCTATTAAATCTGTTGTAAATAAACCAATTAAGTTTATTTCGACTGGGGAGAAAATGGAAGCCTTGGATATCTTCCACCCAGACAGGATGGCAAGCAGAATCCTCGGCATGGGTGATGTGATTTCCCTTGTGGAACGTGCTCAACAGGCTTTCGATGAGGATGAAGCGCGCAAGTTGAATCAAAAAATGCGTCAGAATCAATTTGATTTTGATGACTTCCTCAATCAACTGCGCCAGATCAAAAAGATGGGTAATGTGAAAGATTTGATGGGAATGATTCCAGGTATGGGCAAAGCTTTGAAAGGTGTAGATATTGATGATGATTCTTTCAAACCAGTTGAATCAATGATTTTGTCTATGACGCCATACGAAAGACAAAATCCTGATGTGATAAATGGAAGCAGAAGGAAGCGGATTGCAGATGGAGCAGGAAGGAATATCACAGAAGTGAATAACCTGTTGAAGCAGTTTCAAGATATGCGTAAAATGATGAAAACGTTTAACAAAATGGGCGGCGGGAAAAGAGCATTATCTGCAATGAACCCTTTTGGTAAGAAGTAATTCTATAGAAATAGAATTTGGAATAGAGCGGGAGGTTGTCAGGTTTGACAGCCTCTTTGTATTATAAGGTGCTAAGAATGAATCATTACTTAACTTAAAGCTTTTCTAATTCGGCCTGTAGTTTCGCCACGCGTTCTTCTATACTCTCCGAACTCAATCTATCTCTCAATCTATCTACCATTATTGGGAAAGCAAATGGTCCAGGTTGTAAGGTGTTTTTAATTACAATTTGCTGTCGATTTATTCTTCTTACCGCCTCAAATAGACGGCATTTATCAATTTGAAGATTTACTACTTCCTCCCGTGCCTGCTTCAAAAGCAAGTTTTCGGGATCATACTCTTCAAATACGTCGAATAGTAATCCGCTAGTTGCGTGTAGGTGTTTGAAAGAAATATTTTTACCTGGGAAGCCTTGAAAGATCAACCCTGCAATGGTCGCAATATCTCTGAATCTACGCTTTGCGAGATCAGTGTTATTGATGGTGTGTATTAAGTCATCATCCAGATTTTCCTCACTAAAAAGATCCATCTCTAATGCATCTTCAATAGGTATTGGAACATCCGATAGTAGCTCAAAGCCATAATCGTTCATAGCGATAGAAAAGCTAATTGGCTGACTTTGTGAAATCCTATAAGCGATAATTGAAGCCAGTATTTCGTGAACAAACCTGCCTTCGAAGGGAAAAATAAAAACATGATACCCTTCTTTGGTTTTCAATTTTTCAATAAGCAATACACTTTGGTCAGGGATAATAGATTGAGTTTGCTGCCGAAGGAGTAGCGGAGCTATAGTTTTCAATTCTATATCTTCTGCCTTGCCATTATAAGCTTCTTGCAGCTTATTTCTGATCAGGTTGGAAAGTAGCGAAGACAATTGCATCCTTCCGCCCATCCACCGTGGCACTGTGTTAGTCTTTCGTTTTGATCTTTTTACTAATACCGTTAGGTCCTTTACTTGTAGGAATTCCAAGCTTCTGCCAGCAAACCAAAACACATCACCTTTTTTGATCAGTGAAATAAAACTTTCTTCAATTGTACCTAAAAAACCACCTGTCATGTACTTCACTTTCAGAATAGGATCGCCGACTATTGTGCCCATCGAAAGTCTGTGGCGCATGGCAGTTTTTCTGTTTTCCACTCTGAAAATCCCATCTTCGCCAGGCTCTATTTTGCTAAACTCCTCGTAGCTGCTCAAACTTTCTCCGCCACTAATAAGAAACTGTAAAATCCAGCTCCATTCTTCGTTTTTTAAGTTTTGATAGCAATACGTGCTTTTCACCTCTTTGAAGGTATCATTTGGCTCAAACCCGTCGCCAATGGCCAATGTCACCAGATATTGAATCAGTACATCGAAGCAATTGGTCAATGGTTTTCGTCCTTCCATCAAACCTTCCTCTATGGCATTACGAAGAGCTGCGGCCTCGATTAATTCCAGCGAATGTGTGGGCAGAAAGTAGATTTTGCTCGGCACACCGGGTCTGTGGCCTGCTCTACCTGCTCGCTGAACAAATCGAGCAATTCCCTTTGGCCCACCTACTTGGATCACCGTTTCTACAGGTCGGAAATCCACACCCAAATCGAGACT
>CAZRBW010000007.1:36663-84632 GCA_964598395.1 uncultured Roseivirgaceae bacterium
TCCATTGCCTCATCCATATTGCCAATGGTTGCAGAGATGCCCCAGATTTGGAGAGTTCTTGCCGCTTGGTTGGAATCGGCGGGAGGTTTGGCGTATTTTCTTAAGCGCGAGAGAGCTAGCTCCAACTGAACGCCTCTTTTGGTGCCCAGTAATTCATGCCATTCGTCCGCAACAATACATTCCAAATTCTCGAACCACTTGGAAGCTCCTTTTTGGCTGAGTAGCAAGTGTAGACTTTCAGGCGTGGTAATCATCGCGTCAGGTGGAGTTCGCTTCTGTCTTTGGCGCTCCTTAGTGTCGGTATCGCCAGTGCGCATAGCTATTTCCCATGGAAGCCCAAGCTCATGCACAGCAGATTGCATAGCAGCATGAATATCCGCAGATAAGGCTCTCAGAGGCGTTACCCAAATTACTTTAAGTCCTTTTCGATAATTTCGAGTAGTATTGAGATAGGGAAGAAGGCAACCCAACCATATGGCATAGGTTTTTCCACTGCCCGTCGGTGCATTTAATACGCCACTTTTCCCATTGCTTATAGCTTCCCAACAGGCTTCTTGAAATGCTTGACTTTTCCAGTTTTTTGTTGAAAACCAATCACGTAATTTGCCAAAGGAGTCGCTCATTGATTAGGTAAAAAAGCAGATGATTAAGTTCTGGTTTCATAAACGAACATTGTTCTTGCTGCAATGTTCGTTCTCATCTAGTATTTCTCAATTTCCTTTTTCCATAAAATTGCGTCAGCTCTAAACACAGGGTCAGCTGCTTGTAATAGCTTTTGTTTCAAACGAGGATTGAAATCGGGATTATCTGTCAAAAACTGACGAATAATGTCAGCAGCTTCCTGGCTACTATGGCCACTAAAAGAAGCATCGAGCCATGCCTTTGGGAAGAAAATATCGCCTGTGATTTGAATTTCTTCTAATAAAGACAAAGCTTCAGGAAGATATTCTAATGCTTGAGTTTGTCTGCTTGGATGATTCAAATAGCCCAATGCTTGGGTTACCCAAGGTTCATATTGACGATTTTCTGCATTTTTTAGTGATTCGAAGAATGCATTTCTGACTTCAAGCTTTGGACTAAGTGCTTGGCTCACAAATTCGAAACGTTTGCGATTGTCTGGGTTTTTGATTCTGAAAGGTTGCTTTGCGAGTATTTCTTCAGTTGCTTCCACTTGGCGCAACGCGATAGCAGTTGCAAGTGAAGTCACATCACTTTCGCTAAGACTAAGCCCTAAAACAGGTTTTTCCTCCCGCCACCATTTCTCCATGTTTTTGGCAGCTGCGTCACTAATAGCCATGCCTATATAGCTTGAATACCAAGTGCTTTTTTCACCTTGTGCTTCTGTTAATTTCCATTTATCTAAAATGAAACTTTCCCATTTGACAGCGATTTCTTCTCGTTCATTTTCACTCAAATACCTCCAGTAAATAGATGATACCATTCCCAATAACCTACTCGTTATTTGTTGCTCAGTTTCTACGGTAAGTCCTTCCTTAAAAATCGAAATTGCGTCTAACGGCGCATACTCATTGTTCAATACGCTTTCATACAAATTGAGATATGCCGAAGCTCTTAAAATAGGGTCTTCGAGTGCTGGGATTAGGGTAATAGATTCGTCGGATAATGGAAAATATCCATATCCCATACCATCAGCATTTGGGATGATGTAAGAATATTCTTGGCTGAGTGGGATTGAGAAACTAGCTTCTTGAATATCAACAGTTATATCCTCCCGCTTTCCTGGGTTAATGAGCGAAACAGTAAAAATCTGCGGGAGGAATTTTCCATCTTGATGATTTACAGTTAATTGACTATTTTCTTGGATTATTTCGATCTTTGGAAAAATCGCCTCTTTCACCCACAATTCACTCCAAAGCATTATGTCTTCATCGCTTTGCTCATCGAGTATTTTCACCAAGTCGTCCCATGTTGCATTACCATGCGCAAAGGTCGATAGATATTTCTGTAAGGCTGTTTGAAATTTATCTTCACCAAGTTTAGCCTCCAATTGCCTCATCATAATGGGCGCTTTTTGATAAATAATTGGCCCGTATAGATTGCCCGCTTGCTTGAGGTTTTCAAGTTCCTGCTGGATCGGGTGCCTGCCTTCCGTGCGATCTACACTCATGGCTGCTGGGTGATGGGAGAGCAAAAACCTAAGGTTATGATTGAGGTCTGGAAATGCCGGATTCACAATTTTGGCAGCCATAAAATTTGCAAAAACTTCCTTCATCCACACATCGTCAAACCAGTTCATCGTTACCAAATCGCCAAACCACATGTGGGCAGTTTCATGAGCAATAAGGCTTGCTCGACCAAGCAGTTGCTGTTGGCTAGCATTTTCATCTTGCATGAGGCTTGATGCACGATATTGGATGGCTCCAACATGCTCCATGCCCCCATACTGGAATGGTGGAATTAGCGCAAAATCAAATTTCTGATATGGATAAACGATGCCTGTGTAGTCTTCGAGCCAAGCCAGAGATTGCCTATGTAATTTGAATATTTCAGGGATATTCCTAGCGGCTTTGGCACTATCACTTTCGCGATGCAGCATGGTCATTGCTCGGCCACCGTCGGCATTGGTCACAGATTGGAAATTACCTGCAACGAAAGAAAATAAGTAAGTTGGAATTTTTTCAGTTTCTTTATATTGAAGTGTTTTTCGGCCATTCTCTATCGTTTTACTCTGCAAAGGCCCATTTCCCATTGCCTCCCAAGATTCTGGAATAGTCAATGAAAGGGTGTATTTGGCTTTCATATTTGGCTGGTCGAAACTTGGAAATAAGGTAGATGCACGATCTGGAACGAGCAAAGTATATAGAAAATCTTCACTACGATTGAGTGATCTTTCACCGGCTTCAAATTCTATTTTAATAGCATTTTCTCCAAGCTGCAAAAATTTACCATCTATGATAATATGCTCCTTTTCGTGGACTACCTCAATGATTTGGCCGTTGGCGGTTATAGTTTTTACTTTTTCAGCAGCTTCATTAAAATCAATTGGCAATTGGTCAATTTCATTTAAAAGGTCGAAAGAAATATTGACGCTGGCGGGTATTGAATTTTCTCTAGTTTTAGGAATATCGAAATGGAGCTGATAGGCAACATTGTCCAAATTAGCTTTTCTGAATTCGGCAAGCTCCCACGATATACCAGGCTCAAGTGGAGGGCTTTTAACTGGGCTGGAGCAAGCAAAAATGGTAATAGAAATAAGGAGGTAAAACAGGTTTCTCATAGAGGCATAATTTGAGAAAAGGTAATGAAAATATCTGTTGGGTGGAAGTAGTATTATAGAAGAGGCGGGAGGTGAAATTATTTGCCATACTGATCTAGAATTTCTTGTAAGTCGGCAAGTTTGTTGGCTTCGCTTACCTTTTTGTCGTGTCGCCAGCGGAGGATTCTTGGGAAGCGTAGTGCAATACCGGATTTATGTCTTTTCGATTCTTGAATTCCTTCGAATCCAATTTCAAATACCAAAGCTGGAGTCACTGTGCGTACAGGGCCAAATTTCTCTAGCGTATTCTTTTTTACGTATTGATCTACTTTCCTTATTTCTGCATCGGTAAGCCCAGAATAAGCTTTGGCAAAAGGCACAAGTTGATCGTTATCCCAAACTGCAAAAGTGTAATCGGTGTAGAGATTTGCACGTCGGCCATGGCCTTTTTGTGCATAAAGCAATACTCCATCTATGGTTAATGGAGCAATTTTCCATTTCCACCAATCTCCACGTTTGCGGCCAGTATGATAGGGTGCGCTTTTATGCTTGAGCATAAAGCCTTCAGCCATATATTCTCTGGATTTTTTATGTAGTTCGGTCAATTCATCCCAATTGTTGGCGGGCACAGGCTTAGACAAGTTCCATTGATAATCTTCATCGAGTTGAGCATCTAATTGTTCCAACCGTTGTCTTCTTAATTCCGTGGGTTCAGCTCGATAATCCTTTCCTTCAAATTCTAGTAGATCATAAGCCATAAAAGCTACTGGAGCATCTAGGAGGAGTTTTTTGCCAACTGTTTTTCTGCCTATTCGGGTTTGTAGTATCCCGAAGGGGAGTGGAGTTCCATCTTTGAACGGAATAATTTCGCCATCCATAACAGTTCCATTTGGTATAGAATTTAACAGTGGGTGGAGCTCAGGGTATTTATCGGTTACTAATTCCTCGCCTCTTGACCAAATATAGAATTTGTCCTCCCGCTTGATCAATTGTGCTCGTATGCCATCCCATTTCCATTCAACTATCCAATCTGCAAAATCGCCCATTTCATCTGGCTTATAATCTAATGGATGAGCCAGGCAAAATGGATATGGTTTGGACAAATCTTCATTCAAATCTTCTTCTAAAATCAATTTTTGGAAAGAAATTGAAAATGGATCCCAATTGCCCATAAGTCGATGCGTTATTTTAGCAGGTTCGATCTGATACAAATCTGCAATAGCTTTGACTAATAAATTTTGAGAAACACCTACTCTAAAGCCGCCAGTGATCAATTTGGTGAATACAAAGCGCTCCTGCTGCGTCATGGTATGCCAGGAACTGACAATGGCATTTTTCCGCTCCAGCTCATCTAATGGATAAAGTGCAGATAGAAAGTCCATCCATTCACTTAGTGTTTTATCATCTGTTGAACTGCTATTGGGAATAATTAAAGCGATGGTTTCGGCCAAGTCTCCAACCACATTGTAGGTTTCGTCGAACAACCAATCTGGTAAATTGGACAGTGCAGCAGACCATTGTCGGAGTTGAATAGTTTTTACAACTCTTTTGGGTTTTCTTGATGTGAAAAGCGCAATTGCCCAAACCTTATCTGAATCAGATGCCTGTTCAAAATATTGCTTTAGAGCGATTACTTTTTCAGTGGTTTTATTAGTTTGATCTAGTTGTAGGAATAAGTGCGCGAAGTACTTCATTTATAAGTTAAACTTCGTCAAAAGTTAATAGTTTATCTTAATTGAAAAATAGCTAAGATTGTGAAATTTAGAATTAGAATAGCCTATGGATATTCAGTACATATTTGAGTTAAGCGGAACATTTGTTTTTGCTATTTCGGGTGCTTTGGCGGTGCAACATCGCGAGCACGACTTGTTTGGTGCGGGTTTTACAGGATTTATTACTGCAATTGGAGGAGGTAGTTTAAGGGATATTTTATTGGGTAGTTATCCATTGGTTTGGATTGGAGATATCAATTTTCTCTATGCAATATTGGCGGGGGTTTTAGTCACTTTTGTGTTTTTTAAAATGGTAAATAAGCTACGACGTACCATGTTTTTGTTTGATACTTTGGGTATTGGTTTTTTTACAGTTTTGGGTGTAGAGAAAGCGCTTTCCTTGGGAGTTCAGCCCGAGATAGCTGCAATAATGGGAATGTTCTCTGCTGTAATGGGTGGTGTGATCCGCGATACTCTAACGAATGAAGTTCCTATTCTTTTCAGAAAAGAAATTTATGCATCGGCATGTTTGGCTGGCGCTATTATGTATTTAGTATTCAATGAATTGGGTATGCCGCGTGACTATAATTTATTTGCATCTCTTAGCATTACGGTGGGTATAAGGTTATTGGCAGTGAAAATGAAATTGAGTTTACCAAGGTTGAATTAGTCAATTTGATTAGAGGTTGAATCTTTAAGAAAAATATTGCGTTCACTAATTTATTAGGAGTTATAAATATGAATTTAATCCTCGATAATATTGTAAAACCATAGCTTCTGTTCTAATGAATTTCGTTAATTTAGAGTGGATTTTAGGTTGATAAAACTCCCTCGATACTTAAATTTATGATTATGAAAACGAAAGCTCCATTTCTATTTACGCTACTTTTAATTTTTGTTCTATCGTTTGAGGCTTTTTCACAATTAACTGGTGTAGGTTCTGTGATCGATGTAGACGGAAACAAAACTAGAATGAACTTAAGGGCAGGTGAAGCAGTGCCTAATGATGCAGTTCTTAAACCCTATATGAGTGAAAATTACCGAGTTGGTGTGGTTACTTTTACAGATGGGTCAACTAGGGAAGGAGCTTTTAGATATAAAGTTGATGAAGAATTGCTCGAATTTGAAGGAGAGTCAAAAAACCACGTTTGGAATACTGTCTTGAGGTTTAATTGGTTAAATCAAGAAACAGGTGAAGTTGAATACTTTGAGAATTTAAAGAAGATTTGGCCAAAATCTGCTTATGGAGGATTTGTAAGAAAGATTAGTGACAAAGTATTGGCAAAAGCTATGATGGATTATGTAGCTCCAACACGTAATCCCAGTTTCGATATGGGTGATCCCAAATCTTATTTAGTGGTAGAGGAGTATTATTTTGCCTTAATGGATGGTGACCTGATAGAGTTGCCAAAGCCTAAAAATGATTTCTTCAAAACTTTTGGTAAGCATGAGAAAGAAGTGAAAAAACAAGCTTCAAAAGCCAAATTGAAGCATAATAATGATGATGGAGTTGTAGGAATCATCGATATTTATGAGTCCTTAAACAATAAATAATTTCGAGTCAATTGTAGCCTAAATGAAATGCTAGTTTGGGCTATAATTTAGATAGTTAAACCTTGAAACATTTGTTGATTATTTCCTTCCATACCAAATTCCTCTCCTCCAATATCTCCACCAGCCTGAATTGATTTCTAGCGCGAATGAGATTATGATTTTCGAATCGGGTTGGGTAATAGATATCTCCATTTAGGAAGTCGGTCAAAAAGCGTAAGCCTATAATGAGGCACATATATTTTGCTCCATTTAAAAGCTCTTCTTTTTCAGTTTCAGTTATAAGGTTCTTCACTTGGCTTGCATACCCTTGGCAAATTGCTTCAAAATATTGTTCATCAATATTGACTTCAATTAAATTTTCACAATCCTCATTTGCAGTGTTTGAGATTGTTCTTACCATATCACCAAAGTCGAAAAGGATACTTCCTTTCATTACTGTATCTAGGTCAATTACACATTTTATCTTTGGTTTTTCGCTGTGAAACAGTATGTTATTCAGCTTTGTGTCGTTGTGTGCGAGGCGAGTTGGGATAATCCCATTGTCAATTTTCTGTGTAAGGGAAATTAGAAGGTCACTGCTTTTTTGAGCATACTCGATTAATATTTTGGCCTCAAGTTTTCTTTTTGGATCAGCTTGAATAAAAGCTTCTTCAAATTCCTTCCAACGTCTAATGCCATTATGAAAATCAGGAATAGAGGATTGAATGGAAGAAAGCGGGAGGTAGGAAAGGATTTTCACGAAGCGTCCAAAGCCCTGTGCCGCAGCAAAAGCATATTCACTATTGGGCGCCTTGTCAAAACTTTGGCTATTTTCAATCCATTCAAAAGCTCTCCAATAATGAGTATTTTCTTTATATAGGGTTTTTGAATCTGACTCTCTAAGCTTTAGGTAGTTCATTCCAAATCCATCAAGATCAGGCTCGTATTGCTTGAAATGCTGCTCAATTGTTCTCAAATTATTTTGCAATACATCTACCTTTGGAAATACCCGACTGTTGATCCTTTGGAGTAAAATAGAATCGGTTCGACTTCTTAAATGAAAGGTTTGATGAATATGGCCTGAGCCAATTTTGTGAAAGGAATTAATTGAGCCCTCTAAATTAAAATGATTTGCAATTTGTAATAAAAGCGGATCGTCAAGCTCAAGCTTTATATTAATACTCATCATTCAAAGCAAATGTTGGCTTACGATTAATCCATTGTCCTCTTGTGAAATCTGGAAATTCTACAGCGCTACTTCCTTTTTCTATCGAGATTTCTGAAAGAGGCGATATTGCACTCCATGATGCAGCGTCATAGGCATCGAGAGGAGTTGGCGCTTTCCTTTTTACAGCCTCAATAAACGCGTGAATTACAAAAAAATCCATTCCACCATGCCCTGCACCAATAGCTCTTTGCTCGTATTTCTTCCAAAGTGGGTGATCGTATTTCTCAAAGTAACTTGCAGTGTCTTCCCATCTGTGCGCTTGCGGACTTGTGCCTTCAAGATAGATTGATTTATTCAAGTCCATCCAAATGCCTTTTTCGCCTTGCACTCTAAAACCTAACGAATAGGGTCTTGGTAAATTTGTATCATGCGTCACAATGATGGTTTCGCCTAGAGCTGTTTTGATTTGAGTAGTCACTACATCGCCCAATTTCCATCTCACTTTTGCATTAGGATGGTTTTCGCCTCCTTTGTCCACAATGTAGTTATGCAAGCCACGGCTTTTTGAAGCCATAGAAACTAAGGAAACAAACCTATTGCCTCTGTCTATATTCAAATAGGTGGCTATTGGCCCTATGCCATGTGTAGGATATAAGTCGCCATTTCTGTAGATAGAGTGATTGGTTCTCCATTTGGCTTCGCTAAATCCTTTTTCACCAAATTCCACTCCACCGCCATAAGCTTGCTTGCCATTATTGAATTTCACCTCCCGCAAATCATGCTGATAGCCACATTCCAGATGAATTAATTCGCCAAACATATTCTGCCTTACCATATTGAGCACAGCCATCACATCACGACGATAGCATACGTTTTCTAGAATCATGCAAGGCATGCCTGTTTCTTCATAGGTATTTACCAAATCCCAACATTCTTCTAAGGTGTTCGCAGCTGATACTTCAATTCCGGCATATTTTCCATGCTTCATGGTCGCTACCGCCATTTTCGTGTGCCATTCCCAGGGAGTAGAAATTATGACTGCTTGTATATCCTCCCTCTTCAGCAAATTGAGATAGTCTAAATCATCTTTACCATATGTTTCAGGCTTTGCTTTGCCAGCTTTCTGAAACATATCTAAAGCAATGTTGGCCGCAGCAGGATCTATATCACAAATGGCTTTGACTGAGCAGTCATCTCTCCTCAAAAGTAGATCTAAATGATTACGGCCTCTTAAACCAACTCCGATCAGGCCTACACCTACTAGTTTGTCATCTTTTTCAGTAGCACCAAAGCTGAATGTTGGCATAGTTGCTAAGCTAAGTCCTAAGCCTGCTGCTGCGGTTTTCTTTATAAAATCCCTTCTATTATCTTTCATAGGTGTGGTTTAAGAAATTTGAAACTCAACAAGAATCAGCTTTTTATTTAAGTGGTATTTGCTTTGGTATGAATAAAGTAAATTTCTACCAAATCTAATTTTGATAAAGCTCTGGAGGTAAATATAAGTTAGAGGTTGAGAATGTAAAATCAAAATTACATTTTGGGATTATTGAAAATCCGATTATTGAAGAATTATTGCTGAAACTGAATGGATTGTAATAAAGAATTTTATTCTAAGATTAGAAATACCTACTTTTGTGGCTCAATTTTTCCAAGCATCAATTTCTCAATATGTCCATTGTAAAAATCTTTGCCGGAACGAATTCTCACGATATGGGTCAGAAGATTGCAGAATCTTATGGCACTTCATTAGGAGGATTGACAATTTCGAAATTTAGCGACGGAGAAATGTCTCCAAGTTTTACTGAGTCGGTTCGTGGATGTCATATTTTCATAGTGCAATCGACGAATCCTCCCGCTGATAATTTGATGGAGCTTTTGTTGATCATTGATGCAGCTAGAAGAGCAAGTGCCAAGCACGTGACTGTAGTTGCGCCTTATTATGGCTATGCAAGGCAGGACAGAAAGGATAAACCAAGAGTATCTATAGCAGCAAAATTGATTGCTAATTTGATTACTTCCGCTGGTGCTGATAGAATTATGACTTGCGATTTGCATGCAGGCCAAATTCAAGGCTTTTTTGATATTCCATTAGATCATTTGGATGGATCATACATTTTCATTCCTTATTTGAGAAGTTTGAAATTGGACGACCTGATTTTTGCTGCTCCAGATGTAGGAGGTGTTGGTAGGGCTCGTTCATTTGCAAAACACATGGAAACTGAAATGGTGGTTTGTGATAAGCACAGAAAGAGAGCAAACGAAATTGCTTCGATGCAAGTGATTGGTGACGTGGAAGGAAAAAATGTGGTGTTGGTAGACGACATTGTTGATACTGCAGGTACTATTTGTAGAGCAGCCCAGCTTTTGAAAGAGAAAGGAGCAATTTCGGTAAGAGCTATTTGTACACATCCAATTTTGTCGGGTAAGGCTTATGAGAATATCGAAAATTCTGTTTTGGAAGAATTGGTAGTTTCTGATTCTGTAACTTTGAAGCAGCAATCTGATAAAATTAAAGTCCTTTCTGTTGCAGATATGTTTGGGAAAGCAATTGGTTCGGTAATAGACGATCGAAGCATCAGTTCTTTATTTATTTGAGTTTTTTTTAATTTTTAATTTATATACAAATGAAGTCAATTGAGATTATAGGGTTTAAAAGAGCAAATCTCGGCAAAACCGAAGCTAAGCAGCTTCGTCTAGACGGTAAAGTACCATGTGTACTTTATGGAGGTGATTCACAAATTCATTTTCACACACCTGCAATTCTTTTTAGAGAATTAGTGTACACTCCAGAGGTACATTTAGTGAAACTTAATGTTGAGGGCGATCTTTATGATGCAGTTCTTCAAGATATTCAGTTTCACCCAGTAAGTGAAATGATTCTACATGCAGATTTCTTGTTGCTAACACCTGGTAAGATTGTGAAAATCGATATTCCAGTGAAGTTAACAGGTACTGCTCCAGGCGTAATCAAAGGTGGTAAGCTTCAAGTCAAACTGAAAGCAATGAAAGTAAAAGGTCTTCCAAAAGATCTTCCTGATTTTATTCCAGTGGATGTAAGCAAGCTAGATCTTGGTAAGTCAGTGAAAGTTGGAGAAGTTGAAGTTAAAGACCTTGAGGTATTAACAAACTCACTCGTTACGATTGCTACAGTAGAAATACCTAGAGCACTTAAAGGCAAAAAAGGTGATGCTGAATAGTATCACAAAACAATATGAAAATCCTGCTTCACGCAGGATTTTTTTTGTCTAAATTTCTGTAATTGCACCTCAAAGTTTCCTTTGGGTGCATAAAGACTGAAAACTATTTTTTTTAACTAATTGTAAATGAAATATTTAATTGTTGGGTTGGGAAATGTAGGAGTGGAATATGAGCTCACTCGACATAATGCAGGCTTCTTGGTACTAGATAGATTAGCCGATGAGCATAAGACAGATTTCAGTCTTGAGCGATATGCGCATAAGGCGGAAATAAAGGTGAAGGGCAAAAGTATCCACCTAATAAAACCAACCACTTATATGAATCTTAGTGGTAAGGCAGTAAATTATTGGATGCAAGAGCTTAACATTCCTATTGAGAATGTACTTGTGATCACGGATGATATTGCCTTGCCATTTGGCAAATTAAGAATGCGACCTAAAGGTTCTGATGCAGGGCATAATGGCTTGAGAAATATTACAGAACTGCTCAAAACACAGGAATTTGCAAGATTGAGATTCGGTGTGGGAAATGATTTTGCCAAAGGAAGACAGGTAGAATATGTACTTGGTAATTTCCCAAGTAAAGAGCTGGATGAGATAGTATCCATATTGGATAAAGCTGGCCAGATGGCGATCGCATTTTGCACAGCTGGTATTCAGAACACTATGAACAATTTTAACGATTAGTTGATGGCACATATCATTCACGCTTCTGTACAATTTGTGCCAATTTCTACAGATCATGAACCTTATATACTTATTGATAAGGCTCTTGAAGTATTCCAGCAATCGGGTTTATATATTCAAATTGGGCCGCTTGAGACTTTTATTGAAGGTACATATCAAGAAGTGATGACTGCTATAGAACTTGCCAAAAATACCTGTCTCGAAGCAGGAGCTCAGGAATTGGTAATTAACCTGAGGCTCCATTGCAAAAGAGATTTTGATGTGTCTATCGAAGAGAAAGTTGGCAAGTATAAATAAGCGATTGGTTAGCTGATAGTAGAGCCAGAAGCAACTTTTTGCTCGGGCACCAGCAGACGAAGCTTTCCATCCAAATCTTCAGCCATCAGAACCATGCCTTGGGATTCCATACCCATCATTGGTCTTGGCGCCAAGTTAGCCAATACAGTCACTTGCTTGCCCACTAGCTCCTCAGGACTGAAATGTTGTGCAATCCCGCTTAGAATTGTTCTTTGATCTAAGCCTGTATCAACTAATAGTTTTAAAAGCTTTTTCGATTTTGGAACAGCCTCAGCAGATAGTATGGTGCCCACTCGCAGGTCCATTCCAGCAAATTGATCGAAAGTGATTATTTCCTTTGCAATTGGAATAGTCAATTCTGTAGTATCAGCAATATTTTGAGTCTTTGTATTTTCCAATTTTTGAATTTGATTTTCGATTTCTGAATCCTCTATTTTTTGGAATAGCAATGTTGCCTCAGCAATGCGATGTCCTACGCTGAGGATTTCATAACCTCCCGCTTCATTCCAAGACAGGCTTGGTTGGTTAAGCATTGCTTTGAGTTTAATGGCTGTATGCGGCAAAAATGGCTCTGATAATATGGCTAAATTTGCCACGACTTGATTTGCCAGATACATTATGGTAGCTGTTCTTTCAGCGTCTGTTTTTATCAATTTCCAAGGCTCATTTTCGGCCAAATATTTATTTCCAGTTCTAGCCAAATCAATCAAAATTGCTAAGGCCTCTCTAAATCTGAATTGATCCAATGAAGCAGTGATTTTTGCTGGAAATTCCGAAATGGCTTTTATCAGTTCTTGATCATTTTCAGTGAATTCTTCAGGATTTGGAATGGCACCTTCATAATACTTATTGGTAAGTACGACCGCTCTATTCACAAAATTTCCAAAAATTGCTACGAGTTCATTATTATTTCTGGCTTGGAAATCTTTCCATGTGAAATCGTTATCCTTCGTTTCGGGTGCGTTGGAAGTGAGCACATATCGCAAAACATCTTGCTTCTCTGGAAAATCAATCAAATATTCATGCAACCAAACCGCCCAATTGCGGGAGGTTGAAATCTTATTTCCTTCCAAGTTCAAAAACTCATTTGCGGGCACATTATCTGGCAATATGTACTCCCCATGCGCTTTGAGCATAGTAGGGAAAATAATGCAATGAAATACAATATTGTCCTTGCCAATAAAGTGAAGGAGTCTTGTGTCGTCCTTTTTCCAATAGTCTTCCCAGTTTTTACCAGTTCGCTCTGCCCACTCGCGAGTGGCAGAGATATAGCCAATCGGTGCATCGAACCAGACATACAAAACCTTACCTTCTGCACCTTTCACTGGCACAGGTACTCCCCAGTCCAAATCGCGTGTAACTGCCCTAGGATGTAAGCCTTGCTCTATCCAGCTCTTACATTGACCATACACGTTGGACTTCCATTCTTTATGGCCATCGAGGATCCATTCGCGAAGCCAGTTTTCGTATTTATCTAGTGGTAAGTACCAATGTTTCGTATTTTTCTTGATGGGTTTAGCTCCGCTAAGCATTGAGCGAGGATCGCCCAATTCATCAGGACTCAATGAAGTACCACATTTTTCGCATTGGTCACCGTAGGCATCAGGATTGCCGCATTTTGGACAAGTGCCCATTATATACCTATCAGCTAGAAACTGATTTGCACTTTCATCAAAAAATTGCTCAGATTCCTTTTCGATAAATTCATTATTATCATTAAGGGTTTTAAAGAAATTTGATGCAGTGTCGTGGTGAATTGGTGATGATGTTCGAGAATAAATGTCAAAGGCAATACCAAAATCATTGAAAGACTGTTGTATCTGTGTATGGTACTTATCAACAATAGCTTGTGGTGTGGTTCCTTCTTTTTGGGCTCTTAGTGTAATAGGCACACCATGTTCATCGGAGCCACAGATGAATGCTACATCATCACCTTTACTTCTCAAGTATCGCACATATATATCTGCTGGAATATAAACACCTGCTAAGTGTCCAATATGGACAGGTCCATTAGCATAGGGAAGTGCAGCAGTTACGGTAGTTCTATTAAATTTTTTTGCCATAAGAATACAAATATAGCTAAATGGGATCGTTCGAATAGATAAAGAAAGGAAATTCCTCCCGCCTAACAACCGTTTGTATGTTCAAATCAAAAATCGAACTTCACATTGAGCCGATTATAAAATAGCGTAAGCTGAAAACACTTATTGAATAGAACTGAAATACATTTTTAGCTATTTTTAGATACCAAAAAACCTACACCATGATCACATTTTATCAAGCTGAAGAGATTAATTACACATGACGAAAATTAAGTCACATTACAACGAAAAGTGGGCTATTGTTCCATTAGAGCCAGGCTTACTCAGGAAAAAGTATGCAGTATCAAATTATGGCAGAGTCATAAGTTTTATCTCAGAAGTTCTAGAAGGAGATTTAATTAAAGGTACTATTACAGGAGGTTACCCAACCCTAAATTTGAAACCAAAAGGCAGTTATCTTACGCTATATATTCATAGAGTAGTAGCTGAATTATTCCTTACCAAACCATCTGAGGATCATCGATTCGTAATCCACTTAGATTACAATAAGAAGAATAATCTCCTTACTAATTTGAAATGGGCTACCAAAGAACAAATGGAGTTACACCAACAAGGAAGTCCGTTTGTAAAAGAGAGCAGGAAAAAGCGTCTTGAAAAGCCAGGATATAAAGGGCATAAACTTACAACGGCAAAGGTGCGTATGATTAAAAGGTTGATAAATGATCCCAATAGGAAAACTCGCATGAGAATGATTGCCAAGCAATTTGGAATTAGTGAAATGCAGTTGTACAGAATAAAATCTGGTGAAAATTGGGCACACATTACAGACTTTTAACTTGGGAACTTATGAGGAATGCTAAAATCAAAAATCTTATTTCTTTTCTTCTGATTTCATTGCTTATAGTTCCACAACTTCAGGCTCAATTTGCTTCTTATAAAATCGCCAAATTAAAGTATTCGGGAGGGGGCGATTGGTATGCCAACAAAACCGCCCTGCCCAATCTTATCACTTTTTGTAATGAGGAATTAGGATTAAATATAGCTCCACAAGATGATGTAGTGGAGGTAGGAAGCGCCGAATTGTTTAATTATCCTTATGTATATATGACTGGTCATGGCAATGTGCTTTTTAGCTCATCAGAGGCGGCCAATCTTCGTTCCTACCTTATGTCGGGTGGATTTCTACATATTGATGACAATTATGGCTTCTACGAATTCGTGGTGCCTGAGATGCGAAAGGTATTTCCTGAATTAGCATTTGTAGAATTACCACCTAACCACCCGATCTACAATAATAAATTTAATTTTCCAGATGGACTTCCTAAGATCCATGAACACGATGGATTGCCACCTCAAGGATTTGCTCTTATTTATGAAGGTCGTATGGTTTGTTTTTTCAGCTACGAAAGCGATTTAGGCAATGGATGGGAAGATCAACGCATCCATAACGACTCTAAAGAAGTAAGATTGAAAGCCCTAAAAATGGGTGCAAATATTCTGACTTTTGCTTTTACACAAATTTAATTTCTTTTTTTCTGAAAATACTAGCAAGTTAGTTTGCAAACTATCTGGATAGTTTTATATTTGGGTATAATTTAATAAGCCAAGTAAAACTATGAGAGTATTAACCAGAGCCGAAGAACAAGTAATGCAGCATTTATGGGACCTAGAAAAGGGTTTCGTAAAGGATATTTTGGAAAGGTTTGAAGAGCCTAAGCCTGCATACAACACAGTTTCTACCATTATCAGAATTTTGGTGCAAAAAGGTTTTGTAGACTACAAAGCCTATGGTAAAACCTACGAATACTACCCAATCATCGATAGGGATGCATACAAGTCTTTCTATTTGAAAAGATTTATATCAGGATATTTCGAAGGATCATTTTCTAGTCTAGTTTCATTCTTTGCTAAAGATGAAAACATGAATGTGAAAGAAATTGATCAGCTTATGAAGGTTGTCAAAAACGACATCGACTAAGAAAGAGGGAATCTTTGTAAAGGCTGCTTTATGCAGCCGAAAACAATTTATTTAACATCTTAAACATTAAGATTATGGTAGCTTTTTTATTGAGCTCCACTATCTGTCTGGTCATTTTCTATCTTTTTTACATTTGTATTTTATCCAGACATAATAGTTTTCTGCAAAATCGTATTTATTTATTAGGCTCTTTATTGTTGTCTTTTATAATACCTATTTTGGAGATCCCGATCACGCAAAAAAGTGCTGACGTACCAATTCTAGTCAGTACCACCCAGACCCTGAGCGAGGTAGTGATTTATGCAGAAAAAGCTTCTCCTTTATTAAACCCCTACACTACAGCCCTGCTTGGGATATACTTGATTGGGTTTTTAGTAATGGGAATCAAACTTACTTACAGGTGGGTTTCTATTAGACAATTGCTTCTGGATAAAGACAGACGACTTAAATATTATAAAGGAGCTTGGGTAATAGAAACCAACGGCCAATTACCGACTTTCTCTTATATGGAGTATATCTTTTTTGATGACTCCGTGCCAATGGATGAGGCAGATAAAAATCGTATTCTAGATCACGAATTAGCTCATTCCAAACAAGGGCACACCTATGATTTACTTTTGGTGGAGTTCCTTAAAGTTCTTATTTGGTTCAATCCACTTATCTACATGTACTCTCACAAACTAGAAGAAGTACATGAATACCTTGCTGATGACAAAGCTACTCAAGATGGAGATGTTGCTACATACTCTCAACTACTAGCCAGAATGGCTCTACGAAATTTCTCAATTGGCTTTGCAAGGCATTTTTCTAAAATCAAAACTCTTAAAAGAATTAAAATGATGCAATTACCAAAGAAGAAGTATGCAGCATGGCGAATCGTATTTGCCCTCCCGCTAATAGCGGTCATGGTGACGGTATTCTCATGTGAGCGAGTAACAGAGATGGATCAGTTAGTTGAAGTTGAGCCCAACTCAGTATTACAAGTGCCAACGGGCGACTTTAATATTAATGTTTCCACGGCGCCAGATCCTGATGCAAAGGATTTTATGACATTCAAAAACGGCACAATGGAAGCTAAGGCTGGCAAGTACTTGATAGTAGGTACTAACCTAGACACCAAAGAAAAAAATGCTTTAGCAACATCCTTTGTTGAAAGACTTCGTCTAAATCCTAATTCATTTAAAATTACTGAAATAGAAGAACTCGAAATAGTGGATGAGAAGGTTTATGAAATCCATGAACTAGACGAAATGCCATCACCAGCAGAGATGCCTAACTACATTGAGGTGCCCGTAACTCAAAAGCCCAAAGTTGATAGCGATGGAATCTATGATTCATTCGCTTTGGAAGTGCTACCAGAGCCAGTGGGAGGTTTAGCGGCTTTCTATAATTTTATAGGGTCTAATATTCAATATCCGCAAACGGCCAGAAACCAAGGTATTGAGGGTAAAGTTTTTGTAGTGTTTGTTATTGATACTGATGGCTCGATTGGAGATGTAGAGATCCTCAAAGGAGTCTCTCCTGATATTGATCAAGAAGCTCTCAGGGTATTACAAAATGCGCCAAATTGGAAGGCAGGTATGCAAAACGATGCTCCAGTAAAAGTGAGAATGAGATTGCCGATTACATTCAAATTATAAATTTCATATACTGTCTTTAAAAGCCAGCTAAATTTATTGGCTGGCTTTTTTTATGACTTTAAATCAATGTTTAAAAGGTTAGAAAACTGAGACGAATTATTTGTAAATTTGTTGAACATGAATTTCCTAATTGCAGTACAACAAGCAAAAATGAATAGCGGGAGGTAAAAATGAAAAAGATTCTATTTGTACTATTAGTAATAAGCCTATTTACCAGCACCAGTTGCACCAAAAAAGAAGATATTGCACCAGGACGCAATCAACCTGAAATGATTCCTGCGCCTTAAATAAGGATAAATAAAGTTAATCCTAATGGGATTTGCTGGTTTGACCGACTATAGGTTGCGGGCTTACCTTTGATCGCTAAGTTTATCTGTGCTTTTCTTTTATCCGATGGTTAAAAACCAAGTGCAATGTATATTTCGATTTTTTGCAACTAGTAATCTACTCGTCCTATTTTCAGGGTCGTTTTTTTCTACCATCATTTTGCTAAAGGAGATAATCCCAATAGGATTAATAATATGAGGATGGTTGCACAAAGGGAATAATGTAAATACTAAAAGTACTTCGGCCTGATAATCTCTGACAAGATGATAGCGTCTCTTGCGCCTTCGGGCGAGCGGAGCATTCTTTTAATTTTGGAGGATGAACCAAATTGCTCCGTTTCTTCTAGGTCAATTACTTCTAAGGTTTTTTTACGCTCTATTTCTTCTTCAATTTGTACTCGATCATTTAGTCTGGAATATTTTTGATTCGACACATCTACTTCATTGAAATCAGCATATTTGGATTCTTCCATTTCTCCATACATAGGCTCATATTCACTATCTTCAATTTCTTCTACGGTGGAATTAAGTTCTTCCTCAACCTCCCGCTTTTCTTCCGTTTCACCAGAAATTTGACGTAATAAATCTTCAAAAGTCAATGGCTTTTCGCTTGGAGTATTAACTTCGGGGATATCTACGGCAGGTCTTGAATTTTGCTGGCGAGTGGTTTGGCCTTTTTTCTTCTTTGAAGCCAAGCCAGAAACCAAAAAATATAGCAGAGCCAATAAAATTGGCAGAAAATCTTTCAAACTTTCCATATAGATCAAATTTAAGAATTAAATTTAGTTTTGTGCTTATTAATACACAATACATATGTTATTAACTCGTCTGGAGATAAAAGGATTTAAAAGCTTCGGCGATCGCATTGTTATCAACTTTGATGAGGGCGTAACGGGCATCGTGGGTCCAAATGGCTGTGGTAAATCTAATGTGGTGGATGCTATCCGATGGGTGTTGGGCGAGCAAAAAACCCGTATGCTTCGTAGCGACAAAATGGAAAATGTCATTTTTAATGGCACGAAAAACCGCAAACCAACCCAATTAGCTGAGGTTTCACTTACATTTTCTAATACTAAGAATCTTCTTCCTACCGAATACACAAGTGTTACCGTTACACGCAGATATTACAGATCTGGAGAAAGCGAGTATCAGCTGAATGGCGTCACTTGCCGCCTAAAAGACATCACAGACCTTTTTATGGATACTGGAATATCATCCAACAGCTACAGTATTATCGAGCTGAAGATGGTCGATGATATCTTGAATGATAAGGATAATTCGCGCCGCCAATTATTTGAAGAAGCTGCTGGAATTTCGAAGTTCAAAAAACGGAAAAAGGATACGCTGAAAAGGTTGGAAGATACCGAAGGTGATTTGAATCGGGTGGAGGATTTGCTTTATGAGATCAATAAAAACATGAAATCTCTAGAGCGGCAAGCCAAGCAAACCGAAAAGTATTATGAGCTTAAATCTGGTTACAAGCAGTACAGCATCAGCCTAGGCTTGAAGCAAAGTGAGGATTTTAGAAATAGCGAGAAGAAAATAGTACAGCAATTAGCCAATGAGGAAAATAATAGGGCTGCATTTACTGCCGAAATCGCCCAAGCTGAAGCCATTGTGGAAAAGAGCAAAGCTGAGCTAATCCAATTCGAAAAATTACTTGCATCGCGCCAAAAGACCTTAAACGAGCATGTGAATAAAATCAGGCAGCAGGAAAGCGACAAAAAGATCAAAAATGAAAGATTGAAATACCTTAGTGAGCGTGCAAAGGATTTGCAGTCTCAGATCGAAAAGGACAAGGAAAGTAAGGAAAGGGCTGATTTTTCATTAAAAGGATTGCGTAGCGAATATGGTTCGCTGCAAAAAATGTATGACGAGGTAGAATCTCAACTTTTGGTATTTAAGACGGCTTTGGATGATCAAAAAACCAAAACTGACGAATTGCAAAATGAGGTGAATAAGATAAGAACCGACTATAAGAAATTGCAGGAGGATTCGTATCAGCATTCCAAATCGCTTGAAATAAAGGAGATTCAACTAAATAGCTTGAAACTAGAACTTGACAAAACGGCCATTGGTAGTCAGGAGAAATACTCTCAATTGGAGTCGTTCGATCAGAAAATCGAGGAATTGCACAAGGCTCAAAAGAAAGAAGCTAAATTGCTGGAATTCTTAAAGCGGGAGGAAGTTGAAATACTGGAGAGGAGGGAGGAATCTGAGCAGCTCCTTGAGCAAAGCAAAGAAAATCTACAAAAACTAAAACGCCAGCTCGACGCTAAAGAAAATGAATATAAGCTCACAAAATCGCTAGTTGAAAATCTAGAAGGCTTTCCAGAAGCGATCAAGTACTTAAAGAAGAACGTGCGCTGGGGGAAGGATACGCCTTTGCTCTCTGATATTATTACCTGCGACGAAAAGTATAGAGTAGCAATAGAAAATTACCTAGAGCACTACATGAATTATTTTGTGGTGGAGAAAGAGAGTAATGCCTTTGAAGCTGTAAATGTGTTGGGCGATTCGAATAGAGGAAAAGCCAATTTCTTTATACTAAGTAAAATAGGTGAGGACTTGCCAGCTCAGGTGAAAATACCAGCAGGAGGAATTAGGGCTATCGACATTGTGGAGTACGATGCTAAATTCAACGATTTGGTTCAATTGCTATTAGGAAATGTATTCCTGTTCGAAGCCGATCATTTGACAGAGCCTGAGGATGGTACTGTCTTTTTGAATATCAACGGTAGACTTGCTCGAAAGAAAATCAGTATTTCAGGTGGTTCGGTTGGTTTATTTGAAGGTAAGAAAATTGGTAGAGCTAAGAATCTCGAGAAGCTGAGCAAGGATATTAAGTCCTTGAATTCGCAAATTGAGAAGTTGGAGGATATCACGCTACATCAGCAAGAGCGGGTGCTTAAGCTTAAGCAGCAGAGCAAAAAGACGGAGATTGATTCTACTCAGCAAAATTACTCCAGAGTTGCGCAGGAATTATCTGCTGTAATGAGCAGAAAAGATCAATTGCAGCAATTCATCAATTCGGAAGCCACTCGCAAGGAGGATATCCAAGATTCAATCACCGATCTGCAAGAAGAGCTAACTACACTTAGGCCAGAAGCAGAGCAAGCTAGGGCACAATTGACATTGCTTGAAAGAGAACTAAGTGAAAAGTCGCAAGATTTACAAAAGCAAAATGAACTGCTCAATGTGAAATCGGTTGGGTATAATCAGCAGAATATTTTATTTCATCAGCAAAAGAATAAGCTGGAAAGCACCTCCCGTGAAATCGATTACAAAGAACAAAGCTTAGCAACAGCTTCTGAGAGAATTGTGAAAAATCAGGATGAGTTAAAAAATGCTGAGACTGATATTAAAAATTTGTTGGAGCAATCTGAGGAGTTCGATGATAGTCTTTTAACTCTATATGACGAAAAGGAAACTATAGAAAAAGGTGTGAATGAAGCAGAACGAGATTATTATCGATTGCGAGGCGAAATTGATACACAAGAGAAGAATGTCCGTGAGATCCAGAAGAAAAAGGAAAATGGAGAATCTTTGATTTTCGAATTGAAGGGCGCGTTGAATGAAGTGAAATTACAGATTCAATCATTGCTAGATCGTATTTCGGTTGAATTTGAAGTGAATCTAAAATCCATCGAAGAAGGTGAAAAGGATGATTTGAGTATTGCGGAACTTGAACAAAATATTCGAAAAATCAAGGATCAGATGGAAAAACTTGGGCCAATAAATCCTATGGCCATGGAAGCTTATAATGAGATCAAAGAGCGCTTCGATTTCATTACTGTACAAAAGCTTGATTTGGTGCAAGCGAAAGAATCGTTATTGAGCACCATTGATGAAATAAACACTGTAGCGAAAGAGAATTTTATGGAAGCATTCGATAAGATTCAAAAGAATTTTGTCACAGTATTTCGCTCATTATTCACCAACGAGGATGATTGTAGTCTAATCCTATCAGATCCGGACAATCCGCTAGAGTCTTCAATTGAGATCACAGCTAAACCGAAAGGCAAGCGACCATTGTCGATAAATCAGCTTTCGGGGGGAGAGAAGACCTTGACAGCAACATCCTTATTATTTGCTATTTACCTGCTGAAACCAGCGCCATTCTGTATATTCGATGAAGTAGATGCGCCGCTAGATGATGCCAATATTGACAAATTCAATAATATCATCCGTACCTTTAGCAAAGATTCGCAATTCATTATAGTAACACACAATAAGCGAACAATGGCCAGCACAGACATAATCTATGGAATTACTATGATAGAGCAGGGCGTGTCGCGAGTAGTGCCGGTTGATTTGCGGGAGGCTGTTTAAACAAAGAGAAAATGGAGATAAAGAGTGTTTGTATTTACTGTGCATCAAGTAGCAACATCAATCGGAAATATTTCGAAGCAGCAAACCGCTTGGCGGAGATTTTGGTCGACAATAACATACAAGTGATTTTTGGTGGAGGGGCTGTTGGGCTAATGGGTTCGGTTGCCGATACGGTATTGCGACTTGATGGAGAAATAATCGGCATCATGCCCAACTTCATGAAAGAAATTGAGCTTCAACATAAGGGTGTCAAAAATTATATGTTTGTAGGAGGGATGCACGAAAGGAAAAAGAAATTTCTCGAATATTCTGATGCTTTAATAACCTTGCCAGGCGGCTGTGGTACCTTTGAAGAATTGATGGAAGCAATTACCTTGAAAAGGTTAGGCATTATTAACAAACCAATAATTATCCTAAATACTAATAATTACTATAAGCCATTGATTGAAATGCTTAATATGTCGATTCAGGAGGGATTTTTGAAAGAAGATCACATTAACTTATGGAGTGTGGTTGATTTGCCTGAAGAAGTATTGCCCGCAATAAAGAATGCTCCTGAATGGGACTTGACCCGGGCAATGGGAAATATTTAAACTTTTTAAATCCTTGATTCATCTATATCGTAAAAAGTACTGATGCTTTTAAAACTCATAAGAACTTTATCCCTTTTAATCCTCCCGCTTTTAATGGCAAGTACTGCTTTGGCTCAAGAGCGGGTTGAGTTCAATGGTGTAGTTTACCGTTCAGATAATAATGAAAGACTTCCATTTGCCAACGTTATTTCTTTAAAGCAAAGAACTGGTGTCCCTACGGATGAAATGGGCAAATTTCGTATTAGGGTAAGTACAGACGACACCATTAGAATTTCTTATTTAGGTTATGATGATGTCCTTATTCCTGTAAATGATGAATCACTTGCATTGAGGGATAACTTATTGATAAAAATAACGCCACGTGTGTATGAGCTATCTCAAATCACGGTAAGGAATTTACGAGATATGCCAGGGTTTATTCAGCGGGAGGAAGATCGAAAGCAATTGGCTATTATCGGACTTCCAAACAGGCCACCATTGGTGAGAGATCCTTTAAATTACTATAAATCTAGTATTGGTTTTGGAACTGGAGGTGGAGGTTTAGGAGGTGGGGTTGCTATTACAGGACTCCTAACGGCTTTGTTTAGCAATTTTGATAATTACTACAAGCAACTGAAAAAGCTGGAAATATTAGAAGCTAGAGAGCGACAGGAGAAAGCTATTCAGAAATTATATGAAGATAAGTATAATGAAGATATAGTACGAGAAGTTGTGAAGTTGGAAGGTTCAGAACTTATCGAGTTCATGGAGCGATACAAACCACACCCTGTTTTTCTTACAATGGCCAATGATTATGATCTTGCCGAATACCTTCTAGAAAAATTGGCTAGTTACAATAGATTAAAAAGAGGTCAGAGGTAACAAATTGATCATAACAGAAGTTTACCATATTGGCGGGATGTTTATAATAAGGTTATTTATTTAGGTAATTTTAATCGGTTTTTCCTATCCAAATAAGGTTTTATTTCCATCTGAATTTATGTAATTTCGCCAGCGAATTAAGAATAGAAAAAAACAAAAGCGATAAAAGATGTCAAAAACTGCAACAATTTCTTACGAAGGTCAAAATATTGAACTTCCTGTTATTGAAGGTACAGAAAAGGAACAAGCCATAGATATTGGTAAATTGAGAGGTGAAAGTGGTTTAATCACGATTGATCCCGGATTTAAAAATACAGGTTCTACCACAAGCGCAATTACTTTTTTGGATGGCGAGCAAGGAATTTTACGATACAGAGGTTACGATATCGAGGCTTTAGCTGATAAATCTACTTTCTTAGAGGTTACTTACTTGTTGATTTATGGTGAACTGCCTACTCAAGAGCAATTCAGTAAATTTAAGAATGAAGTTACCACACACACATTGGTGCATGAGGATATTAAGAAAATATTAGAAGGATTTCCATCTACTTCCCATCCGATGGGTGTTCTTTCTTCCTTAGTATGTTCACTCACTGCATTTTATCCTGGATCATTAGCTAGCAATAGAACTGAGGAAGATACTAATCTAAGTATTATTAGAATTTTAGCTAAAATGCCAACCTTTGCAGCTTGGTCTTACAAAAACCGAGTTGGTCATCCAGTAAATTACCCAGACAATAGTCTAGACTATTGTTCTAATTTCTTGAAGATGATGTTTTCTTTACCAGCTGAGAAATACGAAATTGATCCTGTCGTAGCAAGTGCGCTTGATAAGTTATTAATACTTCATGCGGATCACGAGCAAAACTGCTCAACTTCGACAGTTCGTTTAGTAGGCTCTTCTCAAGCTAGCATTTATGCTTCCATTTCTTCTGGTATTAATGCACTGTGGGGGCCATTACATGGAGGAGCAAATCAAGCAGTAATCGAAATGCTTGAAGCGATAAAAGCTGATGGCGGAGATACGAAACGATACATAGAGAAAGCAAAAGATAAAAATGATCCGTTCCGTTTGATGGGCTTCGGACATAGAGTATATAAGAACTTTGATCCAAGAGCTAAAATTATTAAAAAAGCTGCTGATGATGTATTAGCTAAGTTAGGTGTGAATGATCCAATTTTAGAAATTGCTAAAGGGTTAGAGGAAGCGGCATTGAGCGATGAGTACTTCGTAGAAAGAAAACTTTATCCTAATGTGGATTTTTACTCAGGTATAATATACCGTGCGATGGGAATTCCAACAGACATGTTTACGGTGATGTTTGCTCTTGGTCGTCTGCCAGGTTGGATTGCTCAGTGGAAAGAAATGAGAGAAAATGGAGAGCCAATCGGTCGTCCTCGTCAAATATATACTGGAGCTACGCAAAGAGAATATGTTGGAATGAGCAATAGATAATCTCCCTAAAAATATAATTAACAAATTGAGACCTCTTCGGAGGTCTTTTTTTTGGCTCTAATCCGCTTGAATTCTGTAGAAAAATTGTGTTTTTTCAATTTGAGAAATATTTTTAATATACATATTTCAGCGTTTCATGAATCAATTTCAGCTTTTTGAGCTTTTAATTAGGTTATTTATGTATTTGTACTATACTAATATGACGAAACTTCATTTTTTGCAATAGGGTTACTTATGCTTAAATTTGGCATAAAGAATAAATAGAAAAAGAATCCACTAGAGCCCATTTTTTCGTATAATACTCTAGAGTAGTGCAAAAAGGCGATGAATCAAACTAAAGCGACCAAATGTAATTTTTTGAAGATTACTGCTTGGAGTCTCTTACTAATCCTAAGTCTAATCTCTGGGAGCTTTCAATCAGCTGCTCAAGGATGGAACTATGATTTTGCGGGGAAATCTCTTGCCCAATTAGTTGAAGAAGGGTTTGTTCATGAAAATTTTGACATTGCCTTTGATGGTATTGTCACTAATAATCTTGCTACCCATGTGGCTACTATCCGTACTCCTTATTTCTACTTAGGAGTAGATGACTATTTTACCTTTAATGGTGCGAGATTAAACAATGCAGCGGGCAATGGCACTTTATCTGTCGAGATTTTTGCTGAAGCACTAGACGGATCTGTTATTAAGTCCACTAATTATTCCATGCATGAGGCTTCTCAAGATGAAATTCCGGAGTTTGATTTTTCAGTTCTCGCAAGAGGGTTTTATAGAATTGGCTTACGGTTTTCTTACCAGGGCAATAAGAATAATATAAATGCTACCCTCACAGCAATACATAGCCCAAACCTACCAGAACAAACGTACACTCCTGATCAAGCGGTATCTGCCATTGAGGTAAGATCTAATATCATTCCTGATAAGATGGAATACTTACAAGGTGAAGTTGCCACCTTTGAATACAAAATTAATTTTGATGGTATTGATGGCTTACGCGAAGTAAATACTGTAATTTATCAATTCATTATTCCAGCAGGGTTTCAGGTAAATAATTATCAAATTGTAAAGAGATTCTCAGAAGGTTCTAATCCTAATGCGAGAATTAGTAATTCACTTGAAAATGAAGTTGTAACCTATGATACTGTGACAAGTATTATGGTAGTGGAGAATAGCACAACAGATAGGGAATTTGATGTTATTTTTACCACAGAGGCGGTTGGCGAAGGTGGTACTTATTGGTTAGAATCTGATATAGAATCGAGCAATCCTACCTATGTAAATGATGATCCTAACGCTTCATCAGATCCTATAATTATAATTCCATTTGGCACTCAACCTGTAGAATTAATCTATTTTGATGCTTCCGCCGACAAGCACTACAACTTATTGTCTTGGGCAACTGCCAAGGAGGTTGAAAACGATTTTTTTGCAATTGAAAAGTCTGTAGATGGAATAAACTTCGAGGTAATTGCTCAAGTTGATGGGAATGGAGATTATGTTGGAACATTGAAATATACTTTTAAAGACCATAATTTAATCCCAATCGCTTATTACCGTTTGCGCCAAGTAGATTTCAATGGAAACTTCAAGGTTTATGAAACAAAAAGGGTGTTAAGAAAAGAAGTAGCTGAAGCATCTTTAAAACTATATCCCAATCCAAGTAATGGGCACAATTTGAATTTAATGTTCGCAGGCTCAGGCTGGCACTCCACTATTTTAGTAACTGTATTTGATGGGACTGGCAAAACTCGTCACAACCAAGAGATACGATATGAAAATGGCTTCAATGATAAATTCACTTTGGATCAATTAGATCTTGAACCTGGACTTTACATTGTTCAGATTAATTCTCAAGAGAATATTCACAGAACAAAGCTTATTGTTCAAGGAAATTTCAGATAGCATTACCACATATCTGATTCGAGATATTACCTTGTAATATGCTGATTTCTCGAATTGCTCCCACTCCCAGCGGATATTTACATTTAGGTAATCTGCTTTCCTTTCTTAAAACATGGCTTATCGTGCGCAAGCATTCTGGTGAGCTCATTTTGCGGATCGACGATCTTGATGCAATCCGTGCCAGAGATGAATACCTGAATGATATATTTGACAGCTTATCCTTTTTGGGAATTGATTATGATATCGGCCCACGAAATCTTTTCGAGCTACAAAATGAGTATTCTCAAAATTTAAGGCGAGATCATTACCAAACAGCCATTGAAAAGTTAAAGGCTCAAGGAAATCTATACGCCTGTACATGTTCTCGTAAAGTGATTTCTGCTTCGAATAGTTTTGGGTTGTACCCACGATTTTGTAGAGAAAAGGGAATTCCGCTTAATAAGGCCAATGTAGCGTTGCGAATTCGTTTGCCTTTATACCTTGCAACTCAAATAAACGATGATATTCTATCTACCGAAGTAGAGGTACAATTATCAGGTGTAATGCCAGATTTTATCGTTCGAAGGAAGGATGGTTTGCCTGCATATCAGATAGCATCTTTGGTGGATGATGAATTGTTTGGTGTAAACTACATAGTGCGTGGAAAGGATTTGATCGAATCCACTGCTGCGCAATTGTATTTGTCAGAAATGCTAGATTATAGGTTTCATTTATCCTCCCGCTTTTTTCATCATGAATTGGTGAAAGGTGAAGGAGAATTGAAGCTTTCGAAATCTGCAGGAGCTTATTCTTTATTTCAAATGAGAAAGGAAGGGCTCCGAAAAGAGCAAATTTTGGGAATCTTAGGCACTTATTTAGGTTTTGAAAAGCGGGAGGTTGAAAGTACTCAATGGTTTTTGGACAACTTCGATAAGATCATTTGGAAATGAAAATCCCTTACCAAGAATTATCTCGAAAAGGGATTTTAATATCATAACTAGCTGATTTGAGCTATTTTTGGCTTTTATTCATTCCAGTAAAATCGACTTTTCCTTGAGCATCGTCCCAAACACTTTTCGGAATTTGACCTGCAAAATTAAGAATTACGAATTCTTCATCATTCTCAACGAGTAGCATAAATCTGCTAATTATATCATTTGCCTCGCTTATTACCAATCTTACATTGTCCTTACCATCGCGCATGCTCATTACAGTTTCCAATTTCTTGTCGTCAAACATCGCTTTAATTTCCTTTAAATCGCCACTTTTAAGGTTGCCCATTGGCAAAGTCAATAGACTAAAGGTGTTGATTTTGCTAAATAACTCCTTTGCTTCGGGATTGTCGTCCTTGTTGAGCATACCAAGCATATTGGAGTTAAAATTGAGATAAACTACATCCTCATTGGCACCATACTTTTCGTATAGTTTTTTAATCTCATCGGATTGGCCAAAACTCAAGCAAGGAATTGATAGGATGATTGCTGCTAAAAGTACTTTGATAGTTTTCATACTGATTTAATTTTTGTTTTCGTTTAGTTTGTCTAGTCCTTTGATATCCATTTTTTCAGTCATTTTCGAAATGGATTTTAGATCGATATCTCCAATTATGCTCATTAGCATAAAACTTTTTGCCTCTCCTGAAATCATAAGTAATTCTTTGATGATTGAGCCTTCTTCCCTTATCATAAACTGAAATTGCTCATTTCCTTCGCGCACAACCATCAATTCCTCAAAGCCATTTTTATTGAGATTTTGAATCGCTTCTCTGTAAAGTTTTACCCCATCTACATTTTCCGATGAAAGCATTCGCAAGCCACTGATTTTTGATGCCGCTTCATTTAGTTTTTTACTTTCTTCATCGTCGGTGCTAGTGCTAGAAAACATTCTAAACATGCGTCCGCTAAAGTACACCGTAGAAAAGCGTTCGTCATTCATGTATTTCTCGTAAAAGCGGACAATGGCGTCATCTTGTTGCTGGGCATAGGTATTGGTAGCTACCATGCCGGTGAACAACAGAAATATGGTGATTATTTTGAGCTTCATTACTTTGTAAATTTTTGTTGAGTTTCATTAAATTTCTCTAATTCTTGAAAAGCCTCTGTGCCTCTATTCATTTTGGTTGAGACCATCGTGAGAAGCTTTTTAGCCTCCTGCAGAGCGATTTCCGGATCTTCATAAGTATCTGCATAAAAATCCTTAGGTGTCTCTGTGATGGGCTTCTGAGGCACCCATAGCCACAGTGCAGTAATCAATAAGAGAATGACAGCCGCTGCGGACAAAATTTCAAATCGCCAATGTTTTTTCGGCCTGATGGCATTCAATAATTCCTTCTCAGTAATTGATTTTTCCTCATCAATTTGTGTTTGCCAAAACCCAAATACCGCACGGTACTTTTCGAATTCAGGCAGAATACTAGGCTTGGAAAAGTAACTTTTAAGTTCCTCTTCCTCCTCCAATGTGCTCTCCGCGTCGAAGTATTTGTCGATTAATTGCTTTAATTTTTCAGAAGTCATTTCCATATATGCTCTTCATTTTATCTCGTACTTTTTTTCTTGCCCGATATAATTCCACCTTTATAGTATTCAAGTCAACACCTATTATCACGGCAATTTCATCATAAGTGTATCCTTCGATTTCTCTTAAGTGGATCACTGCTTTTTGTCGCTCGGGCAACTCATCCATTGCTAGATGCATTTGTTCAAGTCCTTGCTTTAACTCTACACTTTTGTGCGGACTAGGCAATGCTGATGCTATATCCAGTGCAGTCTCAATCTGATTGGCCCTGCGATAAGACTGGTATCTGATCTTATCCAATGCACGGTTTCGAATCATTTTCATGCACCATGCCTCTACATTTTCAATTCCTGCCATCAGATGTCGCCGATCCCAAAGTTTGAGTAAAACATCCTGCACGGCATCGCTTGCATCGTCCTCATCCCTGAGCAGGCTTTTAGCGAAGCGTTGTAGCTTAGCACTTATCGGAATTACTTTCTGCGTAAAGGATTCAGGACTCATTCTGTGTGGGAGACTCTTATCGGATATTAATGTTACACAAGGTCTAAAATAATCTCAAATAAATATATAATATGCTGATGCATAGGGTGTAAAATTAAAAATAGCTTTACTCAATTGAGGGAGTAAAGCCATTTCTCATTTCTTAATATGATTTTGAATCTTATTTCTGCTGTCTTTTTCTGAGGGCTTTAAATTCGGAACCATCTTTCCATTCTGGCCATTCATTTGAGTTTGCCAGTCTATTTCCAATTTGATAATACAATTCCATATCCAACATCGAGCCTCTCAAATCCCATTTTTCTCTATCAAATTCATCGCTTGGTTGGTGGTAGTTTTTGGTTGTGAATTCATCTGCTTTTGATTTCCCATAGTCCACACCATTTTCTACGTGATCCCAACCTGAGCCGAGGAACATAGCTGGCACACCAACCTTGGCAAAACTAAAGTGATCAGATCTAAAGAAATAGCCTTTTTCTGGATCTCTATCTGGAACCACATAGCGATCTTGTTGGCTAGCGGAGCTTTCTACATAATCGTCCAATTCAGATTGCCCGTAGCCAATTACAATCAGATCTTTCGTTGGACCATTTGGCGTCATCATATCGATATTGAGGTTGGCCACAGTTTGCTCAAGTGGGTAAATCGGATTTTGCGCATACCATTCTGAGCCAAGTAAACCTTGTTCCTCGGCAGTTACGGCCAAGAAAATTATGGTTCGCTCAGGTTGCGTACCCGAATTCTTGAAGGCTTTGGCAAATGACAGCAATGCAGCTGTTCCAGTAGCATTGTCGGCAGCACCATTATATATAGAATCACCATTTACTGGAGTGCCTACCCCCAAATGATCCCAATGTGAGGTATAAAGAATGTATTCATTTGGAGATTTGCTTCCAGTGATTTTGGCAATTACATTTTTCGATTTATCAAATTTGAATTCATTTTCGATACTCATTGATACCGTAAGACCAAGACTAATACCTTGAAAGTCTGGATTACGAGCTTCACCTATGATATCGTAGTTTCTTCTGCCTGCCAAGCCAAAAAGGTTTCTGGCAGCATTGTTTGTGATCCAACCTTTGAGAGCGGGTCTGTAATTATCGCTCTCACGCGTATCTATTACCAGCCTTGGGCCAATTCCATTGTTGTTTACCACATTCCAGCCATAGCCAGCAGGAGCGGTGTTGTGGATAATCAAAACACCTGCAGCTCCTTGACGGGCAGCTTCCTCATATTTGTAAGTCCATCTGCCATAGTAGGTCATGGTATTGCCTTTGAAGAAAGATTCGTCTTCCGTGCCGAAGCCAGGATCATTTACAAGTACCATTACAGTTTTGCCTTTTACATCCAATCCTTCATAATCATTCCAACCGTATTCTGGCGCCACAATACCAAAGCCCGCATACACTATTTCAGAATCTATCAACTCTGTAAATGGCTCGAATCGGTCGGTTAATACGCTATAATCCATGCTGGCTTCAAGGGTTATTTGTCCTCCCGCTCCTTTCACAGTCATAGTTCTGGCAGGGTTTCCCGTGATTAGCGCTAAGGGCACATCTTGGATAAAGCTATCTCCATTTCCAGGCTCTAATCCCATTTCTTTGAATTTCTCTACCAAAAAACCAACAGTTTTCTCTTCACCTTCAGTCAATGGTAATCTACCCATAAACTCATCTGAGGCTAATTTGGCTAAATTATTTGAGTATTCTTCTTCACTAAATAGGGCGGTATTTTCAACCGTTTCGGTCGAGTTGCAGGATTGCAGCAATACCAAAGCACCTATCAAATAGATTATTTTCTTCATAGCGGTTTATGTTATATTTGGCTGAATAAAGGTACAATTTAAGATAAATTAACAGCAAAACAGATGTCCTTAGATATTTCTAAAATCACTTCGCCACTATTGCTCCTCGATGAAAATATTTGCAAAAGAAATATTGAAAAAATGCGTGAAAAAGCATTATCTAAAAACTTGAAGCTATACCCCCATTTCAAAACTCATCAATCGCGGGAGGTTGGTACATGGTGCATAGAATCAGGCATTGATGGCATTGCTGTTTCCTCGCTCAAAATGGCGAAATATTTTGCTGATGCGGGAGGGTATAATGATATCACAGTTTCCTTTCCTGTGAATATCAGGGAAATAGATTTGATAAATGAATTGGCCAAAAAGACCAGTTTAACTTTATTGGTGACGGAGGAATATTCCGCTAAAGTGTTGGCTAAAAAGCTTCAATCTCCTGTTAATATCTTCATTGAAGTAGATGCTACATATCACAGGAGTGGACTCGGAACTGACCAAACTGTGAAGATTGAGCAAATTTTGCAATCTATAGAATCGGTAGCGAAGATGAAGCTTCGTGGTTTTTATATTCACCCTGGCGACAGCTATCATGCGCCAACTTTGCAAGAAAAAGTAACCATTCATAATGCCGCTTTGGAAACGCTGAAATGGATGAAATTGAAGTATGGCAATGAGATGACAGAATGTAGACTGGGTGATACGCCAAACTGCAGCTTAATGGAAAATTTTGATGGAGTGGATTCTATTGGTCCGGGCAACTATGCTTTCTATGATTATGTACAGACGCAAATAGGAAGTTGTGGAATAGATGATATTGCTGTTTGTTTGGCTACGCCTGTTGTGGCATTTAATAGAAGCAGAAATGAAGTGATTGTGCATGGCGGCGCGGTACATCTTTCTAAAGACTTCCTGATAAACGAACAAGGCCAAAAATCTTTTGGCCTTGTGGTTAATATCAATGAAAACGGCTGGAGTCGTCCTATCCCTGGTACTTATGTGAAATCTCTTTCGCAAGAGCATGGTATTATTGAAATGGACAATTCACTTATAGAGAATCTCCAAGTAGGCGATTTGCTTGGCATTTTACCAGTACATAGCTGTTTAACAGCTGATGCTATGAAACAATACTGCTGTATTGATGGCAAAATTGCAGATCACCTAGAAGGCCGTGTCCCTTATTAATTATTATCGTGAAGTATCAATAGTGGCAAAAGACTTTTAAAAGCCATTTCTTTGGCATGTTCCGTTTTAAATAGTCTTTGGAAAAGGTTTTTCTTGCGAGTGACAAGTGCAATCATATCGATGTCACCTTTATTTTCCACATATTTACTGATACCTTCTAGTACATTTTTATTTTCAATTTTATGGAAACTGTGCTTTACTCCATCTCCTAACACATGACCAATTCTACTTCTTTCCAGTCTTTCTTCCCAATTGGAATGCTCGCCCTCGTCTTTAACATTGGCAATTCTTACTTTGGCATTTGCCAATAGTGCTATCTCAGAAAGCATATCTAATGCCGTATCATTATTAATTGGTTTTAAATCAGTCATAAATAAGATCTTAGAGATTCCTTTTAGACTGGCTTCAGCAGGAACTACCATAATTGGTAATTTTATTTTTTCAATTACACTTACAGTATTGCTACCTACCCAAACTTCCTTAAGGCCTGTTGCGCCTTTAGTGCCCATTACAATCAAATCCGCATCAGCAATATCAATGATTTCTTTCATTCCTTCCATAAAACCACCAGGAAGTGTGTGTAAATTATATGAAACACTGCTATAGCTACCTTTGGCTAATGCATCAGCAACATGCTTCTCAAGAGCATTATCTGCTGATTCCATCGCAAGGTCAAATACATCTGTATAAGTGCCGTCTTGAGTATGGTACCGATCGAAACTATAAAAAACTGCAACTCTTGCCCCTGACTTTTTGGCCAAGTCGAATGCATACATCATAGCATTTTCTGCATTTTGAGATAGGTCTGTAGGGACAAGGATTTTTTTAATTTTGTTCATTGTATTATATGGTTTTTATTGATAGCGAAATTTTGATTTTATCAAATTTAACCTTTTTAAGATCGTAATCAAATGATCGAAGTCTGAAATCAAACTGATATTTTTCATATATTATTAACACGAGAAATTAGGTGAATAGATATATTTTGTATTTTTGTGAGATAAACCAATAAAACCAAACTTATGAAAATCAGTAAATTATCTGTTTTCGCTCTTGCAACAATTTTTGCATTTTCCGCATTCTTGATTTCTTGTGGTGGAGATTCTTCCACAGAGACTACAGAAGTAGAAGAGGAAGTAATGGAAGAAATGCCTTCTGATGAACCAGACAACGAAAGCCTTCCAAGTCCAAGACGTCAAGTTTCTGGACAATTAGGTAATGCTACAGTTACTATCGACTACGGTTCGCCAGCAGTAAAAGGACGCACAATCTTTGGCGATCTTGAGCCTTATGGTGAAGTATGGAGAGCTGGTGCAAACGCAACAACAAATGTTGAGTTCAGCACGGATGTTACTATCAATGGCCAAACGGTTGCTGCCGGTAAATATGGTGTATTCTTGATTCCAGCGGAGTCAGGTGACTGGACTTTCATTTTAAATTCCGTATGGGATGGCTGGGGAGCATACGACTATGCAGAAGCCAATGATGTTGTTAGAGTAAATGTAACACCTCAATGGTCTGAAACAGTTCAAGAAAGATTAATGTATGCTGTTGACGGTGGTACAATCAAATTTGCTTGGGATAAAGTGACTTTGTCTATTCCTGTAAATTAATTTTAAGATCTGATATTAAGCAATTCAATTTTCTGACAAGAAAAAGCAGCTCCAAAGGCTGCTTTTTTATTTCATCCTATTCACTCATCTTAGTTGAATTTTGTTATTCGCATTATATATTTCCCTGGCTTACTGACTGGCGAAATGCTTTCTAGCTTCAGCGGAGTAAAAAATCCATAGTCCATGCTTTCAACCGTGGTGTAATAGAAATCACAAATCAATTTACTGACCGAAGGTGAGCCTCCCTTACAATATAACAATTCCTTATCATACCCACCGCCGGCAAAACCCAAAAAATTGTTTTATCGAACTGAATATCGTTACTTTACGTAATAATAATCCTTGAAAAGAGCCATTCATATATCGATATCCTTCCTGCTTATTCTCGCTACCACTGGCGTGAGCATGAGTAAGCATTATTGTATGGATCGCTTGATGGGCGTTACCATTAGCAATAAAGCAGAAGCTTGCTGTCCATTTATGGAAATGGAGGATGCTGATTGTTGTGAAAGTGAGATTGTTGATTTCGTTATTGACAATGAATTTCAAAAAATAGATTATCAGAAAATTGATGAAGTAAAATGGAATTTGATAGGTGAAATTGGATTCATTGATTCTAACGACGAGCCAATTTTAGGAAATAATCCTCACTTTTTTCCTTACTCAAATGGTCCACCTTTATTAGCGGTCGAACTATTTATTCTAAACTGTAGCTATCTCCTTTAGTACCCTTTGGTTCATGGAATGATTCATTCATTTCTGAAATTTTATTTTCCACAATAGAACCAAAGGCATGTTAAACTCAATCATAAAATTTTTCTTAGAAAATAAGCTAGTTACCTGGCTCTTATTATTTTTCCTAATAGGAATGGGTCTGGTAAATGCTCCATTCAATTGGGATATGGGCTTTTTGCCTGAAGATCCCGTGTCTGTAGATGCCATCCCAAATATTGGCGAAAACCAGCAAATCGTATTTACGGATTGGCAAGGCAGATCTCCGCAAGATGTAGAAGATCAAATTACCTATCCGCTTACCACAGCTTTGGTGGGTATTCCAGGTGTACGAAGTATTCGCAGTACATCCATGTTTGGTTTTTCCTCTATCTACCTCATATTCAACGACGATGTTGAATTCTATTGGAGTAGATCTAGAATATTAGAGAAACTTAATTCATTACCAGCGGGTCTTCTGCCAGAGGGAGTGCAACCAGCACTTGGGCCAGATGCTACGGCTTTAGGGCAGATATTCTGGTACACCTTGGAAGGACAAGATGCAGATGGAAATACCGTAGGCGGGTGGGATTTGGACGAACTTCGATCCATTCAAGATTTTTATGTTCGCTATGGCTTGGCTACTGCTGAGGGCGTTTCGGAAGTAGCTTCCATTGGTGGCTTTGTTCGTGAATACCAAATAGATCTAGATCCTAATGCCATGAAGCAATATGGAATCACTTTGGAGCAGGTAATTGCTGCTGTAAAGGGAAGTAATCTAGATGTAGGTGCGCGAACATTAGAAGTGAATAATGTCGAATACATGATTCGTGGCTTGGGTTATGTGAAAAGCTTGAGCGACCTAGAATCCGCTGCAGTAAAATCGATGGATGCAACGGCTATCAAGATTAGCGATATAGCAAGAGTAAGTTTTGGGCCAGAGCCACGCACAGGGATTTTAGATAAATCTGGAGCTGAAGTAGTAGGGGGAGTGGTGGTAGCCAGGTATGGCGCCAATCCAATGCAAGTAATCGACAATGTAAAAGCCAGGATCACTGAAATAAGCAAAGGACTGCCAGAAAAAACTCTTTCTGATGGCACAATCAGCAAATTGGCTATTGTCCCTTTTTATGATCGTACAGAGCTAATTCAAGAAACACTTGGCACACTCGAAACCGCACTGATTCAAGAGATTCTAATTACAATTTTGGTGGTATTGGTGATGGTATTTAACCTTAGGGCAAGTATCCTGATTTCCTCCTTGCTGCCTGTAGCCGTGCTAATGACCTTTATTGTAATGCGCTATTTTGGTATCGAAGCCAATATCGTGGCCTTATCGGGTATTGTGATTGCCATTGGCACCATGGTGGATATGAGTATCGTGATGACGGAGAATATTGTGATCCATGTGGAACGGAACAAGAAGAAGGAGCCACTCCTCCCGCTTATTTACAAGGCGGCATCAGAAGTTGCACCCGCAATTCTTACAGCCATTTCCACTACCATAGTAAGTTTTATTCCTGTTTTCACCTTAGAAGCAGCCGAGGGTAAACTGTTTCATCCTTTAGCCTACACCAAAACCTTTGCATTAATAGCAGCATTAATTGTCACTCTAATTGTTATTCCACCTTTGGCTCATCTGTTGTTTTCAATTAAGCCATCCAAAGGGAAAGTGAAAATTGGAATCGCTGTGCTATTAATCATAGGTGCGATAATCTCATTTTTCTTCTTGCCAGTTTTTGTCGGTGTAGCCTTATTGGCTGTAGGTATTCACCAATTGCTTTCTCATTTCTTTGCCTCAACCTATGGTCGTTATGGTATTTGGATTGTCAATTCCATTGCCATATTTATCGTGACTTGGTGGTTGGCTGCCGATTGGCTTCCACTAGGAGTACAAGTGAGTTTTATAGCCAATTTTATATTTGTATTGCTATTGGCTGGCCTACTTTTAGCCTTTTTCATGCTCATTATCCGCTATTACAGATCGATCCTTACGTTCTGTATCGAGAATAAAAAAGCATTTCTAACGGTACCTATTTTCATTTTTATTCTTGGTGTAAGTTCATGGCAAGGCTTTGGGAAAGTCTTTGGCTTTATCCCCGCGGGCTTCGATTTGATCGGCGTAAATATCCGTACCAATTCCGTTTGGTCGAGCCTTAATCATAGTTTGCCTGGCATTGGCAAAGAGTTTATGCCTTCCCTAGATGAAGGCTCATTCTTACTGATGCCTACTTCTATGCCGCATGCTGGTGTTGAGGAAAACAAACGTACCCTCCAACTTCTCGATATGGCAGTTACCGCCATTCCTGAAATTGAAATGGTGGTAGGTAAAGCTGGAAGGGTTGAATCTGCTCTTGATCCAGCGCCATTATCGATGTTCGAAAATGTGATTCTCTACAAAGATGAATATAGAACAGATGCGAATGGCAGAAGAATGCGCTTCAAAGTAGATAAGGAAGGCGAGTTTATGAAGGATGATAAAGGTGAATTGATTCCTGATAAAAATGGCAAATACTTTAGACAATGGCGGGAGGAAATCCAGAGTCCAGATGATATATGGAATGAAATCGTCCGTGTGACCAAATTGCCAGGCGTAACCTCAGCACCTAAATTACAGCCTATCGAAACTAGGTTAATTATGCTGCAAACGGGTTTGAGAGCTCCAATTGGCATAAAAGTGAAAGGGCCTGACTTGGAAACCATAGAGGGTTTTGCTATGAAATTGGAAGGTCTTTTGAAAGAAGTGCCGTCCGTAAAAGCAGAAGCCGTATTTGCCGATCGAGTGGTTGGCAAGCCTTATATTAATATCAATTGGAACCGAAATGAGCTTAGCAGATATGGGTTAAGTATTACACAAGTTCAAGAGCAATTAGAATTACTAGTAGGAGGAATGGCCTTAGACAGAACTGTAGAGGGTCGCGAGCGGTATGGCATCAGAATTCGATATCCAAGAGAGCTTCGAGACAGCCCTGAGGCATTACGTGAAATACTAATTTCTACCATGAGCGGTTCGCAAATTCCTCTTGGGCAATTAGCCGAAATTGAATATCTGGAAGGTCCACAAATGATCAAAAGCGAGGACACCTTTTTGGTGGCCTATGTAATCCTTGATAAGAAGCCAGGCTTTGCAGAAATGGAAGTAGTAACTGATGCTCAAAACTTTATCAATGAGAGAATCAGAACGGGTGAATTGAAAGTGCCTAATGGAGTTACATACAACTTCACAGGAAATTATGAAAACCAAGTGAGAGCTGAGAAAAGGCTTTCCATTATTATTCCGCTCGTTTTAGCCATCATCTTCTTAATTCTCTATTTACAATTCAGAAGAGTCAGTGTCACCTTGATGATCTTCTCAGGTATATTTGTCGCACTCGCAGGAGGATTTATGTTCTTGTGGTTAGCTGCACAACCTTGGTTTTTAAATTTCTCATTAGCGGAGATCAATTTTAGAGACTTATTCAATTTAGGGACATTCAATTTAAGTGTAGCCGTGTGGGTTGGTTTTATTGCTCTTTTTGGTATTGCTACCGACGATGGCGTAGTAATGGCAACTTATTTAGATCAAAGCTTTGCTAAGAACAAACCCAAAACAATAAAGGAAATTCGTAGGGCAGTTTTAATTGGAGGCAGTAGACGAATCAGACCTTGTTTGATGACGACTGCCACTACCATCCTAGCCTTATTGCCGGTACTTACCTCTACAGGCCGCGGTGCCGATATTATGCTACCAATGGCCATTCCAATTGTGGGTGGTATGATCACCGAGATTATTTCCATTTTCATATTACCAGTATTGTATGCTTGGTGGCACGAAAGAGAATTGATCAATTCCCAAAAACAACTTAGTCAAGAAGGGAGTCAAAATGCTTAATAAATCAATTTTATGTGGGCTGTTCTTATTGCTTTGGCAATCGTCTTTTGGACAAACAGTGGAGGGACTTTATTTAGAGGCAGCTCAAAATAATCCGTCTCTAAAAGTTGCCTATCAAGAGTATTTGAACTCATTGCAGGAGATCGAGAGAATTGGCCCAATAGATCCTACGCTAAATGCGGGCTACTTTATACGACCAATGATGATGGCCGATGGTGAGCAGCGAGCAATGTTTAGCCTGATGCAAATGTTCCCATGGTTTGGCACACTCAATTCGGATCGGGCAATGCGCAATTCTATGGCAGAAGTTCGTTATCAAGCATTTTTGCAAATGGCGAATGAAGTTCTTTTTCAAATGAGAAGCTTCCTGATAGAAAGAGAAAGTGCTCAAATTCAGTTAAAAAGTCTCAATGAGAAATTGATTTTGCTGGAAAATATGCAAGAGCTCGCGCGTGCAAGTATTGAGTCTGGTCAAGGCGAATTGGCCATGGTTATCAAGCTCAATCAGCAGCAAGATCAAATGGAAACGGAGCAATTGCTATTGCAAAATGAAATTGAAGAGCTAGAGATTAAATTACTATTGATGGCTGGCAGATCTCCTTCGGATAGGCCATTGGATTTGAAATACGATTTGCCTAATTGGCAAGAAGTAGATTTTGCTGATATTGAGCTAAATGTGAATCCGCAATGGCAAGCATTAGTGGCTGAAAGTAAAGTGTATAATCAGCAAAAGGACTTAGCTAGACGTGAAGGCATGCCAATGCTCGGCGCAGGACTTAATTACACTATTGTTAGCCCATTAGACGGAATGTCCAATATGGGCCCCGCCAAAAATCTTATTCAGCCAATGTTTGCTATTACGTTGCCTATTTATCGTTCTAAATATAAGGCCTCCCAAAAGTTGGCTGAAATGGAATTGAAAAGGGTGGATTTGGAGAAAGGAAGCTTGGAGAATGAATGGAGAAGAAATCTAGCAAGTATTGAAGCAGAGGTGGCTAGAAGCCTGAAAAGAGTAGATTTATACGAAAGGCAGATTAATCGAAATGTGGATTTGCTAAGCCTAGCTAATGCTGGAATAGAAGCGGGAGGTAATGAGGCCTTCAATGAACTTTTGCAGATTGAAATGGATCAATTGAACCTTCAACTGCAACTGGAAATGGAAAAAGTGACTCTCGCAAAATTGCGAAATGAAGTCATGTTTTTGTTCGCCATTGAATTCAATGATTTTATAAACGAAACAAGAGATTGATTAGGAGTATTTCTCATCAATACTAGAAAATACAAACACAATGAAAAAGTACATAGGATATATAATAGCAATTGCTATTGGCTTAATTTTCGGAGCTATTTTCTGGTCTGGCAATTCCAGTAATGATATGGCTACAATTGCCGATGACCACCAACATGAGGAAGGTACAATTTGGACTTGCTCCATGCACCCTCAAATCCGCCAATCGGAGCCTGGACTTTGTCCGCTTTGTGGTATGGCGTTAACGCCAGCTAGCTCAGGTGATTCCGACGATGATCCATACAGTTTTCAGATGACTGAAAATGCAATGCGCTTGGCAGCCATCCGTACCGAAAAAGTAGGCATGGGAGGAAGCAGTACAAGTAGCTTGGTGATGAGTGCCAGGATAATGGCAGACGAGCGAAACTTGATTAGGCAAAGCTCGCACATTCCCGGCCGTATCGAGCAATTGTACGTCCAGTTTGAAGGGCAGCAAATTGCCAGAGGAGCAAGAATAGCTAGAATCTACTCACCAGAACTGATTAAGGCGCAAGAGGAACTTAAAATATCCTCCCGCCTCAACGACCAAGTGTATCAATCTTCACTCAAAAAGCTGGAGCAATGGAAACTGACTGCAGCACAAGTTCAGCAGATTTTAGACTCTAAAGAGACCATTCAATCATTTGATCTTTATGCCGAAAGAAGCGGAACGGTAACTACTAGAATTGTAAATGAAGGTAATTATGTACAAGCCGGAGAAGTGCTTTATGAGGCTAATAATTTATCTCAACTTTGGCTTATGGCCGATGCCTATGAGAGAGATTTGGCAAGCCTCAAAGTGGGAACCGAGATTTCCTTTACAGTGGCAGCTTTGCCGGGTCAAACATTCAAAGCCAAAATAGATTTTATCGATCCTTTTATCGATGCACAAACTAGAACGGCAAAAGTACGCGCTACAATTAGCAACGCACAAAACTTACTGAAACCTGAAATGCTTGCGCAAGTGTCCATTGGTACTAGCACTAATAGTTCACAATTGACTGTGCCCAAAACCGCAGTGCTTTGGACAGGCAAAAGGTCGATAGTTTATAAGCTGGACTCTAGCGGTGACGTGCAAAAATTCCGATTGACTGAAGTTAACCTAGGCGCTTCATTGGGAGATAGTTATGAGATTTTGGATGGATTAGAAGCTGGTGATGAAGTTGTTGTGAATGGTACCTTCTCGGTAGATGCTGCTGCTCAATTGGCAGGCAAAGCCAGCATGATGAATCAGGCGTTTGAATTTTTAGACAGCGAAACAACTGTTGGTATTGAGCTACCAAAACTTGATTTGCCCGATCTTAAAGCAGTAACAAGTGAGCCATTGAAAAAGGATATTTATCAACTTGGCTTAGCATATATCGCCTTGAAAGATAATTTGGTCGCGGCTAATGCAAAAGATGCTAAATCTGCAGCTCAGAATGTGCTGAATACATGGAAGGAAATAAAAATTGACACGGAAAGTGCGGAAGTAAAAGCCGCTTGGGCTAAAGTAGAAGAACAGCTTTTGGATCCTTTGCAGAAACTCTCCAAAGAAGATAAAATCGATGTGCAAAGAGATTATTTTATTGGCATTTCTGACATCATGATCCAACTGAGCCAGTCATTCGGAATAGCGGGAGGAACTTTATATATCCAAAATTGCCCAATGGCTAATGATGATAAAGGAGCAGATTGGCTATCCGTGGAGGAAAATATCCGCAATCCATATTTTGGAGATATGATGATGACCTGCGGAACTGTAGAAGGAAAAATTGAAATAAACTAACTATTAAAACCTTAAAACTATGAAAATCACAAAAATTCTAATTTGTCTGGCTCTGCCACTTTACTTAGTAAGTTGCTCAGAAAAATCGAGCAATTCAGAAGATCAAATGCATGACCATGATGCAATGGAAAATCATGATCATGAAATGGAAATGTCTACTGATAGTGAAGAAGATATGACAAAGAGCTTGCCCAAAGAAGAGCATGCAATGCTTGATGGCACTCATTTTACCATAAAATACACCGCTCCAGTAGTAAAAAATAGAGTGATTTTTGGAGGCTTAGTAGCCTATAATGAAGTTTGGGTAACTGGTGCACATAGGGCCACTAATATTGAATTTGACAATGATATCAGGATTGGAGGAACAGTTCTTCCTGCTGGTAAATATGCTATATTCACTATTCCAGGTCAAAATGAATGGACTGTTATTTTTAATAGCGATTGGGATCAGCACCTTGCAGATGATTACAATGAAGAAAAGGATGTAGTAAGAATTACCGTAAGTCCAATTATTAATGCAGAAGTAGTCGAAAGGCTTAATTATTCATTAAATTCGACAGCCGAAGGCAGAGCGACATTGAACATAAGCTGGGAAAAAGTAAGAATTGAAGTGCCGATTGATACAGTTTGGTAAATGGTGAAAAGTGCTTTTTGCTTTGGCCATCTTTGGAAATGAGATTCATTAATTTTGAAATAAATATGAAAAATAGACTAGTTCAAGTACTTCTAATAAGCACCTTTGCTTTGCTCGCTTCATGTGGAGATAAGGCCAGCAATCAAGCTGAAATGGAATCTACTGATGAGGATAAAATTCTCAGTCTGAATCAAATGAAACTTACAACACTTGATGGAGCTGAAGTAAATCTTTCAGATTATAAAGGTAAAAAAGTGTTGATCAATTTTTGGGCTACTTGGTGTAGACCTTGTATCGCAGAAATGCCGAATCTTGAAAATGCAAAGCTTATTCTAGAGCAGGAGGATTTTGTGGTCCTTTCAATTTCAGATGAGGGAGTGGATAAGATCAAGAATTTTGCAGACAAGAATCCGTATGCTTTCACTTGGCTTAAGCTTGAACAAAAAGTGATGGAATTCGAAGTATATGCCTTACCGAAAACAATTGTGCTTGATAAGGAAGGAAATCAAATATGGGAACATAGTGGAATAGAGGAGTGGGATAGCCCTGAAATTTTAGACAAATTAAGAGCTTTTTAGTATGAGAAATTTATTTAGTTACGCGCTTTTAGCAGGTTTTTGTTTTGCCTGTGGCCCTACGGAAACAACGGTTGATGTTTCTGATAATAAGCTTCAGGTAAAAGGCGAATCAATCAGTAATCCTACTGGTCAAGGAAGTGGCATGATAAACATTACTGATGGCCCGGCGGGATTGTATTTCTCATGGATTGAGGAGATTCCAGATATAGGCCACGGATTGAAATATGCGACTTATGGTAACAATCGCTGGAATGAAACTAGTGAGATAGCTCGTGGGGATGATTGGTTTGTAAACTGGGCTGATTTTCCAACTATGGCCGTATTTGATGATGGTCGAATGGCCGCTCATTATTTGCAGAAAAGCGGTGAAGGTACTTTTCATTATGATGTTGTATTAAAGTTTTACAATCCTGAAACTGAATTGTGGTCGGAGCCGGTGTTGCTAAATACCGATGGACTGCAAGCAGAGCATGGTTTTGTAAGTCTCCTCCCGCTTGATAATGGCAACTTAATGGCAGTGTGGCTTGATGGTCGCAAAACAGCGACTGCAAATAGCGAAATGGAAAGTCATGATCATGGCCATGCTGGAGAAATGACCTTACGCGCCGCTTTATTTGATGCCGATTTCAATCGTACCGACGAATGGGAATTGGATGGAAGAATTTGTGACTGCTGCCAAACCTCTGCCACTCAAAATGGAGGCAAGGTTTTCGTGGTTTATCGCGATAGGTCTGACGAGGAAATCCGTGATATTTCTATGGTGACTTTTGATGGGAATGAATGGACTGAGCCAACGAAATTGCATGATGATAATTGGAACATCGCAGGTTGCCCAGTAAATGGGCCTTCAATAAGCAGCAATGGTGAAAGTGTATTGGCCGCTTGGTTTACAATGGCTGATGGTTCACCAAAAATTCAATACAAATTATCTTCCGATGGAGGTAAGAGTTTTGGATCTGCTACACAATTGAACGACAACCCTGGGCCAGGTAGAGTGCAAGTAGTGTCATTAGGTAATAGAGATAGTTTTGTGGCTATCTGGTTAGAAAATATAGACAATGTAGTTCAAGTGCTTGCCGCAGAAATTGATAACAGCGGTGTGGTGATTGGAAAGTTTGTAGTAGGAGAGAGCTCCGAATCAAGAGCAAGTGGCTTTCCTAGAGTTGGTTACAATGGTGAAGGGTTACTTTTTGCTTGGGTGGGTACTAAAGATCAAAATGCCGTCACCACTAAGTTTGTGGAACTCGATTAAGATTATTGATTGCAAGAAAAATGAAAAAGCAAGAATTTAAAACCAATATTAATTGCAGTGGCTGCGTGGCTACTGTTAAGCCATTTTTGGATAAACTAAGGGATGCAACATGGAGTGTAGATACCAACAATCCAGATAAGGTATTAACCGTCCAAGGAGATGTTTCGCAGGAAGAAATTGAGTTGGTTGTAAAAGAGGCAGGCTTTGAAATCTCTCCAAAGAAAATCAGAGGCGTTTTTAATTGGTTCTGAAAACGCCCTTTTTCTATAAGTATTCTTTTAAGGCTTTCACATAATTCTCAAAAGCAAAAATTCCAGTCTTGGTAATTTTAATTGCTGTGTGCTGGTAATTATTTAAGAATCCTTTCTTGACCTCTATATAGTCCGCCTCCTGCAATTTTTTGATTTGGATACTTATATTGCCCGAAGTAGAATTTGTGATTTCTTTTAATTCATTAAAATCAGACTCTTCATTTTTTACCAAAAAGGAAATGATTGCCAAGCGAAGTTGCGAGTGTAGTAATGGATCTAGGTCTTTAAACATTATCTTTTTTGAAATTCGCTTTTAGTATAACACCAGGCAGCAGTATTGCGATAATTGCTGCAATGCCCATTACCAATGCGTGTTCTTGCCATCCAATGTAAAAGCAAATGAGACCGCTAAGGTTGAGAATAATTCCCGAAAAGAGTAAAATATTTGCACGAATGGTAGCTCCTGAAATGAAAATACCTATTCCAAGTAATATTAAGATGATTGGGACAAGGTTTGATTGAAGAAAAGAAAAGAAAAAGAAACCAAGAATCATGATGTTGAGTGCAATGATTATCCATGTGAATGATAAAAATCTGCTTAATGGATTTACTTTACTTGGTGCTTTTTTGGCGTAATAAATACCTGTAATGATACCACCAATAGGCATGATGAAGTACGGGAAAAAATTGATATCATATCTCTCAATTGACAATAGATAGTATTGGCTGAAAGAAGCAATTGCTGCCAATATTCCCCACATTACATAAATGCTGCCATCTTCTTGAAATCGGCTTTTAGCTTGGTTTATGGTTGCCATTATGATTTCCAAGCTTTGTTCTGGGCTGATGTTTTTTGCTGTCATTTCTGCTATTTATTTACTTTTATTTAAAGTCATTTCAAAGAAAGGATACCAATTTCCGTTTCTATTAATTTGCCCTATTTCGTACCATTGGCCTTTTTCATTTTGATGAATAATATACCGCATTTCATCATTCAGATACCAATGAAATTTGCCATCAATTAATTCGGCTTTGTATTCACCAGATCTTCCATCGAACAGAAATGATCTAAAAAGATAATGTTGCTTTTCCTTGCTGTATGTGATTACGGCCATTGCATTGTGCGAAACGGTTCCTTCAGTAGTTCCCAAGCCCTCTATAAGAATAGCAGTGCCAGCTATTTTGAACTGGATGTTCTCAGTTTGATCAAAGGTATGCCTTTGCATATCTGGTCCCATCGACCAGCCAGAACCTTCCCATTGGCCAATCATAAATTCAAGTTTGGCCATTTCTTGCTGTAATTCTACATCAACTGTGGGCATTTGTGCCTGTCCTATATATCCAAAAGTTAGGATGAGTAAGGAGCTTAAAATTATCTTTTTCATATGGTTGTATATTTTAATTACTCCCAAATGTAAAGTAGTTTAAAAAATAAACAAAATATTTAGCGAATATTTTTTCTATGGTTTAATTAAGCTGCTATTCCTATTTATATTGGTCATCCTTTGCTAATCAATATTTAGATAATATCAGCTATGAAACTATCATCAATCCTTTGTTCAATTACACTCCTACTATTCTTTTCCGGTTATGTTCATGCTCAGAAAGCTCAATTTCCGATTATTAAGGGCTACGGTGGAATTTTTGATATTCCTGATGCTGTGGAAAAGCCTGATCCGAGTATGAAATATAGGATAGTAGTAGATATTGTTACGGCAGATGAGGATCCGAAAGTACTTTCAACTTCTTTGAACAATGTAGCGCGGATGATCAATATCCATGCAATAGGTGGGGTGCCAAAGGAGAATATTGAAGTGGTATTGGGAATTCATGGTTTGATGGCTTTTGCCATACAAGACAATGAGTCATACAAAAAGCGCTATGGAGTTGACAATCCAAATTTGGGCATTCTGAAAGCACTTGATGAGGCAGGTGTTCAAATGTTTATTTGCGGTCAGTCGATGGTTGCCAGAAATATTCCAAAGGAGACTTTAGCGCCTGAGATCCAGATTGCAACTTCGATGCTCACAGTATTGACAACCTATCAGCTAAAAGGCTATGCAGCATTCAGATTCTAATGATTAGCTGCAAGTGTTTGGGTTTGCATTTCCAATAAAGCTTGGTGATTCCAGTCCATTGATCCTATAAATCTTGTCGAGCCTAATCTTAAGATTTGAATTCAGAATTAGGTATTCGACTTTATCTTCAATTGTGATGGTTTTGATATAGTCTTCGATTGATTGCATTTGATTTTGCTCGTTCAAGAAGTAGATTGAGCAGAGTTTTCCAAGAGTAGCAAATGCCTCGAAATTATCATAAAAGTTGCAATCGATGGGTCTATAATCAGTTTTCATTTTGGGGGAATTGATTTTTAAAACAATAATACCTGTTATTTTAATTCCTTGAAAACGCTGATTTATTATTCAACTTTCATCATTCGCACGTAGAAGCCAGCACCTCTATTTGCAAAGTGACGACCAGCTTCATCCACTCCGGCTGTCAAGTAGCAATACCATGCGCCAATAGGGTAATTTTCGCTTGCCAGCCAATAGCCAGTACTTTTTCCAAGGTCGTAGAAACTGCCGTCGTGAAACCTGTATCCTCCCGCCAATCCATTGAAGCCTGAGCTATTATCACCTGCTCCATTTTTACCATCCACCGCATCCCAAGTTTCAAGCCCTTTTAGTTTTTTGCCTGCTATTTCGTACCCATCCAATTGATTATTCATTTCTGTCCAATCCTCTCTAAAGGGTATTGCCCAACCTTCAGGAGCTAATCCTCTTTTGTCGTTCACTGCATACCAGTTGTATATTTTTCCATATTTCTCTCCATTAGCAGGGTCGTTTTCGTAGTATGCCCAAACGGCTTTTCTGGTGAGGCTGGCTTGCTCCCATTCTTCTTTGGTTTTTGCTTCGGGTATAGCATCACCATTTCTGAATGTGCTTACCACCAGATTTTTCGTTGCCCATATTTGTGAGCCTATTTGAACTGTTTCCTGCGCAGACGTTCCAAAATTTAAGATTGAAGCAAAAAATATGATTAATAGTACGTTTTTCATTGGTGGCCAAATTGTTTCAGAATTGAAAGAATATTTATTTAGATAATA
>CAZRBW010000008.1:0-83075 GCA_964598395.1 uncultured Roseivirgaceae bacterium
ATGAGGAACAAAAGAAGATAGAAATACGTATTTTTCATTCTTTGAATTAAAGCCAATTTGCTGGCAAATTTTAAATTAATTGTGATTTTGCCAAGCTTCTGTATTTCTTTGTATCATAATACTCCCACATGAAGGTCTCTGTTGTTGTTTCCGTATATAATGAAGAGGATAATGTCGAACCATTAATCCAACAAGTTCATACTGCTTTAAAAGATATCGACTACGAATTGATATTGGTGGACGATGGCTCCAAAGATAAAACTGTTGCGAAAATCAAAGCTGCTGCAAATGCGCACACAAAGTTGGTGATTTTTCGCAAGAATTACGGCCAAAGTACCGCAATGATGGCAGGAATTGATTACGCTGTTGGCGAATATATTGTGACGATGGATGGTGACTTGCAAAATGACCCAGCAGATATCCCAGCGATGATCCAAAAGCTGGAAAGTGACGATTGGGAGGTGGTAGCAGGCAGGCGAGCCAATAGAAAAGATGGCTTCATTTTAAGAAAATTTCCAAGCAAAATTGCAAACTGGATTATCCGGAATACTACAGATGTTCATTTGAGTGATTATGGTTGCTCATTAAGAATTTACAAATCTGATATTGCCAAAAACCTTGGTTTATACGGAGAGCTACATCGATTTATTCCAGTACTAGCTGCAGCCCAAGGTGCTAAAATGACTGAGGTGGATGTACGCCATCATGCGCGAATTCACGGCGAATCGAAATATGGCATTAACCGTACTTTCAAGGTTATTGTAGATTTGTTATTGATGCTTTTCTTCCAAAAGTATTTCCGCAGACCTATGCACTTATTTGGTGGGATTGGCTTGTTGTTTTTTGGTTTTGGCCTTTTGATAAATCTCTATCTTCTGATTATCAAACTCGGTGGAGCTGACATTTGGGGCAGGCCAATATTGATTTTGGGAGCCATTCTGCTTTTTGCAGGCATACAATTTATCACCATTGGGATTTCTATGGAATTGATGATGCGAACCTATTTCGAATCCCAGGCTAAGAAAACGTATGTGGTAAGAGAAGTATTCAATGGTGAATCCAAGGCTTAAAAAGCTTTTAACTACCTCGCTAAAGCTAGTGTTAACTGGCCTAGCATTGTGGATAGTGTTTAGGAAAATTGATCCTGCTGAAACTTGGACTATCTTCAAAAGCGCTTCACCATTTTGGCTATTAGCTGCTTTTGCACTCTTTAATTTCTCAAAAATTCTAAGCGCATTAAGACTAAATATCTTTTTCAAAGATACAGGGCTACAATTGCCTGAGCTGTATAACCTGAAAGTATATTACATAGGTATGTTTTACAATCTCTTTTTGCCAGGTGGAATTGGTGGCGATGGGTACAAAGTATATCTTTTGAATAAACACTACAAACATCCAGTAAAACCTCTCATTCAAGCTAGTTTAATGGATCGCTTTAGTGGTTTGATTGCACTTTTGTTTCTGGCTGTTTGCTTCGCATTTTTCCCATCTATTTATCCAATATTTCAAGATTGGAACATCGCTTGGCTTCTTTGGCTTGGATTAATTGGTTTATTACCAGTTTGGTATTTTGCTGTAAAACTCATCCTGCCAGTTTTCTTTAAAAGTTTAAACCAGAGTAATTTACAATCCCTCGGAGTGCAAGGATTTCAGGTAGTTTGTGCACTGTTTATTTTGGTGAGTTTAGGTGTAGTTTCTTTGTTTCCAGCTTACATGCTCTTATTCTTAATTTCCTCCGTAGTGGCGGTTTTGCCTTTTACTATTGGTGGTGTTGGTGCTCGCGAATTAGTTTTTGTACTAGGCCATTCCTATTTAGGAATCGATCAAAATACAGCTGTAGCCTTTAGTTTATTGTTTTTTGTGATTTCGGCAACTAGCTCACTGATAGGAGCAATGCTCAAGGCTGAGCCAATTACTTAATCCTCAATTTCGAGTGGCTCAAGAATGTCAGCAAGTTCGTCATAGTCCTTGTAGCCAGGTTTGATCTCGGCACCTCCCGCCATTGCAATGCCGCTAATATTGCAGGAATCTACCAATTCTATTATGTTTTCTGGAGTAATACCATAGCCTAATAATACTGGACATTTTTCATTCAATATACCAAGCTGATCCAAGGCTATTTCTGCATCAAAATCAGTTGAGTAAACATGTATGTGATCAGCTTCTAGTTTAGATGCAGAGAGTAATCCAGAAACCGAGTCATTTGAAATTTTGAGAATAACAGAAAGGCCATCATTTTTCAATTGAGCCACAATTTGCGGGTGAATGGTTTCTACTATTTGGATACCATATACTTTTGCAGTTTCAATTATTTGAGCAACATCATCGGAAATAAACTCACCTACAAAGTCAACACCAGCCAACCAAGATGAAATCGCTGTAAATTCATCCACATTGATTGCTTTAGAACTTGAAGGGTCAATATTGAAACCCATGTAATTTACCAACATTCCAGCGCAATATCTCGCATCTGATAGGTTGCTAACGTCACTAATTTTTACAAATGTCTTTAATGCCATGCCTAATTTGAATTTACGAACAAATTAAGAGATTAAATTGTTGACCTCCATATCATTTCTGATACAAATTACATTCTTACAGATAATGGCGATAGAACTAGTTACGGACGAGGACTTTAAATCAATAATTTCTGAAAGTGAAAAGGTAGTGGTGAAATACCATGCAGATTGGTGTGACACTTGTAAAATATTCAAGCCTAAGTTTAAAAGATTGAGTTCTGATGGACGCTATAAGGGAATAAAATTTTTGGATGTGAATTTTGAAACAAATCCAGAAGCATCAAAATTCGCTGAACTAAAAAATTTACCATCATTTGCTATTTTTCAGGATGGAAAATTGATTGAGAGTATTTCTACAGAGAAAGAAGAAACGCTTGTGGAATTACTTGATAAATTAATTGATAAATAAGTTGATTCGTTTTAGATGCATTTATTTTTCTATTTTGCATCTATGAAGGAGCTTTTCACCCGTATATGCTATTATGGCTAATTTTTTAAAATTTGCGATATTTTTTTGCTTGACCTGCGGAGTTTTGGCCTGTACTGAAGAACCAGATGGAACCGAACCTATTAATTTAGATACAAGTTATTTCCCTTTAGCTTCAGGAAATTACAGAGATTATTCTGTTACCGAAACCATCTATTTTACAAGCACGGATATAGAAACAAGAATTTATCAAATCCGAGAGGAGCTTGGCCTAGAGTTTGAAAATATGCAAGGTGCGAAATCATTTGAGTTGAAAAGATACTCTAGAACCGGTTCAAACGATGATTGGAGGTTGGATTCGTTATGGATTAGTCGAATTGATACAAACCCAGCTTTTCGTGCTGTCCAAGTAGAAAACAACTTACCTTTTATAAAGTTAGTATTCCCAATTATTATAGGTAAAACTTGGGATGGAAATGCATTGAATAATCGTCTTTCCGAGACCTATGAGATCACTGAAATTTTTGATACTTATAGTCCGTCAGCAAATAGTCTAAGTTTTGCAAATTGCGCAATGGTGCTTCATCAAGAAGATGATGATGAACTAACAATTCGTGATATCAGATACGAAGTTTATTCAGAGGATATTGGTATGGTGCATCGGTACAATGAAACCCTGAAATACTGTAGTAGGCCAGAATGTTTGGGACAGAAAATTGTGGAGAGTGGAAGATCTATTGAAATGAGATTAATTGGATATGGTGAGTTATAAGAGAATCCTTTTACTGATATTTTTAATTCCTTTTGGTTTATTCGCTCAAGATGGGCATTATATGGTTTTTTTTAAAGATAAAGCCAATACACCCTTCACAGTCGAGCAACCAAGTGCATTTCTGAGTGAAAGATCATTGGCACGGAGGGCAAAAAGTGGTGCTTCGGTTAGTCTTCAGGATTTGCCAGTGAATCCAGCATATGTCCAAGGCATTAAAGATTTAAATGTATTGACATATTATACTAGTAAATGGATGAATGCTTTGCTGGTGGAAGCCAGGCAAAGTGATATGACTGCAATTGCAGCTTTGCCTTTTGTCGATTCAATTTCTTTTGTTGCACCAGCCAGAAATCTAAGCTCGGCAAGAGTTGAGGATGTTGAGAATACCAAATTTAGGCTGAATTTGAGTTCTATTGGGCAGCTCTTTTCATCTCAAAATATCGATGATCAATTAAACATGCATGGTGTAAAACAGATGCATGAGAATGGATTTTCAGGTGAAGGAATCATTATTGGTGTTTTTGATGATGGTTTTCGAGGCTATGCGGATATAAGTTCTTATAATCACCTGACTCAGAATAACAAAATACTCGATACATATGATTTTGCAATTCATCAAACAAATGTAAATGTTGGCTTTTCACATGGAGTACAGGTGTTCTCGATTATAGCCGCAAATACGCCAGGTCTTTTGGTAGGTGCTGCACCTAATGCTGACTTTGTATTGTTTGTAACTGAGGATAGTAGGTGGGAAACTAGACTTGAAGAGTACAATTGGTTATTTGCTGCAGAACGTGCAGACAGCATCGGTGTTGATGTAATCAATACTTCTTTAGGTTATTCAAATGGGATGACCGTGTCATCAATGAATTACACAACGGCCCAAATGGATGGCAAAACAAGTGTGATTTCTAGAGCAGCTGAAATCGCCTTTTCAAAAGGCATGTTTATGGTAAATAGTGCTGGTAATTATGGAAATAGCTCATGGGGCATAATTGCCACTCCAGCTGATGCACCAAATGTGCTGGCCGTTGGTGCAGTTAATTCCGCAAGTTCAATCGCAGGTTTCAGTTCTCGCGGCCCTAATGCGGGAGGTCAGCTTAAGCCTGATGTGTCTGCTTTAGGAAATGGCACATTTTTATTGCGCAATAATGGCACAAGAGGCACTAGTACGGGCACCTCTTTTTCCTCACCAGTAATTGCTGGTTTTGTTGCCAATTTGTGGCAAGAATTTCCTTGGCTTAGCAATGCTCAATTGCTAGACGTAATTCGAAAGTCTGGGGATAGGTTTGAAAACCCAAATAATGATTATGGCTATGGAATACCTGATTATGAAAGAGCACGTTCTATAATTATTACGAGCACGGATCAAGTAAAAGACAATGGGATTTTACTTTTTCCAAATCCAGCTTTTGATAGAGTAACAGTAAGTACAGGGCCAATTTTTAGGAAAAATTCGAATGTAGAAATATCAATTGTTGATCTACAGGGTAAAATATTGAATAGGGAATCCTTCTTTTCGGAAAATGGAAGTGTTATTGCTGAGCTAGATATAAGTACTCTACAAAAAGGTTTTTACCTAGTTAATTTAAGTAATGGAGCAAAGAATCTTAGTCTTCGATTGATTAGAAAATAGATGGAAAAATGAGATTTACAGGACTAATAATCATATTGATTTCCTTATGTGTAAGCTCATGTAATAGACCTACTGCTTCGCAAAAACTGGAAAAGGTTGCGGCAGAGCTAAACAAGCAGCTTTATCCAGAAGTCGTTGAATTAGAAAACGATCCTGTTTTGGCTAATGGCCTGATCCTCCCGCCTGTTTTTATCAAACAAATGGGCGAGTATTCAAGAATGGAGGTAAACAACCCTAAGGAAATAACAATGGCGGGGGAGATGTACACTAGCTATAGTTGTTTGTACAAAAATGATAAAGGTAAGAGTTTCGTTTTTCGGTTATCTGATATGCACGAAACCGATATGTTGCTTGACAACAGAAAAAGGCGGGTGGAAAATGTAATTGCGGCAGAAACAGACGATATAAAAACAGTGGTATTGCCATTTGATAATAAATCGATCTCAGGAAATTATCAGTTCCATAAAAAGGACAAATCTTCAATAGTATCAATTTTTGCCTATAACCGTTACTTTGTTGAAATTGAATCTGTGGAAGAAGTTGCCGAGAGTGATATACTTTCCTTTATTGTGCATTTGTCTTTTGATGCATTAAAAAATTAAAGAGCCTTTTTGAAGCTGCCCCTTACCACTTAAATTGTCATCTTTTCGCTTTTCCTCTTTTATTTCAAATATTCATGTTTGCATTTTTATATTTGCAACATGAGTCAAATTATCGTTTCTCCCTCAATCCTTGCGTCAGACTTTGCCAACCTTCAAAGTGAAGTAGAAATGCTTAATGCTAGTGACGCAGACTGGCTACATATTGATATTATGGACGGTCTTTTCGTTCCAAATATTTCTTTTGGACTTCCAGTTTGCCAAGCAATTAATAAGCATGCGAAAAAGCCTCTAGATGTGCATTTAATGATTGAGTCTCCAGAGAAATATCTTCAGGCATTCAAAGATGCTGGTGCATGGCAGATTGCCGTTCACTTGGAAGCTTGTAAGCATTTGCATCGTACTATTCAGCAAATCAAATCTCTTGGTTGTAAAGCTGGTGTCGCAATTAATCCTCATAATCCAATTAGCTTATTGTCAGACATTATAGCCGATATCGATTTGGTTCTAATAATGTCAGTAAACCCAGGGTTTGGTGGGCAAAAATTTATAGAAAATACTTTTCAAAAAGTTGAAGAGACTAAAGAATTGATTCTTCGCAAAAATAGCCAAGCACTCATCGAAGTAGATGGCGGAGTTAACCTTCAAAACGCCCGTTTACTCAAAGATGCAGGCGCTGATGCCCTTGTTGCAGGTAATTTTGTTTTTTCTTCCTCAAATCCTAGAGCTACCATTGCGGAATTGAAATCCATTTAAGGCTTGGCAGGGGATTTGAGTAGGGTAATTTAAATCATAATTACATAGCAATGAAAGCATTCTTCAAATCCTTATTAATGGTACTATTCCTAAGTACTATTTTGATGTCATGTAACCGTAAGACGGTAACAAGAGTATCGCCAGATCAGCAAATAGACTTATCAGGTAGGTGGAACGACACTGATTCTAGACTTGTAGCACAAGAAATGATCAATGATGTTTTAAGTAGACCATGGCTAGCTAGATTTGAAGCGACATATAATAGAAAACCAGTAATCATTATAGGTAATATTTCAAATAGAAGCACAGAGCATATCGAAAGTGAAACATTCATTAGAGATATGGAGCGTGTGTTCATTAATACTGGAGCTATACGTGTAGTGCAAAATGCTGTTTTCCGGGATAAATTGCGAGAGGAAAGAGCCGATCAACAAGAATTTTCATCTCCAGAAAGCCAGAAGCGCTGGGGACGTGAATTAGGTGCTGACTTTATGATTTTTGGTACCCTCAATTCAATTATCGATCGCGAAGGCAAACGTCAAGTGAGATTTTACCAAATCAACCTCGACCTCACAAATATCGAAACAAATGAAATGGTATGGGTAGGTGAGAAAAAAATCAAGAAATACGTTGTTAACTAATTCTGAAAATGAAAGCCTGGAGAAAAGCTGCTTCATTATCGATGATGCTTATGCTGCTTATTTTTATAAGCAGCTGTGCTACATTTTATCAGCGCTATCAGGCTTTTAACTCCCATTTTGAGCAAGGTCAACTTTTTACAGCCGATCAGGCTCTGGCCAATAATAAAAAACTGAAAGAAGGCCGAGCTCGACTATTATATTTCTTAAATAGAGGAGCGGTAAACTCTATTTTAGGGAATTACGAGCTTAGTAACGAGCTTTTCGAAGAAGCTTACCTAATGGTTGAGGATTACCAAACTGATTATCTTCAAGAAGCCTTATCTTTTGTAAGCAATCCAAATGTAATTACCTATAAAGGTGAGCTCCATGAAGTACTGCTAATCCATTATTATAAATCCCTTAATTACCTAAAACTAGGGAATTATGAAGCTTCCCTTGTAGAAAGTCGACGATTGAATTTGAAACTTCTAGAAGCATCAGACAAGATAAATTCGGACAAGAAGTATAAGCGTGATGCTTTTAGCCATTTGATGATGGGTATAAGTTATGATGCTTCAGAAGACTATAACAATGCATTTATAGCCTACAGAAATTCTGTAGATATTTATTTAGAGGAATATTCAGAATTATTTGGCGTCCAAGTTCCTGCACAATTAAAGCAAGACTTATTGCACATGGCGGTGCTTAATGGCTTTAATGACGAGAAGGAGAGGTATGAAAGAATATTAGATGTAAAATACCAACCAAGAAAAATTGGTGAAGGTGGACAAATGGTATTTTTCTGGAATAATGGATTAGGTCCTGTAAAATCAGAATGGAGTATCAACTTTGCTGTTTTAGAAGGGGCGGGAGGATTTGTGAATTTCACCAATGAGCAATATGGCTGGGATTTCCCATTCTATCTTGATAATACTGTAAATGAAAAAGAGAAAAGTGGTTTGGCTTCACTTTCTGTAATTAGAGTTGCTTTCCCAAAATATCTGGAAAGACCAACTGTTTTTGAGTCTGCTGAAATACGTGGAGCGCTTGGCTCCGCTGAATTAAATATGGTTTCAGACATTAATGCAATTGCATTTAAGGTATTAGAACAAAGAATGGTTGCTGAATTTGGAAAAGCGCTACTGAGAGTTGCTTTGAAAAAGGTAGCAGAACAACAACTTAAGAAAGAAGATAGAAACCTAGGTGCAATTATTGGAATGATAAATGCAGCCTCTGAGCAGGCAGATACAAGGAATTGGCAGAGTTTGCCTCATAGTGTGTATTATTCTAGGCTACCCTTACAGGAAGGTGAAAATGATATTGAATTCCATACCAATGCATTTAATGGAAGGAATCAAAAGCACATGATTAAGGCTTTTGGAACCAATGGTAAGACTTATTTTCATTCATTTCATTCTTTGGAGCATCAAAGTATAATGCCGAGCTATTTTCAATAGCCACATTATGGAATGAAGACTATGTTCTAACAATATACCTTTTTTCAATTGGAGAATTTGTTCATTTATGGCCTAATCAAAAAAAGATAATCAAAAAAATGCTCATTGGTGTATTTTTTGTTTGCATTGCGAAGAAATATGTTTTTAATTGGAACTTATTTTTTGTAAAAAACTAGCTTGAATCTAAATTTAACTATTATGAAATCGATGAACTTTACGAGTAAATCAGTGCTATTTGGCCTATTATTAATGTTTTTCTTTACTGGAGTTGCTAGCGCGCAAGAGGAAGTAGAAGAGGTGTCAGATGAAGAATTGAGAAAGTATGCGATAGTAGAAGATTCTGTGCAAAGGGTTCTGAAAATTAAAACCGCGGATTTCAATAATGCCTTACGCGACGCGGAGTTGATGAACGGTGGAAGAAGATACGTTGAAATAAAGGGAGCTGGAGAAGATGCGACGAAACTAGCTGAGTTGGAAGTAACTGAAGAGGAATTGACAGAATATAAAGGTCTTCGTGCAATGGAATTGGCCATAACTACTGATGTGACAGAATTGAAAAAATCCTTAGTCACAAATGATGAAATTTTGGGTGTAGCGCTCTACAATAAAGTAAATAGAGTTACAAAGGCGAATCCAGAAGCTAAAACAAGACTAGAAGCAATAATGGCAGCTGTGGCTGCAGAAAATACGGAAGAAAACTCTGACGAATCGTAGTAATAAAATGAACTAATATTGAGAAAAGAGGGACTAAATTGTCCCTCTTTCCGTTTAAAAGAATAAGGGTTTTTTAAGACAAGTATTTTTGATAATTTCAAGAACACCTATTAACCAATTTTTTCAATGAAAATAAGTGCTTCAATTTTTTTGTTATTGGTAATAAATCCATTTTTTTCATTAGCACAAAATCCTTTGAATCCTGACTTGAAATATATGCGGGAGGGAAGCAAAACCAGAGCAATTGCGAGTCTTTTTACATTTAGCGTATCAAGCGGGTATACTTTTACTAATTATAAAACAGAAATACCTGGCTTTGCCATTTTAAGACAACCTTCAAATTCCTATTTAACTTTAGCAAGTCAACAAAATTCTTCCCGAATATTTGGCTATGACCACTGGTTGAGTAATCCTCAACGAGTTGAAGATATTCAAAGAGCAAGCGATGATCAATTTATATATAGTGATACGCTATCTATGAATTATCGAGGTATTTCTAGTGGAGTCCCTATTCAATTGTCTATTCATTACACCGCTATCGATAGAATTAGAATTGGATTTGGAGCATCTCAAGAATTTCTTTCCCTCCCGGAGCAACTAAAGAGCAAGGAGGGTGAAGATATTTATTTAGCTACTAGTCAAGGAGTAATAAGGAGATATTTCGTGCTAATTGGAGCAAAGATTATTGATTATGACCGCTATACAATCGCCGCAGATTTGCAATATGGCAATGTTGATTATAGAAAGGGTTTTGCTAAAGAAGAGTTAGAGGCTGAGAATGTGGTAAACCTTGGATTAAATTTCGAATATAATTTATCAATCTATTCAGCTGTTTTTTTAAGGCCATCTGTAGAATCCCGCTCCTACAATATTTCTCTCGCTGATATACCGAGTTACAAAGTGAATAATGCATCCTTTGGTTTACATTTAGGGATGAGGCTCAAATATCCTGCAGTTAAAAAATGCCCGATTTCAAGTTGCAATGTTCGATATATGCATCACCATAGTGGAGTAGAATTTAGAGGTGTTTCTATTTTCAGAAAACAAACATTGCGCTATGGAGAGGGATACGAGCAAAAGCCTAGATATAATAATTAGAGGCTAATTAAAGCCTCTCAAAAACTAAGTTTAAGAAGGAGTTTTCGTCTATTTTAGCTATCTTGCAAGCTTATTCCTAAGGCTGAATTTATAAAAATGGCGAAAGAAGAAAACGAAGAATTTGAAAGTGCGGGAGACAATATCATCCCCATTAATATTGAAGATGAAATGCGTGGAGCCTACATTGATTATTCAATGTCAGTTATTATTTCCCGCGCTCTTCCTGATGTTCGTGATGGCTTGAAACCTGTCCATAGAAGAGTGCTTTATGGCATGCTCGAACTTGGTGTCACTTACAACAAATCCTATAAAAAATCTGCTAGAATTGTGGGTGAAGTGCTGGGTAAATATCACCCTCATGGTGACTCTTCAGTATACGATACGATGGTGCGTATGGCTCAGCCATGGTCACTAAGATATATGCTCGTAGATGGGCAAGGCAACTTCGGCTCAATCGATGGCGATAGTCCAGCAGCAATGCGTTATACAGAGGCAAGGCTCAAAAGGATTTCCGATGAGATGCTTAACGATATCAACAAAAATACGGTTGATTTTAAACCAAATTTTGATGATTCACTCGAAGAGCCTTCTGTAGTTCCTGCGAAGCTTCCTAACCTATTGGTGAATGGTACTTCTGGGATTGCGGTAGGTATGGCCACAAATATGGCTCCTCATAATCTTACAGAGGTTATCAATGGGATTGTTGCATTCATTGATAATAGAGAAATTACCATCCCTGAATTGATGGAGCATATTACTGCGCCAGATTTTCCTACAGGAGGAACTATTTATGGGTATCAAGGAGTAAAGCTAGCATTCGAAACTGGTAGAGGTAGAGTAGTAGTGCGTGCTAAATCTACTTTTGAAACCACAAAAACTGGACGTGAGATGATTGTAGTTACCGAAATTCCCTATATGGTGAATAAGGCTAACATGATTGAAAAAACAGCTCAGCTAATAAATGAAAAGAAAATTGAAGGTATATCCGATCTACGAGATGAATCCGATAGAGATGGTTTACGAATAGTATATGAACTTAAAAAAGATGCTATTCCAAATATAGTCCTAAATAATCTTTTCAAATACACTCAATTACAGAATTCATTTAGTGTAAATAATGTGGCACTAGTAAAGGGTCGACCACATACCCTAAATCTTAAGGAATTAATTCATCATTTCGTTGAACATCGTCATGAAGTAGTTGTTCGTCGTACACAATACGATCTGAATGAAGCGGAAAAAAGGGCTCATATCCTTGAGGGCTATTTAATTGCGCTCGATAATCTTGATGCAGTAATTAAACTAATCAGGGCTTCAAGAGATGGTGATGAAGCAAAAGCTGGTTTGGTTGCCAATTTTGGTTTAACTGAAATTCAAGCTCGTGCGATTTTAGACATGCGTTTGCAGAGACTTACTGGACTTGAAAGAGAAAAGATCCAAGCAGAATATGCCGAGATCATGACTTTAATTGAGCATTATAGAGCCATTCTGGCAGATGAAGGTTTGAGAATGACTATTATTAAAGACGAACTTATTGAGCTAAGAGATAAGTTTGGAGACGAAAGAAGAACAGATATAGTTCATAGTTCTGATGATATCTCAATTGAAGACATGATACCTGATGATGAGATGGTTATTACCATTAGTCATCAAGGTTATGTAAAAAGAACTCCATTAGTAGATTACCGAGTACAAGGAAGAGGAGGAGTAGGTTCTCGTGCAGTAGCAACTAAGGATGATGATTTTACAGAGTATTTATTTGTTGCAACAGCACATAATTATATCTTGATATTTACCGAAAAAGGAAAAGTATTCTGGAAAAAGGTTTATGAATTACCTGAAGGAAGTAAGACATCCAAAGGCAGACCAATTCAAAATCTCATAAATATAGAGCCAGATGATAAGGTAAAAGCATTCATTAATGTAAAAACACTTGCAGATGAAGACTACATAAACAATAATTACCTTATCATGTGTACCGAGAAGGGTACGATTAAAAAGACAACTCTAGAGGCGTATTCAAGACCAAGACAAAATGGTATTAATGCGATTACCATCAATGAGGGTGATCAACTTCTAGAAGTGAAGCTTACAAATGGTTCTAATGATATTGTTATCGCGCTTCAATCTGGTCGTGCAATAAGATTCAATGAAGGAGATGTGAGGCCGATGGGCAGAAATGCAGCAGGTGTGAGAGGGATAACTTTGGCTAATGAAAATGACAAAGTCGTTGGTATGGTGTGCATTAGCAATTTGGAATCAAATTTGTTAGTTGTATCAGAGAAAGGATACGGAAAACGTTCTGCAATTGATGAATATCGGATTACTAGAAGAGGTGGAAAGGGTGTAAAAACTTTGAACATTACTGAGAAAACTGGAAATCTAGTTGCAATAAAAGAAGTATCGGATCTTGATGACTTGATGATTATTAATCGTTCAGGAGTTCTAATAAGACTTGCTGTTTCAAATTTAAGAGTGATGGGTAGAGCTACCCAGGGCGTTCGACTAATTAGACTCAATGAAGAAGATATTATTTCTTCTGTAGAAAAAATTGAGAATGTAGAAGTTGAAATTGAAGATGAAAACACAGGAGAAGTAGACAACGGTACGGATGATATTCCACAGGAATCATAATTGACTTAAACTAATTTTGAAAAACCTATTCTATTGAAATCAAAACTGTTATGAAAAAATTAATCACCTATTTATTTGTATGTTTTATTAGTTTTTCGGCTTTTGCTCAAAATGCTAATGTGAACAAGGCAGAAAGGTCTTTAAAAGAAGGAGACCTTGCCACAGCTAAAGAAGCTATTGATGAGGCTCAGGCAAATGAAAAAACGAAGGATGCTGCAAGGACTCTTTACACCTTAGCTCAAGTTTATCAGGCAATTACATTATCTGATGAGCCACAATATGCAAGTATGAAATCAGATGCATTCAACAAGTCACTTGATGGATTCAAAAAGATTATTGCCTCTGAAAAAGAGAATAGTACTTATTATATTTTGGCATCAGAGGGTCTAAACTCATTCTGGGGAGCTAATTTTAACAAAGCTGCTGAATTATTTAATGATGGCGAATTCGAAGAATCATCTGTATATTTTAAGAAAGCAGCTCTAATTCAGCCAAATGATACTACTACCTTATTGTTTGGTGGCTTCGCGGCGCAACAATCTGATGATTATGACTTAGCTCTAAGTAATTTCAACAAATTAGTTGCGATGAATTACGAGGACTTGGATGTATACAGAGCCTTGATTTATATGCAAAGAGTTCACTTAGAGGATAGTGAAAAAGCCTTAGCTACTGTGCAAAAAGCAAAAAAAGCTTTTCCGACTGATACAGATTTAGCTCGTGAGGAAATCAATATTTTGGTTGAACTTGATAGATTAGATGATGCTTTGGGCAGCCTAGAGGAAGCAGTTAAAAATGATCCTACAAATGAACTGTACTTCTATAACATCGGGATTATTTATGACAATCAGCAAAATTTTGAAAAAGCTGAGGCTAATTACAAAAAAGTAATCGAGCTTAAGCCTAATCATTTTGAAGCTAACTTTAATTTAGCGGCCATTTATTACAATAAAGCAGTAGAAATACTTGCTGAAGCAAATGCAATGGATTTGGATGAGTATCAAGCAAAGGGTAAACAAATAGAAGCTAAGGCAAAAGTTGAATTCGAAAAAGCTTTACCTTTTCTGGAAACTGCGCATAATATTACTCAAGATGATATTTCTGCAGCACAGACTTTACAAACAGTTTATGCGCAATTAGGGATGACTGCAAAGTCAGAGGCTATGGCTAAGAAAATAATCGCCATCGGTGGTGGAGATAACTAATTTCTAAATAAAGTTCTGAATCAATATAAAAATCCAAATCGGTTTACCGGTTTGGATTTTTTTTATGAAAGATGAAGACTAATGGTAAGTGTTAGAAAATTTGCTGTAACTCATTCCATAATTTCACTTTCTGAGCTTTATCATTATTAAGTTCATTTACTGGGTTGGAAGCCAAATGAATTTTACTTGCTGATTTTATCGATTCATACAATTTTCCGTCAGCGCTAAACTTCAAGACTGGAAGTTCGCCCGTGAATGCCAAAAGGAATTTATAATCGTAACTATTAATGAACTCCAGCAAGTCCTGCTCATTACCGATTAGACTATTGATATTGACTACCGCCACATCAGTCCAGGTGAGCTTGATAGCTGGAATAAGTTTGCTGAAAAAATCTTTTTCTTCCTCAGTGATTCCATCACTCTTAGGGTTGTTGACTAGAATCAATACTTGCTTTCGAAATTCTCCAATCTGAGGAAGTTTAGGTATAATTTCTTCAGACTGTGGGTTAATTTCTTCTACAGCTTGATTTTCCTCCCGCTTCTCTTCAATGTTAGATGTCGTAGGAACAGTTTGTTCCTCAGGTAATACGTAAATTCCTTCTTGAATGAATTGACCTAAAAATTGAATATTTATTTCTTCTCTATTATTCATCCAGCTTGAATATTGATTTTAATTCTGTCGCATCTTCAGGCTTCATTCTCTTAGCTAATACCAATCTAAGTTGTCTTCTTCTTAATGCTCCTGCGAATAGTTCTTTTTCTTCATCTGTTTCAGGAACTAATTCAGGAACATCTATGGGTCTGCCAGACTGATCAACCGCTACAAAAGTAAAGAATGCACTGTGAGAGGTGAATTTCTTAGCACTTGGAATATCTTCGGCGCTTACTTCCACATGAACTTCCATAGAGGAACTAAATGCCCTAGTAACTTTGGCAGTCAATGTGACAACATTACCCAGCTGAATTGGCTTGCCAAAATGGATATTGTCTGCGGAAGCAGTTACTACAATTCTGTTGGAGTGCTTTTGTGCGGCAATGGCAGAGACTATATCCATCCAGTGCATAAGGCGTCCTCCCATCAAATTATTCAAGGTATTAGTATCGTTGGGAAGCACCAATTCCGTCATTATCGTGTAGGAATCTTGTGGTCTTTTCTGTTTTGGAGGCATAGTAATTTCTTTTCGCAAATATAGCCATTTAGCTCGGCTTAGGCGCCAAGTCCCCAGCCATCTTTGCCTAATAATGGCACAAAACTGAAATTATGGTGCTCTTCTTTGCTAAGTTTTGTTTCTGATTCTTTGTGAAGACAAATCATCGTTTGGGCTGATCGATCACCAACAGGTATGACCAATCTGCCACCAATCTTCAATTGCTCAATTAGATTTTTGGGAATGAATGGTGCGCCTGCGGTAACAATTATTCCATCGAATGGGGCGAATTGAGGTAATCCCAATGTGCCATCACCTTGAAAAAATTGTGGCCGATATCCCATTTTTGGAAGAAATTTGCGTGTGCGCTCATAGAGGTTTTTGTTGTACTCAATAGTGTAAACGGTGCAGCCGATTTCGAGTAATACGCATGCTTGATAGCCACTACCTGTTCCAACTTCGAGCACTTTGCTTCCTGGTTTTAAATGGAGTAACTCTGTCTGGAAAGCTACCGTGTAGGGCTGACTAATCGTTTGACCTTCACCAATAGGAAATGCCTTATCTTCGTAAGCATGCTCAACAAAAGCAGGGTCGAAAAAATTATGTCGAGCCACTTTACCTACAGCATTCAATACAGCAGGATCAATGATTCCCTTTTCTTTGATGGTTTTTACTAATGTTTTACGTAAACCTCGGTGCCTGTAACTATCTTCCTGAATAAGCATCATTTGTCAAATATATAGTATATTTTCGGCTTTGAAACTCAAATTTCGCATGTTTTGAACATTCACCTTTTATGGATGTTCTTTTGCAGATTAGGAATTAGTCATTGAGCTAATTCGCTTGTTTTTATTGATAATTGAGAAATACACACGACATGTTTACAGGGATAATCGAAGGTTTAGGAAAAGTAATGGATATCAAAACCGAAGGTAGCAATACGCATTTTGTGCTATCCTGTGATTTTTTGAATGAGCTTAAAATTGATCAAAGTTTAAGTCATAATGGTGTATGCCTCACTGTGGTTGATATCACTAAAGATTCCTATACCGTAACGGCTGTTGAGGAAACATTAAAAAAGACCAATCTGGGTATGATCAAAATGGATGATTTGGCGAATTTAGAAAGATGTATGCCTGCGAATGGTCGTTTTGATGGGCATATTGTACAAGGCCATGTAGATACAATTGGAAAGGTGCAGAGGATTGAAAATAGAGACGGAAGTTGGTTGATAGATTTTAAATTGGTAGGAGAGCAGAGTCATTTAATTGTTGAAAAGGGCTCTATCACCATCAATGGAGTGAGCCTTACCTGCTTCGATGTGCGGGAGGATGGTTTCAAAGTAACGATTATCCCTTACACTTGGGAGCACACTACTTTCCACAAATTGAAAGCTGGCGATAGTGTAAATCTAGAGTTTGATATTGTAGGTAAGTATATCCAAAAAATGATGAGTAAGCGAGAGAACTAAATATCCTCCCGCTTTCATTATATCTGTGATTAGAAAATAGGGTAGATTTTAATTCACCCTAGTTTTGTAAATAGTAAAATAATCTTCCTCTTCATCCATATTTATATTCTTGATAAACCAAATATTGGTGCCCTTAGCCAACCCACTGAAGATATTTAGATCATGCTCATTGTCTAAATCAGCAAGATAATTGGCATCCTTATCTAATATGTGGATTCTATTTCCATATTTTTTATCAAGCTCTTGATACAGGGCCGAGAGAGCTTCTCCATCTTCTTTGGCTTGTTGTTCTTTTACACGTTCTCGATCCACCTGATTGTAGCCCGGATAGTAAAATAATAGGATGTTTTCACCTGTGCTAATAATATTTCTTGTAGTGCCATCTGCAGTCGAAAACATAATAGATCCTGGTTGCTTTTTACTTAATTCCTCACCTTGTGTTGGATTAAAATTTTGATACTTTAAATTTTTAATTGACTGTAAATCAAATGTTTTTAGGTCGAACTCATAAAGCTTTGCTTCCGCACCTAGAGTGATTAATAGTTTATTGTCATGAATAGTATAATAGGCCATAATATCTGAAATTTCATACCCTAAGCCATCTCTTAATTTGCTTGCAGCTGGAATACTCAAAAACGGAGTATGTGTATTCGCAACAGTGTCGAATTCTGTCAATAATGTTAATTGTTGATAATATTCGGCTTGATTTTTTTCTTTACCCTTGAAATCGAAATAAGAAATTATGAATTTACCATTGTATGATATAGGTGCCGTACTCTGATTTGTCGAAGTCATAAACATCTTATAGTCCTCTGGTAATTTTTTGCTCTTGAGTACTTCTCCGCTTATGTTGTAGGTAAAAAAACCTCTATTGCCAATGATAAAAACATTGCCATCTGAAGTGAATCTTCCAGGCCCTAACATCCTACCATAGGAATTAGGAGAATCGCCTTCAAGCTCTAATTCGTTAAGAATATTTCCTTCCAAATCACTAAACACTATTTTACTAGTAGCTCTATCGTAAAGCATTAGTTTATTATACTCTTCAGATACATCTAATAATGTCAATGTACCTAAATAATCTATTCGTACAGAGTCTATTAATTCGAGTTTTGTATTCTTTTCTGAGGTTTTGGTCGTGATATTTGCATTTTCTTCCGTGCAGCCCGCGATTAGAAGACAGATAATTGAAATGACTATTAATATTTTCACACTATTGTTTTTAATTAGGATACTAAAATTAACAAAATAGTTGTAAAGTCAATAAGATTTTAGAAATAAATATTTTATTCATTTATCCTCCCGCAATTTTCTTTTTTATACGGCTTAGAGATTCAGGCTTGATGTTAAGATAGGAGGACAGATACTTTTGTGGAATTTTTTGAATGTAAATTGGGTATTTCTCCATCAGCTTTATATAGCGCTCTTCGGCGGAATCCGTCAGTAGAGATATTTCTCTTTCCTCCCGCCAAATGTAATATTGCTCTACAGCTGTTCGCCCAAATATATTGCTTAGTGGATTGAGTTTGTAAAGTTCCTGCAGCACATTATAATGCAGCGAAGCAAGTATGGTAGGCTCTAATGCTTGGATGTAAAATTTGGAAGGACGTTGCTGAATAAAGGATGCGTACGAGCAATTGAACTCATGCTGAAATGAAAAATCAAAGCTTTTTTCCTCTCCTTTACTGAGTACATAATGTCGAGTGACTCCTGAAACTACTATAGATAGATATTTTTCAGTTTCACCTTCGTTGAGGATAAATTCATTTTTAGCATATTTCCGAATGATCAAACTGCTTTTAAATTTCTGCCATTGAGCATCTTCCATTGGCATGTATGGGTGCAAAATTTTACGAGCCTTTTGGAGTTGTTTGTCTATGAATATAGTTGATAATTGCTTTTCGGACATTTTGAGGAAGATTTGTTTACATTATCACAAAATCAGATATGTATCTAATTTACATGGACCTACTATGGTTTTCAATATAATAAATTATATCTGAATGCCTCTTAAATTATAGATTTACTCGTTCTATTTCGAAAAGCAGGAGGGGATTCTTCTTAACGCTCATGCTAGGTTTAGCCCTGAAAAGCATTATTATCTCTTTTCACTCTAGGGTTTAAGTCTAGCGTCACAGCTCTGCCGATAGCGTCGGGGCCGTGCTTGCTACGAAGCTTATCCATTGCTTGGTATAGCTTGATCATCTCTTCGGTATCTTCAAAGAGGTTGATTTGATAATGGCCATGCACCAAATTGCTCAAGCGGAGCCCAATAAGCCGAATGCGCATGCGGCGCTGAAACAGCTTCTCAAACAGCTCATGTGCATAGCGGATAATCGTTTGGTCGGATGAAGTGTAGGGCACTTGTATTTGCTTACTCTCAGTATCGAAATTGGCATAGCGAATTTTCACAGCAATACATGAGCAGAGCTTTTGTTTGCTGCGCAGTTTGTAAGCGAGCTTTTCGGCCATAGCTGTAAGCAATGAGCGCATCATCCGTGTATCTATACTGTCCGAATCGAAAGTACATTCTGTTGAAATAGACTTTTGCTCAGTAAATGGCACTACAGGAGTTTCATCTATCGCATTGGCACGTCTCCATAGCAGGATACCATTTTTGCCCAATGCCGCTTCGAGCATTTCTACAGGCATATCGCTTAGTACTTTTACGGTACGTATGCCCATGTCAAACAGAAATCGGCTGGTTTTTTCGCCCACCATCGGAATTTTATTTACAGGCAAAGGAGCCAAAAAACCCTTTTCCATACCTTTTTCTATATGCTTGGCTCCATTGGGTTTCGACTCACCGGTGGCGACTTTGGACACCAGCTTATTGATAGATAAGCCCATCGAAATAGGTAGCCCACTTTCATGAATGATTTTTTGGCGGAGCTCACTTGCCCATCGATAGCAGCCAAAAAACTTATCCATACCACTGATGTCCATATAAAATTCATCAATGGATGACTTCTCAAAAAGAGGCGCATTTTCGGCAATAATCTGCGTAACCTCCCGCGAATGTTTACTATAAGCATCCATATCGCCCGATACCACTAGCGCATCTGGACATAGCTGCAGAGCAAGCCGCACCGGCATAGCTGAGCGTACACCATATCGTCGAGCTTCGTAGCTGCATGAGGCTACCACGCCACGATCACCGCTTCCACCTATAATCAATGGCTTCCCTATTAGTCTAGAATCTCGCAAGCACTCTACGGATACAAAAAATGCATCCAAATCCATGTGAACAATCGTACGCGAAATATTTTGCTCCAACATATTTATCTTCTCTTTTCACAAAATTACTAATTATTTTAGCTTTAATTTGTATTTACAAATCTTATTACTAATTTTATGATCATAAATACTAAAATAAATAGTTAAACGCTGAAATAATGAACATAGAAAACAACTCATTGAAGCTTAAGGCAAGAAAATTAAGCTCAGGCAGATGTCAAGTGAAATTCAGTTTCACAGCAAAAGCCGAAGAAAACTGGTATGGATATATGCTAACAGAGCCAGGAGATACGCTGAAAGAAGTAGTGAATAAAATCACTGAAGATTTGGGTAAAATAATTTCTACAGATCCATTTTATGGCCTGCAAGCTCATTTATATTCATTAGGTGGGAGAGATCTAAGTCAGCAAAAGCGAATCTATCTATTTAGAAACCGTAAATAGAAGATTGAAGTAACATAAAGCGGGAGGTTTTACGTTTGAGCAGAAATAATCAAATAGATTACATTTGTGTCAAAGATTAATTAGACGATATGACCTACGTTTTGAAAACAACTTTATTGCTAGCGATTTTGGGATTAGTATTGGTATCCTGTATCCGTGAATTACCCGACCCAGTATCTACTGTTCAATTGAGAATGGATTTCTCATCTGATGCATCAGGAAATATGGGATGGCAGGCAAGCTTTAGCGATTATGCAATTCCGCAAGAAAACTTAATGGAGTTTGAATATGGCAGATCGCCACTTCCAGCACCATTGCCTAGTAATCAATATGGCTTTAAGCTATCAGGGCACAATCGTAGTGACGACATGTTTATGTTCATGTATTACACTGTTACAGGTTTGTTGCCAAATAGAGAATATACAGTTTCGTTTGATTTAGAAATTGCGTCGAAGTATGCTGCTAATAGTGTCGGAATAGGAGGGTCGCCAGGGAGCTCTGTTTATCTAAAAGTAGGTGCAGTGAGTAAGGAGCCTAAAGTTGAGCTACTAGGTGATTATTACGCGATAAATGTTGAGAAAGGTCAACAGTCCCAAGGAGGGCCAGATATGGATGTGATAGGGAATATTGCTATAGGTAATGACAAGACAGATTACGAGCTGATAAATCGCAATAATTTGACTAATCCATTCAAAGCAAATTCGGATGCTAATGGAAACCTTTGGTTAATTATCGGTACCGATTCAGGCTTTGAAGGATTAACAACCATATATTTTAATAAGATTAATATTGATGTAGTACTTTAAAAGGTGATTGATTTGCTAAAATGTTTAAATTTTGCTAAATCGATTGTCGAAATACTAATATAATGAGCATTTTAAGCAATAACATTAAATTTCTTCGTAAGAAGCTAGGTTTTACTCAAGAGCAATTTGCTGAAAAAATTGGGATAAAAAGATCTTTAGTGGGTGCTTATGAAGAGGGGCGAGCTGATCCTAGACTGAATAACCTTCAAAATATGGCTAATCTGTTTGGCTTCAGCGTGGATGCTCTATTGGCTAAAGATTTCAGCAATCTGCCAGAAGATAAATGGCATAGTGATGAGATTACAAAAGAGCCAACATCTGTAAAAGTACTTTCCATTACCGTTGATAAGCAAGATAGGGAGAATATTGAACTGGTTCCTCAAAAGGCTGCTGCGGGGTATTTGAATGGATATGCCGATCCTGAGTACTTAGAAGATCTTCCCAAATTCCAGATACCAACTCTTAATGGAACAGGCACCTACAGAGCCTTCGAGATTAATGGTGACTCCATGCTTCCTTTGCAATCTGGGACGATCGTAGTGGGTAAATATGTAGAGCAATGGCAAGATGTGAAAAGTGGCAAAACCTATGTACTTATTACCAAAGACGAAGGCGTAGTCTATAAGCGTGTCTTTAATTATGGAGCCGAGAATGGCAAATTCTTTCTTGTAAGTGATAATCAAAGTTACACTCCTTATGATGTTAAATTAGATGATGTTATGGAAATATGGGAAGCAAAGGTTTTTATTAGTTCCAGTTTTCCAGAGCCAGAATCTGAAAAGGAAATTAGCCTTGAGAAACTCACAGGAATCGTCTTGAGTTTACAACAAGATGTGATCAAATTGAAAGATAAAAAGTAATAGGAGTAAGTGATTACTAAAAGTAAAGGCCTTGTTTAATCAAGGCTTTTTGCATTCTAATAGACAACTAAATCTTATCAATTGAAATTCGCTAAATTTGCAATCACTTTATGGAAGTAAACGAACACATTGCGGATTGCCTTGCCGAACAAGGCTACGCTGTTATCAATAATTACTTTTCTGATTCATTTTGTAAAGCATTGCGGGAGGAGCAAGAAATTCTATTTGAAGAAGGTGCCTTTCGTGCTGCTGGCATTGGTCGTGGGCAGGATTTCAAACTAGCTCCCGAAATTCGCGGAGATAAAGTATTGTGGCTTCATGAAGCAAATCTCACCGAGCTTCAGAAAAAATATTGGGAGCAAATAACTGTATTGAGAGAATATTTGAATGAGGCTTTATTTATTTCCGTCAATGGATTCGAAGCGCATTATGCTGTATATCCTCCCGCCTCATTTTACAAATCACATCTGGATCAGCATGCCAAAACAAGGCATCGGATTATTAGCTGTATACTTTATTTGAATCCTGATTGGCAGCCAAAGGATGAAGGAATGCTGAGAATTTATAATCCTGATGGAAGTTTTGCCCTTGATGTTGCTCCTGTAATTGGGACTTTCGTTTGCTTCCGAAGTGCGGATATTCCTCATGAAGTGCTGCCAACCAATAGCGATCGATATAGTATTACAGGCTGGATGAGGAATGACTCTTTTATGCTCTAGTTGCCTAACAATCTTATAGTCGTTTGTTTTCGTTGAATTTTCCCGGTTGTGGTCCTTACAAATTCATCAACTAGAATGATTTCTTTTGGGCATTTAATAGAGCCAAGGGCAGACTTAATTTGGTCTAGCAAATCTAGCGGAGCTTCCTTAGCTTCTAAGAAAAGCACTGCTTTTTGCCCCCATTTTTGATCATCTACGCCATGAATAAAATAGGAAATGTTTGAAGGAATTAGACTTGAAATTTCAGATTCTATTTCTTCTGGATAAAACTTTATCCCTCCGCTGTTTATCACATTGTCATATCTTCCAATCCATTTGAATTCCGTTGCACTTATCAAATCAATGATGTCATTGCTTTGGATTTTAGAGTTATTGGTTACAGCTCCTTCCACCCATAAACAACCTCTTTCGTCAACTCCAATTTCGATGCCTTCCATGCACTTATAATTACTTTCTCCATTACCCAAATTCCTAAGTGCAAGGTGCGACACAGTTTCCGTCATCCCAAAAGTTTGCCAAATTGGAAGCTGATTATTGACACATAACTCATTTATATTTTGGGATATAGATGCGCCTCCTATAAGTATAGCTTTGAATAATTTCAATTGCTCAATACCATTCTCTCTATTTAATATTTCTTGAAGTTGAGTAGGTACCAGAGCTGTGAAAGTGAATTTATGTTTGGTTGGAAATTTAGCTAATGGATCCTTTTGACTTGGAATAATTGTGCACTTATTGCCAAGTTCCATTGCTCTCACCATCATCATTTTTCCACCAATGTATTGGGTGCTTAAGCAGAGTAGAGAATGATCGTCAATGGTTAGTTGTAATGTATTGATAGTACCTTGAGCACTAGCAATCATTTGCGCTCTAGTGACTTCAATAATTTTGGATGGGCCAGTACTGCCAGAGGTTTTGAGCTCAAATGATGATTTGCCTGAATACCACTCAGCAGCAAATGCAAGTGCATCCAATACCTCCCGCCTTTTAGTGCTTTTGGCTAGTTTTGGATTGATTAACTCTAAGGGATTTATTCCACCACTTTTAGTGAATAAACCTTGCTTAAATTCAAATCCATATGATTCATTTTGATCCAAAATTGTCTGCTCGGTTTTTTACATTTACATCCACTTTTTATTGGATGTTTCTATTTTGTACAATAAAAAATTGGCCAATTTATGTGCGTAATATTTCTTGAGGAATGGCATTTCAAAAGATCCAGATGCTGTATGAATTACAACCGTGGCCAAATCGCGTCGCTCTTGAAATATGCTTTGAGTCAATTCTACATTTTGAACCTTAAATAATTTTAAATCAACTGTATTTGGAAAAATCCAGCCCTTACTAATTTTCAATCCTTCAGGATAAATTCTCAAAAGGAAAGTTTGGTAATACTTAACTGAAACTATGATGCCCAAAATCAACCATGTTGTTGCAACTGCATATATCCAAGGATGGAGGAAGAAACCAAATGCAGCAAAGATAATTGAAGGAATAATGGCCTTGAAAAGGATGAATCTATAGCGTAAAAATAGGTCTGGTTTATAACTAGCACTAGGCTCACCCAAGGTTTCTGGGAAATAATCTTGATACAAGGTTTCGATTGATTCTGCTTTGCAACCTGGTATTTCTACCAGACTATTTTTATCCTCTGCTACACTAGATGCTTGGGCAATTTCAATGGTTCGTAAACCTAATAATTTTCTTAAAGGATTACTTGACCAAGTGATGTTTTGAATCTTATTTTGAGGAACTTGATATTCCTTTATTGATAATAAACCCGATCGAATTTTTAATCCTCGGCTATCTGTGGTTGCTTCGAAATTGAAGAATTTAAGGAATGTCCGGATCAAACTTAATAGTACGCTAATCAATAGAAAGAAGATGATTAAAGTTACAATGAGGCTAATGCCTGATTGCATTATAAGATTGGTAGATTCTGCAACATACTCATCTACTTGATCCTCAACATATTGGGTCAACTGTTGTCCATAGCCGAATATTACTGCTAAGGCCACAAAGCCTGTTTTGATATGATTTTCACTAATGCCTATCAGAAAGACTTCTTTCGGGCTAAGTTTTAACAGTGTTTTAGCTTTTTGTGGTTCAGGCTTTAATATTTCCTCTATTCCTTCTATTTCAGGATCTTTTTCAGCTTCAAGAATTTCATCTTTGATTTCATAAAGGAAATCTCTCAAACCTCTTGCGTAAGGCTTGCTTAGTGCTTTAATCTCTAATTCAGATGATTTAGAACCAGCACTGTCAACTTCCAATGCCGTAATATTGAAGATACGGTGGAAGATATTTTGTTTTAAATGAATACTTTGAATTCTCTCTATTGGAATACTAAGACGAGTCCTATTTAATACTCCCTGCTGTAATACAAATTGTCCATCTTGAATATGAAAGAGAAAATTTCTGTATTCAATAAATGAATACGAAAGGAAAAGGACTAGAACTAAAAGAAAAATCCCGATAATTAACATTATATAGAAAATGCTAAAATCAAGATCCCTACCCAAGAAATAGACCAATGGAATAAACACACCAATTGCTTTCCTCAAGTTATTTAATAACATGAGGAGTACACCTATCGAGTTCTGTCGAGTAGGGGTGGAATAATCAATCTTCTGTGATGTCTGAGACAATGTTTGTGATATGAGAGCGTAATGATTTTGCTTTATCGGGACTTAGGCCAGGTATCTTCATATCGCTGCCACTGCCTCCCGCCGTAAATACTTTTAATGATGCCATGCCAAATAAGCTTTCGATAGGCCCTTGCTTTACTTCACAATGCTGTACCCTATTAAATGGAATTGAAAGCAAGCTTCTGAAAAACCAGCCTTTACGATAGCTGATATCATGCTTTCGTAATGCATAGCCTTTTCTTGTAAAGGAAAGGATCGTTTCAACTAATACAAATATCATTAGTGCGGACCAACCCAAATTCAGATAAAGTTGTAAGTCAGAAGGGAAGTTATCGGCCTTATTGGCAATAATGGCAAGGATTATAATGGGTGGCGCCGCATACAGAACCCATACAAGAAGGGACATCCATAGATATCCCTTCTTTATTTTTGTATAGCTAAGCTCCTCTAATTTTGGGAGTTCTGAGTCGTCTATTTGATCATTTTCGAACATGGCTTATGGGAAAAGAGGATATTTTCCAAAGTCGGGATCACGTTTTTCCAAAAATGCAGTTTTGCCTTCTTGCGCTTCTTCCATAAGGTAATACATTAAAGTTGCATCACCAGCCATTTCTTGCAAGCCTACTTGTCCGTCAAGTTCTGCATTCAATCCACGTTTGATCATTCTAATCGCTAATGGACTGCGCATCATAATCATTCTACACCACTCTACGGTAGTTTCTTCGAGTTTATCTAGCGGTACTACTGTATTCACCATTCCCATAGCCTCGGCTTCGGCAGCGGTATATTGTTTGCAAAGGAACCATATTTCACGAGCTTTCTTTTGGCCTACATGTCGGGCTAGATAGGAAGATCCAAAACCGGCATCGAAACTACCTACTTTTGGTCCTGTTTGGCCAAAGCGAGCGTTATCTGACGCGATAGTCATATCGCAAACCACGTGCAATACGTGGCCGCCACCGATTGCATAGCCATTTACCATTGCAATCACAGGCTTAGGTAGGGAGCGGATTTTCTTTTGCAAATCCAAAACATTGAGTCTTGGGACTCCATCTTCACCAATATAACCGCCTTTGCCTTTTACATTTTGGTCTCCACCTGAGCAAAATGCCTTATCACCAGCGCCTGTAAATACTACAACTCGAACATCTTGGCGCTCACGGCAAATATCCATTGCGTCCATCATTTCGATATTTGTTTCAGGGCGGAATGCATTATAGACTTCCGGTCTATTGATGGTGATTTTGGCTATTCCTTCAAAAAAATCAAATTTGATGTCTTCATACTCCTTGATCGGAGTCCACGTAAATTTACTTTCCATATAGTTTATTCATGTAGGTTTTAAAAGAATTGAAAACTTTTTGGTTTGCAAATCTATCAGTATGAATTTCCAATAGTTTTGCTTGTTCGCTTGGCTCATAGAAATGCTCCAAGCAATTAGTTAACTGATCAAAGTTAGTACAGTTATGGTAAATCATCCCAAATTCCTTTGCAGTTGATTCTGCAGTATGTTTTTGTTTGGTTTCAAACCAATCATCCAATTCAGGTAAGGTAGATGGGCCATCGATTAATCGGAATATCCCGCCTCCCGCATTATTGATTACGATAATCCGCAGATTTGGAATGGAGTAATTATGCCAAAATGCGTTTTTATCATACAAAAAAGCCATATCACCAGTAATCAGCGTATTGATTTTTTGGTCTTTTAAAGAAAATCCAACTGCTGAAGAATTAGAACCATCAATTCCACTTGTGCCTCTATTGGCTACTACTTCAATAGATTTGCCTGCTATGAGAAATGAAAAGAAATTGATGTAGCGCACTGCCATGCTATTAGCCAGATGCAAGGTGGAATGAGGCGGGAGGAATGGTAGGCATTTCCATAGTGCAGCCCATTCCGTAAACCCGGCGCTAGTAGAAAACTCAACCAAACCATTACGAGCCTTTAAATCTATCCTTTTCCAATTCGACTGGTAATCAGATTTATTTTGCATTACTACTTCAAGTAAAGCTTTAAAGAAATGTTCTTCATTAGCATTGATACTTTGACTTAAACACCCAAATGGATCAGGTGTATTTTCTCTTATGCCAACATACCAATGTTCATTGGGCTTGTTATTCCTGATGTAGATTTTTAGGTTTTTTGAAATCACACTTTTGCCAAAGCTTATCATCAAATCGGGCCGCAAAAGTTCTTTATCGATTTCACTTATTCGAGCAAGGAAAACATCCTGACTCAGAACGGTATTTTCTACATCTTGAAAATTACTAATTACATCACTTACTAAACAGACCTGAGGATATTTTGCTAAATGGTGAAAAAGTGAATTGAGTTTTTTAGATGGTTTATGCTGCCCAGCAAGAATTAGAATTCTGTTACTTGAATTTATTCTTTTAATAAGTTCAGAAGTGAGTGAAAATGTATCCTCGGTTTCTGATTTCACTGCTGCTATTGCTGGAATGCCTTCCCAAGTTTCACCTTTTGCAGGATAAAATGGCTCAGCAATTGGCACATTTATATGCACAGGGCCCATAGGTACCTGATGGGCAATTTCTATTGCCTTATGAATGAATGCTTTCGCTTCATCTAGCTTTTCTTTACTTGAACAATCTTCTGGAAGATTAAAACTAGCTTTCACATGCTGGCCGTACATTCCTACTTGCCTAATCGTTTGCCCATCCCATTTGTCTATCCACTCAGCAGGGCGGTCGGCAGTGAGAATAAGTAATGGTACTTCTTGATAGTAGGCTTCCGCAACTGCTGGGGAATAGTTTAGACCTGCTGAACCACTAGTGCAAATCAACACAGATGCTTTTTGGCTTTGTTGCGCCATTCCTAATGCGATAAATCCTGCTGAGCGCTCGTCCGGCACACTGTAAGTTTGCATACCTTCTTGCCTCACAAATGACATAGTGAGTGGTGCACACCGAGAGCCTGGAGAGAGCACCGCATTATGGATATTGTTACCAAGACAAATTGCTGAGATGTGCGGGATATGATTCAAATGTTTCCTCATTAGGTCAATAGACTGTTGAGGGTTTCCATTTTAATTTTTGTTTCAAGCCACTCTTTTTCTGGAACAGAATCTTGTGTGACGCCAGCTCCGGCATAGAAGGTCACGGAATTATCATTCACTTGCATACATCTTAAATTTACGAAGACATGCATTTCATTATTAATCCCGATAGGTCCTAAATAGCCACTGAAAAATTCACGATCGAAACCTTCTTGTAGTTGCAAGAATGCCAAAGCTGGTTCTTTGGGCATACCACAAACGGCAGAGGTTGGATGCAATAATTCTAACATTACCTGAGGAAGATCAGGAAAATTAGTCTTTACCGTATCCACTCTAAATTCTGTCTTGAGATGAATTAGATTTCCCGAAATGCTAGATTTTGGACCAATTTCATCAAATTCTCTAAGCCTAATTTTCTTAAAGCAATTGATTATGTATCTGCTCACAAATGCCTGTTCTTCAATCTCCTTTTGTGTCCAAGTAACATCTCGTAAGTTTTGATTTTGAAAAGCTTGCGTACCAGCCAGCGCTACTGTTTTGAATATCCCATTTTGATCCATTTGGATCAGCGTTTCTGGTGATGCACCCAGCCAAGTACCGACTTTAGGAATGCTTACCAAACTCACCATTGCTCGTGGATATTGATTTGCAGCCTTTTGATAAATGTCTAGTAAATCGAAATTTTCATCTGTTTTTCTAGACCATTTACGCGCTGGAACTACCTTTTCGAATTGCCCATCATCAATCCTTTGGATGGCATTTTCCACAATATTTTTGAAGTGCTCAGCATCCGTATCAATTGGTTTAGCTACATTTCCAGTATAGAAACTCACCTTTCTTTTACCTTGACTTTTCTTTTCTAAATGTGATGTGCTTTTCGGCCAATCAGCAGGCTCTCCATCAATTATTTCTAGATTTCTGTTATCGAATTTTAGTCTAATTACAGTCAAGGAATGTAAAAAGTACCAGTTACTATTTTCATTGAAAGGTGCGAAAAGGAACCCTTTACGTGATTCGAAATTTCTTATCCTCCCGCTTCCTTTTTCTACATTATTATCTACTATCACATTGATTTCATTAGAGTGTGGCAATTTCCAAATGGCCAAAGCAGCTCCTTCTTCTAATTTACCATTAATCCAATCCCTCCATTTTTCAAGGGTATTGGTCTCTTTTGTATAGTTAATTGTTTCTTCCACTATTTTCTATCAATTACCATCATGGTGATACGGCTCACACACACAAGTCTATCTTTTTCATCCGTAATCCTAATATCCCACACTTGAGTAGAGCTGCCAATATGAAAAGGCTTAGCAATGCCATATACAAAGCCTTCGCTCACAGATCTGATATGATTTGCATTGATTTCGAGACCAACACAAGCTTTTTTGCTCAAATCCAAGGTGGCCGCAGAGGCTAAGCTTCCTAGTGTCTCTGCCAGCGCTACAGAAGCTCCACCATGCAAAATCCCAAACGGTTGCTTGGTACGATTGTCAACGGGCATTCTTGCTCTAATAAAGTCTGAACCTAATTCCAAAAACTCAATACCTAAATGATCTTGCATGGAATTTTGGCCAAACATAGTTAGCTCTTCAAGCTTAATATTATCCTTAAACATGATGTGACAAGGGATAGTTTTATTATTTATTGGTGCTTTATTGCACAAAAATTCATTTTTCAAAAATAGGCCTAAATTGATGAGCAAAAAAATATTTATCCTAAGGCATGGACAAACTGAATACAATAGAATGGGTATTGTACAAGGCAGTGGTATTGATGCTAGTTTGAACGATGAGGGAAGGAGACAAGCTGCATTGTTTTTCGAAACATTTAAATCAGAACCCTTCCAAAAGATTTATGTTTCGGGATTGAAGCGTACTTATGAATCCGTAGAAAAATTTATTGATTTAGGAATTCCATTTGAAAAACTTACGGATTTGAATGAAATCCATTGGGGTAGAAAAGAAGGTCAGACATTTACTGCTGAAGAAAATGCTTATTATCACCAAATGCTGGATTATTGGAAAAGCGGGAGGGTAGATTTTGCCATAGATGGTGGCGAAAGCCCAATAGATGTGAGTGTGCGTATGAAGCGTGCACTGCATAAGATAATGGCTGATCCAGCTGCAAATATTCTAATTTGTATGCATGGCAGAGCTATGAGGGTGCTATTGTGTATTATGCTCAACATCCCACTTCGCTGTATGGATAATTTTCTTCATGGTAATTTGTGTTTGTATGAGCTTGTATGGACTGGCAGCATGTTTAGATTAGCTCGCTACAATGATGGTGATCACTTATTGGATAGAAGCTAATCCTGCTTTGGCCTTTGTGTCAATACTATTTTTATATGGATGGGTTTTGTAGCTAAGAGCTTTAAGGTACATATCTTTTGCAGCTTCGTACTGATTTTTGTTTTTTAAGATATTTCCTGCCATCAATGCTGAATTAGGTGCAAAATACCATGTTTCTCCACTTGTCTGCAAAATTACATCTCTGTATAGATTCAAGGCTTTTTCATCCTCACCTGTTAAGTCATAAATCCTGGCGAGTCTATATTGCTTTTCAATTTGGTCCTTCTTTGAAGTAAATTCTGATGCTTTACTGTTGGCTAAGGTTTGCATTGCTATGTCATAGAAACCACCATCTGTAGCCAATCGGGATTTTATTAGAATTTTGTTAACATCTGCTTCCTGAAGCTCCCGTTCAGCATTTTTGTCGGGTTCCACATTTACAGTTCCTTCGCTTTTGGCTCTTGCCAAATATTGATTTGCTTTTGATTGATCTCCACTTAAAAGAGCGACTAAGTGTAATTTATACCAGCTGTCTTTAAGGTAATTATCTCCTTCGCGTTCTTTTAAAAACTTTAAAAAGAGGGATTCTGCTTGGCTATAATTTCCTTTTTGAAGTTGAATATTGGCTCTTTGGTATTCTAGAAAAGTAAACTTAAATAGAGGCTTCACTTCATTGAGAATTTTTTCAGCTTTTCCACTTTCATTATTTCTGAGGTATGAAGTGGAAAGTAAATATGCCAATAATACACTCTCTTTATCTTGCTCATATTTCCTTCTCAACACATCTTCTCCAGCTTTAAATTCCTCTAAAAGAAATATTTGAATCAAGGAATACATGGTTTCTGATTCATCTCTAAATAGTTCAGAATGTATAGCCTTTTCTTTTAGGTTTCTAAGACCTTCTTCTGCTGAGGCGTCCATTCCAAGTAACTTTAAAATCCATTGGAATTGCTCTGGGACAGTACTTAATAGAATTTGTAAAGTACCGAAGCTTTTATAGTGAGGCCAAAATTGAGGGAATGTTGCTTGGTTTTTCTTCAATCCGCTATAGGCTGAGCGAAGTTGATTACCACCTGAAAATGATTCACCACGTTTTAACTTCACAAATGCCAATTGGATTTTCATTTCATTTTCAAAAAATGCTCTCCAAGGCAGGTTTGAGGGGAGTTTAGCAACCGTTTTTAACAAACCTTTATGCTCATTATAAAGCTGATTTGTTAAATCTTCATTTTCTGTGATTAGAACATTGAGCGTGAGATGTAAATGCTTTAAATATGCCCAAACAGGCTCATCTATGGGAGAATTTTTTTCAATAAGTGTATTTGCTTGAGGTAGTCGCAACCGAAATAATTCTTGGTAGGTGCGCTTTGCTTCTGGGCTAAAGAGTTCGCTTTCGGTTTGTGCATTTAAACCAAACACTGGAATCATAAGAAACCAGATAAAAAAAATAGGGTGAGCTTTGCAGCTCACCCATGGTAGTAAGACCTTTTTAACCACCAAATCACAGGAAGACTTAATTGTGGTGAAATATAAAAATATTTCTCAATTAAAAAAAATATTTGTATTATCTTCTTGTTTTTCTTTTTGGCTCTTCTTCGATTATATCTTCAACGTCTGCGAAAATTCGTCCACAATGTTCGCAAACAATGATTTTCTTCTTTTCTCTGATGTCAGCTTGACGTTGTGGAGGTACCACATTGAAACAGCCACCGCAAGCATCTCTTTTAACTTCAACCACCGCAAGACCATTCACAGCATTTTCACGGATTTTATTGTAAGATTTTAACAGCCTATCTTCAATAATTTTCGCCGCTTTTTCTCTGTCTGCAATTAGCTTCTTCTCTTCTTCATGAGATTCTGATGTGATTTGGCTAAGCTCACCTTTTTTTGCATCTAAATCTTTCTGACGTTCACCTGCAATTTCCTTTGTCTTCGCAAGCTCTTCTTTTTTCAGATCGATTTTGTGCCCATGCTCTTTAATTTTCTTTTGGAAAATTTCGATTTCTAGACCTTGAAGTTCAGTTTCTTTAGTAATAGCATCGTATTCGCGATTATTACGAACATTCATTTGCTGTTCCTGATACTTCTTTATCAGTTTTTCGGAATCCTTAATGCCAATCTTGAAGCCATCGATTTCAGCATTAAGATCTTTTATGTCCTGATTATATTTTCCGATTCTTGTGTCGAATCCGATAATTTCGTCTTCTAAATCACTTACTTCTTCAGGCAGGGCACCTCTTATTTTAATAAGGGCATCTAGTTTCGAATCTATTTCCTGTAACTTAAGGAGTGATTCTAATTTTTGGGCAACGGTACTTTCCATGAATTTATTTGAAATATTTAATTGGATTGGTACTCACTTCAGTCAAATAGGCTGCAATATTACTAAATTTCTGAGTCAAATACTCATAAATTAAGTCTTTCGTAAAAATTTCGCTTTCATAATGGCCAATATCTGCAATCATTATTTGATTTTCTGCATCAAAGAATTCGTGATATTTGAAATCACTTGTTACAAAAGCATCAGCTCCTGCTGATTTTGCCTTATGGAGCAGAAAACTTCCTGCACCTCCACACACAGCTACTTTCTTTATTTTCTTCGCCAATGGTGTGAATTTAATCAGTTCTAAATTCATTGCCTTTTTTAGGTGATTCAAAAATTCCTGCTCATCCATTGGCTGCTCCAAAATACCAATCATTCCGCTGCCAATTTCTTGATGTTTATTTTCTAATTGCTGAATGTAATAGGCAACTTCTTCGTAGGGATGGGCTTGTTTTAGCGCATTCAGTATTGAAGACTGCAAATAGGAAGGGTACATTATTTCCACCCTATTTTCTGCGACCTCCTCCGGATTATTTTGATTTCCAATTGTTGGGTTTGCTTTGTTATTTGGTGTAAACGTGCCAGTACCTGCTACTCTGAAACTACATCCACTATAGTTCCCGATATCTCCGCCTCCCGCTTTGTAAATACTTGCCAACACAGAATCTGTGTTTTCAATGGGAATGAAGGTGGTCAATTTCTCAAGTTTACCTCTTTTCTTGTCAAGAATATGCAAATTATATAAACCAATTTTCTCACAAATTTTCTTGTTCACACCTGTATTCACATTATCCAAATTGGTATGGATAGCATAAATCGCAATGTCATTCTTGATGGCCTTTATAATCGTTTTCTCAACATAATTTGCTCCAGTTAAGCGCTTCAAACCTTTGAATACAATCGGATGATGAGCAATAATTAGTTCGCAGTTTTTCTCAATGGCCTCGTCTACAATTGTTTCTGTGCAGTCCAAGGAAATTAAAATCTTACTTATACTTTGTTCATGATTTCCTGTAATTAGCCCGCTATTATCGTAACTTTCCTGCAAGGATGGGTTTGCCCACGTTTCGAGACTGGCAATTATATCTTTTAGTTTGGTCATAGACATATTTTTAGGCACTTTCGCACATTCAATAATTACAAATATAGGCTTGTTTTAGGCTTATGCATTTATCTCAACTTATACTTTCACCATTTTCTTGGCTTTATGGGCTAGGTGTTCGTCTGCGCAATTATCTTTATGATATTGAATACACAAAATCGCATGAATTTGATTTGCCCTTAATTGCTGTGGGCAATTTAAGTGTGGGTGGTACCGGAAAAAGTCCGATGGTGGAATGGTTAGCCAATTGGCTAGAAGGCACTTACAATTTGGCTATATTAAGTCGAGGCTATGGTAGAAAAACAAGAGGATTTCACCTAGCAAATAAAGCTTCTAATGCCAAGCAATTAGGAGACGAGCCATTTCAGTTCTATAGGAAATTTGGCGGGAGGGTAAAGATAGCAGTAGGTGAGGAGCGGGTTTTAGCGATTCCTGAAATACTTTATCATGAGCCTGATACCGATCTTATAATCTTAGATGATGCGTTTCAACATAGAAAAGTAAAAGCTGATGCGTATATATTGCTAACAGATTATAGCTCTCCCTTTTACGAGGATTTTTTATTACCCGCTGGCCGATTGAGAGAGCCAAGAGAAGGGGCGAGCAGAGCAAGTGTAGTGATCGTTACAAAATGTCCCAATGATCTTTCATTAGAAAAAAGGGCGCTGATTACCAGTGAGATAAATAATTTTATTAAGGCTGGGACTTCTGTCTTTTTCACAACCCTTTCATATGGGTTGCCTTATCCACTGTATGAAAAAGACCAATTAGAAATGTCAAATTCGGTAATTCCCGTAAGTGGTTTGGCGAATGCTTCTGCTTTTAATTCTTACCTCAAGGGAAAATATCATGTGGCTGAATATTTCAATTTTCGAGATCATTATGAATACAAGGCCATCGATTTGAGAAAGATTTCGGAAATAGCAAAAAAGAAGAATGCCAGTATTATAATTACCGAAAAGGATGCCGCTAAATGGGTAGAAAGTGATTTATCAGAATTGGCAAAAGAATTGCCTGTCTTTGTGCTACCTGTTAGGCATCAGTTTTTGGCCGAAGAAGAAATCTTTAAGCAAATTTTAATGAGATTGATTGAAAAAAACTGAGTTACTAAAGCATTCCTTTTCTGTATTTTTGACCGTGAATTTAAAATACTCTCTATTTCTATTTTTTACATTGATTTTGGGTTTCACTCAAAATTCTTTTGCGCAGATTCTAAATGATTCTGCTCAAAGTGTATATGGCCCTAACACCACAACCTTTACCACAGGTAAAGCGATTCGTCTTAGCGATGTACATTATCAGCCAGTAGATACTTCTATGAATAAATTTCATCGTTTTCAGAAGATTCATGAACTGGGCAATAAGTATCAAGACCTAGGCAATCATGGTACAGCTATGTGGCCGATATTTTTTGAAATGCCTACCACTGTGGGAGTTACATCAGGATTTCATGCCTATGATCATTACTTTAGGGATAAAGATAAAATGAGGTACTTCGATACTAAATCGCCGTACACGAATTTAGCACCTGTATTTGCCGGGTCAGGTCGAAGCTTGCTCGATATAGATTACAGCAGAAATGTAACAGAGTATTGGAATGTTGGAATCAATTTCAATACGATCCGAATGGATAAGCAATTGGCTGCACGCGGTAGAGGAGATCGGAATGTCGAAGCTAATAGCTACGATATGTATACCCACTACAGGGATTCATCAGAGCGCTATCAAGCAGTTGCATTCTTTTCACGGATGTCTCATGGTGTTACGGAATCTGGAGGAATTATCCCTCCAGAAGTAAATGAAGATTCAGAGTTTTTTCTATATCGAGACTCTAGAGTTTATTTAGGGAGTGCTGGAAATCAAGAAGTACGACAAAATTTTCATTTGTATCAGGAATACATGCTTAAGCCATTGTTTGGCATATTTACAGAATTTGATCGGCAAAATCAGTTGGTGAAGTATTTGGATGGCTCTAGCGGTGCTAATGAATTTAATTATTATCCTGAATATATCATTAGCAATAGTTTTACTGCCGACCGAACTAAGATGAGTCAAACTGAACTTACCGGCGGTGTAAAGGGAGAAATGAATAACCTATTTTATTCATTCTATTATAAAAACAGAAATCTCATTTTTCAACCAAAATACCTTGATGAGTCCCGTTTTATGGAGCATTTTGTGGGTACAGATTTAAGGTGGGAGTTTGATTCACTTTTCAGAATAGAAGCGGGAGGTGAATATACTATTGAAGGTAATTATCGGTTAGAAGGTAAATTATCCTTATTCAATTTTGAAGCTGAAGCTAAGCAAACACTCAGTGCGCCCAATATGCTTCATCGACAATATTTTGGAAACCATTACGCTTGGGAAAACTCCTTTTCAAATCAATTTTCAAATCAATTGAATATTGGATATCGCTGGTCAAATGAAAAATTTATGGTTAAACCAAAGGTATCCATCACCAGTATTTCAAATTATATTTATTTCAATGAATTGAAAGTACCTGAACAGGCAGTTGGCAACATAAGTATGCTTTCTCCTGGACTTGATTTTAGTGTCAATTTTTGGGATAATATGAATTTTAATGCTGAGGTAATTTACTCCAAAGTTGCTGGCGAATCTGCTAATAAATATCGCTTACCTACCTATTTTGGTAATGGACAGCTTTACTATTTTAATAATTTATTTGGGGGCAAGCTTACTATCCAAACTGGAATTGATATTCATTATAAATCTGCATGGCTTGCAAATGGCTATGACCCTATCACACAGCAGTACCACTTGCAAAATGACTTTGAAGTTCCTGCCTACGTGTGGGCTGATTTGTTTGTCAACTTTAAGATTAATCGTACAAGAATATTCCTAAAAATGACTCACATTAATCAAGGCTTGATGGTTGAAGATGGATATTTTATTACACCATATTACACTGGTATGCCCAGAGTGCTTGATGTGGGGCTTAGTTGGATGTTTTTTGACTAATATGGAGGTTTTAGGTTTAGCATTGCCAACCGACCCTAGATGGGTAAATATTGTAGAAATGGACATCAGAGAAATTCTGATTGATCATGCTTATTGTGAGCAAAAAGCTGCCTCCTCATGTATTTCACTGATTACATTATATCCAGAGAAATCCAAAATGGTAGAGGTTCTTACTCCAGTAGTGGCAGAAGAATGGAGCCACTTTGAAAGAGTGATGGAGCATCTCAAGAAGCGTGGATACGAGTTCGGTAGACAACGTAAGGATGAGTACGTCAATGAACTATTAAAATTCCAACGAAAAGGAGGGAACCGTAATGAGCAGCTTTGTGAAAAACTCCTCTTCAATGCTTTAATAGAAGCTCGCAGTTGTGAGAGATTCAGGCTTTTGTGGAAAAATATAGCCGACCAAGAGTTATCTAAATTCTATTATGAATTAATGGTTTCAGAAGCTAGTCATTATCGAAACTTCATAGAGCTAGCAAAGGAATATCAACCTGAAGAAATTGTTTGGGAAAGATGGAAGCAAATCCTGAAAACAGAAGCGGAAATAATGAAAAATCTCGAATTAAGAGGAGACAGAATGCACTAATTGGAGTTCCAATTACATAGCAATGCCGTGAATTAAGTCTTCAAATTTTTCTTCTTAGCAGCAGGAAATAATAGGTTATTTAATATCAATCTATACCCTGGCGAATTTGGAAATAGATTCATATCTGTAGGCTCTTCACCCACGAAGTGTTGATAATCTTCGGGATCATGTCCTCCATAGAAAGTCCAAAAGCCTTTCCCAAACTCACCATGCAAATACCTTGCTTCATCAATATCTTTTGTTTCACCAAGAATCACAACATCTGATTTTACCATACTCTTTTTATATGCTGTACTTTGTCCCATAAAGCCTTTTATTATCCGCTGATGATTCTGAGTAAGCATTGTCGGTATTGGATCCCATTTTGCTGAAAATTGGAATAAGGAGAAAAAGTCGTTTCTTTCTGATAGCCCTCTCTCTATTTGTTTGTTATCTATGTTAGAATATGCGTATTCTACAGGATCCATTTTCAATCTGAAATTCTCAAAAGCAAAAGTTTGTGTAAAATCAAGCTTGTCATTTGCTTTTGGGTCTGCACCATCCCCATCGTACATGCGTTCAATAAAGTCTACATTCTGAGCTGCCAAGGCAATATCAAAAGTCTCAGTAGCTGAACACATGGCAAATAGAAAACCACCACCCGCCACAAATTCCTTGATAGTTTTTACCACTCCCAATTTCATTTGTGATACTTTTTTATATCCGAAATTTTTAGCAACGTCTTCGTATTCTCTTACCATATCTTGGTACCAAGGAAAGTCTTTAAAGCTTCGATAAAACTTTCCATATTGCCCAGTAAAATCTTCATGATGCAAATGTAGCCAGTCATAATTTACTAGCTCTCCTTCAAGTACTTCCGTATCAAAAATTATATCGTACGGTATTTCGGCATAACTCATTACCAAGGTAACAGCATCATCCCAAGGTTGCTTGCTTTTAGGAGAGTACACTGCCACTTTTGGTGCCTTGTCCAGCTGCATCACGTCAGCATTGGATGAAGGACTTCTAATTTCATTTCTGATTTGATTAGCCTGTGCACTACTAATTACTTGGTATGAAACATTGCGTATGACACACTCATCTTCAAACTTTGATGTATATGGCATCATGAAACTTCCACCTCTATAATTGAGTAACCATTCCACTGATGTTTCTCGCTCTAATACCCAAAATGCAATACCATAGGCCTTCAGGTGGTTGCTTTGGGATTCATCCATTGGAATAAGGATTTCATTAGCGTTAGCATGAAAAACCATCAGGAAAAAGGTGCAGAGTGTTATAATTATCTTTCTCATCATTCTTATCAACTGTATTTAAAACCTTTTAGGCGTATCAACCCACAATTTACGTAAATATCCATCGTGTTGGTAATGGCATTGTGTAGGTTTACGAAGTTATTATAAAAACGGTATGGATTTTTCAGAAAATGTAAGAGAAGGCCTTCGATCCATGAAGGGCAGCATGTTAAGAACAACACTTACTGCATTGATTGTAGCTATTGGTATTACCTCTTTGGTGGGAATGTTGACGGCCATCGATGGTATACGAGCCTCAGTAGAAGATAGCTTTTCAACTTTTGGTGTAAATACTTTTGATGTAGTTTCTAAGCGGGTGGAGAGAGGTAGAAATGTGGGTGGAATACAAGAAAAGAGAGTGCCGCCTTTGAAAATTCGAGAGGTTAAGGCTTTCAAGCAGGAATTCCAATACGCTGATGCAATGACTATAACAACCAATGTGGGCGGCGCAGTTGAAGTATCTCATTTATCTTTAAAAACAAATCCTAATAGTCGAATTTTAGGGACAGATGAAAATTATATTTTCATCAATGGATTAGAATTGGCTCTTGGTAGGAATTTTACTCCTGATGAAATAGCCATTGGAGCACCTGTTGCGATAATAGGGAGTGAAATAAGAAATACCTTATTCCCAAACAATGCAGATCCTATAAATAAACAAATTAGTTTCTATGGCAGGAAATATAATGTTATTGGCGTTTTGGATAAACAAGGTGGTTTAGGTGGTGGCGGTGGAGCCGATAGGAATATATTAATATCTTTTGAAAACGCCTCTAAATTAGATAGAAACGGCACATTTAATTATGCGATCAAAACCATGGTGACTTCACCTGAGGTTACCCCATTTGCTATGGGTGAGGCTACACTATTAATGAGAAAAATTCGCCGGAATGAAGTATTGGAAGTAGAATCATTTGAAGTAGTAAAAAGTGAGTCTTTGTCCGAAAGGCTTGACGAAATTTCTGGCTATTTACGAATAGGTGGCTTTGGCATTGGTTTTATTACACTTTTAGGAGCTTCTATTGGCCTAATGAATATAATGATGGTGACTGTAACTGAACGGACCAGAGAAATTGGAATTAGAAAGGCAATGGGCGCTACACCTATAAAAATAAGAGAACAATTTCTGATTGAAGCAATTGTGATTTGTATTGCGGGAGGTTTAATTGGAATACTTCTTGGAATAGGAATTGGGAACGGTGTTTCTAATATCATTTCTCCTGGCACTTTTGTAATGCCTTGGCTTTGGATGATAGTTGGCTTGGTTGTTTGTGTATTTGTCGGTTTAATTTCGGGTTTCATCCCTGCTAATAAGGCTTCTAAACTAGATCCTATCGATTCACTTCGATACGAATAATTGAACTAAATAGAAAATTTAATCCGTCTGTATAAGCTTGGTTTGATTTCGTAAATAATTCAATTACTTTAGTTTAAGTAATTGAATTAACCCAAAACAATCAAACCATGAAACGACTTGTAAATTTTTCTACCATTATAAGCTTGCTTTTTGTTAGCGCAATGCTCTTTAGTTGTGGAGGTGATAATGATAGTTCTACAGCGGAGTCTGAAGAGCTTCTTGAAACTGAAACGCCAAATATTCAGGGAGCTTGGAAGTTAATTAGTTCAAATGGACAAGCTATTGAAGATGAAGTAGTAGTTATTGTTTCACCTAGCTTCACAGCATTTTCTATAGGAGCTGCAGGTACAGGTGAGTTTTTAGGAGCTGGAGGCGGTTTTTATAATTTCGACAATAATTCATTCAATGTTGAAGTTGCTTTTAGTACTCAAGACAGTACTTTGGTTGGTACTACCTTGTCATACCAATACTCTTTAGATGGTAATACCTTTACGACCATGTATGATGGTATTACAGATATATATGAGAAAATAGATGACTCTGTGACTGACCTAACAGGTAATTGGAGAATGCTGGGTAGGCCAAATGCTGATGGAGTATTAGAACAAAGAAGACCTGTAGCAGATCGTGTGACTATCAAAATATTATCTGGCACAAGATTCCAATGGGCAGCTATCAATACAGGAACTAAGCAATTTCTTGGGACCGGAGCTGGAACATATACTATTGAAAATGGAACCTACACTGAGCATATAACTACATTCTCAAGAAATAATGAAAGAGTAGGTGCTGTTTTGCCATTTAGTTATAGAATTCAAGATGGTGATTGGTATCACTCAGGAAATAGTAGCTCAGGTGAACCTATGGCAGAAGTTTGGGCGAGATACGAGAAATAATTAAGAATTTTATTCAAAATTTAGCCCGGTTTTTGCCGGGTTTTTTGTGTAAATCAAATGTTAAGAAAGGGAAATTTACGTGAAGAATATCAAGTTAATTTTACTATTCACATTCATTGTAAGTGGGTCAGTAATTGCTCAGCAGTCTGAAGAGGATAAAATGAATGTCGCTTATGATAAGTATATGGAAGGTGAGTTTCATGCTGCCATTCAAGACTTTACGACAATTATCAAGAATAATCCGAAAAATGCCGAGGCACTGTTTATCAGAGGAATTTGCCTATCTAGTATTGGATCAGAACTTCCTGCTATTGAAGACTTTACAAAAGCATTGTTAATTAATCCAAAGTATAAAGAAGCGTACCTAGAGAGGGCTTATTCAAAAAATAACTTAGAAGATTACGCAGGAGCATTGGCAGATTATGGCAAGGCGCTAGAAATTGATCCTAATTATGCCGAGGCTTATTTGAATAGAGGCACGTTATATTATGAAATGGATCGTGATGCGGAAGCTTGCAAGGATTGGAGAAAAGCCATGAACTTAGGTTTCAAAATAGCCGAGCAAGTGGTTGAGGCCAATTGCAAAGAATGTAATCCATAATTGACTAATCAATCTTCCATTGCTTCTTCTCTCAGCGCTTTTTTTAACTGATATGGCAAGGGAGATTTGCCACGAATTGCCCAGATGAGTGACCAAATCCAACCAATAATCGTCCAACCAAAACAAAGGTTCAAAAGTAAAACCTCTCTCAAATTCTTCTTGGAGAATGCGAGGAAGGTAGGAAGGAAGTAAAGTAATACCACTAAGAAGTTGAGTAAAATCGATTTTATAGTCATTTGGAGAGAAATTTAGCCAGGTTTTTTAAGCCTGGCTTTTCTAATTTAGAACATTGGTTTAGCAGGTGTATTATCCAAAATCTCTTCCATCTTAGTTAATACTTCATTAGTCAATTTAGGTAATGCATCAAGACTTTTAAGATTTTCTTCAAGCTGGCTTAGTTTTGATGCGCCAAGAATTACTGTACTTACATTTGGATTCTTAAGACACCAGGAGATGGCAAGGTTTGCCATTGAGATTCCAATTTCTTTTGCAAAAGCAGTCATTTTTCTAACTTTTTGTAGATTTTCTTCTCTCAATGTGCTGTCTTTGAGCCATTCCATTCCTTCAATTCCCAATCGAGTATCATCAGGAAATCCATCATTGTATTTCCCAGTGAGGATGCCCGAAGCCAATGGTGACCAAATGGTTGTGCCTAAACCTACTGTTTTATAAATCTGGCTAAACTCTACCTCCACCTTATCTCTTACCAACATATTGTATTGTGGCTGCTCCATTACTGGGCCAATTAGGTTGTAACGCTGAGCCACCATATGTGCTTCCATAATTTCATGTGCGCTCCACTCTGAGGTGCCCCAATATAGTACTTTGCCTTGCTGGATTAAGTTGTGCATAGTCCAAACAGTTTCTTCAATAGGCGTTTCCTTATCGGGCCTATGGCAGAAGAATAAATCTAAGTAATCTACTTGTAGTCTTTCAAGTGCAGCATGGCATGCTTCTATGAGGTGTTTTCTATTTAGGCCTTTTTGCGTAGGAGTAAGCTCTCCGCCAAGTCCAAAAAAGGCTTTGGAGCTTACTACATATGAATCTCTACGCCAATCCATTTTTTTAAGGATTTCACCCATTACAATCTCTGATTGCCCACGAGCGTAGATTTCTGCATTGTCGAAGAAGTTCACCCCATTGTCATAGGCCGTAGCCATCAGATTTTCAGCTGTATTATCGCCAATTTGCTTGCCGAATGTTAGCCATGAGCCAAATGATAATGCACTAACCTGAAGTCCTGACTTTCCTAATCTTCTATATTCCATAGTTTAAATTTTATCTTGTGTAATAAATTTCCTTTTCATTATTATGCTCTCGAAGCATTCCCTCAAGCAACAAGTTAACAATAATTTTTGTTGCTCTTCGCTTCGACACATTTATCAATTTACAAAACCTGTTGAGCGTGACCCGTTCGTTCTCTTCCAAAAACTCCATCAGTTTTTTTTCATTTTTATCTAGAGCTCTATCTGTTTTATTAGCAGAATCAATGAAGCCCTTTTCCATCATTTTGATTAATTTTTTTGACGCTGGTAGGCTTTTATCTGCTATCCTGATGTAGACTTTCCATTCTCCATTGGCATCAAGAGTTTTTACAGGCTTTTTAGCAGCTTCTGCAACTTCGGCTATCAATATATATTTTGGTTCATCATATTCATTTTCAGCTTCTTGCTCCAATATTTGAAATGATATTTCGATTGCAGGATCGCACAATTCTCCTCCCGCTTTTTCCAACATATACTTCTCTTCTTCAGGATCAATCCCAATTATTCGCTTATTATCACTGATGCCGATCACTAATTTTCCGCCATTTGTATTTGCAAAAGAACCAATTGATTTAGCAATTTTATGCAGATTGTTGATTGATTGTTTGAAGTCTAAAACCTCACTTTCATTCTGTTTTATTAAATATTCTAACATCAATAGTGGAAAATTTAAATTCTTTTATAATTTGGTTTGCTGAAACGATTAATTCACTAGCTAACCTGTACTGAGAAAATCAGTTTTTTAACTTCAATCTAATTATTTTAATCACTTTTTCAATTTATTGTTATGTTATTTATCAATAAAGGTTTTGATTCTGAAAAAATAGAAGAATTCCGCATAAAGCTCAAAGAGACTGGAAAATCCTTTCTTGTAATAAATGCTCAAGATAACTCGGACGAGTATATGAATTTTCAATTCTTGGGTATATATGAAGGGCGCGAGGTAATTTATGATGCAGTAATTTATACTTTAAGACTTCAGCATAGCAGTGAGATATATGAGATTGCTGAACATAAAGCTGCAAAGAAATTTAAAAACTTCAAGCCTATTAAATATCAGGAAGATGAAAATGGGAATTTGATTCCACTCACAGCAGAAGATGAAGAAATGGGCTTGTATATGGCTGAAGTCATGGCCGATTTGGAAGAGGAGGAGGCTGTAAAAGTGCAAGAACACGTTGAAATTGATGAAAATGTAGATTTTGGAGTAGCCTTGGATATTGGGTTAAATATTGAGAAAGTTACAGATAAAGTGATTAATAAATTCATTAAGGACTTTAATGAGGATACGTTATCGCTCGACACTACCATGTATTCTTTTATAAATGAGGATGACGAGGAAGAGTAATTTCTAACATATCAGTAGCTTATCAGTTAATATTTAATGCTTAAAATCGCTTGGGCACCCAATTATGCTCATCCATTACCCGTAGGACATAGATTTCCAATGATCAAATACGAGCTGCTTCCTGAGCAGCTTTTGTATGAAGGTACTATCCAATCTCAAAATCTATTTGAACCAAAGCCTCTTGCTGAAGATATAATTCTTCAGGTACATGATGAGGCATACTGGCAAAAATTGATTGGATTGAACCTGAGTAGAAAAGAAGAGCGAAAAACTGGATTTCCTTTAAGCAAAGGTCTCGTAGAAAGAGAAATTACCATTCTTGACGGGACGCTTCAAGCTGCAAAATATGCACTCGAATATGGAGTGAGTATGAATGTGGCGGGGGGTACACACCATGCTTATTGCGATAGAGGTGAAGGATTTTGTTTACTTAATGATGTGGCTGTTTCGGCCCAATATCTTTTGGATCATTGCCTGGCACGGCAAATTGTGGTGGTAGACTTGGATGTGCATCAGGGAAATGGTACTGCCAAAATATTTGAAAGTGAACCAAGAGTATTTACTTTTAGTATGCATGGAGCTCGAAATTATCCAATGCACAAAGAAAAATCTGACTTGGATATTGAGTTAGAAGATGGTACGCAGGATGCAGAATATCTAGAAAAACTCACTTTCCATCTTGACTCCATAATTGAATCTATAAATCCTGATTTTGTATTTTACATATCAGGAGTGGATATTTTGGCTTCTGATAAATTAGGCCGATTGGGTGTGACCTTAGAGGGCTGTAAGAAACGCGATCGGATAGTGATTGAAATGTGCAAAGGCTTGAAACTACCTTTAGTGATAAGTATGGGTGGTGGATACTCTGAAAAAATTCAACATATTGTTGAAGCTCATGCAAATACATTTCGATTGGCTCAGGAAATCTACTTTTGATTTAGTGATATTAAAATATGTATTAGCACAATCAAAATTTATGAAAACTACAGAAACCAAACTCAAAAGAAAATGGCTTTTATTATCAATTGGAGGACTAATTTTAAATGGAGCAGGGCTGTCTATAATGGGAGAGGGATTGATTCTAAAATATGAGCAATCACCATTTATCGATTGGTTTATCATGGGTACTTTGGGATTAGTTTTAATCAATGCAGGGATTTCTCTAATTGGAGGAGCAGTAATTACTAAGGTAAAAATGAAAAGCTAATTGCTCGAAAACTTACTTTCAGTATATTTGCCCAAAATTAAACCGAAAAAGAACGTGAAAAACCTTTCCTTAATCCTCAACATCGTATTGCTGATCGCAGTAATTTATCTTTACGTAGATAAATTTTCTGGAAATTCATCGGAAACAACCATTGCTTCAACAGACGAATCAGGTGATATGGCTTTAGCTTCAGACTTAAATATTGCCTATATCAATTCTGACACCTTGTTGGCTAAGTACGCTTACTTTACTGAAATCACGGGACTTCTCGAAGAAAAGAGAGCAAAAGCTCAAGCAGAATATACTAATAGAGCTCAAGGCTTGCAGCAAGAAATTGAAGCGTTTCAGCGCACCGCTCAAGGATTGACAATGGCTCAAGGTAGAGCTAAAGAAGAGGAATTAGTTCAAAAACAGCAAACGCTCCAAGTATTTGAACAAAACCTAAGTCAGGAATTGATGAATGAAGAGTCTAAATTGACTAATGCTCTTTATGATACAATTTCTGATTATCTAGCTACTTATGGAAAAGCTAGAAATTTGAATATTATACTTACTTACACAAAGGGTAGTGGTGTATTGTATGCAAATGAAGGTCTAGATATTACAAACGAAGCCATCAAAGGCTTGAATGAGCGTTATACTGCAAATAAAAAATAAGATTGTAGATAAAATGCATTATTTTAAAGCCTGGCTTTTATGGTCGGGCTTTTACTTTTTAATTTCATTAGATTTTAGAATATTTTATCATGGGAAACATTACTGAATTTTTAAAACATCATTACAGACACTTTAATGCAGCAGCATTGATTGATGCAGCAGAAGGATATAAGAAACATATTGAAGGAGGGGACAAAATGATGATAACCTTGGCAGGAGCAATGTCAACCGCTGAGTTAGGCTTATCATTAGCAGAAATGATTCGCCAGGATAAAGTCCATATAATTACTTGTACTGGAGCCAATCTCGAAGAAGATATTTTTAACTTGGTAGCTCACGATTTCTACGAGCGTATTCCAAACTATCGTGACCTTACGCCTGAGCAAGAGCAAGATTTGCTTAATAGGCACATGAACAGGGTTACTGATACATGTATACCAGAGATGGAAGCGATGCGCAGATTAGAAGGAGCAGTACTTAAGCAGTGGGAAAAAGCAGATCAAGCAGGTGAGTCGTATTTTCCGCATGAGTTCTTTTACAAAGTTTTATTAAGTGGCGATTTGGAAGAATATTATCAGATCGATCCCAAAGACTCTTGGTTGCTTGAAGCTGCAAAGAAAAACCTACCTATCATAGTGCCAGGTTGGGAAGATTCTACCCTTGGAAACATGTATGCGGGCCATGTGATTTCTGGTGATATCAAAGATGTACACACTATGAAGGGTGGCATTCAGTATATGATGTTTTTGGCAGACTGGTACACAAAGACTACAGAAGATTCAAGTGTTGGCTTCTTCCAAATTGGTGGTGGTATTGCTGGCGATTTCCCAATTTGTGTAGTACCAATGTTGCATCAAGATTTGCAAAGAGATACTGTGCCACTTTGGGGGTATTTTTGCCAAATTAGTGATTCTACAACCAGTTATGGTTCATATTCTGGCGCAGTGCCAAATGAGAAAATTACTTGGGGGAAATTGGGTATTGATACGCCAAAATATATAATCGAATCGGACGCTACTATCGTAGCTCCTTTAGTATTTGCCATTATTTTAGATTTATAGAATTATCCATTGAAAATTAAAATCCTGTCCAAAGACAGGATTTTTTCATTATAACTATTTGTATCTTTAGTGTATTCAAACATTTGAGAACCATCCTTTACTATTTGGCTTGAATAGATCATTAAATTCAGATTTTGTTTCAAATCATATTTAATATCCTTGGGCGTTATAAGAACATGCCAATTTTTGTGCTGTTATTATCCTTATTTTTTTGCCTTTTTGGGTGTAATCAATCCTTTGCCCAAGGGAGTAAATTTATCCAACAAGAACCTATTTCCGAAAAGATAAATAGTAAGTATGATGAGCTATATCCAGTAATCAGTCCAGATGGGAATTTTCTCTTTTACACTATTCGCTTTCATCCGAAAAATTCTGGTGGTGATTTGGATCCTGGAGACATTTGGGTAAGCGAATTAAAGAGTAATGGCGATTGGTCGAAGCCTGAAAATGCGGGTGAACTCTGGAATAATAATGGATATAATATTCTTTACAAATTTTTTGATCGTGGTACAAAAGCTCTTCTTCTTAACCAAAACGAATTGAATAAACCTGCAATTGCAATAAGTAGGTTTGTTGAAAATGCTTGGTCAAAACCTATTGAGATAAAAATCAAATCTTACTATAATCGTTCAAGTCATTTAAGTGCGAGCATTTCTGAAGATGGTAATGTATTGATCCTGTCTATGGAGTCATTTGGCTCTATCGGTTTTGAGGATTTATATGTAAGTTTTCGAGAAAATGATAGTGTGTATAGCCAGCCGATTAATCTTGGTAACACCATCAATACTAGCTTTCAAGAAATGACACCTCATTTGTCTGAGGATGGACTCGCTCTGTACTTTGCAAGTAATGGGCATGGTGGATATGGTGGCCGAGATATTTTTGTAAGTACTAGATTGGACGATACTTGGCTCAATTGGTCAGAACCTGAAAACCTTGGGTCAGAAGTCAACTCCCAAGGTATTGAGCTTTCTTTTTACGAAAGTTATGGCCATCCTTTTGCCTATGTGAGTTCCACGCAAAATAGCCGTGGTAATGGTGATATTTTTAAAATGAATGTTACAGATTCACAAGTTCAATTATTAGCAAATAATAATAAGGTACCTAAGTTTATTCGTCCAACACAAACAGAAGATAAAGAAGAATTAGTGGACGTATTGAACGTTGAATCTAAAAAAGAGGAAACAATAGTTGAAGCTAAAGCTGTAGAGATTTCCAAAGTCGAGCAGGTCAAAGAAGAAGAAAAGCGGGAGGTTTTTACTGGCCAAGTATTAAACAATCCAAAAGCTATCAAAACAGAGCAAGTTTCTAATTCATTAAATCAAATAAATCGAAGTCCTGCATCTGTTGCAACAAAAATTTCCACAATTAAAATAACGGGTAAAGTTTTTAATACTAGTAGTAATAAAGTGCTCCAAGCGACTATCCAATTAGATAACGAGGAAAAAATATTAACAGATGATGCAGGAAATTTTGAATTATTAATTTCTGATAATCAAACACGAAAAGCATGGATTCTTGCAGAAGGAATGAAACCACTTGCAATAGAATTGAACTCCAATGAAACTTTCCCTGAATTCTATCTTAGTGAGGTAGGAACATTAAGTAGGGTCGCTAATACTGCAGATTTAGAATTACTTCAGGTAGTTGATAAAAGGTTTATTGGGAAAGCTCCATTTGTCGAATTGAAAAGTATTCCTAAGCTTAAATGGAGTATTAAAGATGCTGAAAGTATGTTAGGAATTGAAGTTTCTTGGCAATTGCTAACGAATAATCAAACACGAGAAAGTGGCATCACTGATATTGATGGAGTGATCATTCTAGCAGGACAAAACTTAGCATCCTCCCGCCTTAATTTAGAAGCTCCAGGGTATAAAAGTCAAAGTATAGCCATTGAGAATCCACTACTCAATGATCAAGATTTTTACCTCTCAAAAGGTATTTTAGGAACTTCTATTCTTCGAAACAAACCCTTTATCACTAAAATTTTTCAACCCAACTTTCAAAAAACTATAGGTGTAGATTTAGTCCGTATTGATGAACCAAAACAACCATTTACCATTAGTATTGCTGATGAAAATGGAATGATCATTTCTACCATCAAAATTACTCAAACTGAAAACTGGAATGAAGAGCCCACTATAGATGTTGAAAAGGGAATTGCTTCATTTGCACTAGCTAGTTCACAAAATCCTAAGAAATTAAAAGTAATTTCATCGGGCTATTTTCCTCGAAATGTGGAGGAAACTGAATGGCTAAATGGAAATCATATTGATATTAGTTTGGAGAAAATTGAAATAGGAGCAGAGTTTATTCTTTCAACATTGGAATTCGAGCAATCAACCATCAGCTTCACCGATTCTACTGTGATTGACGAATTAGATCGACTTGCAGATATGCTTTTGAATACTGAAGGCCTTGAAATCCAATTGACTGGATACACTGATAATCAAGGTCTTGCTCGTGAAAATATGGAATTGAGCACCGAAAGGGCTACCGCAGTGAAAGATTATCTTATTGCCAAAGGAATTGATGCTTCTAGAATCGAAGCAAGAGGATTGGGGAGTGCAAACCCAATTGCAAGTAACCAAAGTCCAGAAACACGCAAACTCAATCGTAGAGTAGAAGTTGCCATTGTGAAGGTGGGCGAATAATTGTTTTTGTAATATTGTAGGTCAATTAATGATATGCCCAAAATCTCGCTAATTATCTGCTCCTACAATCGTTCTCGCTTTATCGAGCCTGCTTTAGAAAGTATTCTTGCTCAGAAATATGCGGACTACGAAGTCATATTTGTTGAAAATAATAGTCCTGATAACACATTGGAGATTTGTCATAATTTTCAAAAAGCGCATCCAAATTTCCCTTTAAAAGTATTTACAGAGTATAACCAAGGTCATTCCTTTGCTAGGAACAGAGGCATCAAAGAATCTAGCGGTGAGATCATTTCATTTATTGATGATGATGTAATTTTAAAGCAGAATTTCTTGAAGAATCTCGCTGATTTTTTTGATCAACGTCCAAATTTGCAAGCAGCGGGAGGGAAGATTATACCTTATTTTGAAGCAGGCAGGCCAATATGGTTGAGTTCCTATTTAGAGCCGCTATATGCGTGTGTCGACCTTGGCAATGTGTCGAGACGATTCAAAGGCAGTAAATATCCTTTTGGTGCTAATATGGCTTTTAGAGCTAATATTTTCGATAAAATTGGCTTATTCAATACCAATTTGGGTAGGAAAGGAAGCAGTCTTATGGGTGCAGATGAAAAGGATGTTTTCAAACGGATAAAATCCATTGATGAGGAAATATGGTACATGCCCAATGTATCTCTTCTCCACATCATGCCAGCAGATAGAGGAGAAGTCGCCTATATCAAAAGGCAAGCGATTGCAGTGGGCCAGTCGGAGCGGGTTAGAGTAGGTGGCAGTTATGATGGCATTCTGAGGAAAATAGGATCTGAGATTATAAAGTGGGCAGGAAGTGTTGTGCTTGGTCTTGGTTTTTTAATCCAAATGCAATCTCCAAAGGCCATTATGCTGCTTAAGTTCCGCTATTGGGTATTGCAGGGTTTATTAGGAATCAGGAAAGCCTAACCAGGTAAATTGAAGTAATATTGAGCTAATCGTTCAGTCCAATTTATTTCATTCAGCTTCGAAGCAGAAAATCCTACGTGACCTCCTTTGCGTGGATACATTAGATTAACCATTGAATTCTTGAGTTCTGCCTCAGTTGGAAAAGCTAATTCTGATAGAAAAGGATCATTTTTAGCATTTATTACCAAAGTCGGGATGGCTATATCGCCCAAGAAAAACAACGAGCTGCATTGAGCATAATAGTCGTTTGCATTTATAAATCCGTGCAAAGGAGCAGTTACATAATCATCGAAAGATGTCAAATCATTGATGTATTTCAAATTAGCTGATTCCACCTTGTCGGGCATTAGCTCAGCTTTTGAGCGAACTTTATCTTTGAGTGTAACAAGGAATCGATGTGAATACATTTTGTGCTGAGGTTTTGAAATCACTTCACAGCAAGATTTTAAATGCAGTGGAACAGATATGGCAATTGCTTTATCAAAAATACCAACAGCTTTGCGTCCTTGTTCACCGAGATATTTCAGAATTAAATTCCCACCAAGACTAAATCCTACCAATGAAATAGATGAATAGTTTTTGGAATTTCTGGCATAGTCAATTACTCGTTGCAAATCACTTGTTTCTCCGCTGTGATAAAATCTTGGCAATCTGTTGAGCTCACCGCTACAGCCTCTAAAGTTCCAAGTGAGCACATCCATAGTTGGCGCAAGGGCTTTGGCCATACCCATCATGTAGGCTCTATCTGTGCTGCCTTCCATGCCATGGCAGATAATTACCAATCTCTTATGATTATCCCCCCGCTTCCAATCTAAATCGATAAAATCGCCATCGTCCAATTCCCATCTTTCTCGCTCATATTGTATTCCACTGATCTTTCTCCACAAAGCCGGTACTACAGTTTCTATATGTCTACTAGGCATCCATAGTGGCCTTTTATATCTCTCGAAATCCGTCAATTTCATTACTTCTTACTTAAGCCTTTATAATTTATCAAATTTAAAGAAGCTCAATTTACTATTTGCTTTTTGAATAAGGCCATTTATAAGCTATTTTTGAATCTTTATATTTGAATACGAAAAAATAATTATATGGCTGAAGTTATACGCATGCCCAAGATGAGTGATACCATGGAAGAGGGTGTCATAGCGGCATGGTTGAAAAAAGAGGGTGATAAAGTAAATGCAGGTGATATTCTTGCCGAAGTAGAAACAGATAAAGCTACTATGGAATTGGAAGCTTTTGAAGATGGAGTACTCTTGCATATTGGGATAAAAGCTGGTGAGTCTGTGCCTGTAGATGGTGTAATTGCAATAATTGGGAAGAAGGGGGAGAATATAGATGATTTATTGAAAGACCTAGAAAATGGTAATGATTCGAAAGAACCCGCCAAAGAAGATAAGGATAATAAATCTGAAAAAGAAGATAGGAAAAGTGAGGATAAAGGAAGCGAAGAGGAAATTGATGTTTCTTCTATAAATGCGACTGTAATCACCATGCCGAAAATGAGCGATACCATGCAAGAAGGAACGATTGCATCATGGCTTAAGAAAAAAGGTGATAAAATTAGCTCAGGTGATGTAATTGCTGAAGTAGAAACCGATAAGGCAACCATGGAATTGGAAGCTTTTGAGGATGGTGAGTTATTGTATATTGGTGTAGAAGAAGGTGCTTCAGTTCCTGTGGATGCCGTAATTGCGATAGTAGGTGAAAAAGGAGCAGATGTTGAAACGCTATTGAAAGCGCACAAGAATAAGAAAAGTGCATCGAGTGATGCTCCTGCCAAAGAAGAGAAATCTGAGAAATCAGAAGCGAAATCTAGCACACCAAAAGCAGAAGCAGTTTCTGAAAATAAAGAAGAAAAAGCGGGAGGAGGCGACGGTGAAAGAATATTTGTAAGTCCACTCGCTAGAAAAATGGCTGAAGAAAAAGGCTATGATTTAAGCAAAATAAAAGGTAGTGGTGAAAATGGTCGTATCGTAAAGAAAGACATTGAAGATTACACTCCGCAAGCTGAACCAAAAGCAAGTGAATCCAAGGCAGCCTCAAAGAAAGAAGAAAGTGGCTCAACTTGGGTGGCTAGTCCAATTGCACCGGGTGAAGAGAAATATGAAGAAGTGAACGTGTCGCAAATGCGTAAAGTAATTGCGAAGCGATTGGCAGAGAGTAAATATACTGCACCACATTTTTATCTCACTATGGAGATCGATATGGACAAAGCTATAGCGGCACGTCAGAGCATCAATGAGCTTTCGCCTGTCAAGGTGTCATTCAATGATATGGTGATAAAGGCAGCAGCAGCAGCATTACGTCAGCATCCAAAAGTAAATTCAAGCTGGAGAGGGGATAAATTACGCTTCAATCAACATATACATATTGGTGTAGCTGTAGCTGTAGAGGAAGGCTTGCTTGTGCCAGTAGTTCGTTTTGCAGATCAGAAATCTCTATCTTCTATTGCTTCAGAAGTGAAAGAATTGGGTGGAAAAGCTAAGAATAAGCAACTACAACCATCAGATTGGGAAGGTAATACTTTTACCATTTCTAATTTGGGAATGTTTGGTATAGAGGAGTTTACGGCAATTATAAACCCGCCTGATGCTTGTATTATGGCAGTAGGAGCAATCAAAAAAGTACCAGTAGTTCGTAATGATGAATTGACCATAGGCAATGTGATGAAGGTAACGCTTTCATGCGATCACCGAGCAGTAGATGGTGCTGTTGGATCGGCATTTTTACAAACCTTTAAGTATCTATTGGAAGACCCAGTAAGGATTTTGATTTAATTAGCTTAAAAATAGAATACAAAGTCCCGTTACATTGGCGGGACTTTTGTTTTTAGCTGGAAATTATAGACAAAGTATTTTAATTCGATTAATATGAAAATAAGATCAACAACCGTAGTGGCAGTGAGGCATAATGGCAAAGTAGCGATTGGTGCAGATGGGCAAGCTACTATGGGTAATACCGTAGCAAAAAGCAATGTGCGAAAAATAAGAAAACTAGCTGGTGGGAAAATATTAGCTGGTTTTGCAGGCAGCACCGCAGATGCATTTACACTTTTGGAGCGATTTGATGAAAAGCTAAATGCTCATGGTGGCAATATGAAAAGAGCTGCTATCGAGCTTGCAAAAGACTGGAGAATGGATCGGTTTCTACGTAGATTAGAAGCTATGATTATTGTAGCCAATGTGGATGAGATTCTTGTGATTTCTGGAACAGGTGATGTACTTGAGCCAGATAATGCGATTGCAGCAATTGGTTCGGGAAGTATGTATGCTCAGTCGGCAGCCACTGCATTGAAAAAACATGCGACAAATTTAACTGCAAGGGAAATGGTAGAAGAAAGCTTGAATATTGCTGCTGATATCTGCATTTATACAAATCATAATTTAGTAATAGAAACCTTAGATTAAAACTTCAGATTTTGAACATAATTACCATCTATCATCACGCAAGATGTGGCAAGAGTAGGCAAACGCTTGCTCTAATAAGAGAAAATGGAATTGAACCGGAGATCATTGAATATGTGAAAACTCCTCCTAGTTTCGATGAAATTGAAAAGATTCTAAAGCAATTAGATATGCCAGCTGAAAAGTTGGTGCGAAAGAACGAAGCAATTTTTAAAGAAAAACATAGTGGTAGGGAGCTCAGCGAAAAGCAGTATATTCAAGCTATGGTTGATGATCCTATTCTGATTGAAAGACCCATCGTAATTAAAGGCAACAAAGCGGTGATCGGAAGACCACCCGAAAACATTAATCTTTTATTGTGATGACAAAAATTGGAAGCCTTTTATCCGTAGGTTTATTATTGATTCTTTCGGCATTTTACATTGCTGATGATGCAAAGCCAATGCTTTTGCTTAATGCAACCTTCCACTTGGGTAATGGCGAAAATCTGCCTAATAGCGCAATTGCTTTTAATGAGCAGGAAATGCTTTTCATGGCTGATGCGACTACTGCAAAAATTGATATAGCAAGCTTCCAATTATTATCAATTCCTCAAATGCATATTTATGCAATCGAATTGGTCGATGCTTCTGATTCTAAGATTTTTTCGGAAGAATTTTCTAATCTAATTTCCCTGTATTCCTCCCGTGATTCTGTAGCTACAGCTAAAGTTTTTCATAAGCAATTGACTTCTTCTTATTTTGAAGAGAAGCGCAGTCCAAGTTTCATTGTGATTAATAAGGAATGGAACAATGCTATGCCATTTAAGCTACTCTATGTATTTATTGATGGCAAAATGGTAAAGAGCCCAGTGATGAAATAATTTCCTCCCGCTTTTCTTAATGTAATTAGAGAAGTTGATTCTCTTGATGATTTTGAGAAATGTTGAATTTATTTGCCGATTATAATGCTATTTGGTCAACTCTATAGCATTTAAGATTATTTCACAAGCTTCATGAATTTCAATATTACTTATCGTTAGAGGAGGAGCTATTCGCATACTATTGTCGCAAAATAGGAACCAATCCGTAATCACTCCCATTTCTATAGCTTTATCAATTATTTGTTTCAAACGACCGAAATCTTTGAACTCGACCGCCATCATAAATCCAGCATCTCGGATGGCCTGGATTTCAGGATGAACCAAAAGGCTTTTAAATAAGTCAACCTTTGTTGGTATTTGCTCATAAAGCTTCTCATTGCGAATAATCTCCAATGCCGCCAGAGAAGCCACAGCAGATACTGGATGCCCTCCAAAAGTAGTGATATGTCCTAATATTGGGTTTTCGCTCAAGCTTGTCATTATTTGCTTACTGCTAATAAACGCGCCAATAGGCATGCCACCACCCATTCCTTTGGCAGTTACTAGTATGTCTGGTTGTATGTCATATTGCTCAAAGGCCCAAAAAGTTCCTGTACGGCCAAATCCTGCTTGTATTTCGTCAAGTATAAGTAATGTGCCAGTCTCATCGCAACGTCGCCTCAGAGCCTTCCAATAGCTTTTACAGGCGGTTCTTACTCCAGCCTCACCTTGCACGGTTTCTATTATTATAGCAGCAGTATTGCTATGGATTTTTTCTAATTCAGCCTCCACTCCAAAATATATAGAAGTGATGCCTGGCAATAATGGCCTATATGCTTGTTTAAAGCTTTCTTCACCTCCTACAGATAATGCTCCATGTGAGGAACCGTGATAAGCCTTTCTGCATGAAATAATATTTGCTCTGCTAGTATATCTTTTAGCCAGTTTCAATGCTCCTTCCACAGCTTCACTTCCAGAGTTGACCAAATAAACTGAATCCAAAGATTTTGGCAAAGTAGCTGCCAACGCATTTGCTAATTTCACTTGTGGGCTTTGAATATATTCGCCGTAAACCATCAAGTGCATATATTTATCCAACTGATCTTTGGCTGCTTGTACTACTTTTGGATGTCGATGGCCTACATTACTCACGCTTATTCCCGATATTAGATCCAAGTATTTTTTACCATCTGGGGCATATAAATATGAACCTTCGGCGCGCTCAATTTCAATCATCAATGGAGTAGACGATGTCTGCGCTAAATTTTGGAGAAATAATTGGCGATTTGTAAGCATTTGGCAAAATTACAAAATTGCATGGAGCTATAAATTTGTATTTTCGAGCATTTATAGATTATGATCAGGATTAAAGAAGATAGAATTCAGTTTGGTATTGTCTTTCTGCTATCGGTGGTTGTGCTTACTATCAATCTAGGTCAATCTCCATTATTCTTAGAGGAGCCCAGACGAGCACTTGTAGCACTAGAAATGTTATTTTCTGGGAATTATTGGGTGCCAACGATTCATGGCGAGTTATACCTAAACAAACCTCCCTTTTATAATTGGATGATTGCTGCCGGTTTTCATCTTTTCGGTATGCACGAGTGGGTTCCAAGAGGAATCTCAATTATTTCATTTCTACTCATGGCTATTTTCATGTATGGTGTTAGCAGAAAATACCTTGATGAAAGAACTTGCTTATTAGCAAGCTGTTTGTTCTTAGTTTCATCAGATATACTATTTTACTTTTCATTTTTAGGTGAAATTGATTTATTCTTTTCACTCATTTCATTTTTGAGCATTATCCTCATTTATCATTATGGCGAGCAAAAAAAACTATGGCTTCTTTTTCTATCAGTTTATCTTCTTTCTGCAATTGGCTTTTTGACAAAAGGGTTTCCGTCATTACTTTTTCCTTTTTTTAGTTTGCTCGGATATTTCATTTGGCAAAAAGATGTAAAGCGTCTGTTCTCTATTCAGCATTTGTCTGGAATTTTGATTCTATTGATAATTGTGGGTGGATATTATTACAAGTACAGTCAATTTGCTGATGTTTCAATTTTTGTAAAGAATTTATGGTCAGAGTCTAGTGAAAGAACAAATGAGGCGGGAGGTATTGTGGAGTTTCTACTGCATTTAATAAGTTTTCCATTCAGTTTTGTATTAGCAGTGTTACCCGCAGGTTTTCTAATTATTTTTTGGCGTAAGGATTCTTTTTCAAAAATTAAGGCTCAGCCATTTCTGTTTTTTTGTTTGCTTATGCTTTTAGTGAATTTACCTATTTATTGGGTTTCTACAGGCACAAGATCGCGCTATTTGTACATGTTTTACCCATTTGCTGCGCTAATACTCACCAGTATTTATAAACAATTTACACCCGCACATACCCGAATTATTTGGTTCAAAAAGTTTATTTATGGACTTTCATGGCTTACTCTCTTTATATTCTTACTCGCATTATTGCCTTTTGCCTCAATCCCTAAAGTATTCAATCTAAACGGTGTATTAGGGTTTTCAATAATTTTAGGCATAACTTTCATTGTAGCTCAATCAAAAAGAAGATGGTCTAAAATGTACTTATTTATCTTGATGTTACTCCTAGTAAGAGGTGTTTATGGCTGGGTAATAACAGAAAGCAGGGTTGTAGATAGCAACGCAGCAAAAGATAGGACCGTAGCAATAGAAATGGCAAAGCAAGTAGGAGCAGAGCAACTTTATATATTAGCTCCGAGTAAAATATCTTTTACAGTTTCGTACTATTTGCAGCAACAATTGGGAGTTATTGTCCCTTATTCTGAAGAAATAATTGCCAATCGATATATGATAGCTGAGAGTAATTTACTGAATGAAGAATTGGTAGAGAAAATAAATAGCTTTGAATACCAGGGAAAAACATTTCTGCTATTCAAAGCTGTTGAAGATTAATGATTATTCGTTAATGCTAAATTCCACCCGCCTATTCAAGCGTCGAGTGCGTTCGCTGGCATTGCTAGCGATTGAATCGCTACCTCCGTAAGCTTTTGTTTTAATTCTTTTCTGATCGATACCTCTTTCTACTAATATATTCTTAACCATTAACACCCTCTTCTCAGAAAGCTCCTGGTTAAGTTTTTCGCTGCCTATATTATCAGTATGACCATGCAAGGTGATGCTGATATTTTCGTTCATTTCCAGCAGGTCAAATAATTCATCTACTGAGCTTTTTGATGTTTCTACTATTACATCGGAGCTTTGAACAAAAAGTAAGTTTGATAAGATGATGTTTTTGCCAATTTCAATTTTACTCAACTTGGCTACATACTGACCATCTGCGATTTCAAGTTCTGAAAGTTGACCTCTCCAGCTTAAGTAGCCGTCTGCTTTTACAATTACAAACTGTCTACCAGAGGTTGGAATACTTGCTTCAAATATGCCAATTCCGCTACTCTGTCTTAAATTTCTTCCCGTAATTTGAGCTTCACTTTTAATTAAATTCTGAGAGAATGCGTCAATTACTTTCAATTCGATAGTACGCACGGGTACAATTTCCTTTTTTTCAAATTCAGTGCGAAAAGTTGCCGCTACAGGTGTGTTACTTGCTGTGAGGCTGTAATCGAAATTACTTTGTCTTAGGTAGATATTTTTCACAATTGTACCTTTGATTACTTGTCTTAAATCTAGCTCCTCATGAGAAAAATCGTATCCCAATGCAGTTGTTGTGATATCGTAATTTGCCCCAAGCTCTAATAGAGCTTCGTACAAACCCAAATCTTTGTCAGAGGTCACGCTACTTTTAAATAATTTATTGTCTGAAAATCTCAATTCACCAGAGATTGGTTCTTTCGTATCCACATCCAATACTTGACCAATTACACGGTAGGTATTTTCAGGTAAGAAATCTTCTTCTAATTCCACTCTAAAAATATCTCTTGAGCCTCCTATTGATCCTTGGTCAGAAACCATATAAGCTATATTTCCTTCATTAGGAATGGTAAAATAGGCATCAAATCCGCTCGTATTTATTTCAGGGCCTAAGTTAGTTGGAGCTGACCAATTAGTCCAAGAATCATCTAATCTTCGACTTATAAATATATCAGAGTCGCCTAATCCATTATGTCCATAAGAGGAGAAATAAAGTGTTTTGCCATCTGCCGCTATAAATGGGGAAAATTCATCAGATTTTGAGTTAATATTTTTGCCAAGGTTGCTGGGTATGGACCAAGAATTATTACCCTCGTAAAAACTCACATAAAGATCCATTCCGCCTTGGCCTCCAAGTCTACTCATAGCCATTATCATCACTTGTCCATTTGGAGATATTGAGTAATCGACGAAGTTTGCAAAGTTGTACAAACTTTTAATTCTTATGGCTTCTGGCTTTTGCCATACCCCATTTTCTTTTCTACTTAAACTAAGTCCCTTTTTGTAGGCATTGTCAGCTTGATAGTCATTAATAAAATAAAGGGTATTACCGTCTGAGGATATAGAAACAACTCCATTTGGATGGCGGTCATTTAGGTTGTTTCCTATATTTTTAGCTGTAGACCATACACCATTTTGCATTTCAGCGAAGTATATGTCTTGATCGTCCTTAGTGCCAGAGAAATTATCAGGATGGTTTTGACGACTAAAAAATATTGTATGTCCAAATGGAGAAATTACGGGTTTTACTTCGTCGTATCTGCTATTGATATTGGGCCCAAGATTTACTTTTTTAATACCATTCGAGTTCATGCTTGTATTAATGAAATTATCCATTGAAAGCCCAATGCTTTGGAAAAAATGGCTTCCTACATTCGGATCGGAACTTGCAGTTATTCCTATTGCATCTACTTCTGCATGACCTTCTTCATAGTATGCTAAAATACTAATTTCGATTTTGTTAATCTTGATATTTTGGGAAGTTAGTGGAATCCTTAATACTCTATAGTCAGCCTCAATCTTGTATCCTCCATCATATACCAAGTGTTTTCCACCAGATAAATCATAGGCTATTACTTTATTGATTCTTCCAGGTAAGTAATTTTCTACTATCAAGATCTGCTTGGCATTTACGGCTTCCTCAAAACTAACGATTAGGCGTCCGAACCCATTTTTCACAGCTAATCTATAGGCATTGGAACTGGGTTGCCCATATGGAAAGGCAGATGGCTCACCAATTACATTTTGGGCGCTCCCTGCCTCTGCACTAAACTGATTGTACTGATACTCTACTTGATTTGCCCAGTGAATTTTTTCTTGTGCTAACGAGATACTAGCAATTCCTAGAAATAGGGAGCAAATCAACAACAATTTTAAACTGTTCATAACTTGGTGTCGATTTTAGATACCTTAAAAAATTTAACTATTCTAATTTTCTACAGATTTGGGGAGGCTGTTTTATTATGCAAGTTTATAAGCAAAAACTGTTTAAAAATGGTGTAAATAAATAATATTCGATTTTATAGGGATTTTAAAAAATAAATAAATTGTATTATACTAATTTCAGGTTCTTAATGCCGTCAGCAATGTTAGTTTACTTGCTTTTGAACAAAGAATAATATTGTATGTCTAATCTTTAATAATAGTAAGTTCTACTCGTCTGTTCAGCATTCTTGTCTCTTCCCGCCCACTAGAGGCTATTGGTTTGGTGCCTCCGAAGGCTTCAACTCTAATGCGTTGAGCTCCAATTCCTTTTCCTATCAAATAATCTTTTACCGCAGCGGCTCTCATTTGAGACAGCTCCATATTTAAAATTTTATCACCAATTACATCAGTATGACCGCTCAATAAAATTTCTAAATTTGGATTTTGATTAAGAACTGTCGAAATGCTATCCAAAACAGGGAAAGATGGAGCAAGTATTTCAGCTTCTTGTTGCGCAAAAAGTAGATTTGGGATGCTTACGGCCTTACCCTTCTCTATGGGTCTTAAATAAATGATCGCTTCAATTTCCTTTGTATCTCCATTGCTTAACGAAATTTGGCCTTCTTTAGTTAAAAATCCTTTTGCAGTTACTTTAAAACTCAACCCTTCTCTTTCGGCCAAGTCTAGTTTAATACTAGAAAGTGGATTAGTATTTTTAGTGTAAATTGATCCAGATTCCTGTCCAATAAGCTCCACTATCGCTTCAACTTCTAATAGCTCCATTGTACTCTCATTGTACAAAATAGCTGATACTGTTAGCATTAATGGAAATGGATCAATATCTGGCAATTGCTCTATAAGAGCATACATTGGGAATGTAGGTTTAAGTGATGGCATTTGAGCCAACTGCTTTGAATTAGTAAGTGGGCTTGGTAAAGGACTTAAGGCAAATTCAAAAACCATATTTGGATTTGAATGTAAGGACACACTATCTAATACGAAGAACCCTTGGGTATAGCCCGATTTTTTCGTGCTTACTCGGAGCTGATTTGCATTTTCAAATACCTGAAAAGGGTATAAACCGTCTAATACGTTTAATTTTTCAGTGTTCACTGAGTCAGATCCATATTCAATAAAAAGCACGTTGTTATCAACTTCAATATTTTTTTGGCTTATTAAATCTTTAAAAATAATACTTGCAGAGAGGGCTCTTGGTGCGTTTGGCTGAAGAAATAAGTCTACCCTAATTGTACTATCCATTACAAGCAATTCAGGCCGAACCACAAACATTGCAGGCTCATAATTATTTGCTTTTGCTATTATTTCTAAACTTAAAGGATTTTTAATTATATTCTCAAACTTACCATCGCTCCCTGTTTCAACTCTTAATGAATCCCGTTGGTTCGATATAATCTCCACATTGGCAGCTATTGGCATTTTGCTTTCTATATTATATGTTGCACCGAGGATGATGTATTTTCCTGGATAAGGATCCCATGGAGGTAATTTAATTAGTGGGGCTGGTCTAAACTTTGGTGGGATAAGTCCTGGCAGTTTTACTCTCTTTGTTCTCGGCTTGAATGCGGGAGGTAAAGCTTTTAGAGCAATATTTAACTTTAACTCAATGTCTTCAGCATCCAGTCCAGTAAGTTCAATGATTTGTGGTAAATAACCTTCTTTGCTAATTTCGATAGTTGCTGATTTATTAGAATTCAACACCTTGAATGGGAGTGGGCCAGTGAGTGTACTTGGGTCTAATTTTATTAGAGTAGCTACATCATTTTCATCTACAATAGTGAGTAATGCAATTGCTCCAGCAATACGTTGATTTGTGCCTTGGTCAATAATAGAAATCGAACCCTCTAGTGTAACAGGCAAGCTGGATTTGATAGGAATAAGTTTGAAGTCCTGCTTTAGAATCGTATCAACTTCGGATTGATAGGGACCTAATGGAAGCCTAAATGGACGATAGCCTTCTGCCACAATATCTAAACTATAATCAGCATTCTGTACGAGTATTGCTTGGAAACCACCTCTGTCTGGGCTAGACACTAGCGAATTCCTAATACTTTTTTCATTTGGCGATTGAATATTAATTTCAGCTCTTATAGGTAAACCAGTTTCAATATCTGTTACAATTCCCTCTAAGGTAACTATTGGGTCTGGAAGAAATTCGGGCTTAATTTGAACTTCATAAATATCCCTAAGTCCGCCAATGGATCCTTCCATAGATACAACATAGCCTTTATTACTATTGGCAGGAATTGTAAAATAAGCATCGAAATCTGCAGTATTTAAATCAGGCCCAAGATTTTGAGGCTCAGACCAAACCTCCCACGAATCATCGAGTCTTTTGGTATAAAAAATGTCGCTTTTCCCATACCCAGGATGACCCTCAGAAGCAAAATATAATGTACGACCGTCTGGAGCTAGATATGGTGAGAATTCTGCCTTCGTGGAATTAACCAGATTTCCTAAATTTTTTGGCTCTGTCCAGACATCATTTCCTTGGTAAAAACTCACATACAAATCTTGGTCGCCCACTGTATTTGCAGTTTCTATGGCAAGGATGATAACATCACCATTTACACTAAGTGCAAAATCTAAAAATTGATTTCTGTTCCGGTAATTATCAATTTTAATATTTTTAGGTTGCTGCCAAACGCCATTTATTCTGTCTGAGTAGGAAAATCCATCACTAAATGTTCCGTTTGGATAGTATTCATTAATTAGAAATAAGCGATTTCCATCAGCTGTTACCGATGTTGCGCCATTTGGATTAGGGTTATTAATTGGTGCTCCTATATTTACAGGAACACCCCACTCTCCATTTACTTTTTTTGATACATAGATATCTTGTATATCATTGGTGCCACCTCTATTTCCTGGGTAAAAACGTCGTCCAAAATATAATGTGTTGCCATCAGGAGAGATGATGGGCTTAGTTTCGTCAAAGCGAGTATTTATCCAATAGCCAAGGTTCCTTTTTATTTGTCTTGATAGCAGTCTCTCGTATCTAGGAATCATTCCAGCGTTTTCAATTAGTTGTTTCGCTATTGAGGGATCTGTACTTTCCGAAATTCCTACTGCATCAATTTGAGCCCAACCTGAATTTTTATCTGCATTCAGCCTAATTTCAACCTTATTAAATTTTTTATCTGTACTAGGTACGGGGATTGAAATTATATCGAAATCCTTTGTATCGCGGTATGAACCGTCATGGATAACATAGGGCACATTTTGTTCATCAAATATGGTTACTCTTGATATCCTACCTGGATTAAAGCTTTCAACAATGATTACTTGTCTTATATTCTGGGCTATTGGATAAGCAAGTGTAAATTGAGCAGCACCATTTTCAGTTTTGATTCTGAATGCTCTTGGGCTCAATTCGCCAAAAGGTGTAGCATCAGGTGGCCCCAAAACCATCTTAGCAGACCAGTCATTATCAGCGTATGAACCACTAGAATTAACTACTGATTCGGCCCATTGAATCTGTTGAGCTGATACACCTAGGTGAATGAGTATTACAAATAATATGGTAAGCCTAAATTTCAATGGAATGTAATGTCAAACAGATTTTGGAAGTTAAACCACTTTATTAACTATATAATTGCAAATATCTTGCAATATATTTTTCAACAATGCGGTAAGTTAATATAGAACATTCCTAAAATAACTGTTTTAAAAGAAATTGACATGGTAGTATTATTTGAGCATAAAAAAAACCCATTTTAATGGGTTTTTTTGTGTAAAATCAATTAACCAAAATCAATACTTTAAGATAGTTACTTCCACCCGCCTATTCAGACGACGAGTTTCTTCTCTTGCATTTGAAGCTATAGGCTTTCTTCCTCCAAATGCTTCTATTTCAATTCTTTTAGGGTCGATTCCAAGTTCAACCAAATATTGTTTTACAGCTGCTACTCGGTCCTCGGATAATTGCTGGTTCAGTTTTGGGTCACCAATTCCATCAGTATGACCGCTCAGACGAATCTCAAGGGTTGGATTTTCTACCATCACATTGCCTACACTATCCAAGGCTGCAAAAGAAATTTCTAAGAGTTCGGGCTTACTTTGTACAAAGAGCATATTCGGCAGCGCCAATGTAATACCAGTTTCGATAGGTGTAAGCAAAATGGTAATTTCAACTAATCCATTTTTCTCCATTTCCTCTACTTTAATCGAACCCTTTTTTGAATAATATCCATCTAGCAGCGTTTCATAGTTGTATATGTCATACTCTGGATTCTCAATTTCAAATCTCCCAGATTCGCTTGTGGTGAGTTTTTTATTATTCTTATTGACAGCTGAATTTACTAATAAGTTGGCCATCAACGGCTCCATAGTTTTTTCATTATATACATGCCCAATTACTTGCAACAAGGGTGGCAATTCTGGGAATGCTTCTATTTCTACTTTCGAAGCTCGGCTTGGCTTCCTTATTGATCGTGTTTGAACTTTAGTTACCGTGTTAAAAGTGGATATTGGTTCAGCTATTGGAGTCATAAATATTTCCATTGGCTCCATACCGCCATTAGTCCATTCGGCACTCGGTATTTGATCAATGCTATTATAATAGCCTTTTGCTTCTGCATACAAGTGCAAATCGGCATTTTGAGCATGCATTTGGTGTGGATAGGATGCATCTCCTTGAGCTTTCAATTTGGCTAAATTTTCCATGGAATTTATTCCCAAGGAAAGTGATCCATGAGATATTACTTTACCAGTAAATTTATCCTTTTTGATGAAAGCCATAGTCAAAGGCAAATCCAAATTATCAAGATCAATATCGATATTTACTGTAATTGGCTCTTCCTTTTCTTCAACGATTACAATTGGCACCTGAGATAAGGTAAGAGCAAGGGCAGGAGCCGTGCTTGCTTGTGCCACTATTTTCTGCTGTGGTGCAATTTCATTCAGCTTGGTCAAGTAGAAGTCGTGGTAGAAAATAGAATCTTTATTTGCAGGGAATTGCCCAAGACTTTCAATTAATTGATTATAAGTATTTGCTCTAACCGCTGCATCATAATTTATATCTGGAATAATATTTACGCTATAATTCCCATCCTTACCTGATTTCAATGCAGATTTACGATCTGTGTCATTCGAAGCTAATAATGTTAATTCTGCCGCTAAAGGTTCTTTAGTGGTTGCGTCATATACTTTACCTTTCAATGTAATTGTACGCTCAGGAGTTAGCTGTGGTGGAACTCTCACTTCGTATATATCTCTTGATCCTGCTCTAGAGCCTTGCTGTGAAACTACATAAGCTACATTGCTATTGGCTGCAATAGTGAAGTAACCATCCCATTCGGCAGTATTAATCGTTGGACCTAGGTTTACTGGAGCACTCCATTTCAGCCAAGTATCATCTAGCCTTTTAGTATAAAATATATCGCTTTTGCCGTAGCCACCATGACCCTCAGATGCGAAATACATTGTTAATCCATCCGGCGCAATAAATGGAGAGAATTCTGCTTTAGGAGTGTTCAATGCTGCTCCAATATTTTTTGGCTTTGTCCATTGTTCATTTCCTTTATAAAAGCTAATATATAAATCCTGATCGCCAAGGGATTCTTTTGTTTCAATCGCCATTACCATTACATCGCCGTTTGGGCTCAATGTAAAATCAACAAAATCATTAAGGTTCACAAATCCCTCTATATTCACTTTCTGGGGTGTTTCCCAACCAGTAGGAGTTTTCTGCGTGATGGACAGACCATTTCCAACTCCTCCATTTGCGGTGTATTCGTTGATTAATAGTAGTTGACTACCATCAGCTGTTATGGCAGTTACACCGTTTGGATTTCTGTTATTAAGTGGAGAACCGATGTTTTTTGCTTCAGTCCATGCGCCATTTACATTTTCAGAATAATAGATATCTGCCAAATCTTGTGTGCCACCAACATTGGTAGGAGCATATTGTCGTGTGAAGTACAACCTAGATCCGTCAGAAGTAATTATGGGTTTTACCTCATTATATACTGAGTTGACGCCCACCCCTAAGTTTCTATGGTAAGTGTTTTGCGAAAGAATTTCTAATCTTTCTGCTTCTCCAATTTCCTTGAGAATAGTTTTGCCTATGGAAGGATCAGTGCTTTGGGTAATACCTACAGCATCAATCTGAGCCCAACCATTTTTTAGAGCTCCATTCAATCTCACCTCGACTTTCACAATTTTCGCATCTATTCCAGATACTGGGATAGTTAATATTCCAAAAGGTTCATTATTAGCATAGCCTTCTTCAAAAATTGGGTATCGATTTTTGTTTTCATCATAAATAAAAACTCTTTCAATTCTGCCTGGGTTAAAGCTCTCAAAAATGATTACTTGACGAATGCTTTGAGGATTAGCAAAGCTAACCGTAAAACCTCCATTCGTCTTTTCGTTTTTTAATCTGAAGGCATTTGGATTTAATTCACCGTAGGGCATTGCATCTGGGGCTCCTAGTACTCCATTGGCAGACCATTGATCTTTATCAAAATTATTACTTTGCGTTTCAACAGCAGATGCCCATTGGATATCTTGTCCAATAGCATTGAAGTTGCTAAGTGATATAGCTGTAAGCAATATGATAAGATAACGAAACATTAACTGGAATTGAGATAGGTATTTTGGAGAACCCTCAATTTGCACTTTTCCTATTTTTCAAGTACAAATATGTAAAAATAATTTTGGGATCTCATAGTATTTATCGTAAAATCTGATAAAAAGTTGTATGAGAAAATCGCTATAAATAACTAAATATACGGCTTTTTCGTTGGTTATGCATGCTTTTGCGAGGAACGATATGATTAACTAGTGATATATTAATTTTTTAATATTGTTAGTTCTACACGTCTATTTAAGCGTCTTGTTCGCTCGCTTGCGTTACTTGCAATAGGTTTTGTCCCTCCGAAGGCTTCAATCGAAATTCTTTTCTCTAATATTCCTTTGCTTACCAAATAAGCTTTTACTGCCTTTACTCGATCCTCAGAAAGCTTCATATTTAAAGTCGCATCTCCAATTCCATCAGTATGTCCAGTTAGAAGGATTTCAACACTTGGATGTCTTAAAAGGAAATTAGCTATGCTATCCAACTCAGGGTATGAACCATCTAATAGAATATCAGCGCCTTGCATGAAAAGAATATTTGGTAAAGTTTCTGTTATACCTGTTTCTATTGGTGAATGAATAATGTTTAAAGCCATGCTACGATCAGAATTTGACTCCGAATATTTGACCTCTCCTTCGATATTAAAATAGCCTGAAGAGTTACTCCTGTATTCAAAATTTATTCCATAAGGTAATGTTAATTCAAATTTTCCGTTATCGTCGGTCGTTACACTAACAACAATAGAAGTATCACCAATTGCTGTAAACATGATATTACTCGTAAGAGAATTAGCATCAGAGGAGCTAACTGTTCCATATACACGAAGAAATATTTCCTCAGTAATTGCAGCCTCTTTTATGGATACTTCATTTACTTTTCTTTCATTATTTCGACTTTGTATGTCGTTTGTAGCTATGACCCTTTGGTTCAAAATCTCATCCAATGGTTTTAAATAAAAGGTTTTTTCTACAATCCCAGTTTCTGTATAATTGAGCAAATCAATTACCTCATTCACAGGCCCATATCCTGGAGCAAGACTTCTCATTTGGTACTGATCTTTTGATGGAAGGATAAACTCAAATTCACCATTTTCTGGATTGGTCTCTACTCCGGCAGTTTCATAGCCATCAAGTATGGATTCTACTACGAGCTTAGCCTTTACTGGCTCAAGTGTATTTGCATCTAAAACTCTTCCTTTTACTGTAAGAACGGGATCGGGCATAAAGTCTGGAGGAATGGCTACTACGTAAATATCTCTAGAGTTTTCTATACTTCCTTGGTCTGTTACCAAATAGGCGTAATCACCCGCCGCGGGAATGGTGAAATATGCTTCAAAGCCAGCTGAATTTATTGTATTACCCAAGTTCTTCGGTGGACTCCAGTTGACCCACGATTTATCAAGTCTTTTGGACATGTAAATATCTGGTCCGCCTTTACTATTATGGCCGTATGAGGCGAAATAGAGTGTACGGTTATCAGGTGCTAGAAAAGGAGAAAAATCTGCTTCAGCTGAATTTACAACAGCTCCCATATGCTTTGGTTCTGACCATTGGTTATTTCCGTTATCAAAACTCACATATAAATCTTGATCTCCTTTAGTATCCCTTCTTTGTACTGCAAGCATCATTATTTTACCATTGGCTGATAAGAAATAATCTCCAAAATCACTTCTATTATAGTTGTTTTCTATTTCTAGGGATTCAGGAAAACTCCATGTATTTCCACTTCTTCTTGTAATAGATAAGCCAGATTCAGCTCTACCTCTTCTATCATATTTGTTAATAAGCAGTAGCGTATTCCCGTCTCCAGCCACAGCAATTACACCATTTGGAAATTTATTATTTAACGGTTCTCCGATATTTTGCGCCATTCCCCATTCGCCATCTTCCATTCTGGCCACATAAATATCTTGGTCGTCCTCTTCTCCACCAATATTTTCAGGGTATTGTTGTCTGCTAAAATAAAGCGTTTGTCCATCTGCAGTGATAATTGGTTTCACCTCAGCGTATGGTGTATTGATACCATCGCCTACACTTTGCCTTCTAAAATCTTCATTAAGTTCTGGTTTTGCTGATAGATCTCTGATTTCCACTGTTTGAATAAAACTAGTAGATGTATTTCTTGATAGTTCTAATGCTATTAAGTCAAGCTCTCTTCTTTTGGTAATTAGCTCTAATTTAGTGGCAGTAATATTTTCATCTATTACTTCTTCTTTCCGATTAGGAAGTGCTGCTAACTCATTTGGAATAGGCGGGAGGGTAGTTTCTGTTCGTTTTATTTGAGTATTTTGACTAATAGTACTTGGCGGGGAAGCCATTTTAATAGCTTCCGCAGCTTTCTTGGCTTCGTCTTCAGCTCTACGCAATTGCGCTAGTCGCTCCTCTTGGATTCGCTTTTCTTCAATTTCTTTGGAGCGTTGCGCTTCCTCACGTGCTTTTTGTTGGGCAAGTCGTTCAGCTTCTTCTTTGGCTTTTCTCTCTGCTTCGAGCTTAGCTTCTTCTACTTTTCTTTTTTCCTCTTCCTGTCTTTTAATTTCGGCTAGTCTTATTGCCTCAGCTCTTTCCTCGGATTGCAATTGCTCAATTCGCTTCTTTTCTTCTTCCTCTCGCTTTTTTCTTTCTTCTTCTTGTTTTTTTTCTTCCTCTAATCTTTTTCTATCTTCCTCTTTTCTTTTTTCTTCTTCAATCTTTATTTCTTCCTGTTTTCTTTTTTCTTCATCTTCTTTCCTTAATCTTTCGTCATCAGCAATTCTTTTTTCTTCGGCTTTTCTAAGTTCTTCTGCGGCTTTAGCTTCGTCCAATATTTTTTGATCTTCTCCACTAATTTGAGAAAGACTTTCATTTTTTTGTGAGACAGAAATAATTGGCCCTACTAGGGCTTGATTGGTTGCTTGGCCATCAAGTTTCTGCAATTCCTGTTGCACAACTGTTTGGGTTGCATCAGATACGCCAATGGCATCTATTTGACTCCATCCTGGTGCTTGAATCGAGATTATGTTAATCTCAATTTTCATTATATTATAATCAGTCCTTTTGCCGAGGTCAATAATAAAATTACGCCATGGCTCAGCTAGCTCTTGAGGCTTACCATCATAAGCAGCGTACTTATCATTGTTTTCGTCAAACAAAATGACTTTAGTAATTCTACCCGGGAGGTAGTTTTCTACAATCCAAATCTGGCTTGCTGCCACAGGCTTATCAAAAGAAACCACGAGCCTTCCATAAGATTTTTCAGTCTTAAGTCGGAATGCTCGTGGGCTCAATTCTCCATAGGGAAATGCATCAGGCGCACCTAATGCAACTTCACCTGTCCATTCCAATCCGTTAGATTCGTATGGATTATATTCAAATTCGACTTTATTAGCCCAAGTGATTGCTTGACTAATCCCCAAATAGGGTAGGGTAAGCATACATGCTGTTAAAAATATTATTACCCTATTTTTCATCTTATTGGTTTTTTCTTGCCATTGCTTTTTCTGCTGCTGCTACAATGCTTTCAGCTGTTAGGCCGTATTTAGTCATTAGTTCAGCAGGTTTTCCACTTTCACCAAATGTATCTTTCACACCCACCATTTCCAAAGGAATTGGAAAATTGTGTACAAGAACTGAAGCAATGCTCTCGCCTAAACCTCCCGCTATTTGATGTTCCTCGGCGCTTACAGCACATTTTGTTTTGAGTACGGAGTCTAAAATAGCTTGGCTGTCGATTGGTTTAATTGTATGGATATTGATTATCTCAGCACTTATCCCTTTTTGAGCAAGAATTTCTTCAGCCAATATGGCTTCCCAAACTAAATGCCCTGTAGCAAAGATACTTACATCTGCACCTTCTATCATTTTCCAAGCTTTACCAATCTCGAATTTATGATTTTCAGGTGTGAAAATAGGTACTGCCGGACGACCAAATCTCAAATATACTGGCCCTTCAAAATCTGCAATTGCCAATGTTGCTGCTTTGGTTTGGTTATAATCGCAAGGATTAATTACCGTCATATGTGGCAGCATTTTCATCATCCCCAGATCTTCTAGTATTTGGTGAGTGGCACCATCTTCACCTAATGTAACACCAGCATGAGAAGCGCATATTTTTACATTTTTTCCTGAGTATGCAATTGATTGCCTAATTTGATCGTAAACCCTTCCTGTAGAAAAGTTTGCGAATGTTCCAGTAAAAGGAATCAGACCTGAAGTTGCAAAACCCGCAGCAAGCCCCATCATATTTGCTTCTGCAATACCTACTTGGAAAAAGCGCTCTGGAAATTCTTTTTTGAAATCTCCCATTTTTAATGAACCTGTAAGGTCAGCGCAAAGTCCAACGACTTTAGGATTTTTACGACCCAATTCCAGCAATCCGTCTCCAAAACCGGAGCGTGTATCTTTCTTATTTGTGAATGTATATTTTGGCATTTTGTTGATTCATTATGATTTACAATAATTTTGAATTGGAATTAATAATCTCCTAATGTTTCTTCCAACTGACCAAGTGCATTGGCTAATTGATCATCATTTGGAGCTATACCGTGCCATTCGTGGCTTCCCATCATAAAGTCAACTCCATAGCCCATATCGGTACTCATCAAGTTTAGGATTGGTTTCCCTTTACCTGTTAGGCTTTTCGCATAATTTAATTTGTGGATTAAGTCTTCAATATCATTGCCATTGGACTCTATAACCTCCCATCCAAATGCTTCCCATTTTGCCTTCAAATCACCAAGTGACATTACATCTTTGGTAGAGCCGTCTATTTGTTGTCCATTGAAATCTATTGTGGCGATTACATTGTCAACTTGATGGTGTGCGGCATACATTGCGGCCTCCCATACTTGTCCTTCTTGTTGCTCGCCATCTCCCATCAGAACGAATACAAGGTTTTTGTCACCTTTGAGTTTTTTAGCTTGTGCCATTCCTAATGCAACTGACAATCCCTGGCCCAATGAACCAGAAGCTACTCTTATACCAGGTAAATTTTCTTCTGTAGCTGGATGGCCTTGAAGTCTAGAATTGATTTTACGGAATGTAGCCAATTCTGAAACTTCGAAATAACCGCTACGGGCAAGTACGCTATACCAAACTGGCGAAATGTGACCGTTTGAAAGGAAAAATACATCCTCCTCCGCACCATCCATTTGGAATGGAAGTTTCTTGTTGAGTACTGAGAAATAGAGCGCAACAAAATAGTCGGCGCAGCCTAATGAGCCACCAGGGTGACCAGACTGAACAGCGTGTACCATTCTTACAATGTCTCTTCTTACTTGAGAAGCAATTTGCTTCAATGCCGAAATGTCGGGAGCCTTATTCATTTTGTGTTTGGTTTGTGAAAATCAGGTTTACTGGTTTTTCGAAGGTTAGGTGATACAGCCATTCTTTTGAGAATGGCTTGATTAAATTTATTTCAAAATTTGCGCGGTGTGATCTTTGGTTTTCACTTTCTCAATAATTTCTGCAATCACTCCCTTTTCGTCGATCACAAAGGTAGTACGAGCTGTTCCCATATACTTGCGACCATACATCGATTTTTCTACCCAAGTGCCGAATTGCTCATGAATGCTTTTATCAACGTCTGCAATTAAGCGGAAAGGTAAATTTTGCTTTTCGATAAATTTTTGATGTGACTTTTCATTATCTGAGCTGATTCCAACCACTTCATATCCCGCATTTTTCAGTGCATCATAGTTATCTCTAAGATTACAAGCCTGTGCAGTGCAGCCAGGTGTATTGTCTTTTGGATAGAAATACATTACCAATTTTTTGCCTTTAAAATCTTCTAATGCAATTGCATTTCCTGCCTCATCTACACCCTTAAAATTCGGTGCTTTGTCTCCAACTTGTAGTGCCATTTGTTTAGATTTTATGTTTAAAAGTTTGAATATTCCCTGCATTATCTATTACAACCAATTCTAGATCACCTGCAAAAGGTAAATTTGGATCTGGATTATCAGTCCAAATTAGGTTCTTTTTGGATTCATATTTCATCAAAATCCACTTTCCGTTTAGTGTTGCTTTGAAACTTCGGATACCGGATAAATCATCTGTTATTCGGAAACTTATCAGATCCTTGGTAAGACTTAATTGTTGAATTTGTGGTGCTATCAAATCCTCCCGCAAGGTATATTTTCCTAATGTTCTCGAATTAAATGAGATGCTATTTCCACTCCAAGTACCACCAATATATGAATATCTACTATTTGGTCTTACTTCGTAAATAGCAGTTTTAGCTTTATTATTCACTTCATTTCTTGGAGTATAATTCACAGTGAAGCTATTTAGAAATGGAATGATGTCTTCACCTAAATCTATTATACCATCTTTTTCAGTTGCAGTCAAATAAAAATCATCGAAAGCAGCATTTGCAGGAAATTGAATAGTAAATCCACGTCCTCTGTAGCTATAAGCTTTGTTAGCTGGCACCATTGCTGAAATTTGCGGGAGGATGGTTTTACCACCAATCCTTATTGAATCTGGAATACCAAAACGCAAATCCCATAAATAATTGGCTTTAGTGGAATTGCTATAAGAAGGCTTTAAATTGTATGGAGTTCCTTTCACGAATAAATTAACATCTTGCTGATTGTTATCAATTATGGACAGGACACCTCCTCTCAAGCTCACTGTTTTGTCTGCACCAATTAAGTTGCCATTTATGCTTTCATTAGGCTCTTTGCCTATCAACTGGAAGGAGAGTTTGCTGCTATTGGAGTAGCTATCTGTCAATATTATCTCAACATTTTTAGTCTCTCCATTTGTGATCGTAAGTATTCCATTTTCTATAAAATTTGAATAGAAGTTAAGCTTGTTGCCTTTGTCAATATATAATTTATTGAATCGCTGACCTTTTTGCTGTGCTGTTGCATAATCAGATAAAACTAAAATTTGTCTTTGTAAATCGAAATTTATGTTATCTATTTTCTGTTTAAAATGCGTTTTACCATCAACTTTCATTTCAATTTGATGCACTCCATTTTTGTTGGCGGCACCATTTAATTTGTCATGGGCAAGAATTTCAATTCCGATTAGACCATTCACTGCAATTGGGCTAGCAAATGTGTAATTGCTGCCAACTCTTTGGGCTGGGAAGTCCATTCTCGCATGTTGATCGTTCACGCGGGATTGAATGTCCATAGGTCTGAGGGCAAACCGTTCAACAATGGGCGCTATATCATCGCTGATTTCTTGAAACTTATAGGAAAGAGGATCTAATACAAATTGATTGGCATTTCGAATTTCGAAGTGAAGGTGCGGCCCTCCAGATGAGCCCGTGTTGCCCGAAAGCGCAATGACTTGGCCTTTGGTAATGGGTAATTCTCCAACTTTTGGATAAAGTTCTACTTCAAAGCTTTCTCGGCTATATTGGGCATTTCTGACGTAGGTTGCCATTGGTTCTTTAAACTCCATCAAATGGGCATAAACAGTAGTGTAGCCATTTGGGTGTTGGATATAAATGGCATTTCCGTAGCCCGAAGTCGAAGTTCTAATTCTACTTATATACCCCTCGGCGGAAGCATACACATTTAAACCCTCCCGCCCATTGGTCTTTATATCTAAGCCTGCATGAAAATGTGAGGCTCTCAGCTCGCCCATGCTACCAGATAGATAATTGATTTGCCCAGGCTGTATAGGAAATTGAAAATAAGCATTGGGCACAGACTGTTGTCCCAAAGTGAGTAATGGGAATAGTAGTGCGAAAATTAGTAGTTTACTTAATTTCAAACTCAAACATTTTTTGATTTTCCAGATATCCTGTAAGGGTATTACCAATCGAAACTGGACCAACTCCTTCGGGTGTTCCAGTAAATATAATATCACCTTTTTTTAAGGTGAAATACCTTGAGACGTATGAGATGATTTCATCAATAGGATGTAGCATCAATGATGTATTTCCTTTTTGGCGGGTTTCACCATCTATATCTAGGTGGAAATTTAGATGTTGAATATCGGCAAATTCCGATTTATGGATAAACTCCGAAATAGGAGCGGAGCCGTTAAAAGCTTTTGCTTTTTCCCAAGGCAAGCCTTTTTCTTTACATTTTTGCTGTATATCTCTTGCAGTGAAATCGATACCTAAACCTATTTCGTCATAATATTTATGAGCGAATTTTTGATCAATGAATTTACCCTCTTTGCTTATTTTAACTATCACTTCAACCTCGTGATGAATATCCTTACTGAAATCAGGATAGAAAAAAGGATCGTTATTTCTTAATAGGGCCGTATCTGGCTTGAGAAATACCACAGGCTCTGTAGGCTTCTCATTTTTAAGCTCTGCTATATGTGCAGCGTAATTTCTTCCTATTGCTATTATTTTCATTTCACTTTGTAAGCCTATTGTTTTGTAAAAAATTCAACCACCATTTCTTTTTAACCTTCGTTTTTTTTAGAAATGGAGGTAAATTATTTTCTAATAAGCAAAATTAACAATTCTGCTTATAATTGAAGGTGAATCTACAATAATCCATCCTCCTTTTTATTAGTGGTATGTTAATTGATGAAGTAGATTTGGAGAAATTTTTTCAACTGATGAAATTAGTAATAATTATTACCCTACTTTTTGCAGCCGTTGGCTGTTCTACTGTGCCAATAACTGGCCGCCAACAATTAAATGTTGTTCCAAACTCAGAAATTATCCCACTTGCAAGCCAGAGTTATCGTGAAGTAATAAACGAAAGCAAATTATCCACAAATAGCGCACAAACGGCTCAAGTGAAGAGAGTGGGTGACAGAATTAAAAGAGCTGCAGAGCAATATTTTATTGATAATGGTCAGCCAAATTACTTAAGCGATTTTCAATGGGAATTCAATCTAATTGAAAGTGATGAAGTGAATGCATGGTGTATGCCAGGAGGCAAAGTAGCCTTTTACACCGGTATTTTGCCAATTTGCGCAAATGAAGCAGGTATAGCTGCTGTAATGGGTCACGAAGTGGCACATGCTATTGCAAATCATGGTGGAGAAAGAATGAGTAAAGGACTTATTCAGAATTTTGGTATGTCTATGTTGGGATCGGCTTTGAGTCAGAATCCAACGCTTACAAAAGAAATTTTATATCAAAGTGTAGGTGGTTTTTCTCAAATTGGTATGCTGGCCTTCTCTAGAAACCAAGAAACAGAAGCTGACAAAATAGGTCTCATATTTATGGCTATGGCAGGATACGATCCGCAAGAAACTGTGGCATTTTGGGGACGCATGCAAAATGCTGGAGGACAATCACCTCCAGAGTTTCTATCCACTCACCCTTCGGGAACTCGACGCCAAAAAGACTTGAATGCTTGGATGCCAGAAGCAATGGAGTATTATAGAAAGTCTAATATGGGAACTAGATAAATCTTTACAGAATCTCAACTGATATTTGTCTCCGAGATATTTTCAAAACACTGTTAATAATTTAAGATCTGAACTTCAGATTACTTTATATCTCATTTTTTACTTGTTTAAAAATTTATAAAACAGGTCATTAATTTTTCACCTATAACCATTTTTATTATGATGTTAAAATCAATTTTAATTAGTGCAGGTTTATTACTTGCTATCACTATGTCAACCCAAGCTCAAGATTATAATACAGGTATTGGTCTTAGAGGAGGGTTTTCTCAAGGGCTTACAGTGAAACATTTTGTGAGTGACAAAGCAGCCTTAGAAGGTATTTTGCATACACGTTGGGGTGGATTTATGGTAACTGGACTTTACGAAATTCACAATGATATTGCAAATGCTCCAGGACTTCGTTGGTACTACGGTGGTGGTGCTCACATTGGCTTTTGGGATGGTCAAGAAAACAATAATAGCAGACCTTGGGGTAATAGAAATGAAGATGTTACAGTTTTGGGTCTTGATTTAATTCTTGGTTTAGAATATACCATTCCAAATAGTCCGATCAATATTGGATTAGATTATAAGCCTGAATTTAATGTAGCTGGCTACAAAGGAGTTTGGGGTGAAGGTGTCGCACTTTCACTAAGGTTTGTTTGGTAGAAAATCCTTACAAAACTCATTAAAATAAATGCCTGATAGATTTAATTCTATCAGGCATTTTTTATTGTAAATCAGCTGATTATATGGTTTAAAATTGAATCGACTTTAATCTTATTTCAGTAAGCTTTCGTTTGGTATCCATTGGGAAATCTCCTTTCATCATCCACTCGTAATAAGAGCTTTCTTTTTGTAGTACCTCAGTTACGAGCTTATCTTTATGCTTTCCGAAATTGAATACTACCTCATCATTTTCATTGTAAACAAAGCGACCAGCCAAATCCACAAATTTGCCTGTGCTAAGGTTGTGGAGATCATCTACATTGCCAGTAATCTTTCCAAGGTCATTTCCCAAATTATCTACTGCCATTTGATCTAAGTATTTCTCAACTTGCGCAAGTAGAACATCAACTGTTGCCAAGGTGTCAACTTCAGCGCTATGTGCTCCGTCTAGTGGTTTGCCGCAATAAAACTGATACGCTGCACCCAAAGTACGTTTTTCCATAATGTGAAAAATACGCTGTGCATCAACAATCTTTTTTTGGCTAATATCAAAATCAATCCCAGCCCTTAAGAACTCTTCAACTAAAACAGGAATATCAAATTTCATTACATTAAATCCTCCCAAATCTGCTCCTTGCAAATACTGATGTAAGCTTTTTGCGACCATTTTGAAACTAGGCGCATCTTTTACATCCTCATCGTAAATTCCATGAATAAGGGAAGATTCAATTGGAATAGGTATCAGCGGATTGATTTTATGCGTTTTAACCTCCCGCGTTCCATTTGGAAATAGTTTTACAATAGAAATTTCAACTATTCTGTCCGTAACAGTATTCGTTCCCGTTGTTTCTAAATCGAAAATTGCGAGTGGGTTTTTGAGTTTTAAAGCCATCTGAAAAATTTAAGCAGTAATTGCTTGTGAAAGTTTAGTTAAATCTAAGTTATTGAAATTCCCCGAACTCATCATCAGAAGGTTTTTACTATTCCAATTTTGGCTATTCAAGTAGGTATTCAATTCATTAGCATCAGTAAATACCTTAATATCCTCCCGCTGAAATGCTTTTTTCAATTCTTGTTCTGTTAAGGGCTCAAGTTTTTTATGTTCAACTGTTTTAGGATTAAAGTAAATAATCGCCTCATCAGCATCATTCATTGTTCCTTGGTATTGATCGATAAAATTCTTGTTCAAACTACTAAAGGTATGCAGCTCAAGTACTGCTACAAGTTCTCTTTTCGGAAATTGAGATTTTACGGCTTCGGTTGTGGCTTTTACTTTTGATGGCGCATGAGCAAAGTCCTTATACACATTTGCATGCTCATTTTTAGTCATCAATTCCAGACGATGGGCAGCACCGTTAAAGCTTTTGATCGCCTCGTAAAACATAGCTTCTGTTACGCCTAGTCGCTGAACCATCGCTTTGGCGCCGCTAATATTTTGCATGTTATGCTTTCCAAAAACTAAAACTTCCACTTTGCCATTAGGAGTGATAAGGAAAGTTTGGTGGTTCACAATCTCGTGTTTGTGAATATTGTAAGCAATTGAAGTTACATCCTCTCTTTCCTTTTTGCAGATGATATCTACCATATAATCCTCTTCCGAGTATATTAAGGAGCCAGCTTTTGGCGTTGCATCAGCTAGCAGTTCGAATTGCTTAACATAGCTATCCAAATCTTTATATATGTTGTAGTGATCCCAAGCAATTCCAGATATCAAGGCAATATGATGGTTGTATTTAAGGAATTTTGGTGTTTGATCATTGGGAGAAGAAGGGTATTCGTCGCCCTCTATAATGATCACAGGTGCGTCTGTTAATTTTACCATTGTTTGGAAGCCCTCTAGTTGAGCTCCAACCAAATAATCGAATTCCCGATTGTGGAAATTAAGCACATGCAAAATCATCGCTGTGATGGAAGTTTTGCCATGACTGCCAGCAATAACCACCCGCTGTTTATCCTCAGATTGGCTTAATATGAATTCAGGAAAAGAATAAACCGGAATTTGGAGTTCTTTCGCTTTTAGTAATTCAGGATTATCTGCTTTTGCATGCATACCTACAATTACCGCTGCTATGTCCATTGTTATTTTAGCGGCATCCCATCCTTCTTTATCAGGCAGAATTCCTTTGGCAAGTAATCTGCTTTTGCTGGGCTCAAATATCTCATCGTCCGAACCACTTACTATTATACCCTTGTCAGCCAAGGTGATAGCCAAATTGTGCATTACACTACCACCTATTGCTACGAAATGTACTTTATCTCCTTTTGTCAGCATTGGAATTTATTATTTAACCAAAATTAGTACAATTACTGAATGGTTCAAATTACAAGATCAGATTATAGCATATAGATTGGGGTTGATTATTTCTGCTTCGTCAAAATTCGGATTTCAGAATCTAGCAAAATTCATTTATCTACCTCCTTATTTCTGAATAAAATGGACTAGGTTTTCAGAGAAATATAAGGTAGAATGGGCTAAATTTATATTTAAGATTTATCCACCCAATGCTGTGCATAAGTATGTGGATAATTCGTTTAAGCTGTGGGAGGGCATGGTAAAACCTGTGGAAAAGATACTTAAAACTTGTGGGTAACTTTGAGATTAAGTCTGATAGATTTGTAAATATGGAAAAAGAGAATTTCGCTTCTAGCAATAGGTTTGGCCAAAGAAAAAAGGGCAGGTTGGGTTTAGAGCCTAGTTTAGGATTGGGAAAATTGCCGCCCCAAGCCCTAGATTTGGAAGAAGCTGTGCTTGGTGCGTTAATGCTTGAGAAAGATGCTGTATCTCAGGTAATTGAGATATTAAAGCCTGAGAGTTTTTACAAAGAATCCCACCAAGCTGTATATTCTGCAATCCTTGAGTTATTCAATAACAGTGAGCCAGTTGACTTACTAACCGTAACAAATCAGCTGCGAAAAGATGGTAAGTTGGAATTGGCGGGAGGAGCATATTACATTACCGAGCTTACCTCCAAAGTGCAGTCTGCTGCCAATATTGAATACCACGCCCGTATTATCACAGAGCAATCTATCAAGCGCGAACTTATCCACATTTCGAGCGAGATTCAACGGGATGCTTATGAAGACACCACTGATGTTTTCACTTTGCTAGATAAAATGGAGCAATCGCTTTTCCAGATTTCAGAATCCAATATCCGTAAAAACTACGCGGATATGAGTGTGCTTTTTAAGCAAGCTTTAAATGAACTTGAAACCAAGCGAGAGCAAAAGGATGGTCTTACTGGTGTGCCAACAGGATTCACCATGTTGGACAGAGTAACTTCTGGCTGGCAGCGCTCGGACTTAGTGATTATTGCTGCAAGGCCAGGTATGGGTAAAACTGCTTTCGTACTTTCTGTGCTTCGAAATGCCGCTGTAGAATTCAAAAGACCTGTTGCCATATTTTCATTGGAAATGGCATCCGTACAGTTGGTGAATAGATTGATATCTGCTGAAGCTGAATTGCCAAGTGAAAAACTCAAGAAAGGGAATTTTGCCGATCATGAATGGGAACAATTAGTATATAAAAGCAATAGACTGGCCACAGCGCCATTATTTATTGACGACACTCCAGCTTTGTCGATCCTAGAGCTTAGAGCGAAATGTCGTCGATTGAAAGCTCAACATAATATTGAATTGATTGTGATTGATTACTTGCAGTTGATGAGCGCCGAAACTGGCCGAGGTGGTGGTGGCAACCGTGAACAAGAAATTGCCATGATTAGCCGCTCACTCAAGAGCTTGGCCAAGGAATTGGATGTGCCAGTAATCGCTCTTTCACAGCTAAGTAGAAATGTAGAAAATCGTGGAGGTGAAAAGCGCCCACAACTATCCGATTTGAGGGAATCAGGCTCAATAGAGCAGGATGCAGATATGGTAATGTTCCTTTACCGACCAGAATACTACAAACTTACTCAAACTGAAAGTGGTGAAACTACAGATGGTTTAGCTGAGGTAATTATTGCAAAGCATAGAAATGGTTCGCTAGATACCGTGAACCTCCGCTTTATCGATAAATACACCAAGTTTACAGATTGGGAAACTTCCTACGCGGCACCTTTAAAACCACTAGGCTCAGTTACTTTATCAAGCAGAGCGAATCTACCTGATGGCTTTGATGATATGGACAATCCTGGGGAATCGCCTTTTTAGTAATTAGGCTAAACTGCTACAGTTAATTTGGCCAATTACTGCTCCTCAAGCTTTAGCTGAACCAATTTGTGATAATCTCTTTCATCTCTAAAATACACATTAGTCCATAAACTCCCGCTTTGGGAGTTTACAAAATTTGGAGTAAACTCACTAAAATCAACATCAATCTTACCTAGGAAGCCATTTTCATCAAAAACCAAGTAATCTGATTTTATATAAAGATTTCGAGCGTCTCGGTATTCCTGAGATCTCTCCCAATCCCGTTGTGTCCTTATTTCCTTAAGCACAAATTCAGGAATTTCAGTTGAAGTTCTCAAGATAAATTTATCATCAACCGCAAAAATTCGAGCATTTTGCCTTCTAATATCAGGTTGTTCTTTTGAGTCAAATTCAGCTGAAGTATGAATTGGTTGATATTCGGCAGGAATTTCAATTTTCTTGATTATTTCATCCTTGGAAGCATTTACTAAGTAAATGAACTTGTCTTGAAGGTAAGTAAGGAAAAATAAATCATCTTTAAATTTTTTGGGTATTGGTAAGCCATCATCAAGATAGCCATTTTCAGTTCGATACACATTGTCAGTTGCTTTATACATCACTGGGTCTACAGTTCCATTTTGGAAATCATACACATATGCATGCGTGAGAGAATCGAAATATGCTTGTGTTCTGCGGTCTTGCCCAAGAATAGCTGGAAAAAAGGTTAATAGTTTTAATTGATTATTAGAAACGAAAGGATATAAAAATTTTTGATTGTATTTCGGCAAGGTTGCCCCCCACATATCTCCAGGATAATCAATTTTTGATAATCGCTCTCCTGTATTTGAGAAAATATAATTCGACATTAATCCATATACTATTAATTTATCTCGTCCATAAAACTCCCAATCAATACTTATCGGCCCAATGAAATTTGGCCCGTCTACATATGGATTAAAGTTTAACAATTCTTCACCTTCGAAATTATAAATGAATATTCCTCCTCGACTTTGAATCAAGAGTTTCTCATCTTCTTGATTTATAGCAAATAATGTTATGTTCGATAATTCATTTATGATCACTGAATCTGAAATGGTCAGCTTATATTTTTTACTTAAATTAACAACATCAGCTTGATTATTTTCACCGCAGGAGAATAGCACAAGAGAAAACCCAAATGCAAGAAGAAAGGAAATACTATATTTCATTTGATATTAAGTTGCTTAATAGGGAATAGAAAAACTCATTAATACTACAATAAATCAAATATTTTTAATACAATAAAGATTTAATTAAAATATTGTTGCTTCCCTAATCTGGATTTAGCAAATAGAATATAAAAGCCACACCTAACCTCCCGCTTTCCTTTTATATCTTAGCCTTATCAAAAATTGTGTTTTATGAGAGGATTAATTTTAAGTGAACATCATCCAGAAAAATTAGAATTACTTG
>CAZRBW010000009.1:0-69512 GCA_964598395.1 uncultured Roseivirgaceae bacterium
GCAAGCAGGGCTTAAAAGATTTCAATAAATTTTTAAAATAAAGCCTATTTATAATCGACAGAAAAAGAACAATTAAAGGATCACTCACCACGCTTAAGCACAAGAACCTGAAAGATCAAAGTAGAATTGGGTGGCACATTGGTTGTTCCATCTACTCCATAAGCCAAATGAGCAGGCACCTTGATAAAACCAGAATCACCTTGATGGAAGTATGATAAACCCATTTGAAATCCGTCGATTAATTTCTTGATATTTAGATCAATTGAAATAGGTAATTTTGTTCTAAACGAGCTATCTAATTCAGTGCCGTCGGCTAAGTAACTAGCATAGTGAACAATCATATTATTCATCCCAGGTATTGGCTCTACCACTAGCTCACCTTTTACCTTATTAATGCTCACCCCTCCTTTCACCTCTGTCCATTGCACTTGATTAAACTGCTGAGTTCTTAGCAATTCATTTACTTTTTCAGGATTTTCCTTACTTAAAAGTTCACCATACTCATTCCATTCTCTTATCAAAATCAATTTGCCTTGCGCATCGTATTTTTCCTCCCGCTTCTTACCACCATCTTCGAACCAATAGGTATGTGTACCGACCTTTAATCCATCCTTGGTTCTGCCTTCATACTTTTTTTCACCATTTTCATATCGCTCTACAGCTTTCTGAGCATGAGCAGTTGTAGGCAGCAGTATAAGGCTCAATCCAACGATTAAAAGAATTCTCATCATTGAATTAATATTTATAAGTAGATATCTAAAACCTATGAATTTCATGGAATAAACGGAGCTAAGTACATTTTTGGCTTTATTGTGTATTTTAACCATAACAAAACAAAGTAAAAGTCACCATAAAAGTCACTACCATTTTACAGTATTATGCTTGAAAACAACGCTCATATTTTAATTTCAGCGCGCCTTCTGCCAATAAAAATTTTAATCCTTTTTTCTGTGAGGCGTGTAAGGTGCGCCTGCATCTTCTAAGCTTTTTTCAAAATCTGCTAATTGATTAAAAAAGGCTGCAGCATCTTGTAAATACTGCGTAAACTCTCTTTGAGCGATATCAATGCTTGTTTTGTAGGTAGCTGTAGGTGGCTCAGTGGTACTCCAATGCCCATAAATCACAGCTCCAACCCTACTTGTAATGGAAGGGCCGGTAGATTCATTATTACTTTGAAGAACCCTATCACCTGTCAAGGCAATTCTCAATTTATACAGCCTATTATTAAGCTCAGACCATTTTGCAAATAGCTCGGCAGAAGCATCAGGTGTCTTTGTTAAGGCCGCCTTAGTGTAACGCAGCTTTTCGTTGGCCTCATTTAGTTGACTGGCCGCACTGGATGTCCTTCTGTAAAGATCACTAGTTTGCTTTTTGAAAGCCGCAATTTCTTCATAGTTATTACCGCTCGGGAAGGCTGCTTTAACAGTAAACTCTTGTGCTTCTCCTTGTTGTTCCAGTTTACCATTATTCAACACATAAAGCGAAACCTTGTAAGTGCCCGGTGCTACCAAAGGCCCTTCAGGATCGCTGGCCCATGGAGGTTGAAAATCTGGCACCGTGAGGTTGATAGGATTGGGTGGAGCTAACCTTAAATCCCAACTTACCCTGTGTAAGCCTTTCCTTGAGACTCCTTCTATCCACCGAATAGGCTCACCGTCCATATCTTGTACTAATAGCATCACTTTCGCCTCCTCTTCCATGGCCTCCCTCCTCAATTGTTCCCAGCCTGGAAATGGAATGTCATTTTTCTGCTCATTTATGGTTTTCTCTTTTTCTCTTCGCTGTGCCTTCTCTGTTTGAGGAAGTTCTTGCAGGTAATAGGTGAAGACGGCACCAAAAGGTGGATTTTCACTAACAAAACTATCTGAACCTTGGGAAGGCATCCCTTTGGCTTGCATCGGCACACTAGGAACATACCACCAGGCATCTCTTACGGGCAAAACTACATTTGAGCTTTTTTGCACCAATTGATTAATTGCTCGCAATGGAGAATAATCATCCAAAATGTAAACGCCACGTCCAAAGCTTGCGCCCACCAAATCATTATCTCTTGGATGCAATTCAATATCCCTAAATGGAATGGTTGGAACTCCTGCATGCAGTTTCGTCCAATTTACCCCCTTATTCACTGAGAAATACAAGCCATACTCTGTGCCGATAAATAGTAATTTCTCATCGACATGATCTTGCTTAATTACCCAAGTAAGGGTATTGGTAGGCAAATCTCCGGCAATGGACCGCCAAGATTTCCCTTTATCTGTACTCATGAAGATATAGGTAGAGTAATCTCCCAATTGATGTCCATCGGCTACAGTAAACACGGTATTGACATCATGAGAAGAGGCGTGAATGTGATTGATAAAGGTAAGTGCTGGAACTTGAGGCAAACTAGCGCTCCTTCTCCAGTTATTTCCGTCATCTTCACTTATATAAATTAGGCCATCATCTGACCCCGTATAAAGCAACCCTGCTTGGATGGGCGACTCAGAAATTGTGGTAAGTGTGGCGTATTTAGACATTGCGCCATTATCATACAAGGCATCGATGCTTGGCACCTTGTTCATCATGGGCAGTTCATATCGGATTGTATTGGTTGTAAGATCTCCACTAATAGCCGTCCAAGAATTCCCTCGATCAGTGCTTTTCCATACTCGCTGAGATCCAAAATATAGTGTTTTGTGATCATGTGGGCTTATTTGTATAGGGCTATCCCAGTTCCAGCGATTGGCGGGCTCACCTGCTCCAGGTTGTGGCTGGATATTCAATACCTCACCTGTGGTTCTATTATGGCGATGTAGCTGCCCTTCCTGAATTTCCATATACACAATATTCGGATCCTCAGGATCAAAGGCTGCATCATAACCATCTGCCCCTAAGGGCACATACCAGTCTTGATTTCTTACGCCTTCTATATTGGTAGTTCTGCTAGGGCCGATTAATGTACCTAAATCCTGAGCTCCTAATACTACATTGTAAAATGGTTCGGCATTATCGAGCCCTACCTTGTAAAATTGTGATACTGGGAGGTTTGGGAAATGACGCCAAGTAGCTCCATCATCAAAGGACTCATATAAACCACCATCCGTTCCTACTATCAAATGAAGCCCATTCGTCGGGTTGATCCATAAAGCATGATTATCACTATGTTTTCCTCTGCCCGTTTCACCATAATCAAATGTTTTACCTCCATCGCGGGTCACATGTATAAACACATCCATTTGGTAAACTAAGTCTGGATTGCTCGGCGAAGCTTCTATTTCCTGATAATAATGTGGGCCAGTACCTCCTGAAATATAACTATTGCGCTTTTCCCAGCTTTCGCCCTTATCTACAGATCTGTAGAATCCTTTATTGGAATTGTCTGACTCTATAGTGGCATATACCAATTGTGGATTAGCGGGAGTCACCGCCAGGCCTATTTTTCCCATATCTGCTTGTGGCAAGCCTTTGGTGATACGTCTCCAGTTCTTACCTCCATCCATGGATTTGAAAATGCCCGATTTTGGTCCACCACCAAGCAAGGCCCAAGTTTTCCGTCTTCTTTGATATGCCGCAGCATAGATAATATCAGGATTGGAAGGGTCGAATTCCGCATCTGTTACCCCTGTATCTTCATCTATCTCTAAAGCCAAACTCCAAGTTTTGCCACCATCCATAGTTTTGTATAAGCCTCTTTCACCGCCTGATGACCACAATGGGCCTTCTGCTGCTACATACACTATGTCGGAATTTCTTGGATCGATCAGTATTTTACCAATATGCTCCGAATTCTTTAGCCCCATCTGTGTCCAAGTGGCACCACCATCCATGCTTTTGTAAACACCATCGCCCCAACCAACATGTCGACCACTAACATTCTCTCCAGTACCTACCCATACTACTTCTGGATTTTGAGGATCTAATACTACGGTGCCAATGGAATAAGAAGCTTGCGCATCAAATACTGGGGTCCAAGTGGTGCCGCTATTGGTAGTTTTCCACAAACCCCCAGAGCCCACAGCTACATACCACGTGCTGGAATGGATGGGATTTACAGCGATATCCGCAATTCTTCCGCCCATTAATGCCGGGCCAATCCCCCTTAATTTAAGCCCATTGGCTACCTGAGCAGCCATTTCCTTTTGATTAGATTGAGCCTTAAGGCTTTGCACATTTAATGAAAGGAAAATAAGTGTTGTGAGTAGTAGAGTAATAGAGATTCTGTTCATGATAGGTTAGGTTTAAAGAATTATTAAGGTACAAGAAAATTCATTTTCTTTAAAAATTTTTGAAAAAAGATCTCAATCTCACCCATCACATTCGGGCAAAGGTTAAGCAGCGTGAACAAAAAGCTAGCGCAGAGCTGGCTCACGTATTTCGAGCATTAATATCTCCTAATTACACAATCCTAATCTGGAAAAGATGTGGCATCCACAAATCATAAAAGTCAAATTTCATTTAGCCCACAAATAATAGTAAGATTGAATAGAAAGAAATGAGTGAATAGGCTCAATAAAATAAAGCAAATAGGCTATTCCAGCATTCAATAAAATAGCTTGCAATTCTTTATTCAAAAAAGAAAAAAAGACCTTATATTGAAAATTAACCATGAACGTACCTCCACATGAAAGCTAAACTAATTTTCAAAAAGCTCAAATTCGGCTTTAAAAAACTTGTATCCTTACTAAGTCCTGGCAAAAAAGCCATGAAGGGCGCAGCTATAGGAATGCTGATTTTTGCATGTCTTGTCTTTCTAATCCTCCCGCTACAAAGCATTCGACCATTAGGCTTCATTATCACTTTTGTTTTCGCACTGGGATTGTTTTTAGTTCTCTTTCTAAGTGCATTATTGATCAATTATTTGATTAAAAAACTTGGCGAATTACCGACTTTATATAGAAGAGCCCTGTTTTTCACTATTCTGGTTACCTTTTTCAGTTTTGTGGGTGGCATGCAAATTACCTTGAGTTTTCTTGCTGCATTTATCATTCTTCCATCATTACTAGGTGGTGGCATTTGGCTACTGATCAAGCGCGATTGGAAGAAAAACACACTGCTCAATAAGATCTTAATTAGCGCGAGTACAGTTATTGGATTTGCAGGATTACTCACCATTACAATCTGGTATTTCTATACTGGAAAAGAAACAGACGCCCCAATAAATGCAGCTTATTTTGGCGAATTTACTCCTGAACCTTTGCTGCTGGAAGATCCCTCGTCGCAAGGCTCATATACCTTCAAATACCTAACTTATGGTAGTGGAAATGATAAAAACCGAGAAGAATTTGCGGAGAAGGTAAGCATCAAAACAGACTCAGTAGATGGTAGTAATCTGCTTACTTCATGGAGTGGAATTACTGGAAAATTGCGCACAAAATATTTTGGTTTCGACAAGGATGCATTGCCGCTAAATGCACGAGTTTGGTATCCCGAAGGCGAAGGCAATTTTCCGCTTGTGCTTATTGTCCATGGTAATCATTTGGCACAAGATTATTCCGATGGAGGCTATGGCTATTTGGGTGAGCTATTAGCTAGTAGAGGATACATTTTCGCCTCTATAGACGAGAACTTCCTCAATAGCAGTTTTTCAGATATTCCGAAAGGGTTATCAGGTGAAAATGGCGCAAGAGGATGGTTGCTATTGAAGCACCTAGAGCAATGGAGAAAGTGGAATGCTGATAGTACCAGCCTATTTTACAACAAGGTAAATATGGATGAAATTGCTTTGATTGGGCACTCTAGAGGAGGTGAAGCTGTAGCAGTTGCAGCTTCATTTAATAGGCTCCCGTTCCATCCTGATAATGGCTTAGAAAAATTCGATTTCAATTTTAATATTCGTGGCATTGTGGGAATTGCGCCCGTAGATGGGCAATATACGCCTAGCAATGTCCCAACGCCGATCGAAGACGTGAACTATCTCCTATTGCATGGTTCGCATGATATGGACGTGCAATCGTATAGTTCCTTGAAGCAATTTCACCGACTAAAATATTCTGAAGATTATGATGGGTTCAAAGCTGGTCTGTACATTTATAAAGCCAATCATGGGCAATTCAATTCCACTTGGGGTAATAAAGATGGCGGATCTCCATTCATCAATTTATTCAATCTCAAGCAATTAATTTCCGAGGAAGACCAGCAAAAAGTAGCCAAAGTATATATAAGTGCCTTTTTGGAGACTACCCTGAAGAAAGATAAAGCTTATCAACCGCTATTTGCAGACCATAGATTGGGAAAAAATTGGCTTCCAGAAAATATCTACTTATCACAATATGAGCAATCGGGAATTACGTATTTGGCCAATTATGAGGAGGACATTGATCTATCTACCACAACAATAGCGGGAGGGAAAATTATTGCCGATAAGCTTAGCAAATTTAAAGAGCAACTTATCAAAATGTCTTATGGCAACCAAAACAGCAAAGCCGCTTACTTAGGTTGGGATTTTTCAGAAATTGATACGCTGATAGGAACTTACACAATCGCACTTCCAGACTCAATGGTTTTAGATTCTATCAAGCATGAGACTTTGGGCTTTCTGTTGGCAGATGCCGCTGAGAATGCTTCCCATCCGAAAAAGAAATCTGAAAAGAATGCAAATGATGAGGAAGACGAGGGTGATAATGCAAATGAGAGTAATGAAGGTAAAGAGGATGCAGAAGATGATGAAAGCGAAGAGGATGATGAAGATAAAAAGAAAGAGCCCATTGACTTTACCATTCAATTGACTGATCGGAATGGTGAAATTGTAAGCACCTTGCTAAGTGAATATTCCTATCTGCAACCTCAAATTGAGAAGAACTTAATGAAGCTGGACTTTATGAGTAGTAATCCTAATTCGGAAGCCGTGTTTAGTTCTTTTTACCTCCCACTTTCTTCTTTAAGCACGAAAAATCCACTTTTCGAATGGGGTAAATTGAGTGAGATTAAATTCATTTTCGACAAAACCGAGAAAGGAGTCATCATTCTAAATAATATTGCTTTAATGAAAAACCCATTACTTATAGATCAAAATGAATAAATCCATAGAATTCACATAAATCTTCAGTCAAAGGGAGAATTTTCAATAGATTTAGTTGGGTCACCCATCCACTAATACTAAAACAGATTGACATGTTAATTCTACACAGGAGGGTGCGTTGCCAAAAAGCGTATTCCTTTGTTAAATTATTGCAAATAAGGCTCAAAGCTACATGAAATTGTGAAAGCAAATTTGGAATCAGATTTCTTTTCGTACCTTTGTAAACGCAGATGTAATTTTCTGCGAAATCCTCCATTCGTATTGGCTGAAAGATTAGTGGTGTCTTTGTGAAAATCGGTCAATATTCACCTTTAAAATTTGTTTATGGGCAGATCGCAAGAAACATTCAGCAAGAAAGAAAAAGAAAAAAAGAGACTTCGCAAGCGCAAAGAAAAGGAAGAGAAAAAAGAAGAGAAAAAAGCCAATCAGCAGGAGCAAAGTTTTGAAGATATGATTGCCTATGTCGATGAAGACGGCAACATTACTTCTACCCCACCCGATCCAAAGAAAAAGAAAACTGTTTTCAAGTCAGAAGACATAGTAATTGGCGTTCCAAAGCAGGAAGATTTAGAGCCAATGGAAACCATCAGGAAGGGCACTGTTACATTTTTCAATGATGCAAAAGGATACGGTTTCATAAAAGATCATGAAACTCAGGAAAGTATTTTTGTACATGCAAACGGCCTTACCGAGGAGATTAAAGAGAACAATCAGGTAACATTTGAAGTAGAGATGGGTCCGAAAGGTCCAAATGCTTTTGATGTGAAAGTGATTCGTTAATTAACAATTAATTGACCACGCAAGAAAAGCGGGAGGTTGATTACTAGGCATTAAAAAGCCTCATTTGGATTCCAGATGAGGCTAATTTTTTGTCGTAATTTTTGATTTAAAATATCTTAAGACCAATACCGAGTGTCCACTGATTTAATCTTTGATCAGTATCTGCTCCTAAAAACTTGTCTCCTACTCCACTTAAATTGCCTTCGTAACGCAAATCCAACACGATGTTTGCAATATCAAAACCAATCCCAGCTTGATAGCCAATGTTTGAGTTTTTCAATGTCATTTGGGAACCAGTATCACCTTGCTCAGAGTCGCTCAGCAAAATACTGTAAACAGGTGCCACACCGATTCGAAATACTTCACCAAACTTATAACCAACTTGGATAGGTACATCAATACGGTTGAACTCATAAGCACGTACTTGATTTCCTAATTGATCATCTTTAAATTGAATCTCACCACTTGCCGAAGTGTAAAGCACCTCTGGCTGCAGATAAAAACTGCCTATTTCGATTCGGCCAAATACACCTGCATGAAATCCAAATGAGGCATCACCTTCTTCTACATTGTCCACATTATCCTTAAATGTAATTTTACTTGAGTTAACACCGATTTTCGGGCCGATATTTACTTGAGCAAATGTTACGCTTGATATTACCATCAAGCCAACAATTAAAATCAGATTTTTCAGTTTCATAGGTAAAAAATTTTGAGTGTGTTTTAGAGTTTAAAAAAATTGAATGCAAATCCGAGAATTAAACGAATTGCATTAATGATTAGTACGTAATTAAACACTCATTAGTCTATTAATTTTTTTCAGATAGTTCAAGCCATCTTAATTCCTTCGTTTCTAGACCTTCATTTACCTCATTCAATTTCTTTCCCCATTTCACCAATTCCTCCACACTTCCTTTACCTAAGGAAAGCTTATTTTCAAGATCGGACTTTTCAGCTTCCAACTTTGCGATTTCCTTCTCAAGGCCTTCCATCTCCACCTTCTCTTTATAAGAAAGCTTTTCCGCTGGAGCTTTTGCCTCTTTCACTTCAGGAGTAGGCGTATTGACCTTTTTTATTTCCGCAGCTTCAGGTTTACTACTTTTTTCATTTAAGCTTTCACGATATTCTGTATAGTTGCCAGGGAAATCACGGATTACACCCTCGCCTTCGAATATAAACAGGTGATCGACCAAGCGATCCATAAAGTACCTGTCGTGAGATACGATAATTAAACAGCCCTTGAAACCAGCCAAAAACTCTTCTAATATCTGAAGTGTTGGCAAATCCAAGTCGTTTGTAGGTTCATCCAGGATTAGGAAATTTGGATTGGTAACCAATATATCCAGCAATTGTAATCGCTTTTTCTCTCCTCCGCTCAATTTCTCAATAGGCGTATATTGACGCTCGGGTGAGAATTGAAATAACTCCAAAAACTTACCTGGACCAACCTCCCGCCCATCGGCAAGGGTTATATTTTCAGAAATTTCCTTTACGTGATCTATTACCCTTTGGCTAAGGATAAAACTTTTTTCCTCTTGTTTGAAATAGCCAAATTTGATAGTAGAACCTTTATCTACCACTCCAGAGTCAGGTTTCAATTGCCCTGTGAGCATATTCAAAAATGTGGACTTACCTGTACCATTTGGCCCAACTAAGCCTATCCGCTCTCCTCTTTGGAATACATAGCTAAATGGATTAACAATCTGTGTCCCATCGAAGGCTTTGGTAATTTTCTCTACTTCGAGTATTTTTTTGCCCATTCGCTCCATGCCTGATTGAAGTTCAAGCTCTTCTGTAGCTCCCGCTGCTCCCTTCACTTTAGATTTCACGTCTTCAAAGGCGTCGATTCTATATTTGGCTTTGGTAGTTCGGGCTTTTGGTTGGCGGCGCATCCATTCCAATTCCTGCTTATAATGGTTTTTGGCCTTGTTCAGCATCACCGCATCCATTGCCTCCCGCTCTGCTTTCTTCTCCAAATAATAGGCATAGTTACCTTCATATTTGAAAATCTGACCTTGATCCAATTCCAATATCCTATTACTCACCCTGTCCATAAAATAGCGGTCGTGAGTTACAAGCAATAATGCAAGTCTGGCTCTAGAAAGATATTCCTCCAGCCATTCGATGCTTTCCAAATCAAGGTGATTGGTTGGCTCATCCAGTATCAGCAAATCAGGCTGCTGGATTAGTGCAGAGGCTAAAACTACCCGCTTTTTTTGACCACCAGATAAGGTCCCAATTTTTGCTTCCAAGTCACTCAAGCCCAACTTACCCAGTATCACATTGATCTGATTCTCCAAATCCCAAGCTTGGAAACTATCCATCCTATTCATTACTTCTTGCAAATCGTCGGCATGGCCGGGAGTATCAAAAGAAATGGACATCAAATGCTCATAATCCTTCACAGCTTGCACTGCCGGATTATCCGTATGCGAAAAAAGTGCCTCTAATACTGTGTCATTTTCATCGAAATCATGCTCCTGACCTGCATAGGCCACACGAGTTTCTTTTTGGATAGCAACTTTGCCTTTATCTGCATCAAGCTTGCCAACCAATATTTTGAGAAGCGTACTTTTGCCTGAGCCGTTTCTTCCCAATAAAGCGATCTTCTCGCCCTCCTCTATTCCAAAAAATAATTCTTCAAAAAGTGGTTTGAATGCAAAGCTTTTTGAAAGTGATTCTGCCGAAAGTAAATTCATAATGCAAAACTAATCCCAATATTCCAGCTCCCAAGGTTTTGGGCTTGCAAGCAGCAAATAAAATTGGTGGACTATTAATTTGAACCTAATCTGAACGATTTGGGCTAGCTGTAGTTTTTAAATAAAGAAATAATCATGAAAGCAATTTGGAACGGACAAGTAATCGCAGAAAGTAATGACACAGTAGTGGTAGAAGGAAACCATTATTTCCCCAAAGACAGTATCAAGAAGCAACATTTCACTAGCAGCGCAACCCAAAGTAAATGCCCTTGGAAAGGCCAAGCCTCCTACTACAGTGTGCAAGTAGATGGCAAAGAAAATAAGGATGCAGCATGGTATTATCCAGAACCAAAAGACGCAGCCCAGAATATCAAAGATCGGGTAGCATTTTGGAAGGGTGTGGAAGTAACTGAATAATTATTTTAGGCTCATTTTGCTTAAAAACCTTCTAACCTTTTCTCACAATAATTTCCTTTGAACAATCCTCAACATTACAGACTTTAGCAGGCTGTAAGGTAAAAATCTATGCATAATCTCGAAGAAATAAAGGCTAAAATCGAAGACTTTCAACTTGCCAGTTTTCCATTAGAAATCGACCAAACACAGCGGGAGGATATTCATACTAAGCTCCATTCATATACCGATCAGTTCTTAAATAACTTGCCAGACGAAAAGGCCTTCTATCAACAAGGCTACGAAAATAGAGGCGCGATCCCAGCGCTTGAAGTAGGCGAAAGTGGCATAGAATTACCCAATATTCTGAATACCTACCATCAAGAAGTAATGCAATCTGGCATTAATGCGGCGTCAGGCGGGCATTTTGGCTATATTCCAGGAGGTGGAGTATTTGGAGCAGCCATAGGCGACTATTTAGCAGCTGTGACCAATCGCTATGCAGGGATTTTCTATGCAGCGCCTGGCGCCATACGTTTAGAAAATACGCTTATCAATTGGGTTGGAAAATTGATTGGCTATCAAGGTAATTTTGGTGGAAACCTTACCACAGGTGGAAGCATTGCAAACCTTACCGCAATTACTGCCGCCAGACATGCGCATAAAATTAAGGGCAAGGATTTAGAAAAAACGGTCATCTATTTATCAGAGCAAGTTCATCATTGCGTACCCAAAGCTATTAGAATCAGTGGCCTGGAGGAATGTATCATACGGCATATTCCACTTGATGCTGAGTTCCGAATCGATACCGAAAAACTTACCCAACTGATTATTGATGACAAAGCGAATGGACTCAATCCATTTATGGTTATCGCTTCTGCTGGCACAACTGATGTTGGTGCAGTTGATCCATTAGCCGCAATTGGTCATATATCGAAGGAACATGGGCTTTGGTTTCATATCGATGCTGCTTATGGCGGGTTTTTTATGCTTACCGAGCATGGTCGAGCGGTAATGAAAGGAATCGAAATGGCGGATTCGGTGATTTTAGATCCGCACAAAGGATTATTTCTACCCTATGGACTTGGGATGATTGTAGTGAAAGATCTAAACAAATTATTGGCGGCGCATACCTTCGAAGCCAATTATATGCAAGATTCCAAAGACTTCAATTTGGAATATTCACCGGCTGATGTTTCGCCCGAGTTGAGTAAGCATTTTCGTGGCTTACGAATGTGGCTACCATTGAAATTGCATGGGATTGCTCCATTTAGAGCCGCATTAGAGGAGAAACTTTGGCTTACTCGATATTGCTATCAACAGGTGAAGGAAATGGGTTTTGAAATGGGCCCTTATCCGCAAATGAGTGTATTTACTTTTCGCTTAAATGTAGCAGATGGAAATAATGATTCCATAAACAAAGCTATATTGAAAGGCATCCATTCTGATGGTAGAATATTTATTTCATCAACTCAAATTCATAAGCAATTTCACCTACGCTTTGCCTGCTTATCATTCCGCTCTCATTTGCGGGAGGTTGATTTATTCCTTTCGATCCTCAAAGCTGAATTGGGAAAAGTAAAATGGCATAGAATAAAAAATGGATGACAAACCAAATGCCATCCATTTTCAAGTTTCTTATTGCGGAAGACTTACCCTCCCGCCTTTTCTGTATTAGTTTTGGGCTTCTAAGAATTTGCCAATTACATCGCCCATTTTGCCTGAATTCACCCAACGCAAAACGATTACCAAATCATTTTCTTGATCTACATACACCACATTTGCTCCATCACCTAAATGGAAAAATGCAGATTCTGGTGCTGCTGGCATGCGCTTTTTACCTGTATTAAGGAAGAAATTCATAAATCCATAATCCTCCTGCACTTGAGTTGGTGTTCTGGCCATATCGAGCCATTCTTCTGATAAGATTTGTTGATCTTTCCATTTGCCGTTTCGCAGAGTTAAGTAGCCAAAACGGGCTTGATCATAGGCACTAATAAACATTCCGCCTCCAAAGTGTCCACCACCACTTACTGATTGCATTTTGATGCCGTCGATATTTACCCATGAATTGTGATAGCCTTCCCAATGCCATGTATTTGATGCTCCAATAGGATCCATTATATGCTCTCGAAGTACCATTGGCAGTGGCTTGCGCCAAACGTGCAAGGCTGCAAGCGCAAGTACATTAACTCTAGAATCGTTGTATTTATACGTTGTTCCAGGTTCAAATCGCTCTCTGTTGATGATCGCTTCTGTCACTCTTCCCGCAGGTCTATCTGCCCAATCGGGCTTGCCCCAAAGTGTGCCTTCCCAGTCGCTAGTTTGCCTAAGCAAATGATCCCAACTGATTTTAGCATTATGCTCTGAGTCAAACTCACCATAAGGAGAATATGCCCTTACTTTATCATTCACATTGCGGATAAGGCCTTTGTCATACGCCACACCTACCACACTTGCAAGGAAACTTTTGGTAACGCTGAAAGTCATATCCACACTTTCCAAATCGCCCCATTCGGCTACTATGTAGCCATTTTTCACCACCAAGCCCGACATAGGCCCACGCGCCTTAACAGGGCCAACCATTTCATTATAAGGCTCTCCTACTCTACCGTTAAGATAAATATCCAAATCTCTTGGAGCATTAATTTCATTCTCTTGAGCGAATGTTATTGCTTCATTCAATTTTTGTTGATTGAAACCAAGTTCAGAAGCATTTCTACGTTGCCATTCAAAACGCTCGGGATAATAAACACTTTGAGATTGAGCTATATAAAAGCTAAAAAATATTAAAATAAAGGTTAAGGATTTTCTCATAGATTTAAAATTTTGAAAAAGAACCACAAAATCGACTAGATATACAATCAAAACAATGTCAGCGGGAGGAAAACTATTCCAGCTTAATACCGCGCTGCCAAAAGCAAACTCAAATCTTTAAATCTCATATTGAATTTTTGCGCTAATGGCTCATTGGTAAGTGTACCTTTATAAATGTAAATACCTTTCATAAACCACTTATGCGTATGAATGAATTCATTAATTCCACCATTGTCAGCCGCTTGTAATAGAATGGGTGCGAATATATTGCTTATCACAGTTGTTGCTGTTCTGGCTACTCTAGATGCGATATTTGGAACGCAATAGTGGATCACTCCATGCTTTACAAAAACTGGTTTTTCATGGGTTGTAAGTTCGGATGTTTCTACACAGCCACCTTGGTCTATTCCTACATCTATCATGATCGAACCGGACTTCATACTTGCAATCATTTCTTCAGTAATCACGATTCTGTTTCTCCCTTTTTCGGCTCTTAATGCAGCAACTACAATATCAGCTTCCCTCAAGGCTTTCCCTAAATTGATTGAATCAATAGTTGAGGTAGAAATACCTTGTCCCAGCAGATGCCTGATGCGTCTCAGCTTATATAAATGATTATCAAAAACTCTAATTTCCGCACCAAGTCCTAATGCTGCTCTTGCGGCAAATTCACCTACAGTACCTGCTCCAATTATTAGTACATTAGTTGGTGGCACACCAGTGATTCCGCCTACTATAATTCCTTGCCCGCTTTTCACATTACTCAAATATTCGGATGCAATAAGCATAGACATACTGCCCGCTATTTCAGACATCGCTCTTACTAGAGGCATTCCACCTACTTTGTCTTGAATCAGTTCATAGGCAATAGCTGTAATCCGTTTTTGAGAAAGAGCTTCAAGATAATTTGCACTGAGATTTCCCATTTGCATTGCAGAAATAAGGGTGCCTCCTTGCTGCATCAATTCTATTTCTGGCAAAGTAGGAGGTTCTACTTTTAAAACAACTTCTGCTTCGAAAGCCTCTTTAGCGGAATAAACTATTTGTGCTCCAGCATCACTGTATTCTCTGTCCGAAAACTTAGCGGTGAGTCCTGCTCCAGTTTCGAATACAATTCTGTGACCATTTAAGGTCAACACTTTAACTCCTTCTGGAGTCAGCGCCACTCGATTTTCTTGCAGTGCCGTTTCTCTTGGAATACCTATTACAAGTTTTCCTTTTTGAAGCTTAACTTCCAAAAGTTTTTCTTGCGTAATATAACTTTCACTTGGAGTGAAAATACCTGGGCTTTTGGTGCTCTTCTCAGTCATTTTGGGTTAAGGTTATGATTCGACTGTCATCATCATCATTTACCAGAATGTCTATCCTCCAATGAGGAGTGTCAATCAGTTCTATCACTAAAGATGACCATTCAATTAGGCACAAGTCTCCGGAGTACAAATATTCCTCAAATCCGATGTCCTTTGCCTCTTCAAGATTTTTGATGCGATAGAAATCGAAGTGATAGATTGGTTCTCCTGCTCCATTTTCATATTCGTTTACAATCGAAAATGTGGGGCTATTTACTGTATCTTTTACTCCTAGCTTTTTGCAAAGTGCTTTTACAAGAGTAGTTTTTCCCGCTCCCATTTGACCTTCGATGAGCCAAACTCCCTTAGAACCAATATGATTAATGATTTCGAGAGCGGTCTTTTCCAGCTCAGTCAAATCCCTACAAATAATCTTCAAATTCGAATTGTGTCTATTTTTTCGAAGATAAAGAAATAACAGGAATTATCATTTCTTCTAGCGAAATTCCTCCGTGTTGGAATGTGTCCTTATAGTAATTGACGTAGTAATTGTAATTATTTGGATAAGCGAAAAAATAGTCAGAAGTAGCAAAAGCATAGGTAGTAGAAATATTCATTTTTGGCAAGTGAAAATCATCTGGTCTCTGTACAGCAATCACTTTGTCGCTTTTGTCATAGCCAAGATTTTTGCCTTGTTTGTATCGCAAGTTGGTGTTTGTGTTTTTATCACCAATGATTTTATAAGGCTTTTTCACGCGAATAGTCCCATGATCCGTAGTAATTATTAATTTGTGCCCCTTTTCGGAAATCCTTTTCAAAGCCTCCAAAAGCGGTGAATGCTCAAACCAAGATAGCGTAAGTGAGCGATAAGCAGACTCATCCGCAGCCAATTCTCTAATCATCTGCAAGTCGGTGCGGGCATGCGAAAGCATATCCACAAAATTGAAAACCAGCACATTGAGATCATTATTATAGAGATTGTTGAATTGGTCGAGTAATTGACGGCCTTGATTTACGTGAACAATTTTATTATAGCTCATTTTGATATTGAGCTTTTCTCGTTTCAATTGCTCTGCAAGGAATGCTTCTTCATTCATATTTTTACCATCTTCCTCACCTTCACCTACCCATAGGTTCGGATGCTTTTTCTCCATCTCCAATGGCAATAATCCAGAGAAAATAGAATTGCGGCTATATGCGGTAGTTGTAGGTAAAATGGAATAATAAGAGCTCTCTTCGTCTATGTTGAAATACTGAGAAATTACTGGCTCAATTACCTTCCATTGGTCGTACCTGAGATTATCTATCACAATAAAGAATAGCGGCTCACCTGGCATAAGTTTAGGAAAAACTACCTCCCGCATCAGCTTGTGAGATAGTAAAGGCTTATCAGTATTTTTTTCGTCTAACCAGTCCGCGTAGTTTTCTTTTATATACTTGGTAAACTTTGAATTTGCTTCATCCTTCTGCATTTCAAGGACTTCAGCCATTCCTTTATTTTCTGTTTTGTCAATTTCTAATTCCCAATAGACAAGCTTTTTGTAAATATCTGCCCACTCCTCTGGATCCAAATGATCATCGAAAGCCATACTTAGGTTTCGGAAATCTTGTTGATAACCCATATTGGTTTTTTCGCTGACCAATCTTTTATTCTCAAGAATTTTCTTTGCCGAAAGCAATATCTGACTTGGATTAAGTGGCTTTATCAAATAGTCTGCAATCTTTGATCCGATGGCTTCCTCCATGATAGACTCCTCTTCAGACTTGGTGATCATCACCACAGGAAGAGATGGTCTCATATTTTTAAGATAGGTAAGTGTCTCTAATCCAGACATACCTGGCATATTTTCGTCCAAAAAGACAAGATCGAAGTTTTGCTTTTCGACTAATGCCAGTGCGTCGGAGCCGCTATTTACCGGTGTAATGTCATAGCCTTTGGCAGTTAAAAAAAGGATGTGGGGTTTCAGAAGGTCTATCTCGTCATCTGCCCACAAAATATTATATCTTTGCATAGTTGTTTACTAAGTCCCAATTTACATTAAAACCCTTAATTCGGGCTCCAATTTGAATAAGAAAAAAATTTTTAATGACCCTGTCTATGGATTTATTTCCATTCCCAGCGAATTGATTTTTGATATTATCGAACATCCTTTCTTCCAACGGTTACGCAGGATTAAGCAACTCGGTTTAACCGACTATGTATATCCCGGCGCATTGCATACTAGATTTCATCATGCAATTGGTGCTATGCACCTGATGAAGATCACGTTGGATAATCTCAGGGATAAAGGAAATGAAATTAGTGATAAAGAATATGAGGCGGCTTTAATTGCGATTTTACTGCACGACATCGGACATGGGCCGTTTTCGCATGCACTGGAGTTTAGCCTACTCAAAAATATAAGGCACGAATTATTATCCTCCCTGTTAATAAATGAACTCAATTCTCAATTTGGTGGAGCCTTAGATTTGGCTGTAAAGATTTTCAACAATCAATATGAGCGCACTTTTTTCAATCAGCTAGTTGCGAGCCAATTAGATATCGATAGGCTAGATTACTTAAAAAGGGATAGCTTCTTTACGGGCGTTTCGGAAGGCACAATTGGTGCAGAGAGAATTATAAAGCTACTTGATGTACGGAATGATCAATTGCTGGTGGAAGAAAAAGGTATTTACAGTATTGAGAATTTTTTGAATGCGCGAAGACTTATGTATTGGCAAGTCTATTTACACAAAACTTCAGTAAGTGCAGAAAGAATGCTGATTAGCTTGATAAATAGAGCCAAATATCTTTGTGAACAGGGAGTGGAATTAATTGCAAGTGAAAGTTTGTTGGTGTTCTTAAAATCAAATGTATCTCAAAAAGACTTTGAAAGTCAGCCAAATTACTTGCATAATTTTGCCAATTTAGATGATTTTGACATATGGGGAGCTATTAAGATGTGGCAATCTCATGAAGATAAAATCCTTAACACATTGTCAAACTGTCTTTTACAGCGTAAGCTTTTTAAGGTAAAACTATCCAATGAAGAATTCAGTCAGGATCAAAAACTGGAAATCAAATCAAAATTGGAGAATGATCTTGGCATAGCTAAGGAGAATATTAAGTACTTTTTCGATGAAGGAAGCATTAGTAATTCAGCGTATTTATCTCAACAAAGAATTTATATTTTAACTAAAAAGGGAAATATTATAGATATTGCCGATGCAGCAGATTTACCTAATATCCAAGCGCTGAGTAAAATCGTAAAGAAAAACTATATCTGCTGGGCGAAAAACATAACTTTGTAAAAATTGAACATTCAAGATTGTCGTTTTTAATCAACTATTTGAACAGCAGTCAATTACATAAAACACGCTTACTATGAAAATAAGTGTTGAACAAATTGCCTTTTTAATTTCCGGAATAGTGGAAGGTAATTCACAAGCAACAATCCATACAGCAGGCAAAATAGAAAATGCCAAAGAAGGTGAAATTGCTTTTTATGCTAATCCTAAGTATGAAGAATATATCTATAGCACCAAGGCTTCAGCGGTCATAGTTAATCATAATTTCAAACCTAAAAAACCAATAAACACCACATTAATCAGGGTTGACGATCCTTACTCTGCTTTCTCCAAATTATTAGAGGAGTACCAGAAGATGATCAAAGAAGAGAAAAATGGTGTTGAGCACCCCTCATTTGTAGGAATCGGAACAAATATTGGCGACGGCATATTTAGAGGAGCATTTTCTTACATTGGGCATCATTGCAATATTGGCTCAGGAGTAAAGATATATCCACAAGTTTGGATTGGAGAAAATGTAAGCGTTGGTGATAATACGACTATATTTGCGGGGGCGAAGATTTATCCTGGTTCTGTGATAGGAGCTAATTGCGTAATACATGCTGGGGCGGTAATTGGTAGCGATGGATTCGGTTTTGCTCCTCAAGCAGATGGCACCTACAAAACCATCCCACAGCTAGGCAATGTGATTTTGGAAGACAATGTATCTATTGGAGCAAATACTACTATAGACTGTGCTACCACTGGCTCAACTATAATTCGCAAAGGCACGAAGCTAGATAATTTAGTAATGGTAGCCCACAATGTGGAAATTGGGGCTAATACAGTAATAGCTGCGCAAGCCGGGATATCAGGATCTACCAAATTAGGCAACAATTGCGTACTTGGTGGCCAAGTAGGTATTGCTGGGCATTTACATATTGCAGGAAAAACATCTTTTGCTGCGCAATCAGGTATGATGAAAAATGTAGAGGATGAAAATACCGTCTGGTTAGGCTCACCAGCCTTTGAGCATAAGCAATATTTGCGATCCTATACAATTTTCCGAAATTTACCAGATCTTAAAGAACGAATCACCAAACTTGAAAAGGGTGATAAATAATTCCCATCGGTTGAGAACTATATAATGAACGTAAAACAACACACCATAAAAGAATCTGTAAGTGTAGAGGGCGTAGGTCTTCATACAGGCTTATCCTGCACAATGACCTTTATTCCAGCACCTACTAACCATGGGATTAAATTCCAGCGGGTAGATTTGCCAGAAAAGCCAATAATAGACGCAGATGTAGATAATGTTGTTGATCTATCTAGAGGCACCACTATAGAACAACATGGAGCAAGAGTTGGTACAATTGAACATACGTTAGCCGCATTAGTAGGCCTACAAATCGATAATGTATTAATTGAAATCAACGCACCGGAAGCTCCCATAATGGATGGGAGTTCAAGAATGTTCGTTGAGGCAATCAACAAAGTGGGTACTCAAGAACAAAGCGCATTAAGGAATTTTCTTGAAGTAGACGAAGGTATTTTCTTTAGAGATCCTTCTCGGCAGGTAGAGATTGCAGCCTTACCTCTCGATAGTTATCGTGTAACCGTAATGGTAGATTATAACTCTCCAGTACTTGGTTCGCAGCATGCTAGCTTAAATGATATCACTGAATTTGCAAACGAGATTGCTTCAAGCCGTACGTTCTGTTTTTTGCATGAATTAGAGATGCTTCACAAAAATAATCTTGTACGTGGTGGCGACCTCAATAATGCAATTGTAATTGTAGATAGAGTGGTAGAGGATCACGAATTAGTAAATTTGGCGAAGCTTTTTAATAAGCCTAAAATTGAAGTAAAGAAGGAAGGTATTTTAAATAATATTGACCTAAGACATAAAAACGAGCCCGCAAGACACAAATTACTAGACGTAATGGGTGATTTGGCTTTGGTAGGAAGACCTATAAAAGCCCAAATATTAGCAGCTCGCCCTGGGCATGCCGCCAATGTAGCATTTGCAAAAAAACTAAAGCGTATGGGAGAAAATGCGGGAGGTAAAAAAGCGCCTAAATATGATCCATCCCTCCCGCCTGTGATGGATATTGCAGCTATTAGCAGAACCTTAAAACACCGATACCCATTTGCCTTGCTAGACAAAGTAATTCATTTGGATGCAACATCTGTAACGGGAGTGAAAAATGTAACTATCAATGAGCCATTTTTCCAAGGGCATTTTCCAGATAACCCAGTAATGCCTGGCGTATTACAAGTGGAAGCTATGGCGCAAACAGGTGGTATCTTAGTATTATCTACCGTACCAGATCCCGATAATTATTGGACATACTTCCTATCTATAGATAGCTGCAAATTCAGAAAAATGGTGATTCCTGGAGATACAATAATTTTCCATTGCAAGCTATTGGATCCAATCAAAAGAGGTATAGCTCGCATGCAGGGCATGGCCTATGTAGGAAAAACGCTCGTTTGCGAATCAATAATGACTGCAAGAATTGTAAAGAAAGACCAATGATCCATCCATTAGCATCAGTAGACCCAAATGCGAAAATTGCTGAAAATGTTAGCATTGGACCATTTACCACCATTCATGGCGATGTAGAAATAGGTGAAGGAGCATGGATTAGCTCGAATGTCACTATTTTTAACGGCGCAAGAATAGGCCGAAACTGTAAAATATACCCAGGTGCTGTGATTGCCTCTACACCTCAAGATTTGAAATTTGACGGAGAAGAAACCTATGTGAAAATAGGTGACAATACTGATATCCGCGAATGCGTAACCATAAGCCGAGGCACCAAAGATCGATTCGAAACAGTGATTGGCTCCAATTGCTTATTGATGGCTTACGTACATATAGCTCATGATTGCATTGTTGGAGATAATTGTATTCTAGCTAATGCCGTTCAACTTGCTGGGCACGTGATTATTGATGACTTTGCTATCGTTGGTGGAGTTAGTGCTGTTCACCAATTTGTTAAAATAGGTGCTCATTCTATGGTGTCGGGCGGGAGCTTAGTGAGAAAAGATGTGCCACCTTATATTAAAGCAGGGCGTGAACCACTAAGCTATGCAGGCATCAATTCAATCGGATTAAGAAGAAGAGGCTTTAGTAATGAAACCATTAATGAAATTCAGGAGATTTACAGATTCTTATTCTTAAAGGGACTAAATAATTCAAAAGCATTAGAAGCTGTTGAAACAGAATTACCAGCCTCTCGCGAAAGAGATTTAATAATTACTTTTTTCAGAGAATCTGACAGAGGGATCATGAAAGGTTATTCCAAATAAGCTGATTTTTAATGCAAATCCATTTAACTGATCTAAGCAAAAGATTCAACCGAGAATGGATTTTCCATGAATTGAATTATACATTTCTGTCCAATAAAATCTACGGGATAGTAGGGCCAAATGGAAGCGGCAAATCTACCCTAATACGAATTATCTCAGGTCAGATGCCATTTACAAGTGGAGAGGTTACTTATTCATCAAATGGTAGGGAACTTCCAGTGGAAAGTATTTACAGAAATATTTCAATTGCAGCACCTTACATGGAACTAATCGAAGAGCTAACTTTGGAAGAAATTTGGAAATTCCACTTCAAGTTCAAAAAAGGCCCTTTAGTAAATGACACTGACCAAGTAATACAAACCTTGGGCTTGGAAAAAGGAAGAGGAAAAGCCATAAAAAACTACTCTTCAGGAATGAAACAACGACTAAAGTTAGGGCTGGCATTTTTCTCTGACACAGAGTTACTTTTATTAGATGAGCCAACTAGTAATTTGGATGAAAGTGGGATGGTGATGTATTTGGGGCTAATTGAAAATTGGAAACGTAACAGAACCATACTAATAGGCTCGAACCAAACCCAAGAGTACCAAATGTGCGATGGGAAGTTGGACGTAATGGAATTCAGAAAGAAATAGAAGCTGAAAAACTTATCAAAATCCAGAACGTTTGTTAATTTGTGTCTTTAATTTTAAAAGGTAAAAACTTGATCAAAATGAAAAATAAATTAACACTCCTACTTTTACTAATAGCATTAAGTCTCTCAGTTTCGAGCTGTAGTTGGGCTGGAAGTAGCGAAAATACAGGACCAAAACCCGTGGAACCAGCTCCGCAAATTTAATCCTCTACAAAAATTTTCAATAAACATCCATCTATTAGGAATTATTTATTGAATTGTGCTTTATTTATACCTTCAAAATATAAAAATGAAAAATAATAATTGGTTCCGCTTTTTTGTCCTTCTTTTATCAGTGGCAATACTTTCATCTTGTGGAGGTGGAGGCAGTTCGGATCCAGATCCTACACCTCAACCTACTGCTGAGGAGCTACAGGTGGCTAAGCTCGCAGGAACTAGTGCCAAAACTTGGACAGCTACTTCCATTACATTCAACGGAGCACCATCTGTTACATACAGTAATCCATCTGCATTTTCGATTACATTCCGAACCGCAAGAACTTACAGTACAAATACAGGGTCACCGGTATTCCAAAGTTCAGGAAGTTGGGCATTTAACAATGCTAATCTCAATTCGCTGATTTTTGATGCAAGCCAAAACAAAATTGGGACGATTTCGGGCCTGAATGCTGCGGGCACTCAAATGACGATTACTATCGACTATGAACTTACAAGTACAAGCGGGAGGATAGAGGCTATTAATGGCAGATACGTCTTTACCCTCACTTCAAATTAATCAGTTCATTTAAGAGCGACAATTGTGACGCCGGCTCCACCAAAGTCGGCGTGTTCGTCTCTCATTGATTTTACAAATGACAAGCTTTTCAATTGGCTACGAACTAGTTGACGTAAAATCCCATCACCTTTACCGTGTAATATCCTTACTTCATTTTGGTTAAGTAGTAAAGCCCTATCCATAAAGCGATCTAAATCTGGCATTGCCTCCTCCCCTCTTTTACCTCTCAAATCAAGTTGTGAAGAGAATTCAGCCATTTCAGATGCATAATTAATTCCTGATTTACTTGAGCCAGATTTCACTTCTGATTTAGCATTTTTTGCCACTGCACCAACTTTTTTTAGCCTACTTAATTTCACGTTGGACTTAAGTTGGCCAATCATTACCTCAACATTATTGCCCTTTACAGAAATAACTTGTGCTACTGCACCTGAATCTGCAATTTCGACAATATCTCCAGGTTGGATTGGTCCAGTGAAAACCTGCTGCTTTTTAACAACTTTTGGTTTCTTCTCTTTTGGCTTAATTGTTTCTTCAAAGCTCTTAAGCTCAGTTCGAATTTCTTTTGTTGCTTCTTTTTCGCCTTTTACCTCTTTGATTTTCCTTATCGTTGCTTCTATCTTCTGATTAGCATTTTTCAGTAATAAAGCCGCTTCTTCCTTGGCTTGGTTGATAATATTCTTTTTCTCAACCTCCAAATAGGTCTTCAGAGATTCATACTCTTCGCTACTAGTAGCTAATCTTTTCTCAGTCGTAGCAAGTTGATTTTTCAGTCGCTCAACTGCACCTTTTTCTTTTTCTAGGCGGATAAGTACTTTATCATAATTCACACGCTCTGTGCCTATCTTTCTTCGAGCATTTGCAATAACTTCAGCATCAAGACCAATTTTTCCAGCAATTTCTAGTGCAAATGAACTACCTGGCTTTCCAATTTGGAGCTTATAAAGCGGTTCCAAATTTTCTAAATCGAATTGCATTGCTGCATTACGGATACCAGGTGTCTTCTCGGCAAGTTCCTTTAAATTGGCATAATGGGTAGTAATTACTCCATAGGATTTGCGTTTATTCAGTTCCTCCAAAATGGCCTCGGCAATTGCTCCACCAAACTCAGGTTCTGTACCAGTACCAAATTCATCAATAAGCACAAGTGTCCGTTTATTTGCAGAATCGATAAACTTCTTCATCGAAGTAAGATGAGAGCTATAAGTACTCAAATCGTTTTCGATAGACTGCTCATCTCCAATATCCAAGAAAATTTGGTTAAAAATCCCAGCAATTGATTCGTCGCTAAGCGGAACAGGTATTCCGCATTGTATCATGTACTGTAATAAACCTGCTGTCTTAAGAGTAACTGATTTACCTCCCGCATTTGGCCCACTAATTAATAAAATTCGATTGTGGGAATCTAGCTCAATATCTTGAGAAACAATAGCTTTACCCATTGCTTTATGAGCTATGAAAAGAAGCGGGTGGACGGCGTTTTTCCACGAAATACAAGGCCTATGCTCAATAGTTGGACAAACTCCATTTACTTTGATGCCAAACCGAGCTTTTGCTCTTATAAAATCCAATAACCCTAAAACTTTGTAGGCATTTTGAAGATCTACTGTATAAGGTCTTAGCCTGTCTGTTAAAGAAATTAGAATTCTGATGATCTCCTTTTTCTCTTGTAATTCTAAATCTCGCAGCTCATTATTCAATTCTAGCACCGCTGTTGGCTCCATGTAAACGGTTTGCCCTGTCGCAGACTCATCGTGAATAAACCCCTTGAGATGACGCTTGTGCTCGGACAATACGGGGATCACCATTCGTCCACCTCTAATGGTATATGTGGCGTCATCTGGCACATATCCCTTGCCTCTTGCCTCCCGCATCACACTATCCAGTACCTTTCGCACGCGAGACTGGGTAGCAGAGATATTATTACGAATTTTTGCTAAGGTTGGAGTGGCAGACCCTTTCATTTGTCCACTATCATCTATACATCTTGCCAGCTCTTTCAAGAAATCATCCGGCACCACCAAGTTCTTACCCAAGGCATAGAGCTCTGGAAAATCTTCTTGTCGCTTTACAAAAAAATCTAAACTTATTTTAAGAAGAATTAGACCTTTCGATAGTTCATGAAAATCCTGTTCGTCTAAATAACTTCCTACTATTTCAGCTCTTTTGAGTGCATAGTTCATATCCTTATACTTGGCAGATGGGAATGGCTCACCGGCTCGAAGGATATTCAAGAATTCATCCGTCTGGGAATGCAGCTTTACTATATATTGAAAATCGCGAGAAAACTTGAGATTTTCAGCAAATTGAACCCCAAGTGGTCCTTGACATTCGAGCATTATTAGTTCTAGAATTTTATCAAAGCCTAGCTTATTTTCAATTGTTGATGGAAGTAGCATGAATAAGACAGACTAATCTAATTGTAAGGTTTTTTGACGGTAGTTCAAACTATCTACCACGGCACGATATATGTTGCTCATCTCCTCTGTTTCGAGTAGGTAATAGTTGTAATTCTGAATGAAAACAGATTCGTTGATATTATGTTTTTTAAGCACTTCATTTCCGAAAATGGCTGATAAAACTTTAGATGAGTCCTGTGGCACATTCATAGCAAAGGCCTTACCTTCGCTTATATGCATGTCTATCAACAGCATAACCATTTGTTGTTTGGTCAAAAGCTTTTCAGGGATATTTTCCTTTGAAGAACATCCAATGACCGCCAGTGTAATGAGAATTAAAAAAATATTTTTCACGTCTGAAATTAATTAATTCGCCCTAATTTTAAAGATTGATTGAATTATAAATTGATGAAGGAAATACTCAAGAAACTTCAAAAGTACGAAATCATAATTCGGAAGGCTATTAATAACCAAATGCAAGGCGACTTTCGTTCGGTTTTTAAAGGTTCGGGATTGGAATTCGACGATGTGCGGCCCTACCAATATGGTGATGACGTTCGCTCCATCGATTGGAATGTCTCTGCAAAAGGTCATGGTGTATATATTAAAACCTTTAAAGAAGAAAAAGAGCAAAATGTTTTTTTCGTATTGGATGTAAGTGGGTCGCAAGAAATCGGGCAGCCTGGCAAACAAAAACTTGATATTGGTAGAGAAATCTGCGGAGTACTCAGCCTGAGTGCCATTAAAGAAGGTAGTCAAACAGGGCTTATCTGCTTTAGCGATCAGAAAGAATTGTTTATCAAAGCTGGCAAAGGCGTTGGGCATGGATACAAAATGATTTATTCCTTATTTGGGATGCAAACACATTCGCAAAAAACAGACCTAAAAGCAGCCATCAGTTTTACGCGCCAAGTTTGCAAAAAAAGAAGTGTGATAATTTTTATATCTGATTTTATAGATACTAATTACGACGACGATTTGAAAGCCCTTGCTCGAAAACATGATTTGGTGATGATCCATCTTTTCGACAATAGAGAAACCCAGTTGCCAGGCTTAGGATTAGTACCTTTATTGGACAAAGAAAGTGGAAAAACACTTTGGGTGAATACTTCTAGCAAAGATTTCCGTAACAACTTATCAAATACATTAGATGGTACGCGGAATAAATTAGAAGACATAGGTCGCAGATATCAAGCAGATTATTTGCCAGTAAATACCGCTGATGACTATGTGCCCGCATTAATTAAATTATTTAAAATTAGAAATAGGGTTAGAAAAAGTGCTTAGACTCTTATTGCTTATTGCTATTAGTGCCTTTAGCCAATTAGCCATTGCGCAGGAATATAAACCAAAAGGTACTTTCCAGATAGATTCTGCTCGAGTAGGTGAAGAAATCCCGTATACCCTAAGTTTTACTTATCCAAAAGACTGGCAAGTGCTATTTCCGGATAGCTTAGGAAACTATAGCCCATTTGAGTACAGCGGGAGGATATTTTTCCCTACCAAATCAGATAGCCTCAGCACAGACAGCACTGTTTACTATTTAAGTACATTCGAGCTTGATGAAATTCAGCTATTACGGATGCCAGTAAAAGTGCGTAAACCAAATGGAGATACAACAACCCTCTACACCGATTTCAGCCAAATCTCACTCGTCCAAGTAGTTACTCAATTGCCTGATTCGCTAGATTTTAGAGAAAATACCTTTTACCAAAATGTAAAAACGGCTTTTAATTATCCATACCTTTTGGCTGGCTTGTTTTTACTCACCGCTGCGTTGATTACTATCTGGATCATTTTTGGCAAAAGAATTCGAAAATGGTTTGCTATCCGCAGACTTACTAAGTCTCATAACAACTTCTTGGGCAAATTCAGAAAATTACAACCGGGGGCTGCATTTGGAGGAAATTTGGAGGAAACAGAAAAGCTACTTTACATTTGGAAAAAATACCTGGAGAGTTTGGATAAAGCTCCTTTTACAAAACTTACCACCCGCGAGATTTTGAAAATCGTTAATGTAAATGGATTGGATAATGCTTTAAAAGCTATAGATAGAACCATTTATGCCAGCATCAAAGAAGATAACCTTAGTCTTTCATTTAAAGTATTGGAGGAAGTATCCATCCTTCAATTTCAACAAAAGGTAAATTCCATCAAAAATGATTGAAACCAATCAAAATATACCTTGGTATTCGCTGGAATGGTTTAGCCCAAGCATTCTCAAAAGCTTCCAATGGGAAATGCCATTCTTCTTATACTTGCTCATCCTCATTCCTTTTCTGTTTTTTATCAGATGGATAATCCTACAAAAGAAAAAACAGAGTCTGGCCATATCATTAGTAGATAAAAGTATTAAGGCATCTCCAATACGTTATTTGAGGTTTCTACCTGGCATATTTTTCTTGCTCTCTACTATTTTAATTATTGTAGCGCTCGCTCGACCGCAACGAACGAATGAACGAGTTGATCAATATACAGAGGGAATCGACATAATGCTCGTAATAGATATTTCTGAGTCAATGATGATTGAAGATTTCCAACCAAATAGAATGGAAGCAGCTAAGGCAACTGCTCAGGAATTTGTGAATGGCCGTATCCAAGACAGAATCGGCTTGGTCATTTTTTCAGGTGAAGCTTATTCTCTTTCCCCATTGACAACCGATTACAATTTACTAAATTCATATATTGAAGACATCAATTTTCAGATGATAGAATCGAGAGGAACAGCTATTGGAAGTGCGATTGCTGTAGGGACAAACCGTCTTCGTGAATCAAAAGCAAAGTCGAAAGTGATGATTCTTCTTAGCGATGGTGATAACACAGCAGGAAATATTGATCCACTTACAGCGGCAAATTTAGCATCAGCTTTTGATATAAAAATATATGCTGTAGCAATTGGTAAGGAAGGAAGAGTTCCATTTGGAACTGATTTTTTTGGCCGCCCCAGGTACGTAGAAAACACCCTTGATGAAACTACGCTAAGGGAAATAGCTCGAATTGGTAGCGGTAAATTTTATCGGGTAGATGATAATCGAGGATTGGAACAAGTATTTGATGAAATTGACCAACTCGAAAAAGCCGAAATCATTGAAACTCGATACAGAGATACTCAAGATTTTTATAGCAATTATCTGAAATGGGCTGTTCTATTTCTGTTAGCTTTCCTATTCACTAAGTCAACGTTTATGAGCAATATCCTAAGAGATTAATTAGATCTTTTGGATAAACTAGAACTTATAAGATATACCCACTCCATTTGATGCCATCCCAACTTGTAGATTTTGGATAAGCTCGGTGCTGCTATTAGTATTCAGTATGGCAAATAAAGCCAAATCGAAAACAAAAAGGAATGCTCCCTGCAAAATTACACTTTTACCAAAGCCTTCCCACAATTCAGGGTTTTTCTGTATGTTTTTTGATCGCTCCATCATCCATAATCCTGCTGCCATGTAGCCAATATCCAAACCTGCATTAAACAGGAGTAATTTCTCCATCTTGGCTTGCTCACTTATACTAGCAGCCAAATCGAATGAAGCAGGATCGGCCGTGATAGCTGAATATAATCCAGAGCCTGCTAATCCAAGATTTACGATGTTCCAATAGATATTCATTTGGTGGAAATGCTTTTGCGAACCTCCCGCATTTCCTAACGCAATGCCACTCACTACCATATTGCCTACCGCCCAAGCACCCAAAGTGTACATTCCTGTTTTGGTGATTTTAAGTCTGTTTTCGTTAAAGTCCGTAAGCTCACTTTGAGCAAAAACAGAAAAGCTCAACAGAAACATCGCAGACAAGGAAAAGAGAAATTTCTTCATATTGATAAATTCAATGAGGTTGAATCAACTTTTACATAATTGCCATAGGCAAACCATAGCAAACGCACTCCAAACATAAAAAGAGCAATACCAACAATTTTGTTCAAAATCAGGATTAGTCGGTTAGTGACAAGGCTCCTTAGCTTATGCGCCAAATAGGATTTCCCAATATCAGTAATAAATACTGTTGACAATAAGGATGTGAAAAAAATAAACTTCTGCTCTTGATCAAAGCCTCTGTCGATGGATACAAAACTGACCATACCAACCCAAAAAAGCAGGACAAAAGGATTGATCCCATTCAGAGAAACACCTTTTAAGAATTGATTTAATGCTAGAGACTTACTAAGTCGCACCTGCTTTATTCCCTTTTTTGCGAGTGGCTTGAAAAAATTGTAGACCCCAAAAGCAAGCATAATTACACCCCCAATGAAACCCAAATAGAAGGAAAAACGCGGGTGACTGAATAAGCTACGTAAACTAAAATTGGTTAGCCACACATAAAAAGCATCACTAAATAAAATACCCAGTGACATGATTGCTCCAGCAAAAAAACCTTTTTCCACGCTACTTTGGATAAGCGAGAAAAACACAGGCCCAATCATCACTGATAGCAATAAGCCGAACAATATTCCACTTATTACTACTTCCATTTATCTGCTAAGAAGGCATTCCAATCATCCAAAATCTGTTTTTTGAGCACTCTGGGAAACTTACTTTGACCACCTACTTTACCTCTCAATTTCATGAAATCATAAAAAGTCTGGGTTGGCAAAAGTGTAACAAAAACATCTTTTAAAGCTGCCTTTCTTTCAACAGCATAATCATCGTTCAGCGATTTCAAAAACTCATCAAGGCGATCACGAAGCTGATCAGCATTTGCGCTGTCATCGCATGCCAAATACCAATGATGCGCAAAAAGCGAATCATGAGGTATTCCTGCCACAGTAAATTCTCGTATTGAAATATCAAATTCCTCAGCAAGCATTTCTACTGCTTTGGTCATGTTGTCCACAGACAGATGCTCACCACATAGACTCAAAAAATGCTTGGTACGGCCGGTAATTACAATCTCGCTTTCGTATTTATTTACGAATTTAATAGTATCGCCAATTAAATAGCGCCATGCGCCAGCGCAAGTGCTAATAAGTAATGCATATTCTTGATTTTCCTCGATTTCATGAATCATGTACGTTTCAGGATCAGCAACTAGCTGTCCATCATCGTCGAAATTGCGAGTGGTGAAAGGCACAAACTCGTAAAAAATGCCATTGTTTAGTACAAGCCGCATCGATTTGCGATCGGGTAAGACTTGAAAGGCGATGAACCCCTCCGATGCCAGATAGGTTTCGATATACGTAATAGGTCGGCCCAGAAGCTTATCAAAACTCTTCCTATATGGCTCTATACTAACTCCGCCGTGCACATAAACTTCAAGATTTGGCCAAATATCATGGATATTGTCCACCTCATAGTGTTTGATTACTTTTTCCATCAAAATCTGAATCCAAGCCGGAACGCCCATCAGATAGCCAATATCCCAATCTTTGGCTTTTAGCACCATTTCATTAAGCTTCAAATCCCAGTCTTTCGTGCGAGCTATTCTCTGCCCAGGCTTATAAAAAAAGTGAAGCCAAAATGGCAATTGCCCAGTAGTAATTCCACTTAGATCACCTTCGAAGTATGTACCGTGTTTATTTAACTCTGTGCTACCGCCAAGCATTAACATTCCCTTTTCGTAAGTTTTAGCAGGTATGTCAAATTTAGATGAACTTAATATTTGTCTGATTCCAGTTCGCTGAATTGCCTTCATCATTGAGCGAGTCACAGGAATATATTTCGAAGTTGCTTCCGAAGTACCCGAACTAAGAGCAAAGTATTTTACTTGACCAGGCCAACAAACATTCTTTTCACCCTCCCGCGTTTTATGCCACCATTCTTTAAAGATCGAATTGTAATCATAGACTGGTACATTTACTTTAAAATTTTCATAAAACATTTCTTGATTCGGATTTCGAAACGACTTGAGAATTTCCGCGAAGGAATATTGTTGGCCAAATTGCGTTCGTCTTGCCTTAATCATCAATTTTCTGAGTGTCGATTTTTGCAAATCAAATGGCGTGGAAAACTCCTGCTGAATACTATCTCTCAGCCGAATTCCCTTTTTCAGTAAGTTTCCGATTATGACCATTTATAAATTCAATTTTGTTGATTTTCTATCAAACCCCAAACTATTTTTGTCTAAATTAGACCAACCGCAAACAATTATAAAGAAACTTGTTTACTTATATCGATGACAGAAATTAAAAAGGTATTAAAAGTATATTACGATAAACTTGCATCGAAAGGTGCCAAACTAATTGCGGTTTCCAAAACACATCCTGCTCAAAGGGTCGAAGAGGCTTATAAAGCAGGGCAAATAGATTTTGGGGAAAATAAAGTGCAAGAATTAGTAGAAAAAGCTGAGCAATTGCCAAAGGAAATTCAGTGGCACTTGATTGGGCATTTGCAGAGAAACAAAGTAAAATATATAGCGCCTTTTGTACACCTAATTCATTCAATAGACAGTTTCAAATTGCTGCGGGAGGTTGAAAAAGAAGCTAAAAAAGCTAAAAGAATAATTCCGTGCTTGCTTCAAATTCACATTGCAAAAGAAAGCTCCAAATTTGGCTTCGACGAACATGAGCTTATTGAAATGCTTGAAATGCCTGAGTTTGCCGCGCTAGAAAATGTACGAATCGATGGACTAATGGGAATGGCTACTTTCACCGAAGATGAGGATATAATACGAAGTGAGTTTAAATCTCTCAAAAGTTTATCCCTTAAAATTGCCAGCAATTACAAACATATTCCGTTCCTTCAAATGAAGGAGTTGTCTATGGGAATGAGTAGCGATTATAGTATTGCAATTGAAGAAGGAAGCACCATGGTAAGAATAGGAAGCGCAATTTTTGGCGAAAGGGATTACGGAATATGAGCGAAATATCAAAGCCCATTTCATTTGTATCCATCGGCTGTGTAATGATAGCCGTTGGTGTAGCTCTCGGAGCATTCGGAGCTCATGGGCTGGAAGAAATGCTTATACGCACTAGTAGGGTCGATACGTTTGAAACTGCAGTAAAATACCACTTTTATAATAGTCTGGGCATTGTGCTAATTGGCATTATGTGCAAAATGCATCCTGGCGCATTCAAGCGCTCAGGTTGGCTTATTCTAATCGGTACCATTATATTTTCTGGCTCACTTTACTTGTTGTGCTTTACAGGCATCACGATTTTGGGCGCTGTTACACCAATCGGAGGTGTGCTTTTGATAATAGGTTGGTTGTTTGCCGCCAAAGACGCTTTTAAGAACTTTTAGGAAATCCCTTATCTCCTTCTTCAAAGAACTCGTCCGGAAAGCCTAAAAGATAAAGATTTTCTGTAGCTCTCGTAATTCCAGTATATAACCATCGTAGAAATTCAAGATCTGGCGCTTCGCCCTTTTTATAGAAGCCTGGTTCCAAGAAAATATTTTTCCATTGTCCTCCCTGCGATTTGTGACATGTAAGTGCGTACGCGAATTTCACTTGCAACGCATTCAAATTAATATCCTTTTTGAGGCTTTGCTTTTGATCTGCTTTGCGTGGCAAGTCCAAATATTCCTGACGAACTGAATCAGCTAGTTTCTTCATATCCTCAGCGGGCATAGCCGGGCCAGGGCAATGCAGCGAGTCTAATATCACTCTTACATCAAAAGGCGGCAAATCTGGATAATCTATTAATTGCACAAGCAAATCGGCAAATCGGAATCCGTGCTCCTCCACCTCCCGCTTTATTTTCCTTACTTCTACAAAATCTCCATTGGCAATAAAGCCAGCATTCGAATCATCGGGCAAAAAAAGATAATTGTTTTTCACGACCATCAACATATCACCCGCTTCCAATTCATTTTCTCTAAAAAAAATATTGCGACGGATATACTCATTATAGTTGTTAGCTCGGTAATTGGCTCCAGTGATGATGATGCAATCTTCTGCGCCATTGTCTCTATAAGTATCTCTGAGCAATTCTTCTAATTCACTACCATCTACTTGTTTGATATCTGGATAGCCATCTAAGCTTAGCATTGGCTCCACTTTTTTGCCCATAATCCAAGCTCGCACACGAGTAGCATTGTAAAGAATCCCAGATTCCATTTGCTGCCGCATTACTTTTGTAAGAGCCACTTCGAGCACATTCAAACGATTATGATTGCGTAATGAATTCGCATCCAACGCAGGACTTTTCACTTTTCCAACGGGAGGCAGCTGGGCAACATCACCAATAAGCACAAGTCGATTTCCTTCGTTGGAGAATACATACTCGACTAAGTCGCTGAGCAAACTTGGGAAACCATCGTCACTAATCATGGAAGCCTCATCCACGAAAAACACTGTATTGGTCATGGCATTTTTTTGTAATCGGAAATCTAAATTCCCTCTTCCATCATCCTTGGGACTATAAATAAAACGATGGATGGTAAATGCTTTGAATCCAGAATAAGAGGCCAAAACTTTAGCTGCCCTCCCAGTAGGTGCCAGCAATGCAAACTTGCGCTTATAAGTATGCAAGGAATGGATAAGTGTGCTTACTACGGTAGTTTTGCCAGTACCAGCATAGCCACGAATCAGAAAAGTAGTTTTATTGGCCGCATCACTACGCAAGAATTTTTCAAATTGCTCGAATAGATATTGCTGCCCTTCGGTAGGTTCAAAAGGAAAATGACTTAGAAATGTGTCTTTTAGACTCATTATCAAATAATTGCCATTGTTGCAGTGGCTTTGGCTATTAATATAGTACTATCCCCATCTATTGAGTAAACTTCTGATTCACAAAAATATAGCTTCGAACCACGCTTCAGAACAGTGCCAATAGCATGTAATTGCTTACCCATACCAGGATTAAGATAAGAAATTTTCAGCTCTACGGTGACAATATTCTGATAATCCTCCGCCATAGTATAAGCTGCAAAGCCAGCAACAATGTCTGCCACTGTTGCGGTAACTCCACCATGCACCATGCCATGTTGCTGAGTATGCATTTGCTCTAAATCTAGTCTCCCTTCCACCAATCCGTATTCAATCTTGTCGAGCTTAAACTTCATCAGCTTCATGAAATGCTGTTTATTGAGGAAACCAATTATCCGTTCCTTGTTCACTTGCTGAGTGGTATTTGCTATTTGTAATTCCATGATTCAAAGTTAGGAATTTAAAGACCTAAAATAAATTCTTTTAGATTGCCGTTCAGCACGTATTTTTAGCAATTAAAAAAATAATTAGGTGAAGAAAATAATTGAAAATACATTTGGGAATCGGTTGCGGATAAGAGTGTGTGGATTGTTGGTAGAGGAAGGAAAAATCCTGCTCTTAAAACATGAAGGACTTGGAGAAGAAGGCTATCTTTGGGCGCCTCCTGGAGGAGGAATGGAGTATGGAAGCAGTGCCGAAGAAAATTTGAAAAGAGAATTCAGAGAGGAAACGGGATTGGATATAGATGTAAATCAATACCTTTTCACTCATGAGTACTTAAATAAACCGCTACATGCTATGGAACACTTTTTCTTAGTAAGTAGAAAAGGCGGGAGGTTAAAGCTTGGCTCTGATCCAGAAATGGAAGAAGCCAATCAAATAATAAAAGATCTAAAATTCATGAACGAGAACGACATTCGTAGTGAAAGTTTAGGTCGATTACATAAAATGTTTGAAGTAGAACCAAACCCAAATAAAATTGGCCAATTGAAAGGATGTTTCATTTTATCGAATAAATCCCTAAAATAGAGGCCGAATTGACCTTGAAATCCTTATTAAAATACTTATTATTGCGTAAACCTTAAACAAATGAACTTAACTAAAATACTTTCTATCGTTTTCTTGCTAGTAGCAATAGGAACTGGATACTACCTTGTAAACAGTGTAAAATCTGACATCGACTTTGATACAGAACTAAGACGAACTGAATCTCAAATAGTTGAGAAACTAAAAGTGATTCGTGACGCTCAGATTGCTTACAGAGGCGGTAATGGAAAATATGCTTCAGACTGGGATTCCCTTATCAATTTTGTCGACACTGGTAAAATTTACATTGTCCAAAGAAGAGAAGAGATTAAACTTCTTGCCTATGGAGCTGAAGAAACCACTACAATTCTTGACACAATTGGTTCTGTGGCAGTAATGGATTCATTATTTAGCCCGTCTAAGGTACCAAACTTCAATTTACAAAGGCTGCCTTTCAAACCTGGCACTGAAGTAAAATTTGAAATCTTCGCAAGTAAGATTGACCGCTCAGGCCAATTGGTAGATGTGTTCGAAGTAAGAGATCCAAACCCAATGAACCCAATGCGACGCAGAAATGACAATGAAAGAGCATTAAGGGTAGGTTCCAAAACCGACGTAACTACTTCAGGTAACTGGGAGTAAAACTCGATAATGATACAAGAGGAGGACACGTACCAAAATTTGGTGATCAAGGACGATGTGCTTGATGTGAATCTCCTTAGCCAATACCATCTAAGTATTGGAATAAGTGAAAATGAATTAGAGATAGGCATCGTTGATAGCGAAAATCATCGATGCCTTTTCTTTGAACTAATTCCAATTACTCAAAATATAAGTAGAGAAGCTTACTTTACTACTTTAGGTAATATTTTTGACCAACATAGCTTGCTACCTGCTGGCTTTTGGGGAAGTGTTTCTGTCTTTGTGAAAAATCAGTATTTCAGTATTGTTCCTGATGAATTTTTCACCAAATCAAAAAGTGTTGATTGGTTATGTATGGCAACAGGTCAAGTAGAGCCTGACGGTCAAATACTTGCCCATCATCATAAAAGTTTAGATTTTCACTTGGTCTATTCTATTCCCGACGACATCAAAGATTGGTTCACACAAAAATATCCAAATGTCAAGGTTCAATTCCTTCATCAAATATCTGTTTTATTAGAAGGATTCCTCCGACAAAAGCCTTCTGGTAAAAATGCTGTAGCTTTTGCACATATAGACGGAGATTGGCTTAGCTTAGTGATTTTCGAAGGAAAAAATCTTCTTTTGTGTAATCGATTTAAGATTTACGAACCTTCAGATTTTGCCAAATATATTGGTATTGCATTCCAAGAATTTTTGCTAAATCTAGAAAGTGATCAATTGATAGTTTATGGCAATTTTGAGAAAGATGCCGCCGCTCTTAATCAGCTAAATCGATATTTTCAATATGTGCATTTAGGTAAGCGTCCATGGAAATTATACTTTGGATATATGTTTGACGACCTTGATGAGTATAAATACTTTGAAACTTTTTGTACTTGGTTTTGCAAATGACAAAGCGTATAGCACTTTTTCCCGGCTCATTCGACCCATTCACCAATGGACATCATGACATTGTGATGAGAGGACTGAATTTATTTGACCATATAATAGTGGCAATAGGTTACAACTCTCAAAAGCAGCGCTATTTCGATGTTGATATAATGGTAAAGGTAATTTCTGAGACATTCGAGAACACAAAACGAGTTTCGGTGATTGTATATAATGAACTGACGGCCGAGCTTGCCAAAAAGCATAAAGCCAAATACGTGCTGAGAGGACTAAGGAACACTACTGACTTTGAGTACGAAAATACCATTGCTCAAGTAAACCACCATTTGAACCCTGAGATGGAAACGGTGTTTCTAATCACTACTCCAGAATTCGCAGGGATTAGTTCTACCATTATTCGCGAGGTACATAGATACAAAGGTGACGTTAGTAAATTTCTACCTTATAAGCTCGAAGTCTGAGACAGCTTATCCTTTTCTAATTGAGTATATTTACTGAATACCTGCCTGATCGTGGCATATGAATTATATAGGGCATTTTTCCAATCGTAATGCTCCATCCATCGAACATCGGTAATTGCCTCCTCTAGTTGCGGTGCTAGCTGCGAATCATCGATCGATTTCATTTTATACCAATACGTTTTTTTGAGCGTATGCTTGCCATTACGCATGTAAGTATGCCATGTAGAGCCAATTTTCTCTATAACCTCCACTTTGATGTTACACTCTTCTTCAACCTCCCGCTGAGCCCCTTCTATTGGCAATTCGCCCTTTTCGAGCTTTCCTTTTGGTAAATCCCACTTTTTTAATCTGTAAATCATCAGAATTTTACCGTCCTTTTCCACTAATCCTCCCGCGGCTTTTACTACTGTAAATCGCTTTTTAAGATAGTGACTAGCCGACTCAGGGTCATTCACTATGACAGTAATCGCTTCTACCTTTTTATAATTCCGCGCTTTCAATTGCTCCATCAAATTAAAAATCTGATCAGCAGTTGGGAATCTAAGGAGAATTTCGCCTTGCCATTTTGCAAGATGCACTCCATCTTTATGAGCATCGACTAATTGATCGAATGTGCTTAGAGGCAAATTGAGTTTGCCATCGCGCACAATGGTCAATGGTTTGTCATTGATGAAAAGCTTCATTTATGTTTTTTTGAATCCGAAGAATACAAAGCAATCAAAAATTAACTAACATCAAAAGAGAATTCCTCGCTTTCACAAAAAGATTTTAAATTCGCATCATGATCCAAATCCTCGATAAAGAAACAGCCGAAAAAGTTGCGGCTCTATTGCTTGAAGCCAAAGCCATCAAATTAAGTCCTGATAAGCCCTTCACTTGGGCGTCTGGCTGGAAGTCGCCCATCTATTGCGACAATCGTGTAGCACTCTCCTACCCTGCCACACGTGGCTACATCAAGGAGCAACTGACTGCAGCTATTCGCAAACACTTTGCTGGTACCGATTTGATTGCTGGCGTGGCTACGGCTGGAATTCCACAAGGTGCATTGGTGGCAGATTTATTGGGACTACCATTTGCCTATGTACGATCCAAGCCAAAAGGCCACGGCATGGAAAACCTTATTGAAGGAAAAGTAACGGCAGGTCAAAAAGTGGTGATTGTAGAAGATCTTATTTCTACGGGCGGTAGTTCACTAAAAGCTGCAGAAGCGCTTGTCCAAGCTAAATGTGAGGTATTGGGCATGGTAGCAATATTCACGTACGGATTTGCTATGGCTGAAGATAATTTCAAAAAGCAGAATATTGATTTAGTGGTATTATCCGACTATTCTCATTTGCTAGAGAATGCAGTAAAAGATGCTATAATCAAGGAAAGCGAATTGGAATTGCTGAATAATTGGAGAAAAGCTCCAAGCGAATGGGGACAATAGCAATTGAGTTTCAAATTGGAAAATGGTAGAAGCGGGAGGTAAATCCCGTTTTCCTCCTTCACTATAATTTCCCAAGATTTTGACTTAAAATCAAAAATCACTTTTAATTAAAAGCATGACAGAAGAATCCTTTTTTTACGGAGAGCTCAAAGATTTTCTGGAAGAAAAGGTAATTCAATACAATCAGCCCAGTTTTATTGAGAGCGATCCGATTTCAATTCCTCATTTGTTTAGCGCCAAAGAAGATAGAGAGATCGCTGGTTTTTTGTCAGCTACCATCTCATGGGGCAATCGAAAGTCTATCATCCAAAATGCTCGAAAAATGCTGAATTGGATGGATAATGCTCCATTTGACTTTGTAAAAAACCACACTAAGTCAGATTTAGATAAAATTGAAGGTGTAATTCATCGGACGTTCAATTCGGATGATTTGCGACTTTTCATTAAATCGCTGCGAAATATTTATGCAAAGCATGGTGGGCTCGAAGAAGTATTCGCAGGAAATCTAAAGGACGAATCTACTCAACCAGCCATAAATGCATTTCGGCAAATATTTTTCTCAATTCCACATTTGCACCGCAGCACCAAACACGTGAGTGATCCATTTAATGGTTCTTCCGCCAAGAGAATAAACATGTACTTGCGATGGATGGTGCGAAACGATCGAAAAGGAGTAGATTTTGGAATATGGCCTTCCATTCCTCCCGCCTATTTATCCTGCCCTTTGGATATACACTCTGGTAATGTAGCTCGTAAATTGGGCTTACTGAGCCGAAAGCAAAATGATTCAAAAGCAGTAAAAGAATTGGATACAAGCTTACGATTACTTGACCCAACTGATCCTACTAAATACGATTTTGCACTATTTGGCCTTGGTGTTTTCGAAAAATATTGATGATAATATTCTATCTTCAAGCTGCTCGGATAATTATTCCTTTTTGAAATCTTCCCAAACAAAAAAGGTCTATGATTTACTCACAGACCTTCCAAATTTCAGCTGATAATCTCTATTCGATGTAGGAAAGATTAACCAAAAACTTCTTGTCAATCGCATTCAATCGTTCGTAAGCTGATTGCGAAAGCTTGATTACAATTTTATCATTATCCCCCGTTGCTGGCAGTTTACCAATTACTCTCACGAAAATTGAGATGTTGTTCATTGGGTTGCTCACTTGGATAATTGTACCTACCGCAGCTGATTTATGTAACGCGAGAAATTTAGCTGACTCATTGGTTCCAGAAATCACTTCTGCAATACCCTTTTCAGAAACACGCATATTTTTGCCAGTTTCATTTACAGGTACTCGACCAATTTCGTAAGTGAATGTCTCTTCCTGAGGCATTGGACTAGAAACTGTGCTCTGTTGATTTACAGTTGGAGTAGTTCTATTATCTGCGACCAATTCTGATGGAGGCGCGGCAACCACAATAGATTGTCCAATTCCGATATTGTCGTTTTTAAGTCCATTCCATCTGCGGATGTCGGCCACATTTACGCCATACTTTCTGCTAATGCTGAATATGGTTTCTGATGGACCAACTTTGTGAACTCTATTTACTGGAATTTCTGCAGTAACTACACGCTCACTTTTGGGAGTAAAAGGCTTATTGTATGGCACTTTCAATATCTGTCCAATTCGCAGGCTCTGATCTGCTCCTGGATTGAGCTGAATAATGTCATACATGGTGCTTTCATACTGTTTGGCAATCGAAAAAAGTGTTTCTTTCTGGCCAACCTTATAATGAACGAGGACTTTGCCATCTTTCATTTCATAACCTACAGAATCAGCTTGATGTGCATGAATCCCACTTGTCGCAAAAAAAGCGACGCAGAGAAGTAAAATTTTTAACCTTTTCATAATTGAACATTAACTGAGTTGATAACCTTTAACCTTGACCTTTTCTTGAACAAAAATTACATCCTTTTCTAAAACAAAAAAGCTTGATTGCGCTGGGAGCTTAAGTTCCTTTTCCATTAGCTCTAGCAAATTGCAATCACCATTTTCATTCCAAACCGATATAAAGTTACTAAATCCCTTCTTATCAGCCATATAATATGACAAAACCATTTTGCCTCCTGCTTCTACATAGTCAACGACCAATCTAGCTTTCACATTGAGTTCAATCAAAATAAATTCTGCTATCTTATCAAATTCAGCCGTACCTTCCTGGAATTGAGCTGGTTCTACAATATTAGGATTAACACGACCCATTTTGTATTGCTCATTCACTTGCGCTCCAGTCGCTAAATCAAGCAATACCTTTTCCATCGAATCAACAGTTTTTAAAACTGCTTCTAGCCTATTTTCATCATGTTGTTGATAAATGAGGCCATCTTTCGACCAAAGCATTTGGCTATTTTGCCAATCGTAGGCATACAAATTTCGGTCTTCCGTATTAAGTGGATCATTCATCTTTTCTAGAATCAGATGATTTTCAGAAATCCCTGCTATGGTAATCCACCATGAAAATGCCATCTGGCTGGAAAACGAATGAAGCTCACCTTTGGAATCAATTTTGAAGAAATAGACCTTTTTACTCTGATGATTTCGCACCTCAATTCCAATGCTACCATCTGTTGTGGAAAGACAAGTCTTCCAAACATCGCCAGGTAAATTGTGTTGAAACTTTAATGTAAGCTGTGTTGTCAAGAAATAAATTGATTACTTTCACAAAAGTAAGGAATAGGACAAGGCTTTAATGCCAAAAGCAAAATGAATAAAAAAATATACCCATTATTTCTCATTCTCTTTATTGGATTTATTTTCCCTCAAATCGCTAAAGCGCAAGTTTCGGGAACTGCCTCGAAGGTTTTCGTGATGAAAATTGATGACAATATAGACCCTAGAATGAACCGATATGTGAAAATGGCACTTCAAAATGCTAAGGAAATTGAGGCAGAATTGATAATAATTGAAATGGATACCTACGGCGGCGCAGTGAACGATGCCGATGATATCCGCACCATGATTTTGGAGTTAGATATTCCTATTTATGTATATATCAATAAAGATGCTGCCTCCGCAGGTGCTTTAATCTCCATTGCATGCGATAGTATTTATATGGCTCCAGGCGCTTCGATTGGCGCTGCCACTGTGGTAACTATGGACGGGGCGGCTGCACCAGACAAATACCAGTCTTACTTTAGGTCTACCATGCGATCTACTGCCGAAGCAAAAGGTCGAGACCCTCGAATAGCCGAGGCAATGGTCGATGAATCAATTGAAATAGAAGGAATTACCAAGGAAGGCGAAGTGATTACCTTCTCAACTTCTGAGGCAATCGCCAATAATTATTGTGAAGCAGAGGTATCAAGTATTTCAGATATTCTTAAAAGATCTGGTATCACTGATTATCAAATTTTTGAATATGAGAAAAGCTTTGTTGAGTCTATCATTTCGCTCTTTTTAAATCCCTTTATTTCGGGAATTTTAATCTTGGTAATATTGGGTGGTTTGTACTTCGAGCTACAAACCCCTGGAGTTGGATTTCCTCTTTTGGCAGCAACCTTGGCCTTAATACTATACTTTATCCCTTTGTATTTGAATGGACTAGCTCAATATTGGGAAATCGCAGTTTTTGTAATCGGTGTAATTCTATTGCTATTGGAATTGTTCGTTTTCCCGGGTTTTGGCATTGCGGGCATTAGTGGCGGGTTTTTAATTGTAGGCTCTCTCACTTTGATGATGCTAGGTAACGATAATTTAGATTTCACTTTTGTGCCGGCTGAGCGAATTGTTAGAGCTTCAATTGTCACTTTAGGTGCGTTCCTTTCCGCTATTTTATTATTATTCGTGGGAGGAGTCCGGCTCACAAACAGTCAGTTTTTCAAACGAGTGGCTTTGGTTAGTACGCAAAGTAGTGAAAAAGGCTATTCCTCTAAATTTGTAGAGGAAGTGTTGGTAAATAAAATTGGCGTTGCACAAACCATCCTTAGACCAAGCGGTAGAGTAGAAATTGACGGCAATTTGTATGATGCAGCCACAAGAGGAGAATATATCGTGGCTGGCACCAAGATAATTGTAGTGGATGATTCGGGTAATTATTTGAAAGTAAAAGAATATAAAGAAGGATGAAAATTGCCTGTATAATTCCGGCTAGATATGCTTCCACCCGCTTTCCTGGAAAACCACTCGCGAAACTTGGTGACAAGCCGATGATCCAACATGTGTATGAAAAATCGCGGGAGGTAAAAGCCTTTGACTTTGTGGCAGTTGCTACAGATTCACAATTGATTTATGATGCAGTAATGGCTTTTGGCGGTAAAGCTATTTTTACCAGCGAACATCACCAAAGTGGCACCGACCGTATTGCCGAAGCTGTGATAAATGCTGAACTTGAAAACTTCGATTACATTGTAAATGTGCAAGGAGACGAGCCTCTAATTGAGCCGGCTCAAATCGAGGAACTTATTCAATTGCTCGATGGCGAAACTGAAATCGCCACCCTGATAAAGCAAATCAGTAATCAAGAAGACCTTTTCAATCCCAATGTGGTAAAGGCTGTAATTGCGACCAATCAATCAGCATTATACTTTAGCCGGCACCCGATTCCCTACCTTAGAGGAGTGGAAGAAAAAGATTGGCTCACAAAAGAAATGCATTTTAAGCATGTAGGGATGTATGCCTACAAAAGAGAAGTGTTGATGGCCATAAGCAAATTAAAACCAAGCCCACTCGAAAATGCTGAATCTCTAGAACAATTGCGATGGCTAGAAAATGGCTTCCTAATCAAAGCCACCCAAACTGCTTTTGAATCTATTGGAATTGATACGCCAGAAGATCTTTTTAAAGCCATTGAAAGGATTTCTAAAGGCTAAGAACCTTCATTTCCACAAAATTAATTCGACCATTTTCTTTTATTTTCATAAGATTAAGTCATCGTAATGACTAATTCTTATGGTTTTTGGTCATTATACTGTCCGTATATTATGGTATTGGGTCATTATACTGGTTGTTAATTACAGAGTTAGGATGGCAAAAAACATTGGGGAAACTCGCAGCACGTGGGCTCCAGCGGTGGAATAGGGGTTAAATATCAGTGGAGGAACACGCGGCACGCGTGCTCCAGCGGTTGAGAAATTAATAGAGGCTAGGATTTTATAGTCCAGCGGAAGGTTTGCTCATCATATTCCTTTGAGCCATTTAAAAATTCGCGTTCGATATAGGAAACCTCGCCAGTACGGCTTACCAACAAGACGGTAGTCATGCGGGTGCCGTAATCGGGTGATTCGATAAACATGGCGGATAGCTTTCTCTCCCAATCCTTCTCCACTCCGGTATTTGGCAATAAATGATCAGCCGCTAATGATTTATTACTTAGTATTTCAAAAAGCTCTTCAGGTTTCGAATTTGCATTTTCTATCCAAGTGGCTAAATCTGCTTTTCCCTTTTGAACTTTCGGCCAGTTGGTATTCAGCAAATGATTGCTCAGACCGTGAACGCCAGATTCAATTTTAGAGATATTTTCAACTTTGTTGGAGTAATAAAACAGCTCCTGACTATTACCTACCAGCACATTGTAAGGAGCGAACAATTTATCCTCCCGCGATTTTTCAGCCAGATATTGCTGCGGGTCGTAGCCATTAGCTAGAAAATCCAATGGAAGCACTCCTCTACTCTTTTCTTTATCAGGCTCCAATGGTAATTCTCTATAATTTGTAACAGCCGAAAATCGACCCATTTTGTTTATACCCATCCAAGTGCCCCCCGCCTTTAAATCTTTGCCAGCAAGTATGTGAGGATGCTCTTGCCAGAAATGGGCTCTTTTGGTAGGTCGCTCATAGAATTCATCTCGGTTTCCTGCTAAAACTAAGGAATATTGTGGATGCGCATTGAGAGCAAATAAAATCAAACACATTACAAGTTGAAATTAAACTTGACCATAAAGTTTCAATACAGAGCCAGCCAAACCTTTGCCGCTTTGTTTGGCAGCGAAGAAAATAGCATCGGCAATTTCTTCAGGCTTTACCCATTTCGAGAAATCTGAATCCGGCATTCCTTCTCTATTCTCTGGCGTGTCGATAATGCTTGGCACCACGACATTTGCAGCCACTCCATGAGAGTTGGTTCCTATATTCACGATTTCAGCTAGATGAAACAATATTCCCTTCGAAAGAGCATATGCAACTGCGCCTTCTCCATCAGCTGCCTGCAAGGCAGGGCGCGCACCAATTAAGGTAATATTACCTCCACCATTTTTCTTCATCAAAGCAAACAAAGGCTGAAGAATATTGTAAGCAGTAAGTACATTGAGCTTGAACATCTTTTCTAATTGCTCAGATGTAGTTTTTTCTAGAGAATTCATAGAAAAACCACCTACTAACAATACCGCAGAATGTATCGGCTGCTCAGCCCAGATTTTCCGCACCAGTTTAGCTGATTCGTATGGATCCATTAGATCGGCTGGAATTACCTCAAGATTGGCTGTAGCAATACTCTCTAATTTTATTACTTGATCTGGCTTGCCCTCTTCGGCAAGAGCAACAACTGACCATTTTTCATTTAAAAATTTTTCGGTGACAGCCATTCCTAAATTTCCAGCTGCCCCGCTGATAATTACTCGATTTTTCATAAAATATCTTTCCTATTTCTATTAATTGTATATACATCAAATATAACGACAAATATTTTTCTAAGTTCCTTTGGAAATAAAACGAAGAATTAAATACTTTACCTAAATAATTAAGATCATGAAAAAATCAATCCTCTTTGCAGCACTTTTTGCTCTAGTCTTTGCAGCGTGTAATTCTTCAGAAGAAGTGAAAAATGAAGAAAGCAATTTGCCTACTAATTGGAAACTTGAAATAGTAGATTCGGTTCAAATTGATTATTTGGGAAATTTGCTTTTGATAGATATCACCACCGAATGGAATAGGATGGTGTTTTATGACAATACTAGAAATACCTTGGTTGCTTCCGATTTAGAAGGGAATATAATTACTGAAATTTCAAAAACTCCTGATGAACCAGGCGGGTGGAATGCAACTGGCCCAATGGGTGCTAGCTATATCAGCGCAAATGAAATTGCCGTGCAAGACAGAGCGAGAATTAACATACTAAACGAATCGGGAGAATTTCAACGCAGTATCGAAAATCCATTTCAGTGGCTTCCTGGAATTCAATTTGTTGGCTTTAGAGGTATTCAATATGGTGCAGCTGGCGATAGTTCTTACTTAGTAATGCATGCTCCTGGCCGAGCTAGATTCCAGTTCTTTCAAGCCAACTATTACGAGAATAGGAATGCCCTTGAAAGGATCAATTTAGCCACTGGCGAATATTTGCCTATAGCTAAATTTGAAGAAAATAGCCTTTTCAAAAATGGAATGCATCATGATATTGGAATGGACTTTCCGTTCTTTTCGATCTCGGGTGATATCATTTACTTCATTTATCGGGTGGACAATGAAATTTTGGCTTATTCGCTAGAAACTGGCGAATTAATCAATAGATGGAAAACCGAACCAGGAAATTACTTCAAATTGCCAGAAGGCTATCCTTATGACGCTATGCCTGAGGTTGCTGATTTTCAGGAAAGAGTAAAATGGGTAGGCATAGAAGGAATCAATAATGGCTTGGTGAGTTTTGACAATATTGTAGTCAATTCATACACTGAGGGAGTATCTCCAATCAGGCAAGATGACTATAAGTTGCTCGAAGGTGATGAAGCACAAAGTTTTAGAGATACTTATTATCAATTATTTATAGATGGAAAAAAGATTGGAGAACTTCCAGCAGAACCAAAAATTAACCGTCTTTTTTCGGCCCATGGAAAGGATCAAATTTATGCCACCCAAAACATTTCATTCCTTGGCTACGAACCTGATATGATAACAATCTATCGGTTAGAGCTTAAAATAGAATAAAACAAAGCAAATTTTATAATCAGTAAAAATTCATTCACAAAATATCGTTTTCTAGAATCAAGTACTAATTCATTTTTAACGAATAAATTCAGATTTAAAAGTACCTTGTTTCTGAATTATGAATTGGTATTTTTAGGGAATGGACATTACGCTTAATATTTTTTCGATTATCCTATATGCAGCAGGTTGCTTTGCTAGTATAATTTCCATCATTATATTTTTCCGGTCTGGTCATGCTGTGAGAACCTTTGCTATAATGATGGCAGTGGTGTCCTTTTGGGCATTAGCTTATGCTACTGAGCTATCGAGTAGCACGCTTAAAAACATGCTTTTTTGGGTGAAAATTGAATACTTAGGCGTGGCTTTGATACCTAGTTTATGGTTACTCTTTTGTATTCAATTCACTGGCAGAGAGAGAAATCTTACTAATACAGGAAAGCTTCTCGTTTTCCTTTTCCCAATAATCACCTTAATAATGGTGTGGACCAACGAATACCATCATTTACACTATGAGAATACTGTTGTGGATACTTCTGGTCCGTTTCCATTATTAGCGATCGAAGTTGGTCCTTGGTATATTTTTCATTTCATTATGTTTTACATATACCTAATTATTGGGATGGTTTTGCTGATATTAAGCTACCGTAAAGCTACCAAAATATTCAAACGACAATTAGCCCTGATAATGTTTTCGGCCACATTCCCATGGTTAGTCAATATTATCTATATGTATGGCTGGAGGCCTTTAGAACATTTAGATTTAACTCCTTATGCATTTTTAGGCACATGTATTTTCATTAGTCTTGGTCTAGTTCGCTTCAAGTTGTTTGACGTTTTACCTTATGCTCGTGAACAGATAATGGAAGTAATGTCAGCAGGAGTGCTCATATTAGATAATGAATTCAATATATTGGATTTGAACCCTAGCATGCGCAAAATGCTAGAACCATTTGAGAAAAATCCACTGGGTAAATCCATCTTCACCTTGCTTGCTCCATTTCCTGAAATTTTGGAAGTTATTAGTAATAAGCAAGAGGCCATCAGGAATATCACACTTGAAGCATATAGTCAAAAAATTCATCTTGAGGTTAGCATCAAGCCTTTACATGACCAAAAGAGTCAATTCTTTGGAACGCTGCTAATCCATCGAAATATTACGAAACAAAAAGAATTTGAAGAAAAGCTAATCGAATCAGAAGACATCAACAGAGCAATTTTAGATAGTGCCTCCGAGCTTAATATATTGATTAGCAAGGATTATAAAATTGTTTCTTTCAATAAAACCGCCAACCTTATTATTCAAAGACTTTTCAATCAGACCTTAACAATCGGCGAAAGTATATTAGGTTTCACTATTTGCGAACCAAACACCAAATTCATTTCGGACTTTAGTGAAGCTTTGGCAGGTAAGCATATCAAGCAAGAATCTGAAGTGCCCTTCCCTAATGGTGAAACCCTGTGGATTGAAGGTCAACTATTTCCAGCATTATCGAGCGATGGTTCACTGGTGGGTATTAGCATGGTGGTGAATGATATAACCTCCCGCAAATTGCACGAGCAAGAATTGCAAATTGCCAAAACCGAAGCCGAGTCGGCCAACAAAGCTAAAAGTGAATTCTTGGCCAATATGAGTCATGAAATTCGCACTCCGATGAATGCCATATTGGGCTTTTCAGAAGTTCTCTACGGATCAGAAAATAATGTTCAAAAAAAGGAAAGCCTTAGAAATATTATTGAAAGTGGAAAAACTCTTTTGAGCCTAATTAACGATTTGCTTGATCTTTCAAAGATTGAAGCTGGTTATCTAGGATTACAAAATGAAGCAACAAATGTCGACTTATTGGTGGATAATTTATTGCAAATGTTTAAGCCTTTAGCAAACAAAAAAGGCATAGAGCTTCAAAAGGTTATTGCAGAAGACTGTCCAAAATATTTGTGGGTTGATGAATTGCGGTTAAAGCAAATAATTATCAATTTGATGGGTAATGCCATTAAATTCACTAATTCTGGCTTTGTGAAATATTCACAGAAAGTAGAAAATATGCGGGAGGATAGATGTGATCTAATAATATCTATCGAGGATTCAGGCATTGGTATTAATGAAAAAGATCAGGCTGTAATTTTTGAATCATTTCGACAGCTAAATACCGAATCGAAAAGAACGCAAGGCGGTACTGGACTTGGGCTTACGATCACAAAAAGGTTGCTACAATTAATGGAAGGCAGCATTTCCTTAGAAAGCACTGCAGGAAAAGGAAGCACCTTTACTATTTTCATTCCAAATCTACGATTTAGTGACAAAGGGTATGAAATTACTGAAGTCTCTCGACCTGCTTCTATTCAATTAGAAAAAGCCAAAATATTGGCGGTAGATGATGTTGAAATCAATTTGGCTCTAGTCCGATTCTATTTAGCAAATCAAGATATTGAGCTTATTACAGCTCCTAATGGAAAAGTGGCTGTGGAAAAGGCTTTTGAACATTTGCCTGATGTGATTTTGATGGACTTAAGAATGCCTGAAATGAGCGGAATTGAAGCAAGAAAAATCATTAAGGAAAACACTGCCACTAGTCATATTCCAATTATTGCATTTACGGCTTCCATCCTAGATTCTGAGGTAGAAAAAATCAAAATGGAATTTGATGATTACCTAAGTAAGCCTGTAAATCAAAATGATATGTTGACTTCACTCGGCAAATTTGTAGGAATTAAACGGATTCAGAGTCGAGAAAATTGAGTGTAACTATTCAAATTACTTTAATTTCCCTTAGCTAAAGCATTAAGTGCTTCATTCACTGTCTCGAAACCAAAGTTCGCTTTCACTTGATCAAAGGCATTTCTAATTTCTGCTAAACAAAGGTTCCCAATACTTCCTTCGTGGCTATGCTGAACATTGCGGCTTGGGGCATATTCGCCCTTCTCGATTGCCAACCCTACTTGAACGTACGCTTCTCTAAATGGAACACCTGCTAGCACCAAGCGATTAACTTCTTCTACGCTAAATAGGTATTTGAATTTATCATCTTCTAGCAAATTATCCTTCACTTCAATATGCTTGAGCATATAAGTGGACATTTGAATGCAATCCTTCAATGACTGAATAGCTGGAAATACCATTTCCTTGATCTGCTGCAAGTCGCGATGATAGCCTGAAGGTAAATTATTAGTAACCAAACTTATATCATTTGGCAAGGCAGATAATTGATTGCATCTAGCTCGTATCAATTCAAATACATCTGGATTCTTCTTATGCGGCATAATGCTCGATCCAGTTGTAAGATGATCTGGGAATGAGATAAAGCTGAAATGCTGATTGAGATATAGCGTAATATCCATGGCCATTTTGCCGACAGTTTGGGCAATAGATGCCATTGCTTGCGCCAAAATTCTCTCTGTTTTTCCTCTCCCCATTTGGGCATAAACTACATTGTAATTCAAGAATTCGAATCCTAACAGATCGGTAGTCATTTGGCGATTGAGTGGAAAAGAAGAACCATAACCTGCGGCAGAGCCAAGTGGGTTTTTATTGCTTACTCGCCATGCCGCTTGCATTACTTCTAAGTCGTCGATTAGGCTTTCGGCATAGGCTCCAAACCAAAGTCCAAAGGAAGATGGCATGGCCAATTGCAAATGAGTGTAGCCTGGCAGTAATTTATCCTTATGTTGTTCTGATAGCGATACCAGTAGATTAAATAGATCTTCCACTTGCGCTACAATTTCTTCGATTTCGGATCGGAAATAGAGTTTCAAATCCACCAACACTTGATCGTTGCGAGAGCGGCCACTGTGAATTTTCTTGCCTACATCGCCCAATCTTTGGGTAAGTAAACCTTCAACTTGTGAATGAACATCCTCTACGCCATCTTCGATCCTGAAACCTCCCGCCTCTATCTCGGTCAATATTTGGCGCAAACCTCTTAATAAAGTTTCAAGCTCTTCTTTTTCTAGCAATCCAACACTTTCAAGCATAATTATATGAGCCATAGATCCAAGCACATCATATCGTGCCATTAGCAAATCTAATTCTCTATCCTGCCCTACAGTAAACCGATCTACTCGGCTGTCGTTGTCATTTTCCTTTTGCCAGATTTTTTGAAGCTTACTCATAATTATTCGAAGTAGAAATTACAATACTTTATCTAATATACTGATATACAAATTGATGCCTTCGTAAAATTCATCAACGAAAATAAATTCATCTGCTGTATGGCTCCGAGCCGAATCGCCAGGCCCCATTTTCAAGGAAGGTATATTCAGCAATGCTTGGTCAGAAGTGGTCGGACTACCATATGTGTTTCTGCCCATTGCCAATCCAGCTTTTACAATCGGATGGGCAGGGTCAATAAAGCTAGGTTTTAATCGAACCGAACGTGGATTAACCTCAGCTTTCACAAAACTGCGGATAATCTCCAAAGCCGCTTCGTTGCTGTATTTGTCAGTAGTGCGTACATCCACTGTAAATCTACATTCATCTGGAACCACATTATGCAGTTTACCAGCTTCAATCACCGTAACGGACATTTTCACAGGTCCTAAATAATCAGAAACCTCCGAAAATGTATATGTTCGGAACCATTCGATATCAGGCATCGCTGCATAAATAGCGTTGATTCCCTCCTCCCGTGCCGCATGGCCAGATTTACCTTTTGCAATACAGTCGAGTACCATCAACCCCTTTTCTGCAATAGCCATTTGCATCATTGTGGGTTCTCCAATAATCGCAAACTCTACATTCTCAAAATTCGGATAAATTAGCTCTATTCCATTTTTACCAGAAATTTCCTCTTCGGCCGTTCCAGCCCAAATAAGGTTGTATTTCAAATCCTGCTTCGGATAGAAATGCAGAAATGTAGCAAGCAAAGCCACCAATGCGCCTCCCGCATCATTGCTACCTAAGCCGTAAAGCTTTCCGTCAGCTATTTCAGGTGAAAAAGGATCTTTAATATAGCCTGCATTTGGCTTTACTGTATCGTGATGGGAATTAAGTAAAATACTTGGTTTGTTAGGATCGAAATATTGATTTACCGCCCACACATTGTTGGCTTGGCGGGAGGGTTCAATTCCCTCCGACTCAAGAAATGATGCTAAGATATTGGCAGTTTCGCTTTCCTCCTTACTGAACGAAGGCGTTCGGATGAGGCTTTGTAATAGCTCTAAATATTTGCTTAGCTCTTGCATTTATTTCTGGATCAAAGTTCCTGCATCGGATTGCAACATATCTTCCGCTTGCAAAATTCTGACACTGCTTACTCCCAATTGAATAGCTTCAAAAGCATTTTCTAACTTTGGAATCATGCCATCAGCAATGATTCCCGTTTCTTTTAAGTGATTATAATTGGTAGAGTCAATTAATGGAATCAAGGAACTCTCATCATTAATGTCTACCAACACTCCTCTTTTCTCAAAGCAGTACATCAATTCAACGCTATACATTTTTGACATTGCGATGGCTACAATGGAAGCGATGGTATCCGCATTTGTATTGAATAATTGGCCTTTGCCATCGTGAGTAATTGGTGAAAGTACCAATGTGTAATTCTGCGCTAGAAAATTGGAAATCGCTTTTGCATTTACGCCTTCTACGGCCACATCGCCTACCAAGCCAAAATCCACATCGGTGACTGGCCTTTTGTGGGCAGTGATGGTATTTGCATCGGCGCCAGTTAATCCCAGTGCATTGCAATTTAAGCTTTGAAGCTTCGAAACGATGCCTTTATTGACTAGGCCGGCATATACCATTGTCACTAACTCGATGGTCTCCGCATCGGTGATTCTTCTTCCATTATGCATTTTGGGCTCTATTCCTAGACGCTTGCCAAATTCGGAGGCAATTTTCCCTCCACCATGTACCAAAATCTTGAGCCCTTCTATTGCAGCGAAATCTTTCAAAAAGCTTTGAAGCTTCTCGCTATTATCAATTATGTTTCCTCCGATTTTAATTACTTTCAATGATTGCATAGTGGTCTATTTTCTACAAGATCGCTAAAGATTTTCTAGCATCATTTTCAATACTGCTTGAGCGGCATATTCTCTATTTCCTGCTTCTTGAATTACTACTGAATTTGGTCCGTCTAATATTTCATCGGCAATTACCAAATTTCTTCTCACTGGCAAGCAATGCATCACTTTTGCATCATTAGTCACTGATAGTTTAGCATTATTGAATGTCCATTCAGGATTGCGGGTGATTATTTTGCCATATTCAGAATAGGAACTCCAGTTTTTTACATAAACAAAGTCAGCTCCTTCTAGTGCCTTAATTTGGTCATTCTCAATCTTTGCTCCACGACGAAATTCCTCCGCTAGTTCATATCCACCTGGATGCGCAATGGTGAGATCGTAGCCAGCAGAAATCACCCATTCTGCGAATGAATTTGGAACAGCTTGCGGGAGGGCTTTGATATGAGGAGCCCAAGTCAATACGATTTTTGGCTTTTCCACTTTCTTCAATTCTTGGATGGTCACCAAATCGGCCAAGCTTTGCAATGGATGACGGGTGGCAGACTCAAGACTTACCACTGGCACACCTGCATATTTCAGAAATAAATTAAGCGTTTCTTCATTATAATCTGCTTCTCTATCCTGCAAACCAGGAAAAGAGCGTACACCAATTATATCGCAATATTGCCCCATCACCGCTACGGCTTCTTTAGCATGTTCAGCTTTATCGCCGTCCATCATCACTCCTTCACGTGTTTCTAATGCCCATGAATCTTTATCCATATTGAGCACAATCACATTCATGCCCAAATTATACGCAGCCTTTTGCGTACTCATTCTGGTTCGCAAGCTTGGGTTTAGAAAGATCAACCCTAGGGTTCTATTTTTACCCAAATGCTGAAAAGCAAATGGATCACTCTTGAGAGACAAAGCACTATCTACAAGCTGAGGAATATTATTTACATCCTTTGCTGAGGTGAATTTTATCATTTGTTTATTGTTTTTTCGAAAAGGGATAAGAAACGATCTGCATGCTGCATGGTAAGATTTAAGGCAGGTAAAAGCCGAACCACATTGGGACTTGCCACGCCAGTGAAAACTTTATGTTCCCAAAGCAAATCTTTCCTTACCGAAGCCAATTCCTCTGGCAAATCAATGCCAATCATTAAACCTCGGCCTCTCACTTCTCTTACTTTATCGAATTTCGAAAGTTCTTTAATTAAATAATCGCCCACTTTACTGGCATTGTCCATTAGATTTTCTTCTTCCATCACTTCCAATACCGCCAATGAAGCTGCACAAGCCAAGTGATTACCGCCAAATGTAGTTCCTAACATCCCATGCCAAGGCTCAAATTTTGGTGCGATTGCAATGCCTCCAACTGGAAAACCATTGCCCATTCCTTTGGCCATTGTGTAAATATCTGCCGAAACATTGGCGAAATCATGTGCAAAAAACCTCCCGCTTCTACCATATCCGCATTGCACAGAATCGGCAATGTACACAGCATCATAATTATCGCAGAGTGTTCGAATACTTTGCAGGAAATCATTATTAGCCACATTTATCCCGCCTACACCTTGGATCCCTTCTACAATTACACTGGATATTTGATTGCCATACTTTAGAAACACTTCCTGAAGTGCATTTACATCATTCCATGGAAGATGAATTACATTCTCAGTTTCATTCACTGGAGCCACAATTTTTGGGTTGTCAGTAGCTGCTACAGCAAGGGAAGTTCGCCCATGGAAACCTTTTTTGAATGCAATTACCAGTTTCCGTCCATTATAAAACGATGCAAGCTTCAGCGCATTTTCATTTGCCTCTGCGCCAGAATTGCACATGAAAAGTTGATAATCTTCTTTGCCAGACAATTTCCCAAGCTTTTGCGCCAATTGATCCTGAAGTGGAATTTTTATTGAGTTAGAGTAAAATCCGATTTTCGATAGCTGGTCTTGGATCCGCTGAACATAATGAGGATGGCTATGGCCGATGGATATTACCGCATGCCCACCATACATATCCAAATATTCGACACCCGTCTTATCCCAAACAAGGCTGCCCAGCCCCTTTACAATTTCAATATCATTGATTGGGTAAACGTCAAAAGTCTTCATGGCTAGAAAGAGGTTGATTTAAGTTTCAAGCCGGCCGTTTCATCTAAGCCAAACATGAGATTCATATTTTGAACTGCCTGCCCTGAAGCGCCTTTGATTAAATTATCGATAATACTGTAAATCAATAATTTGTCACCTTGCTTTTCCAATTTAATTATGCACTTATTGGTATTGACAACTTGCTTCAAATCCAAATCGCCTTTGGTAACATACGTAAATGGGTGCTCTGAATAGAAATCTTCGAAAATACCTTGAGTCTCAGCTTGGCTAAGATTTGTGCTTATATAGGATGTAATCCAAATGCCGCGTGTGAAAGGTCCTCTGTAAGGAACAAATAGGATTTGAGAATCCGTTTGCTCATTTACTTGCTTTAGCGTTCTGTTGATTTCTTTTAAATGCTGATGTTGAAAAGCTTTGTAAACGGATAAATTATTTGCTCTCCAACTAAAATGGCTTGTAGGACTTGGTGAAACACCAGCGCCAGTTGAACCTGTGATGCCTGTAGTGTGGATTTCCGCACCCAGCAAGCCCTTAGAGGCCAGCGGGAGGATACCCAATTGAATAGCAGTCGCAAAGCAACCTGGATTTGCAATATTGTTGGCTAGGCGGATTTCTTCACGCTGCAATTCAGGCAGTCCGTAATGGAAAGTTCTTCCGTTTACTTTTTCACCCAATCTAAAATCCTGACTCAAATCAATGATTCGGACGCCTTTGGGAATATGATTATTCTGGAGGAATTTGACTGCTTCGCCATGTCCTGCACAAATGAATAAAACATCAATATCGAAATGGAAGGAATCGCTAAAAAGCAGCTCTGTTTCGCCGAATAGATCTTGATGCGTTTCGTAAACGGGACTTCCAGCTTGGCTGGCGCTGCGAGCGAAGCTAATATCCACCAAGGGATGATTTACCAAAATACGGATTAGCTCACCACCAGTATATCCAGCAGCACCTATTATTCCAGCTCTAATCTTTTCCATCAGCTTTTTCTTTTACCTTGTGGTATATAAACGTCTGATTTCCAAAAATCTTGGTGAAGCCTTTCACATCGTCTCCCGACCAGCCAGTATTTTCCTCACCATATTTACCAAATTCGCTTGACATCAAATCATATTTGGATTCGATTCCATCTACACTAAATCTGTAAGGCTGTAAAGTTAGCCACACATCTCCTGTCACCGTTTCTTGTGTGTCCTCAAGGAATTTCTCAATATTTCGCATGGTTGGGTCGAGGAATTGACCTTCGTGTAGCCAATTGCCATACCAGTCGGAAAGTTGGTCTTTCCAGAATAGTTGCCATTTGGTAAGCACATGTTTCTCTAGCAAATGGTGGGATTTAATCAACATAACCGCAGCTGGAGCTTCAAAACCCACTCGGCCTTTGATCCCAATTATAGTATCACCCACATGTATATCTCTGCCAATTCCATATGAACCACCAATTGCATTTAGCTCTTGTACTAAGTCAACCGTATGAGCAAATTGCTTATCATCAATTGCAATTGGCTGGCCTTTATCAAATGTGATTTTAATAGTACGTTGTGCCGTTTCTGTTACTTGAGTCGGATATGCTTCCTCTGGCAAAGCTTGGCGACTATTTAGCGTTTCTTTACCACCAACCGATGTGCCCCAAATACCCTTGTTAATGGAATAAAGAGCTTTTTGAAAATTCATTTCTACACCGTGTTCTTTCAAGAAGTTGATTTCTTCCTCGCGAGACAGTTTCATATCTCGGATTGGCGTGATGATTTCTATGCCAGGCACCAAGGTATTCAGCACCATGTCGAAACGCACTTGATCATTGCCAGCACCAGTACTTCCGTGAACTACAGTGTTGATGCCAATTTCTAAAGCATAATTAGCAATCGCCAAGGCTTGAAATACGCGTTCTGCACTTACTGATAGTGGGTAGGTATTGTTTTTCAACACATTGCCATACACTAAAAATCGAAGACATTCATCCCAAAATTTTTCGGTCACATCCACAGTTTTGTGGGAAACTGATCCTAGACTTTTAGCCCTCTGCTCAATTTGATCTACTTCGGCAGGTGAGAATCCGCCGGTATTTACTGTAATTGTATGTACTTCGTAGCCTTGTACTTTGCTCAATTGCAATACACAATATGAAGTATCAAGGCCACCGCTAAAGGCAATAAGTGCTTTTTTATTCATGATGGTGAAATTCAACTATTTTGGTTTTATAGACCTGAAATTTTGAAATGGTTTAAATGAACAAGGACCAAATTGACTTGAGTATATTGTTAGAAGTAGATTTTCCTCCCGCTTCTTCTGATTTTGGTTTTCTATCTCTAAGAAATACCCATTTCTTAAGTCTAGTCCAACGTTCGAAAAGCTTAAAATTATCCTTGAAATGTCTCTCCCATTTGGTTACTTTTTTCTTTTTATTCTTCCAAGCTGGGTCGTAAAGCATTCCTGTGCAAATACAGTTTTTACGCTGCTTTGCTTGTAATATATCGAAGTTTACACAACTCTGACAGCCTTTCCAGAATGCTTCATCATCTGTAAGTTCAGAATAGGTAACCGGCTCGTAGCCAAGCTCAGAGTTAATTTTCATTACTGCCAAGCCAGTAGTCAATCCAAATATTTTAGATTCCGGATATTTTTTTAGGGACAGGTCAAAAATCTTTTCCTTGATGCTGCGGGCTACTCCTGTACCACGAAACTCAGGCGATACGATTAGTCCAGAGTTGGCAACGTATTTTCCATGACTCCAAGCTTCGATATAGCAAAAGCCCACCCATTGGCCATCTTTGGTATGGGCAATAATAGCCTTTCCTTCCAGCATTTTTTGCTGAATGTATTCAGGCGTGCGACGGGCAATACCGGTGCCTCTAGCCGCTGCAGATGAAGCCATTTCGTCTGCAATAGTTTGAGCAAAATGTGCGTCTTGCTCATTTGCTATTCTTACAATGATGTTGTTGTTTTTCATTAATGGCAATGCCAAAAAATTTCTAATTGAAATTGAATGCTAATGCGTATTAGACTTGAATAAAAAGAGAAAATGATAAATGGAGGATGGTGCCCACGTAGGACGCCTTAAATATTATAGCCCAAAGGGCCTAAATGACCTTATCCTATCTACCTGAAGAGTAACTTCAGCGCAGATAAAAGCAAACAAATCAGCAAGGAGATTGCTGTTAGTTGAGTTGTTGCTTATTATGGTTGTACTATTGGTCATTGATCTTGAGACAAAGGTTGTTAAAAAATAGTTTCATTTCAAAAAATTTGAATCAAAATATTTGAATGGTGGGCATTAGGCTTAATCAAACATGTAAAATCAATTTGGGAGATTGACTAAATTTTAATTGATTTCCAATTCAATCTTAAGCCGACTATGCGTGAGGTCCACCTTCGGTCGATAAATTGACTTGAGCTATTCCATTATCCCATGGTTGAAACTATGGGCTATGGATATTTAACTCCGTTGGAACTTGAAATCATTATCTGCGGGAAGATCGAGGTGATAGGCAAGATTCTGATAATTCTTGAATTCAGTAAATTCCCACCAAAGGTCGGCAGACTGATTTATACTATTGCGATGAAGATGGGTAATTCAATATATCTAGAAGAAGAATAAAATCATCTGCAAGCATACGAATTTCACCGATGAACACCACCTAATACATGCTTGAAGTGATTATGCAATAGATCTGTATATTTACTTATAACTAAATATGCAAAATTTATTACAGTTATTGAGCATATTTACAAATCAATCAGAGATGATAGAAAAACCAATGAAAACGCTAATCCTTATCCGACATGCAAAATCAAGCTGGGACGATCCTTACTTGGATGACTTTGAGAGGCCATTGAATCAAAGAGGCAAAAGGGACTTGCCTAAAATGGCCGCTCGGATTAAATCGAAATATGTTGATGTTAATTACTTTATTGCAAGTCCAGCCAATAGAGCATTGACAACCGCAAAGACTTTTGCTGAAGGAAAGGAGAATACATTGATGATAGACAAAAGCTTGTATCATGCCTCCTATCGCAAAATGATCTCAGTCATAAGCCAAGTTACCGACAAGCATGAGAAGATTGCTCTAGTAGGACACAACCCAGGATTGACGGATTTATGCAATCACCTATTGCGCGATGAATACATAGATAATATACCTACTACGGGAATTGCTGTGCTATCATTACCAATCATAAGTTGGAATGAAATTATAGCCAAATCTGCCTCTTTAATCGAGTTTGATTACCCTAAAAAGATTTGAGGATAGGCAGCTTACTTCTGAGTTTCTTCATTCCTGGACTCGATTCGAAACGGTAGCCAACAGAGAATTTGGCCAATTGATTATCGAATTGCATATCAAGCAAAGACCCGTTCATGAAATTGTGCTGAGATTGGAAAAGTGCACTAATCAGCCATGCTCCATCATTATAACCAACACCTGCCCTCCATTTTACAGCAGAAGCCATTTCAGTGCCCTTGTTTTGTTGGTCAATGTAAAAAGCATCAGTTGACATTAGGCCACCTCCCGCAAATGCTCCTACAGAAAGATAAAAATTGTTTCTCACAAAATTATGGGCATAGCCTGGCCAAATAATTACTCCATTCCAATCGGATACTATTCGATCCGTAACTCCAAATATTAAGGAGGAATTAGGAAAATGATCATCTTTTATTTTTAAGAATTTTATTTCTGCCCCAAGTACAAAGCTTCCTGCAGATTTGATTTGGCGGGTGGATAAGTTCACAGGCATTTTCCAAGAGAATTTATCTCCATTAAAAATATACATTGGAGTAATTCTAGTTTCTCTCAAGAAAAACGTGCTTTGTAGCGTATTACCAGATGAACTATTTACCCAACCTCTATGGTATTGGTAACTATATTCAAACGTCAATTTCTTTAGAAATACCGCGCCTTGAATATCTAAAAAGTCAATTTCTTGGCCGAATTCTTTTTCGGTGGGATGCTTTATAGGTGATGGAATATATATTTCTAAACCAATACCTAAACCATAAAGTCCTATACCTACCAAATCACGACGAAGAGGACTTCCTTTAAATATTTCATTTCCACCGCTAGTAAGAGTGGCACTCAAATAACGAGGAGAATATAGTGCTTTAATAAATGCATTATCTGGCCCACCTTCGAAATATTCATTCGATTGTTGAGCTGAAAGTGCTAAGGAAGACCCAAAGCAAAAAAGGGCAAGAAAAAGCCGGATTTTCATGCCAGCAATTTACAATTTCTATAATATATATTGGCTTAAATCTTTGTCCTCAACCAAGCCAGAAAGCTTATCGCTTACCATTTGTCTATTTACAGACACGTGGCTATTAGGGGCAATCTTATCAGGCATATCAAAGAGAAATTCATTTAGCAAATGGCTCATGACAGTATGCAATCTTCTTGCGCCGATATTCACTACTTCCTCGTTAATTCTAAATGCGATATCCGCAATTTCCTCTAGGGCATCATCTGTAAATTCCAGGGAAACTTTTTCCGCTTCGAATAATGCATGATACTGCTTAGTCAAAGCATTTTTAGGATCCTTCAAAATCTTTCTGAAATCAGCCTTCGTGAGACTTTTCAATTCCACTCTGATTGGGAACCGACCTTGAAGCTCGGGAATAAGATCTGATGGCTTAGACACGTGAAAAGCACCTGCTGCAATGAAAAGAATATGATCCGTGCGCACAATACCGTATTTGGTATTCACGGCACTGCCTTCTACAATCGGCAATAAGTCACGCTGTACGCCTTCTCTACTTACATCAGGCCCACTACCTTTTCCTCCAGCACTTGATGAAGCTATTTTATCAATCTCATCGATAAAAATGATTCCAGAATTTTCAGCTTTGAAAACCGCCTCATCCTTTACTTCATCCATATCGATAAGCTTGGAAATTTCCTCTTCAAGCAAAATACGCTTTGCTTCGGCGATAGTCACTTTACGCTTTTTGTTTTTCTTAGGCATCATATTGCTAAGCATGTCTTGTAGGTTGATCATGCTTGCTTCGTCCATCATGCCACCACCCATCATTCCTATACCTGGGTTTGAGGGAGCTTTTACATTAATTTCAATTTTGCGGTCATCTAATTCCCCCCGCTGTATTTTTTCTCGAAATTTATCGCGAGTCCGTTCATTCAATTCTCTATCTTCCTCGCTTACAATAGATGTGGATTGATTGGCTCCAGGAAAAGTACTTACACTTGTGTTAGATTTCACGGGCGGAACAAGAGCATCTAAAATTATGTCTTCCACAATCTTATTGGCCTTTTCTTTTACCACTTCCTTCTTTTCGGCTTTCACCAAATTGATGGACTGCTCGGCCAAATCACGCACCATGCTTTCAACATCTCTACCCACGTAGCCCACTTCAGTGAACTTGGATGCTTCTACCTTTACAAAAGGCGCATTGGCTAATGTGGCTAACCTTCTGGCAATTTCGGTTTTACCCACACCAGTTGCACCTATCATCAAAATGTTGTTAGGGATAATTTCCTTTTGCATATCAGGGCGGGAATTCATCCTTCTCCATCTATTCCGCAAGGAAATGGCTACATTTCTCTTGGCATCATCCTGACCAATAATATATTTATCAAGCTCAAATACAATTTGAACTGGAGTTAGATCTTTTACAAATTCAGTCATAAAAATTGTTTGAAAGCATATTATACATTCTTTTCACTTGGACTTTTTTCTTCTACCAAATGAAATTTGAATGGCTTTTTAATTTGTTCTTTTTCTAAAGCTAACTCAAGCACTTCATCGGCTGTTTTCACATAATGAAAAATCAGTCCTTTGGTGTATGTTTCTCCTATCTCTTCGACATCACGCTTGTTACGTTCGCAAAGCAAAATTTCTTTCATCCCAGACCTTTTAGCAGCTAGGATTTTTTCTTTGATACCACCAACTGGCAATACTCTACCGGTAAGTGTGATTTCGCCTGTCATGGCTAATTTATCTTTAACACTGCGCTGAGTTAATAAGGATGTCAATGCAGCTAACATCGTAATGCCAGCCGAAGGGCCGTCTTTTGGTACAGCTCCTGCAGGCACGTGTACATGCAATAAATACTGATCGAAAATACGGTGATCTATATTCAACACATCCGCTCTTGATCGTAACCAAGAAAGTGCTGTGATAGCCGACTCTTTCATTACATCGCCAAGTTGACCTGAAAGGGTAACATTGCCCTTACCACGGCTAGCATTAGTTTCAATAAATAGAATCTCGCCGCCAACAGAAGTCCATGCCAAGCCCGTTGCAACACCTGGGATTAAATTATTCTCGTAAATCTCCCTATCAAAGATTTCAGCTCCTAATATTTCAGGAACGTCGGTAACAAGGATTTTTGGCTTGAATTCAATATCCATTGCTTTTTTCTTGGCGATATGGCGAACTACCGAGCCTATTTTTCGCTCCAAGTTTCTCACACCCGATTCGCGAGTATAGTGATCGATAATTTTGATAATTGCTTTGTTGTCTATCGTAATATCCTTGCCAGTAAGTCCATGTTCAGTTCTTTGCTTTGGAATTAGATGCTTCTTAGCAATTTGAACTTTCTCTTCTAGTGTATATCCAGTAATTTCAATAATCTCCATTCTATCGCGCAATGCTGGCTGAATGGTTTCTAATGAATTGGCTGTTGCAATAAACAATACTTTAGAGAGGTCGTATTCCACCTCCAAGTAATTGTCTGTAAATGCATTGTTTTGCTCTGGATCCAACACTTCCAATAAAGCTGAACTTGGATCGCCTCTGAAATTGGAATTTACTTTATCAATCTCATCCAATACAAATACTGGATTGCTTGATTTTACTTTCTTTATATTTTGAATCACCTTTCCTGGCATTGCGCCAATGTAGGTTTTTCTGTGTCCTCTTATTTCGGCTTCATCGTGCACTCCACCAAGTGACATCCGAATATACTTTCTATTGAGTGCTTTGGCGATAGACTTACCGAGAGATGTCTTACCAACGCCTGGAGGACCGTAAAGGCATAGAATAGGACCCTTGAGATCATTTTTAAGTTTGAGTACTGCTAAATACTCAATGATGCGGTCTTTCACTTTTTCAAGCCCAAAATGATCCGAATCTAAAATTTTTCTAGCTCTATTAAGATCAAAATTGTCCTTGGTGAAATCATTCCATGGCAGATCAACCATTAACTCAGCATAGTTCATCGAAACAGGAAACTCAGCGGCTGCTGGATTTATTCTAGACAGTTTGTCAAGCTCTTTGTTGAAGTGCTTTTCAACCTCTTTAGACCATTTCTTAGTTTTACCTTTTGCTCGCAGTTCTTCAACTTCTTTTTCAGGCCCATCGAAACCTAGCTCATCCTGCAGCACTTTCATTTGCTGACGGAGATAGTAATCCCTTTGCTGCTGATCTATATCTGTATGAACCTTATTTTGAATCTCTTGGCGAAGCTCCAACATTTGGATGTCGCGCATCATGTACTCCAAAAGCAAAGTAGCTCTTTTATAACCATTGTTAGTTTCAAGTAGCAATTGCTTTTCTTTTACTTCTGCGTTTACATTGCTCGACAAAAAATGAGTAAGGAAAATAGGGCTTTCAATATTATCTAGGGCAACTTGTGCTTCTTGAGGAATTTCAGGATTAAGCTTCAAAATCTTGTTTGCGGACTCTCTGATAGAAGATACTATAGCCTTAAAATCCTTATTGTTCTTTTTGGGAAAATCTTCGTTAAGTTTCTCAATCTTGGCTACTATATAGGGTTCATCTTTTTTGAACTCAGTTACATTGAATCGAGATTTTCCTTGAATGATTATAGTGGTGTTGCCATCAGGCAAAACAAGCATTTTGATAATTTTTGCAATTGTTCCTACTGTATACAAATCAGCAGAACCTGGCTCATCAGCTTTAGGATTCTTTTGTGCAATTACGCCTAAAGTTCTATCACCTTTGTAAGCCTTTTTTACAAGCCTAATTGACTTTTGTCTTCCAACAGTAATTGGAATGATGACACCAGGAAATAAAACTGTATTACGCACTGGAAGAATACCAATTTCACTTGGCAATACTTCAGTGTCCGCTTCACCATTATATTCAGTAGAAATTACCTGTACTAAATCTCCAGAATCATCTTCTCTCATATCGGATATCATCAAAGACTGGAAATAATTATTATTTTGATTATTCATAAATAAATGTCTGCTTGATTAAGAAGAGTGGCCAATACTGAAGCCAATCGCTCTATTTGAATAGCATATTGTCAATAGAAGTGCCAATGTGACAACTGACACACTGATTCCTTAATTTAAGGAATTATTAATAATACCGTGACAAAGCCGCACAATAATGCTGATAATTTGTCACATGGAAATGCTAGCTGAATAGCTTAAAGATATCATTTCCAATTACGAGCACCATTAAAACAAGGAGCATAAGCATCCCTACTTTCTGTGAGTTCTCTAGAAACTTGTCTGATGGCTTTCGACCAGAAATCATTTCATAAAGAAGAAACACTACATGTCCGCCATCTAATGCTGGAATCGGCAACAAGTTCATAAATGCCAATACCATTGAAATAAATGCAGTTGCTGACCAAAATCTTACCCAATCCCATTTTGGACCAAAAATTTTAGCAATACCGATCGGACCACTTGCTTTGCTTGGAGAAATATCTCCGCTAATCATTTTACCAATCCCTATTGCATTTAGATAAACCGCACTAAATGCCCTAGATGCTCCAGTGGAAACAGATTCAGCAAGTGTGAATTCCTTCGTAGTAATTTCCAAATTTGGTTGATGGTAAAATCCAAGTGTACCTTGTTCAGAAACTTCTGCCTGAAGGGTTAATTGCTGTTCAGCTCTTTCGATGTCCAAACTTACTTGTTGACCTTTGAACTGATCTAAAGCCTTACCTAATTCATCAAAGAAGTTAATTGCAATATCATTTACCGCTAAAATCTTGTCTCCCGACTGCAATCCTGCCTTTTCTGCAAAAGAATCTTCCGTAACTACATCTACTTGGAATGGAACCCTTGGAGATATAAACGCATCCATTCCATCGTTGGTGGTTACTTTATCTAGAAAATTAGATGGAATATTGATATCTAGTTGAGCACCATTCCTTTGAACAGTGTAATAAGCATTTGTAGCTAGCAAGAATTCTGGGTTTGATATATCACCAAATCGCTCGTAATCATTACCGTTGATTGCCAATATCCTATCTCCATTACGCAAACCAATTTCATATGCTGCTTCATTTACAGCAATACCATAGCGGTTTCCTTCTTCTTTAGAAATGTAGCTTTCGCCCATGCTATAGGTCAATGCGATATAGATTATGATCCCTACTACCACATTCACGATAATGCCCCCAAGCATTACAATCAAGCGTTGCCACGCTGGTTTGGCTCTAAATTCCCATGGTTCAGGTTCGGCACTCATACTTTTGGTATCGAGCGACTCATCTATCATACCCGAAATCTTTACGAATCCACCTAAGGGAATCATTCCTAGAGAATATTCCGTTTCACCTTTTTTGAAACCAAATAGCTTTGGAGGGAATCCTATCGAAAATTTTTCCACCCGCATTCCGAAAGCCTTGGCGGCAATCATGTGTCCTGCTTCGTGTATTCCAACTAAAAAAGATAAACCCAGCAAAAGCTGGGCAGCCATGATAAGTCCGTCCATCAGTTAATAAATTCGTTTGCTAAAATCCGAGTTTCTCGGTCTGTTAAAATTAAATTTTCCAAATTTGGTGTTTCAATGTAATTGATTTTACTCAAGCATTTCTCCACCACATCTGATATTTCTATAAAACTTATTCTATCACTCAAAAATTCAGCCACCGCAATTTCATTTGCAGCATTGAGAACACATGGCAGATTTCCGCCTTTTTTGGCAGCTTCAAAGGCCATGTGCAAGTTACGAAATACTTCCATGTCAGGTTTTTCAAAGGTGAGGGATGGAAAATTCGCAAAGTCGAAGCGTGGAAAATCGCTTTGAAATCTATCGGGATAGGTTAGGGCAAATTGAATGGGAAGGCGCATATCTGGTAAGCCCAATTGAGCTTTGATACTACCATCATTAAACTGCACCAATGAGTGGACAATCGATTGCGGGTGGACAATCACTTCTACTTGATCAATTTCGATATCGAAAAGCCATTTGGCTTCAATCACTTCCAAACCTTTATTCATCATGGTAGCCGAGTCTATGGTAATTTTGGCGCCCATAGCCCAATTGGGATGCTTCAAGGCTTGAGCTTTGGTAACGGTTTGCAAATACTCTTTGCTTTTACCTCGAAATGGCCCACCAGAAGCCGTTAGAATAACCTTCTCAATGGGATTGTGAAACTCACCAACTAAGCATTGAAAAATAGCTGAATGCTCACTGTCCACAGGAATTATGTCAACCCCGTGCTTTTTGGCCAAAGCCATAATCAAGCCTCCCGCTACTACCAAGGTTTCCTTATTGGCCAAGGCAATAGTCTTTTTGCTTTCAATGGCTTTAATGGTAGGAATCAATCCTGCATAGCCAACCAATGCCGTCAATACTATATCTATTTCGGCCAATGTAACAATTTCATTCAAGGCATTTTCTCCTGAATGAATTTCAATATCATACTTTGCTAAGGCATTTTGGAGAATTGGTAATTTACTTTCATCACCAATTACTACATGCTTTGGTTGGAACTTTACAGCCTGTACAATGAGTAATTCTACATTACGCTGGGCGGTAAGCACATAAGCTGAGAACTTATCAGGATTGGATTGTATTACGTCTAAAGCTTGTGTTCCTATAGATCCAGTGCTGCCCAAAATGGCAATATTCTTTTGCTTTGTCATGCTAAGATTCTTCTATCCAATAGAGTATTTTGAAAGCTCATCTGCAATTTTTCGATCATTCGAGAGTCTTGGCACTTTATTCTGTCCACCTAATTTCCCTTGGTCTTTCATATAATTTCTAAATCCATCCCTTTTCATTGGAGTAATTTTCAATGGACGCAAAATATTGCCAGTTATGAGATCTTTATAATAGGCATTCAATTTTTGAAGAGCTTTATCAAGGTCTCTTTCAAAACCATGTAAATCATGCGGGGCTTGTCCGAACTCCACAAACCATTCGTGATGCGGCAAGCCAATCATTGGAGTCACTTGTGGGCCAACAGTAAATTCAATTATATCTACTTCCTTATGAAGCTCTTGTGTTGTCCTCATGGCATTTTCTACTTCTTCGCCAATCACGTGCTCACCAAATGCAGAAATAAAATGCTTGATGCGACCCGTTACCAACAATTTGTGTGGACTGGTTGAAATAAATCGAACCGTGTCGCCAAGATTATAGCCCCAAAGTCCTGCATTACTATTGATGATTATCACATAGTTTACTCCTGTTTTCACTTCACTTATCATGAGACGAGTTGGATTATCCTCAAAAAACTCGTCTGCTGGAATAAATTCGAAAAATATTCCTGAATTGCTAAGTAAAAGTAAGCCTTCTTCAATTTGGCTGTCTTGATAGGCAATAAAACCCTCAGAGGCGGGATATGTTTCCACAGAATCAATTTTCTTACCTATACTTTCATATAACTTGGCTCGGTAAGGCTCGAAGTTGACCCCACCATAAACGAATAGCGAGAAATCAGGGAAAACATCCTTTATCTTCTTTCCAGTCCGCTCAGTAATTCGATCGAAATACATTTGCACCCAAGGAGGAATTCCAGATATGAGTGTCATCCTTTTATCGATTGTTTCATCGATTATTTTTTCTAGCTTTTTTTCCCAATCTTCAATGCAATTGGTATCATAACTTGGTAATTGATTCGTCCGCAAATAACCTGGTACATGGTGATTCACAATACCTGAAAGTCTTCCAGTATGCACGCCACCTTTCACATCAAGCGTTGGACTTCCTGAAAGGAATATTAGTTTCCCATCCAAGAAATCACCATTTCCAGTTTCGTTCACATAGGATAATAGAGCGTTTTTAGCACTATTAATGTGATTTGGTAATGAATCCTTTGTAATTGGGATGTATTTTGTACCCGAAGTGGTGCCAGAAGTTTTGGCGAAATAGGCAGGCTTGCCAGGCCACAATATATCTTGGGCGCCTTGAACCACCTCCCGCATATATGGAGATAAGCCTTCGTAATCTCTTATGGGTACACGACTTTTAAAATCTTCATAGTTTTTGATTGATTCAAAATCATGGTCTTTACCAAATTTGGTTTTTTTACCATTTTCAATCAAATTTTTAAAAATCCTTAATTGGTATTTTTCTGGAGAACTAGACCATTTTTTTTGTTGAGAAACCACATAAGAAGCCAGTGGTTTACTTAATGTCGAACGAATACCCATATATGACAAAGCTAAGCATTAAAAATAATTGATTGTGGATATTAGCCAGCAAATTGACGAAAATGCCATTGGGATTATTTTTGAAACCTATTATAAAACTATAACGAATAAGAATACATCTACAGACACAAATAGCTAACAAAATGAAGGATAAAATTATAATTATTGTAATTGCTTTGGCAGCAGGATTTTTAGGCTCTATGATTCACCATTTAACTATAAATCAACCAATCTTTTCGATGGATCAATATTCAGTTCTAGAAGAAGTGTTTCAAACTGCCAGCAATGATTATGAAGAAGACATTTCAAGAGAGGAATCTTTACAGACTGTATCAAAGATTGCGGAAAACCTACCTATCGATTTTGCAGCTGCATCGGAAGCAAGCACACCGAACGTAGTATTTATCAGAACCATCTCAAGAATAGAAAACAGAATGTCATGGTATGATATGTTTTTTGAAGGCCGGCAAGGGCAAAGTGTGAGTACGGGTTCTGGTGTAGTTTATTCAAAAGATGGATATATTATCACAAACAACCATGTAATTGCCAATGCCGAAAGAATTGAAGTAATCCTCAATAAAAGAACTTATGATGCTGAATTGATTGGTACAGATCCATCTTCAGATTTGGCAGTTTTGAAGATTCAAGGAAGCAACTTTAGCAATATCAAAATTGGCTCTTCTGCTAATGTAAAAGTAGGAGAATGGGTATTGGCTGTTGGCAATCCTTTCAATCTAAACTCAACTGTCACAGCGGGTATAGTAAGTGCAAAAGGCAGGGAGCTAAATCTTTTGAGCAGTCGCTTCCCAATCGAATCATTTATACAAACAGATGCAGCCATTAACCCAGGAAATAGCGGTGGTGCTCTTGTAAATTTAAAAGGTGAATTGATTGGAATTAACACGGCTATACTATCCAGAACTGGCAATTATACAGGGTATGGTTTTGCCATTCCAGTAGATATTGTAAAGAAAATTACTGATGATTTAATTAATTATGGTGAGGTACAAAAGGCCTTTATTGGTGCAAATGTGAGTGATTTATCAGAAGAAATGCTGGTAAGTATGGAGAATACAATTGATGGTGGGGTAATCATCGATAATCTCCAAAATGATGGTGCTGCTCAAATTGCAGGTTTACAAACAGGCGATATTATCATAAGTGTAAACGGTTTTGAAGTAGATTCAAAAGTTGAATTTGAAGAGCAAATTAGTTTTAGAAGTCCTGGGGATGAAATACGTATTCAATACTTAAGAGATGGCAAATCAGACAACGCTAGTGTTCGATTACAAAATATTCAAGGCACCACAGGTATTTATAAGCGGGAGGTATATTCATCGCAACTATTAGGCGCTCAATTAGAAACCTTAACCAAGGTTGAAAAAGACTTATACAGACTCGAAAGCGGTGTGAAAATAGTAGAAATAGGAGCTGGAAATCTAAGAAGACTTGGTTTGAAAAAGGATTATGTAATCACCCAAATCAATCAAGTGCCTGTGAATGAACCAGAAAAGTTAGAGGAAATATTGAATTCAATTAGAGGAAGAGTATTAATAGAAGGAGTGAATGAAAGAGGGGAGCCAATTTATACTTCCTTTATAGCAAGATAAATCATCCAATTGGATATCTATTAAATATTAAATCTTGTTAATAAATAGGGTTGAAAGACTAACTGCTCCTAAAAACTTTTACTTCAACCGAGATTGATGAATTTGACTTTCCTAGCCTTTTACTTAGAGAAGCGGGAGGTTGGGTCTAATTCTATTGAATAAATACTCATTCAATTATAAGCTACTGTCGAATCCAATCTGGTCTAAACGCAAAAACGCCCGATAGAATTGAATCTATCGGGCGTTAGAATAAAAA
>CAZRBW010000010.1:0-21568 GCA_964598395.1 uncultured Roseivirgaceae bacterium
CAAGGCACTTTTCGCAAAAGACTAATCAGCGGATATGGCCGGGTCGACATTCTTTTCAGCACATTTTGGATGCTCATTCAAGGAGTGCTCATATTTGCGATTTTCTCATTTGTCGCACTACTCATCGCTCAATTTGTGACAGGCAATAACCTAATAAGCTATTTTACTGGCCCTAAACTGATGAACTTGATGTTAATTCAATTAGTCCATGGTTCACTTGCTGTGTTGCTTATATCGGTGATTCAACGAACAGGCATTGCCATTTTGATTTATTTTGTGGTTGGCTTAGTTGAAGGTGGTATTGGCATTTACTTCATAATTAAACTACAGGATCCAGGATTAGGTATTCTCCTCCCACTCAACGGCTCCGAAATGCTAGCTTCGCTTCCAGATGATTCTCCATTTTGGAAGTATTTGCCCACTCCATTGTATGTATTGGCCTTCTTCCTTATTTCATGGTTCAAAATAAAGAAAGCCGAATTTTAAGCCTTTTAAAAAATCAATATTATGTACAAACTCATAATTTCATTAGCAATACCCGTAATTCTGGTGGTTTTATTTGGCCAATTTGGCGAGGGGCTGGGCTTAGATATGTTTCAAACGCCTACCAAACCACAACAAGCAGATGAAGCAACGCTAGAAAAAGGTTTGCGAAACATATTGCCACCGATTGATACAGCCAAAAATGAAGTAATAATTATCAACCGCTGGGCAACTTGGTGTGGACCATGTATCCAAGAAATTCCTGATTTGAATGTTCTGGTAGAAAAGTATGGAGACAGAGCAACATTTATCGCTGTATCTGACGAAAGTAAAGAGCATGTAACCAATTGGATAAGCGGGAGGGAAAATTTTGAATTTAAGTACAAACTTATCAGCGGTGATTCTACCTTAATTACACTTCTGAACACCCTCGACACCCAAACCCAAGGTTCAGCCATTCCAGTTCACTACTTAGTTAATAGCGATTTTGAAGTTGAACAAGTGTTGCTTGGAGCATTGGAATCTAATATCAGAGAAATTGAAGCTTATCTCAAAAAGAAATTGGATAACGTGGAAAGAGTGAAAATTGATTTGATGTGAAAATACGTATATCATTGATATTCAATATTTAGCCAAGCCATCAATCACTTTTTCTTATTCTCATCCGTGCTAGTGGGTATATCAATTTACACACTGTAAGGGATTACGCTGAGTAAGTTTAAAAATGACCTTTACCATAAATTCTCAAATTATGGAAAGGAAAAATATTATCTCAGGTCTTATCCTAATCCTAGCATTAAGCATAGGCATTCAGGTTCAAGCAAATGACCCAATCTGGAAGCAAAACTTCGACAAAGAAGTGCAATGGACACGATTGGCTCCCAATGGCATTTTACTAGTTGGCACCACCGACTGGGGCTTACATGGCGTTGATGCCTCTACTGGCAAACTCCTTTGGTCTAATGAAAAGTATTATAATTCTGCCAAAAAACTTAAAGGAGCCGACGGAAAGAAAATCGATTATAGCGAAAATCTGATCCAAATTCTAGAACATGAAAGCGATCCCAATGTATCAAACTATGCATTGGTGCGCTATTCTGACTACTTGATGGTTCAGAACATGGTATTGATCGACCTGAAAAATGGCGAGATGATTATCGATCCAGAAACAGCTGGCATGCCCGTGCTTCGTATGTTAGGTCAAGAAACTACCTACTTCAATTATGATGGTTCTGGATATGTTCCTTCACTCAAAGGTGTAATAATCAGTGGGGATGGCCAAGATCCAAAAACTGGCAAAGACTTTACGATCACGAAATTTATTGATCTCAATTCTGGAAAAGTAGCTTGGGAAAACAATGAAATAGCGGCTAACATGTTACCAGTGATGACTGAAGATGGCTCCATGCTCGTGGTTGGCAATAAGCAAGTAGCTAACCTTAACCCAACAAATGGATCGGTACTTTGGAGAATGGATGTTGAAGATAAGAAATTGACATTCGAAGCATTCGACGTGAATTTGAAGCTGACAAATGGCTACTTCTACCAAAAAAGAGGTAATAATGGAATATTGACCGCTGTGGATTTGGCCTCAGGCAATAAGCTTTGGGAAAAAGAACTTTCCACTAAAAAAGCACCTCAATTGACAGCTACTTCATTCGGAGTGATTGTGGCGGATGAGAAAAACTTTAATCTTTTCGACGGCGAATCAGGCAATGTAAAATGGACTGCTAAGAAACTCGACGGAATGGTGGTAGATCTTGGTGGGGATAGAGGAATTGTAGTTGCTGAAAAAGAAAAATACCTGACAGTACTGAATAAAGATACTGGCGAAGAAAGATGGTCTCAAAAAGTGAAAGGAATTGCGATTGATCAAATTACAGGGGTAGGTATAATGTACCGAAATGAAAATGGTGATTTGGGCATATACAGTTTCGATGGAAAGGACCTTTGGACTGGTAAGGATAAGTTGAAAGGAGAAGGCTTATTGCGTGCTAAATCTAGTATCGATAAGGAAGTATTCTACAGCGATGGCAGTGTATTTATGGTTGACCTAGTGAGTGGCAAAAAAGAAAAAATCATAGATGAAGTGAAATTTGAAGAGAGAGAAACTCCTGACAACTTGGAATATACCGGTTCAAATTTCCTGCTAAGCTCCAGCCAAAATATGATTGGTTTTGATGAGAATGGAAAGGTTATTTACCAAAATCATTGGGCATCACCGAAAATCAGTTTGGCGGGTAGAATTGCTCTTCGTACACTCTCTGTTGCTACTACTGCTATGGCAGTGGCGGCCGCTGCAAAATCAGGAGATGCTTATGGAGCGGGTGGCTTCGGAAGCATGGCGGGCACAACTGTAGAGCAACGCACGTTAGCAGCTCAATCCGAATCGCTCTCTGATATGTCAAGCGCATTCTCGCAAGTTGCAAATCAGCGATTCAAAGCCTCAAAGTCAAAAGGCAACTACAATTTGGTGTTGACAGATGTAGATGGCAATGTAGGCCTACGTCAAATCGACAAAGCTACAGGCAAAGAAATGAGCAGCATTGTCCTAAATGACAAAAACCCAGTATATGAATTTGACCCGGTACAAGGCACTATTTTCTATAAGCCTTCCAAAAAAGAAGTGCATTGCTTTGTAATGTAAAGAATAGACCAATCCATCACAGGGAGAAAGGCCGCCTTCAAAAGAGGTGGCTTTTTTTGTTCTATTGATTCAATAAAATTTACATCAAGGTATTGTCATCTCTTTCTCATTACCACCTTAAAAAGCGGGAGGTTGATTTGTCAATTATCCCATGGTCAAAACCATAGGCTATGGATTTTTCCGTGAAATCTGGTAATCTGTTAAATCCGTGATTCAGACAATTGCGGAAGGACAATTCGCACTTTTCAATTATCCCACGGTTAAAACCATGGGCTATTAAGATCTTCCCGAAAATAGTATATATCTGGCAAATAGAAAAAACCCCTCAAAAAACAGGCTTCCCAGCCATTGCTTGCCAAAAAGTACCGAAGGACAATAAGAAATAAAGCAAACTGAAAACAAGAACCCATTTAGGTTTATCTTTGGCTAGAAACCAGCCAAATAAGGGAACCACCTGCAATGCATGTAGCCCGAGGAAATGAGCAACTCGCAAATCTCCATATTCCTTCGCCCAGTTTAGAAAGAAATACCCTTCTTGTCCATCATCCGCGCCAATTGTATGCCCTAAATTGGCAGCCATTAGGTATCCTTCCAAACTAGCAATTATGAATATTAACATCCCCAATCGGATGCTCCAATAATAGCCTTTGGGTAATTGACTGTGCTTTGGAAATAAGAGATAGGCCCAAAAAACCATGATAGTGTTTATCAAAATTGCAATGCCCATAATCTGAAAAAGCACCCCATCTAGTACACTTTGAATATTAAAATGTGATGGAACTCCTCTATACGCTTGGCCATTGATAATGATAATTTCGAGAGCCATCATTAGCACAATGATTAATGAAATTCGAAATACCTTACCTGAACTTTTGATATAATCGAGCAGCCATGCCATCGTCCAGCTGAAAAGGCCAATAGAAATGAAAAACTTCATGGGTTTCACCCAGACGTTGATATTGAATAAAGTGCGAGTATCAAATTGGGAAACTATAATTAGCACGAAAAACAGCAAGAAGTTAAACAAACCAAACCAAGCTAAAAGTTGATTTCGCTGAAATATCTCTCTGATCAGTTTCATGCAGCAAATGGGTTTTGCAATACATTTTTGCTGGCAATACCTCTAATAATAAAATATAGTAGCAAACCAATTGGCCCAAGCATAAAGGTAAGAATCAAGCAAGGCAACAACAGCCATCGATTGATATTACGCTTTGCTGCATCGCTAGCTTCCCATATGCCTACAAATAAATCGAATGCTAAGTAATGAATCCAGCCAGCTAATAAAGCTTCATCTTTTTGAAAAAGCAGGGCAACTTCTGCCAAACTGCCAAATCCTCCCGCTAAATCTCCACCCATACCCTGAGCAATAAAAAAGGCATAAAACAAAGCCAAAAGCATAATAACGAAGGAAAACAAAAAGACATAAACCCATGACTTTTTGTAAAAGATAAACAGCAATATCCAACTGACTAAAGCCAAACTGCTGCAAAAGCTAAATACCGTTTCTAATTGCATATTACTCTTATTTACAGCAATATAGCATTTTTATAAAAAGGCAAAGAACTTTGAAACGGATTTTTTAAATAATTGAAAAAGACCTTGCAGAAATGGTGAATATTTACATTAATCCAGCCCAGAGCTCTAGTGTATTTGCCCTTGCAGTAATCTCATCCAAATGTCCCGTAATATTGCCGTTTGGTAGAATAATATGGATGTGGATAAAATCGCCCATGTGAGTGAAAACTCCTTGATGAGCTTGAGAATAAAAGCCAACCAATATTATTTCCTCCTCTTCTACATCAAAATTGACTTTGGCTGCCTTATGCAAATCATGCGAATGTTCGAGTTCATCCGTAGGTTTGGAAATTATGTGATAGCCAGCCTTATTGACTTTCCCTTTAATATGAAAAGGAAAAGGCTTGGTCAAATCATATCCCACAATTGTTGCTAGTTCTTCGATAGCTGCTTGTAAACTTGGCAGATCACTTACTCCTTTCAAAAAGCCGAAAGTTTGCCAATTGGAAACATTCGCATAAGCAAAGAATGGCGCTTGTAGGCTATCCGCCTCCACAGCCATCGGATTGCCAGCAGAATCTATCCTTGTCACAAAAGCTTTCCCATCCAAAATGGTAATTTCTCCTTGCAATCTACCCAGTGGCCCAACACCCATTAAGCCTTGTTTTTCAAGCGTATCGATAAGGATATTTGCTTTAAGATTGCCATTGAGCATTACCTCCTGAAGGGCTCCATTGGCATTTACTTCAGCAAGAGACAGAGTTGAATTTTCAGCATTTTGGGAAGTGCAGCCGATAGATAAAATAGCCAAAAAAGCAAAGAGAATGATGATCTTCATGCAACAAAATTAAGCTAATTTGACTTGCTTCAAAATGACTGAGCAAATCAAAATTTATAATTCAGCACCAAGTTTTGATATAGCATATTCACTTTATTAATCACAGCTCTATCATTTCCATAAGTTTCGCCCAGCCGTCCTTTATAAACTGCCAGATACTGCAAATTTAGCTTTTCATTGAGCTGATGTCTTATCTCGAAATTGCTTTGGTGATAGCTAGGAATCCTATACTTATTGTATTTGGCATCATTCGATTCTGGCAAGCTGAATCTTCCATGAGACAAACTCAAATGAGTTTTGTTAGAATTCAATGAATAATCAACTTTTGCCATCAGCGCTTTCACACCGCCATTACCTTCATTTCGCTCGCGAGGCATAAAGGTGAAAAATGGATCTCTCCCCCACTCTCGTGGAAACTGAAATCGACCCGTTTTGGAAATTCGGGTATAATTTAGGCTGAATTCCACCCGCTGATTTTTCGCACCTACTCTAGCGCTCACTACATTACTATAGCTTCCTGGATTGAGGTATGTATCGGCCAAATTTTCATTTCCACCGTCATTCACAACATCTTGCCTTATCAACTGAAGCCCCGAAATTATCGACCATTTGTTATCAATAGGGAAATTTCCATTGATCTGAATAAGGCCGATATTCAGCACATTTTCCACAAAATGATTCCATGCGCTTATATTAATTTTTGAACTTGGACTATAGTGAATACCAATAATTCCAATTCCAGCACTTTGGATATTTGAGAAATAGTTTCCTGCTTGCCCAGATGGCATTAGCCCTTGAGGGTAAAAGCCCATCGATTCACCCACACCAAACCAGCGGGAGGTAGATCGTGGTGCCATCCTATTAAGCCATCCACCTTCCAAAGTCCATTGATTTGCCAGCTGCAAATTTCCATAAAGGCCTTGCACAAACGTAGGGCTCATTCGGCCATCTTGTGGATTGATAAAAGGTGTAGTAAGTAATTGTCTGCCCAAGCGGGCATAGGAAGCATTAGACTTGTATTGAAGGTATAGTTCCTCCATCCTGAAAATGGTTCTGTCAGTCGGATTAATTATATCAAAAAGACCCATTTCATACCGGTTGGAAGCCATTGTGGCTGGGTCAGGTGTTAAGAGATCGCTGGTAAATAATCCCTGCACCGCAAAGGCAGATGTGCGAAACTGGAACCCTTTTATTACAGGGCTAGAGTAGCCTAAACCTACTCCTACGGCTGCAGCAAAGTAGTCCGTGAATTGTGGTTCATTTATCGTACCCATCACAAATAATCGGGCACGTCCATCCACGTTTCCAAGGTCTTTTTTCTCTTGATTTTGAGCAAAAGAATTAACCCCAGCTAGTAACAAAATAGCTGTAAAGAGTATCTTATAATTCATGATTTGATTACTTTTTACGTGCTTCCACTATGGGCTTAAACGGCCCATACTTGTGCTGAATTTCTGTAAAGTCATCGGAAAAAGGACCAAATGGATGATCAATTGGCTTTTTGCTTATATCTGGCCAATCTCCTGTGAGATCTTTCTCTGGTCTTACTTGGGAGTTTACATAAGCTGCAACATCCCATGCTTGCTCATCACTAAGCATAGGAAAATCAATCGTTGCGCCAAGTGGCATATTAGCTTTCACGTATCCAGCAAAGCGGGACATCCTGAATAGCCCTGCTCCTGAGTTGTAGCTATTGTCTCCCCAAAGTGGCGGATAGGTATAGGTACGTCCATCTGGAGCTTTTATCCCTTCGCCATTTGCGCCATGGCATACTACGCATTGGGTTACATATACTTGTTGGCCTTTTACGATGTCGGCAGGCCTATCAAGAAATGGGAGTTCCGGCAATCCCGATCCAATTGGGACATCTCCCTTTTCCACATCGGTTCCAAGCCATTTCATATATGCTACCATTGCTTGCATTTCTTTGCTATCATCGGGTAGCTTATCACCATTTAAGCTTCTCTCAAAGCAATCATTTATGCGCTTTTCGATACTCTCCTGCTGCCCTGATCTGGCTCTTAGTTTCGGATACGTACTGGCTACCGCCGAATAGTTATTTCCAAATACTTTTGTTCCAGCATCAAGGTGGCAATTTTGACAGTTCATGCCATTGCTCATTTGATCCACAATGCCATTTGGCCCGAGAAAATGCGCGGTATTAGCGATCAAATCTCTCCCATACAGAACTAATTCCTTTTCCTCCTCAGCAATAGATGATATTGCTGGAGCTTGCCAATAATCAATTACCGGCTTAGATGGAGCAACATTCACTGCCAAATTTGGTCTATTAGTTTGGCTATTTTGAGGCTCAAACCACACTACCCAGGCCAAGGCTATAACCACAAACACAGTAAGTGCAATTGCAGCAACCATCACTTTGGTAAGTCTGAGCAGAATCTTATCTGGGCTTTCCATAGGGCATTATGAATTAATGAGGCAACTTAGACCGTACCACTCCATACATAAATGTCCCTAATAATGACCCTACTATAATCAGTATCATCATTGTATATCCATAGCCGAAGTTTACGAACATAGGGCCAGGGCAGGCTCCTGTCATTGCCCAACCTAAGCCGAATATGGTGCCACCACCTATATATCTCCACCAACTCATATCTTTTGGGTTGAAAATAATAGGGTTGCCAGTTATATCTCTAAGCTTAAATCGCTTGATCAATTGAACTGCCACCACGCCTACGGCTACAGCAGTACCAATAATTCCATACATATGGAAAGCTTGAAAACGAAACATTTCTTGTATTCTAAACCAGGATATTGCTTCTGATTTTGTCATCACAATCCCGAAAAGAATTCCTGCCAATATAAATTTTAATGCTTTTGCCATTTTTCTATTAAATCAAGAATGGAAGTAATAAATGAGTCATCACTAGACCGCCAATAAAGAAACCAACCACTGCGATAAGTGATGGAATTTGCAAATCGCTCAAACCGCTAATTGCATGGCCAGAGGTACAACCTCCCGCCCATCTGGCGCCGAAACCAACCAAGAAACCGCCAAATATTAAGAAAATCAATCCCTTTGCAGTGGAAGCAAATTCCCAACTGAAAATTTCCGTCGGTTGAATGCCTACTGGCGCGGCAATTCCTAATGCTGCCAAATCATTAATAGTTGCTTGGGAAATTTCTACCACCGAGCCATCGTTGAGCCAAGTATTGGCAATAAACCCACCAATTACTGAACCGACCACAAACAGCAAATTCCATGATTGCTTCTTCCAATCAAACTTGAAAAATGAAACTGCCTTGCCCGCGCCTGCCATGGTGCACATGGTACGTAGGTTGGCAGAAAAGCCAAATGACTTTCCGAAAAATATCAATAAAACCATTATAAAGGCAATGACTAACCCGGAGGTGTACCATGGCCAAGGTTGTGAAATCCACTCCATATTTATAATCTATTTAATTATATGTGAAAAGTTATGATTGGTTTATGCATATGGTTTACTAGCTTTTCGGCCAATTCGGGTTGGAAAAGTTGTGACAAACCAGAGCGCATGTGTGCACTAATCATAATAAGATCTATTTTGTGCATCTGATCGAAACCAATGATTGCGCGTTCGTCTATTTTATCCTTATAGAAATGAGCATTTACTTTTTGCAAATGTTCACGTTCCAAAAATGCTTGAAACACGGTGTCCGTCAACACATCATTTTTAGCACCTTGCTTATTCAATATGTGTAGTTTGGCTCCAAAAGCTTCAATCAACTTCTTAATGGCGGGAGGTAATGAGGCTTTTTCATCCAAAATATCGTGTACAAGCAAGATATCCTCAATCTCCAAATCCGACCTATCGCACATCAAACTCAAAACTGGTGCTTTGCTATGTCTTACCACATGTTGGGTTTCGGAGCCTGAGAAAAATTCCCTCAAGCCATACGCACCCTTTGTTCCCATTATAATCAGATCAAACTTGCCTTGCTCAGCTCTTGCTACTATGGTACCTGACAATGGGCCAAATTCCACCATAGTATTTGCTTGCTCAAATGCCGACAAATCGTACATCTCGAAGCCTTTTAGCGCAGCATGATATTGAGCTTGTAAGTAGCCTTGTACGCTATCTTCCTCTACCTCAATTTGGCCATCCGCACCTACACGCGCTTCGGTACGGCATTGAATTACATTGAGTAATTCGATATTCGCAGGGATTTTAGCAGCAATTTTATTTGCCAAAATCAAGGCAAAATCAACTTGCGAAGAAAAGTCTGTTGGGATTAATATATTCATTTTCAATTGTTTAATTAATTGAGACTTATTTTACACTGGGTAAGCTGCTATATCCACCTTTGAGATAATAGCTTTTAATCCCCATTTCAGCAAGCTCTTTTGCAGCAGCTTCACTTCGGCGGGAGGTATGACAGTAAATTAAATAGGTCTTAGATTTATCTAAACTTGCCTTTTCAGCAGCAAATTGGCCATTGTCATAGTCCATTAATCTTGCGCCTTCGAAATGCCAGTTTTCATATTCGTATGGAACACGAACATCTAAAACCATCACATTCTCTTTGGAAGCCATCTTAGTAAACTCTTCAAAATCAATTTCCTTTGGCTCACTTGTATTACTTGTTGTAGCATTTTGACAAGCTAATGCTGCGATACTTACTACCAGTAATAGGACACCTATTTTAAATAGATTTTGCATAATTCTTTAAATTTTGAAGATATTTACTAAAACTGATTGATTGAGTCTTAATTAGGCCAAGCCCCTACGCCACCAGAAAGGTTAAATACTTTATAGCCTTTGCCTGCCATGATATTACAAGCTTGTCCGCTACGGTTGCCACTGCGACAGAACAATAAATAAGTCTTGTTCTTATCTAGCTTTTCTACTTGCTCAGAAAAAGTGGGGCTCATCAAGTCAATATTCTTGGCGCCTTTGATAGTACCTCCTTGAAATTCGCCTTTGGTGCGCACATCTAGTAGTACAGCATTGCTTTTTTCCTTTTCATATATTTCCTTGAAGGCCTTGCCATCTAGGTTTTCGTAGTTCTTTGTGAACATGCTTTTTAAAAAGTCCATCATTGTATGTTTTGTTAAAAGCTCGCCTTCTCCTTTTTGACAAAGAAGCAGGCTTGAGCAATTGATTTTTATTTAGTCATCGTGCTAGGACACACATAATCCGTCTTTGGTACAGTGGTTTCGGCGATTGCTTTAAAGCCACCTTCGATATTCACCACATTATCGTATCCTCTAGACTTTAAGATAGAAGCAGCAATCATAGAGCGATACCCTCCCGCACAATGCAGGTATTGTGGCTCTGTTTTGCTGAATTCTGCCATATGGTCGTTGATGTAGTCAAGAGCCAAATTACGAGCGCCATCTACATGCTCAGCATAATATTCAGTTTCCTTACGAACATCAATCACATCTAATCCGCCTTTTGCAAAGCGAGAAGCAAATTCTTCAGAAGATATAGATTCAATTTTATCTACTTCACCATTCCATTTTTGGAAACCACCATCTAGAAAACCGATAGCGAAATCATAGCCAACTCTAGCAAGTCTTGTTACAACTTCTTCCTCAATTCCAGGCTCAGCAACGATTAGAATCGGCTGCTTGATATCTGGGATAAGTGCACCAACCCATGGCGCAAAGCTTCCGTTGATACCGATATTAATAGAGTTTGGAATAAATCCTTTGGCAAATACTTCTGGATCTCTGGTATCCAAAATCAATGCACCCACTTCATTTGCTGCTGCTTCAAAGGCATCCGAGCTCAATGCTTGCAAGCCACGATCAAGTACTTCATCTATCGAGTCGTAGCCTTTTTTGTTCATCATCACATTTTCAGGGAAATATGATGGCGGCGGCAGTAGTCCGTCTGTTACTTCCTTGATAAATTCCTCGCGACTCATATCAGCACGAAGGGCATAATTGAATTTCTTTTGGTTGCCCAAAGTATCTGTAGTTTCCTTACTCATATTTTTGCCACAAGCCGAGCCTGCACCATGCGCTGGATATACGATCAGATCGTCCGCCAAAGGCATAATCTTATTGCGAAGTGAATCAAATAAATGCGAAGCAAGATCTTCCACTGTAAGCGAAGACTTAGCAGCCAAATCTGGACGGCCAACATCACCGATAAATAATGTATCACCTGTGAAAATGGCAACATCTTTTCCATCCTTATCTCTAAGCAAATATGTGGTGCTCTCCATTGTGTGACCTGGAGTATGCAATACTACAATACTCAAATCACCTACTTTCAGTATCTCACCATCTTTGGCAGTATGAGATTCAAACTCCGTTTTGGCATTTGGACCAAATACGATTTGCGCACCAGTTGCTTTGGCCAAGTCGATATGACCTGACACGAAATCTGCGTGGAAGTGAGTTTCCAATACATATTTGATTTTCGCTCCTTCTTTTTCAGCCTTTTCCAAATATGGCTGGATTTCTCTTAATGGATCAATAATGACTGCCTCACCATTACTCTCAATGTAGTAAGCTCCTTGTGCTAGGCAACCCGTATAAATTTGTTCTACTTTCATATATTTTTGTTTGTTTTTTCAGCTTTACAATACAAAGGTATTCAAGCAAGCAATTTCCTACAGTGACTTGCATCACATTGCCGAAATTTTCTCGAATTGCTCAAATAACTTTGATTTCAAAACCTAATTTACTGAATTTCAATTCCCTTTTCACAGAAATTCAAAACCTTAAAGTATGGGCAAAAAAATAAGGGCTAATTGAGCCCCTACTTTATCTTGGTATTTAGATTATTTAATCTCTTTCTTGGCTAGGTAGAAATCGACCTTTTCGCAAGAAGTATCTGCGATTCTGGCATCCATTTCTGCTAATGTTTTTGGTGGTGGCACTATTACTTTATCGCCTCTTCTCCAATTCAGTGGCATGGCTACCTTGTGCTTATCCGCAAATTGGAGAGCTTCTAACGAGCGAAGAATTTCATCCATATTGCGACCTACATTAAGCGGATAATACATAATCAATCTGATTTTCATTTCAGGATCGATAAAGAATACCGCTCTCACAGCTGCAGTTTCACTTTCATTGGGTTGCAACATTCCATATGCTTTTGCAACACTCATATCCAAATCGGCAATTATTGGGAAAGTGAAATAGACTCCTGTTTTTTCACGCACATTATTCACCCATGCCAAATGGGAATGAATACTGTCTATACTCAAGCCTAAAAGCTTGGTGTTCATTGCGGTGAATTTGTCTTGTTCCAACGCAAATCCGCTCATCTCTGTGGTACATACTGGTGTGAAATCCGCTGGGTGAGAAAAAAGCACTGTCCAAGTGCCTTTGGCGAATTCCGAAAATCGCATTTTGCCTGTGGTCGTTACCGCCTCAAAATCAGGAGCAATATCTCCAATCCTAGGCATGTAATTCATTGTCTTTTGATCGTCTTCCATATCTATTTTTATTTTTTGCTTTTTCTATTTGATACGCAAAAGTAGATAGGGATAATGCAAAGTTTGGTGACCTGAATCACTTTGACTGTTTAAACCTAGTAAGTAAATTCTAGTAAACTAACAGAGCAAAAGGTTAATTAATCGATTTGAGCCCATTAATTAAAATAGATATGGCAGTGAAGCGGAAGGGAAATTTTCTTAAAACTTACTTTGGAGATTCACTTGTATAGTACATTTTGATTCGGCGCTTTACGTATATCAGACGGCCAATCCCAATAAACAATATGATGGGAGCCACGACTAGTAATATTACACCAAGCCATTTCAAATCACTGAGAAACTCCAAATGCATAATGGCAAAAGCAGAACTAAGCATCACTACAAAAGTGCGAAAATAAGAGAGGAAAGTTCTCTCATTGGCTAATCTAGTACGCTCAATGGCCAAAAAATCACGCACGATTAATTCAGACGGCTTTTCCATAATAAATTTTTATTTTGTAATAAATATTGCTAATTGAAGATAATCTCCATAAAAATTACTCAGACTTTGGCGCAAATAGCCCGCTTGTATTTGATGACTATTGCTGAAATGGTAGCCAACTGCGCCATACAATCTATTGCGATCAAAAGGATTGTCTGTGATGTTGAGAAACAATTCATCATAAAAATGAATGGCTAAAGCTCCATCACCCAACTTTTCTTGATTGATCGGTATAGAGGCCATCAACCTGTATCTAAATCTGTTGGAGTAGTCACCATCTAACCAACGCTGTTCCAACCTTAATCTGTGTTCGAAACGTACTCTGCTTAAAGGTGTTACGCCTATCATTTGTTGCCATATTCGGTGCTCTACTCTATCAGGTGAAAATAATTCTTTACTTCCGGCATAGTTGGTTATAAAGCCATAGCCACCACCCAAATTCAGGTTTGGGTTTACTTTTCTCAGTAATCCTATCCGTGATAAAACTTGCTCATGCTTTCCTTTTAGGTTCTTTTCTCTTAATTGAAGTTCGCTATGTAATGACCATTTTTCCCCCAAGGAATGATTGCCAAAATACATCAACCACCCACCAGGAAAATTGTCCTCGACTTGAGCGGAAGCCATTTTCACATTTGCTAATAGGACTAATAAGAAAAAAGAAATAATGAGTAATCGCTGCATGATTGAGAGTCTGAGTGAAAATCTATACGATTAAGTACCTGAAATTATTATTGAAACGCTACAGCTACTTTATAAGCTGTCATATTTTAGTTTGGTAGGTTAAGCAATTTGTGAGACCCAGGCAAAGCGTTGAAACGGTTTTTCAGCAAATTTCAATGGTTTCCCAAGGTTGAACCCGTGGGGCTATGGACTCTTATATTTGTGGAAATAGTTGTTGCAGTTTAGGGCTTTACATAATCCATGCAAGCCAATATGTCTTCCTTTTCTAACTCTGGATGATCCTCCAAAATAACTTCCAAACTCATTCCAGATTCTAGCATATCAAGAATCACTTCAACAGGCCATCTCATGCCACGTACACAAGGCTTGCCATGACAGATTATTGGGTCTTTGGTAATTCTATTAAGTAAGTTCATGATTTGAAAAATTTACTTTACCAAATTTAAGTATTTTATTCAGCCCTTGTTAATCAACAAAGGATTTTATCAATTATTAGAAATTACGGTCAATATCAATTTGAGACCTAAACTCCTCCTGCCAAATCATGCACCAGGCCCGTACTAAAATCGAAAACCCAAGGGTGCAGTTTTATATTGTGACCATGCTTTATTGCTTCTTTGTAAACTGAGGTTTGCTTGATGTTTTCGATTTGTGCTAGCACGTTTAATTCTACAAGCCTATTTACTTGGCAATCTGCACCTTTGCAAGCATTCAGTTCCTCTTTATTTCTATTGATAACATCACGGATATTGGCTAACCAATTGTCGATTAAGCCATGAGCATCGTTGCTCAAAGCAGCCTTTATTCCTCCACATCCATAATGTCCGTACACGATGATGTGCTCAATTTTCAATACTTCAATTGCGTACTGCATCACGGACAGGAAATTCATATCGGCATGAGATACCACATTGGCAATATTGCGATGGATAAAAAACTCACCCAATTCGGCACCTAAAACTTGCGAAGGAGAAACTCGACTATCCGAACAGCCAAGCAAAAGTGCTTTGGGTGATTGGCCTTCTGCCAATTGCTGAAAATAGGCTGGATTACTGGCATTCAGTTTTTTAGACCACTCCTTATTCTTAATAAGAAATTGATCCATACTTAGCTCGCACATCGGGTCAGAAAGATTGAATAGAGTAAGGCTTAATCTTATCCTTCAAATCAGGATTGAAAGTGTTGTCAATTACCGAAACAGCTTCTTCTGTATTAATATAACACTGATCTACTCCAATTAGCTGGATTATTTCCCAGCGATTCAATACATCTCGAACAGGACCTTTGGTGGCGGTGAGGCACACATCGATATGTTGACTGCGCCATTCCTTGATCCAATCTTTGAAGGCATGTGCTCCAGTACTATCCAAATTGGTCACCGATTCCATGTTTAGCACAATCACTTTCACATTGGGCTGTTGCTCAGCTATCCATTTATCTAGTTTAGTTTTGATAAACTCCACATTTGCAAAGTATATAGGACCATCGATACGAGCAATCAGCAAATCCTCCCGCATTTCTAAGTTCGAGAAGCGAGCCGTGTTTCTGTAAATATTAGTCCCAGGAATTTTGCCCAATTTAGCCATGTGTGGTTTGGAGGCTCTATAAATCACCACAATTAATGAAAGTACCATCCCGCTGATTATGCCTGTTTCTATACCCAAAGTAAGGGTAATCAGGAAAGTAGCCATCAGCATGGCAAAGTCAGTTTTATCTTTTTTCCAAAGTAAAATTGGCTCTTTGAAATCTATCAAACCAGAAACTGCTACCAATACAACCGCAGCTAAAATGGCACTTGGCAAATTGTAAAATAGACCCGTAAGAAATAACAAGGTAAGTACTATCAAGGCAGCACTAATAATTGATGCTAGGCCAGTTTTGGCGCCTGCTTGGTCGTTGACAGCCGTACGAGAAAAACCACCTGTAACTGGATAGCCTTTGAAAAATGCAGCACCAAAATTCGCCATCCCAAGACCTATTAATTCTTGATTTGGATTGAGCTTATAATCTTTATGCTTTGCGTGAATCGATTTGGCCACGGCAAAACTCTCTGCAAAACCTACCAAAGAAATAGTAAGTGCAATTGGCAATAAAGTACTCCAAGTGTCAGCGTCGAAAGATGGACTAGAGAATGTAGGAAGTCCGCTTGGCACATCTCCAACTATTACCACTCCATAATCGGTAAGATTGAAAATACTCACCAGCAAAATACCTAAAATCACCGCTACTAACGGTGCTGGGAATTGCTTGTGAATAGCTTTGCCATATTTGATAATGATAATACCTACTACACCAATACCAAAAGTGAGCAAATGCACATCCCCAATATTCTGAACGATAGCTACTACGATTTCTTGAACATGCTCGCTGCTTGGGAGGTTGATCCTTAGTAGGTGTTTAACCTGACTGAGTCCAATAATAATTGCAGCAGCAGAAGTAAAACCACTAATTACTGGGTGTGAAAGGAAATTGACCACAAAGCCCAGCTTTAAAATGCCCATACCAAACTGTATTACCCCAATCATAAATGCAACGGTGATAGCATAAAGCAAATATTGCTCTGGCCCAGTTGGATTCAGTGCGCCAATTCCCGCCGCAGTAAGCAAGGAAACCATCGCCACAGGACCAACGGCTAATTGCCTAGATGTGCCAAAAATGGCATACAAAACCAATGGAATGGTAACTGCATAAAGGCCGTGGATGGGTTCCAAACCAGCTAACATTGCATAGGCCATTCCTTGAGGAATTAGCATAATACCTACTGTCAAACCCGCAGAAATATCACCAGAGAGATTCTCTTTGCGATAGTTTGGTAACCAATCGAGAATTGGCAGATAGCTACTAATACGTTTAGAAAAATTGTTTTGCATCCTTTGTCAATTTAGAATACAAAATTGAGGCAAACAAGCGGGAGGTTCAGTGACTTTGGTTACCCAAGGCAAATTATCTTTGTACAATTCACTATTTTATCCTAAACAAGGTTATTCAAGAAGTTTAAATGCAACCATACTCACCCTAGAATCGGTAGTTAATGGATTGTATATGAGTTCGCCTTTCGACAGGAAACTTGTTCCTATAAAATACAGCTTCGAAGATTCGCTTAAGGTAATATCCACGTCCTTAAATATTTGCCCTTCGAGTTCAATTTCTGGGATAGTGAAATTATATTGATAATCAGTCACTCCATTTGAGTTAGCTCCTCCAGATGTCACCAATTCACGAGAAGGTTGATATTTTTGAATAAGAGCTTGGCCGAGTTCACTCTTAGCTGGGATGTACAGAGATTTCCCTGCGCCCAAATCAACAATCATTTTTTGCTCAATTCCATCGTAATTGAGTATGAAATAAGGAAAAACACCTCGAGTAAATTTGCTCACTATATAGTCGCTTGAAATAGGAAACTCTTCTTTATCAAGATCCAATTCTTTATCCGCAAACCTGAATTTCCAGTTGTACTCATTGAGTATATTAAGGCCTAGTATTCCAACATTGAAAGGGTCAAGTATTTTTGACGGCTTTATCAAAAGATTATTCACGTAAAAACTATTTCCAACCACAAGACTATCTACTGTATGCAGTCTACTTTTAGATCTCTTATTCAAATAATCGCGGGTGATGTGTTTGATGGGAGTTTTTTCAAGACCATAATTACCAACCCATTGCTCAGGAAATATGCTATATCCGGCATAAGTATCTAGCATCAAGCTTACCGAATCGTCTTTTAGCTGAGCATTAATAAAAATTCTACCATCATCATTTAAGCTGACCTGAATACTTGAAGGTAAAGTATCAATAGGAATTACCTTTCTGCTCGGAGTCTTGTAAGAGCTACATGATACTCCAAACAGTAAAACCAAAATGATTGATAGTTTGGTAAAATAATCATTCTTTGAAAATGAACCTTTCATAAGTCACATAAAATACCAGAAATAAAACTCTACTTAAGATTAACTAACTCCACCTGATTTCTATGCAAAATTACCATTCCTTTTTGCTCCATCTTTTTCAGCAGTCGAGAAATAACCTCCCGCGATGAGTTGAGTTCAGTGGCAATTTCCTGATGGGATACATTTAGTATATTGGTTTTAAATGCGCGTTGATTCTTTTTCAGGTAGAATTCCAATCGCTCATCCAAAGCGCGGAAAGCAATCTGATCGATCGTTTCGAGTAATTCTTCAAATCGTGATCTGTACGTTTCTAATACAAAATAATACCAACTGCGATACTCTTTCATCCACTGATCCATCAGCTGCAAAGGCACCATAAGCACGGTAGTTTCGGTAATCGCTTTGGCCATGATCACGCTAGTTTCATTTTTAGCTGCACAAATCATGGATAGTGCACAAGCATTCCCGCTTTCCAAATGGTACATGAAAAATTCACCACCATCCATATCTTCTCTGTAGAGCTTTACGAGACCATCCAATATCAGCACGGTGGACTTAAAATACTGCCCAGTACGCATCAACAATTCATCAGGCTGGAAGACTTTTACTGTACCATTTTCTTCCAAAGCGTCGAGCAAATCTTGCTCAAAATGTGGGAAAAGTGATTTTAATTGATCTTTATTTAGGGATTCCATTATGTATTTTTTCGTGCATATATTCTCACCACCGAAGCATCGCCATTGTGGCCTAATCCTTCGTCTAAGGTAACTATCCTTTCGGTGGCTTCTATTATTTCTAGACTTTTAAAGTCTTCTACCAACTCCTTCAAGTCGAATAACATGGATAAATCTTTAGGCCCGCCAGAGCTATTGCCTAATTGACTTTTGCTGAATCCTTCTAGAATAAGGTGTCCACCAGGTTTCAATGCATCAAGTAATTTTCTGTGCCATGCTCGTCTCAAGTATTGCGGCAAATGAATATATATCAAACCAATAGCCTCAAAATACCTATCCTTCAGTTCAGCAGCTGTAATATCCACCAAGTAATATTCTAAAGAAACCTTATACGCATGTGCCAAGGCCAATGCTTTATTACGGCCTTCTGCACTTTGGTCGAGTGCGATTACTTGCCAGCCAGCTTTGGCCGCGAAAATCGCATTTCGTCCTTCACCCTCACCTGGGAGCAAAAGTGTGCTAGGAGTTAATTCAGCCAGCTTTAGGGCGAAATATTGATTGGGTTTTTCGCCATATAGGTAATCCTCCCGTTTGAATTTTTCATCCCAAAAAGATGCTCCAGTAGGTTTATCGGGATCTTCATTCATAGCCAAACCAGCCATCATTTTCAGGTCGCCAGATTTTATCCAGCCATCATTTGGGTTATCGCTAAGAAAAGTATTTTTAAAACAGCTCATTATTTTGATTTGTGGAATAGAAACAAGGACTTGGTTCAAAAGGGTTCTTTAGGGTAGATATTAAATTACTGGTAGGCCTTTTCGCCTTTACTAAGCCAAATGCCCCAAGTAGAACTGTAGGGATGGATGCGGGAGGTTTTTTGGCCTTGAGCATCTACAACTTCATTTCCCTGATTTACCCACTCAAATATCCCTCCGTAAAGATTTCGCACATCTTCGAAGCCGTTATCAAGTAGTTGACGAGTGATTTTCTCACTTCGATATCCAACTGAACAATAAACCACAATCGGCTGATGCTTATCCAAATGCATTACACTGGCCAGGTCGAAATCTTCGAAACCGATATAGCTAGCATTGGGGATATGACTCACATTAAACTCTTCCCGTTGCCGAGCGTCAAGCAAGATGATGTTCTTATTATCCTTCAATTGTGTCACACTTAGCACTGGCACTGTATCATCCAATATAGATTGGAGCATTAGATGATAACTGCGCGATTCTACATCGGGCGATTTGCAAGAAACAAGTCCCAAAAAAAAGAGGGTATTTAGTAGAAGCTTTCGCATGGTAGCAGCATTTCAATCAGTTCTTGACTGATCAACAAAGGATTCAATAAAAAAATTACTTTGAAAAATTACCAAGTATAAGGAAAAATCAAGTGGATATTTGAGCGTTATTGCGTGATATTAATATTAATTTTCTCAAGTTTAACCAATTGCTTTGCCGATGCAACTTGAAGTATATATGGGAAAATGACCTTTTCTTCAAAATGAATATTCCCTTCTAGTTCAGATAATAATTGCTTTGCAAGCAAAAAACCAAAATCATCTAAAGTACAGATATCGGCAATTCTCTGATGCTCTAAAAGAGCTTGCTTAACAAGCGGATGGTCTAAACCTAATATTGGAAAGATATACTTCTCTTCAAAATCAAAATGGTGAATTAGATGCTTCTCATAAAGCTCTAAAGAGATTACTTTAAGCTTTTTCAAATTTGTCTTCCTGACTGATTCTTTACGTATTTCATGGCTTAGTGCCAAAATAAGTTTGTGATCTTGAATAAGTCGTTCAAATTTTGCCATAACATTTACAGTATTCGTTGTAAAACTAATTTCAAAATAAGAAATGTTTTTACAAATGTAAATAGTTTCTACAAGTACTTAAAGAAGCGATCATGTAGTTAGTGAAAGGTAGTTAATTACAATACTCCTACTAAAATATCTTGCACTAATTAGCTTAGGTTAGGGACAAACTCATGAGTTAAGGATTTCACACTTTCCCGATAATAAAGGTAGGTCGGGTCTTCAACTTTCAATATTTGTAGATTTTCTTTTATAGCCCTTTCGAATAAATCAGAATCCTCACTCAATCGGATATTTTTGAATCCTTTAAGTTTGAGGATTTCTTTTCGCTCAATCACAAATGTGCCTCCTATGATGCAGTCAGTCACTTTTACAATTTGGTTTGAGCCATCCTTGTGAGGCATCCATTGATTGCCGATCACGGAAACTCCACCGTGAAGAAAAACAAGATCAGGGCTTTCAAGTAACACTCTTTTTCGTATTTCAAGATGCTCAGGATGAAATTCATCATCAGAATCGAGAAAGGTAATAAACTTGCCAGAGGCTACGAATATGCCTGTGTTTTTTGCCTTTGCGGCACCTTTGTTCGACTGGAATATATATTTGATTTGGGAGTGATTTTCAATAATTGGAATTAACAAGTCAAAAGTATCATCTGTGCTTCCATCATCTACAATGATTGCTTCCCAGTCTGTTTCAGTTTGAGCTAACAAGGAAGTTAAAGCTCTCAATATGGTTTTGCTGCGATTAAAAGTAGGAATGACTACAGAGAAGAATGGCTCATTGGTAAATTGAGGATAAGGATTACCTTCAAATTTTGAATCACCATTGGGAAAGCTTGACATTTTTAAGGACGTTAGATATTTATACTTTAGGATTATGAACATGATGCTGATGTGATTGTTCAAAACACTTTACCTCACCCTGCCATTGGCTCTCGTGAACCCGCCAATAGGAACTACTCTAATACCAAACCGACATAAATAGAAAAACCTGATAGACAACTATCAGGCTTGGTCGGGATGGCGGGATTACTCATTCGCAAAGGCATGCCGCACGGGGCCCTCGTGAACCCGCCAATAGGATCTATTCTGAGGCCAAACCGTCATAAATAGAAAAACCTGATAGACAACTATCAGG
>CAZRBW010000010.1:21668-63916 GCA_964598395.1 uncultured Roseivirgaceae bacterium
GTCGGGATGGCGGGATTCGAACCCACGACCTCTCGCACCCCATGCGAGCACGCTACCGGACTGCGCTACATCCCGATACTTATTCCAAGCGGAAGAAATGGATTCGTTGCTCCATTCCTCCCGCTTTTCATAATGTGCTTGCATGCCGAGGTGAAATTCATCTCCAACGTTAGCTCAAAATTAATAAATTAAATTTTATACTGAGGAAACATCCAACGGGATTTATTCGGTTACTTTTGAGGTTTATATTCCAAAAGACCTAAATCGGCAAAGCCATGATTTTGTCGTAAATTGCCAAAAATTCTAATCATATGATCCGTTCAATTGTCCTCTTCATTACTCTAAGTATTACCTTTTCTGTACAAGCACAGACGGAAAGGCAACCTGATGAAAGACCAAAACTCGTTGTTGGTATTGTGGTAGATCAGATGCGTCAAGAGTATTTACATCGCTTCTATCCGCACTTTGTTGATGGAGGTTTTAAGCGTTTCACAGAGCAAGGCTTCGAAGCTAAAAATGGGCATTACGATTATATTCCTACTTATACCGGCCCAGGTCATGCTTCGGTTTACACGGGCACTTCACCAATGGTACATGGGGTTATTGGCAATAGTTTTTACTCAAAGGAACTTGGCCGAATGATCTACTGCGCCGAAGACACCACTGTCACAAATCTAGGCGGAACAGCCATAAATGGTCAAATTTCACCAAAAAATTTACTATCTACCACCCTGCCAGATGAACTCAAAATGTTTAGCAGTCAGCGATCGAAAGTGATTGGTATTTCTGTAAAGGATAGAGGTGCAGCGCTACCTGCAGGATTTCTTGCTGATGGTGCCTATTGGTACGATAGCGAAACGGGCGAAATGATGTCCAGCACATGGTATTTTGACGAATTGCCACAATGGGTGCAAGATTTTAACAATAAAAAGATGGTAGATGAATATCTATCACAGATGTGGAATACACTACTACCAATAGAAAGCTATGTAGAAAGTGATCCTGACAACCGTCCGTATGAGCGAAATATAGGTGGTGGTGAGACTCCCACTTTTCCCTATGATTTGCCTAAAATGAAAGAGGCGGGAGGATATAGTATTTTGCCAAATACCCCATTTGGCAATACACTTGTATTTGATATGGCAAAAAGTGCCATCAAAGCTGAAAATCTCGGCAATGGTGAATTTACAGATTTCCTAGCCATCAGTTTTTCCTCAACCGATTACATTGGCCATGCATTTGGCGCCTATTCTAAGGAGATTCAAGACACCTATATCCGATTAGACCGTGAGCTCGCTGAGTTTTTCACACACTTGGATCAAACTGTTGGTGAAGGCAATTATCTCGTGTTCCTTACTGCTGACCATGGTGTTGCCAATGTGCCGCAACACATGCAAGATCTAAAAATGCCCGGCGGATATTACAATACTCGAGGAATTAGAAGTCTCATAAATTTGGCGTTAATTAACAAATACGCTGAAGGTGACCTAATACTTAATGTAAGTAATGAGCAGGTGTTTCTTAATACCAAATTGATGAAAGAAAAAGGCATTGAAGCAAGTGAAATTGAATCTTATGTCGCTGCTAGTCTAATGGATTTGCCAGCAATCACTGGAGCATTTACCAAAACGGATTTGAAGAAAAGTCTTCAATTAGCGGGTCAAGCCGAACTGGTTTGGAGAGGTTTTAACCCTCGCAGATCTGGTGATGTAACCTATGTGTTTGAGCCAAACTATATTGACGGTGGCTATGGCCGAGTAGGCACTACACATGGCGCAGGCTGGAATTACGATACACACGTCCCAATACTATTTTATGGCTGGGGTATCAAAAAAGGTAGCACAACGGACAGATTGAGCATTACGGATATTGCACCAACAGTATCTACCATGCTCAATATTGGTTTACCAAGTGGCGCTACTGGTCAGCCAATTAAAGCTATATTCGAAAAATAATGTCACAATTGAATCTTAATGAAATGCCCAATTGATCTTAACCTTTTGGGCATTTTCATTAAAAGCAAACAAGGAAGACCTCCCGCCATTTTTTAATCAGCAAGAACAAACATTCAACAGCAAAATGAACCTCCGCTGGGTAGGTATTCGTATAGTAGCTGATTAATTTATAAATTGTGTGAAAAAGGTGGAAGTGAAAATTTCCGTTTTAATAAGAATCAAATAAAGAAAAACATCAAACAAGAAATGAAAAAAGGACTCATAATTACGCTCGTAATCATCGCTATTGTAGTCATAGGTGGTTATAGCTTTTTCAAAGGAACATACAACAGCATGGTGACCATGGAGGAAGGAGTAAGTGGATCATGGGCGCAGGTAGAAAACCAATATCAGCGTAGAGCCGACCTTATTCCCAATTTGGTGAATACCGTAAGAGGCTATGCAGATTTTGAGCAAGAAACACTCACTGGTGTAATCGAAGCCAGAGCAAAGGCCACTTCGGTACAGGTAAATGCCGAAAACCTCGACCCAGCTCAAATCGCGCAATTCCAACAAGCACAAGACGGACTATCAACTGCACTTGGCAGATTGATGGTGGTAGTCGAACGCTATCCTGATTTGAAAGCCAATGAGCAGTTTAGCCAACTTCAAGTACAATTGGAAGGCACGGAAAACAGAATTTCAGTTGAGAGAATGCGATTTAATGAATCTGTTCAAGGCTACAATGCATTCATCCGTCAGTTTCCCAAAAACATCATTGCTAATATGAGCGGCTTCGAGCGCAAAGGATATTTTGAAGCAAGCCAAGGCGCCGACCAAGCTCCTGTAGTTGAATTTTAATCGTTATGCCTGAATTACATTTTACTGACCTAGATAGAAAATCCATCATTGACGCAATTGAGACTGCTGAAAAACAAAGTTCAGGAGAGATACAGGTGCATATCGAAAATAGATGTGCAGAAGATGTGTTAGATAGGGCTGCGGAAGTTTTTGCCTTACTCAAAATGCATAAAACTGAATTGCGAAATGGGGTACTTTTCTATCTAGCTGTCAAAGATCACAAATTTGCTGTACTTGGAGATAAAGGCATCAACGCGGTAGTGCCAGATCATTTCTGGGATGATGTAAAAGAATTGATGCAAAATCGCTTCCGCAAAGGTGAATTTACCGAAGGATTGCGGGAGGGTATTTTGCTAGCCGGCAATCAGCTGAAAAGCCATTTTCCAGACAAAGGTGATGGTAAAAATGAGTTGCCTAACACGATATCATTCGGAAAATAATTACCCAAATTGACTATGTATCGAATTATAATAATCCTTCTTTTTGCTTCTACTTCCTTATTTGCTCAAAGTATTCCTGAGCCAATGTCCCCACCAAGATTGGTCAATGACTTTGCTAATGTATTGTCAGAACAAGAAAGAGAGCAATTAGAGACGAAGCTAAGATTATATAATGATTCTACTTCCAGCGAAGTAACAGTTGTAACGCTCACTACCATCAACAATGATGATGTAACTCGCTTTGCTATAGACTTGGGTGAAAAATGGGGCGTAGGCAAAAAAGGTAGGGATAATGGTGTAGTAGTGCTGGTGGTAGTTGATGATAGACTAGCGGCCATTACCACAGGCTATGGAATGGAAGGAGCGATTACGGATGCATCTACTTATACTATTCGCGAACGATATATGAATCCGAATTTCCGAAATGGAGATTTCTACAAAGGATTGGATGAAGCAACCACAGTGATATTTAATTTGGCATCCGGCGAGTGGACCAATGATAATCTTAAAAGGACTGGAAGCTCAGCTTCGCCTTTACCCTTTCTAATTGTGTTCTTTGTAATGTTCATAGGCATACCTATACTTATTACAGTAATTGGTATGCGCAAGTACAAAAAGCAGCATTTTGGTGGACATTCAGATTTGACATGGCTTGCTATTTTGGCTCTAATGAATAAGGAAAATGCCTCAAAACGCAGCAATAGAAGCGGCGGATTTGGCGGATTCTCTGGTGGTGGAGGCAGCTTCGGTGGAGGTAGCAGCTTTGGTGGATTCGGCGGCGGCAGCTTCGGTGGCGGTGGTTCTGGCGGGAGTTGGTAGAAGCGGTAATTGACTTTGGCAAGAGTTCGTTGAAAATCCCATTTGAGCTTTAACTGGTTGCTTTCGCTTTCTTTTAGGCGTTGAAATTCTTTGATTATGTATAATTTGAACTCTATAGAAACCTAAGGGCAAACTCAAATGCAATATCCTTATAGGCAAAAGTTCCGCCATTTCTACCCAACTTCGAAATCTAGCCTATTGCGTTGGTGTTTTCTATCTATTTTTGGAGAGTAAGTGCCAAAATTTTTGCTCCAGATTCATTTTTAATGGCATCGAATTCGATGCGTTTAAAATCAGGATTATTCATTTGTTCCCAAAAACCAAGAAGCTCAATGGTATTCTTATTTCGTAACCAATTTTTAATTATATCATCCGTACTAGAAGAATCCTTGTAACGGACAATATCCGTCAAGGAGATGTAATCTTCATTTTCTCCTTTAAAAATGGTTATTTCAGTTCCCTTTACTTTTATTTTCTTGTTCCTTGGCATACTTACACATTACTGTAGCGAAATCGCAAGAATAAAACTTAAGCCAATTACTGTTCATTAAAAGTCTGCTTCTGATTAAAGTTGCAGACTTGAAATACATTACACCAAATATTAAAATCCCACGAATCCTCCAAACCTAAAATAATCTGAAGATAATGACAAATGCTTTAAATTGATATTCAACGGTTTACAGATCTGAAACAAAAAAATAGCCCGACAAAAATGCCGGGCTATATTAACAAAATTTCAATTTTGGGAAATTATCAACCTCCTCCCGCTGCTGCTCCAAATACTCCGAACAAATCGAGAAGTACTAGGCCGATTACAATCGGACAAACATAACGGATAAAGAAGATCCAAATATGACCTGGAGTGATGCTACCAATAATTCCTTTACTAAAGCCTGGCGCACCATGAGTTATTTCACCCACAAGTGTCTTCGTATTGAAAGACCAACCACTATAAACAGCTAATAGGAAACAAAGTACCGTTACACCTAATGTACCAAATATCCAGTCCATAATATCGAACCAGCCAGTTTTCTCAATAGAACCAATTTTCATGGTTATTGTACTGAAAACGCTAGATTCAACAGAACTCAATATAGATGGTATAGAAATAACCATTGCTGCAATACCTACTAACCAAGCTGCCTTTTTACGGTTTACTTTTTTCTCATCAATAAAATAGCCAACTGGCACTTCAAGCATTGAAATCGTTGAAGTTAAAGCTGCAACCATTAGTAATAGGAAGAATAATGCTCCGATTATAGCACCACCTGGTATAGCGTTGAATACTTGTGGCAGTACTTCAAACACTAGAGCAGGTCCTGAGTTTGGCTCCATACCGAGTGCAAATACCGCTGGAAAAACCATCAGACCACCTAAAAGTGCTACAATTGTATCCATTGCACCAATCCACATACCACTTGTTACAATATTGGCAGTTTTAGGTAAATACGAACCGTAAGTAATCATAAGACCCCAGCCCACACTCATCGAGAAGAAGGCTTGTCCAAGCGCAGCAAGTATTACTTTCCCATTGATTTTTGCGAAATCAGGCTTCAAATAATATTCAACACCTGCCATTGCTCCGTCGAGAGTTACACTTCTGATGGCTATAGCCAGAATGAGAAAGAAAAGGATTGGCATTAAGAATTTAGCTGCCTTTTCGATACCACCCGATACGCCTCCTAAGATTACAACAATGGTAATCACCATAAAGAAGAAGGTAAGTGGTACAATATATTTTGGAGTTTCGATAAATACATCAAAATCTACAGGGATATTGATCAACTCTGTAATGATGTAGCCAACCGTCCAGCCAGCAATTACAGAGTAATAAGTAAGTACCATGAAACAAATTACCACACTGATAATCCCAGGAATCACCCATAACTTGTTTTTGGCAGTGGCTTTCATCGCTCCTATCGGATTTTTACCAGTGAGTCGCCCTAGAGCCAGCTCATTGTAAAGGAGCGGAAGCCCAATTAAGATTACACATAGGATATAAACGAAAACAAAGGCACCACCACCGTTTTCTCCGGTGATGTAAGGGAAACGCCAAATGTTTCCCAGCCCTACTGCTGAGCCAGCGGCAGCCATGATGAATCCAAAACTGGATCCCCATTGACCACGACTTTCAGGACTTGGTGATGCAGCCATAAATCTTTAAGGTTTTGGTTAAAATGATGTGATGTTCGAAATATTAAGGCAACAATTTCATAAAAAATAGATAAACAAAAAATTAAAATAGATTTAAATATAGTTTATGGTCTGATTAGCGGGAGGATATTTGTTCACTTAGCAATTTTAGGCCTTCTCTAAAACTGTGCGGTTCATATCCTAATTGTTTTTTGGCTTTTTTAATAATAAATCCGGTGCGTGGTGGACGCTTCGCAGGCTGAGTAAAAATGGTCGAATCTACCCTTTCAATCAACGATTGATCTAGTTCAAAGTACTCGCAAGTAGCTATCGCCATATCATAAGGTGTGAGCATTTCCTCTCCTGAAATATTCCATATTCCTCCCGCTTTTTGTTCGGCTATCAATAAGCAGCCCATGGCTAAGTCTTCAGCCAAAGTGGGTGTACGCCATTGGTCATCCACCACTTTTATTTGCTTTCCAGCGGTAAGACTATCTTTCACCCAAAGCACAATATTGCTTCGGCTCATATCCTTTACAATTCCAAAAACAAGCACAGTACGAACAATTGCCCATTGCTTTGCCTGATCTATTACGAGCTTCTCAGCTTCAAGCTTGGTTTCACCATAATAGCTTACAGGATTCGCCTTTCCTTCTTCAGTGTAAGGACCATCTTCCCCGTCGAATATAAAGTCTGTGGATAAGTGAATGAGGAATGCGCCAATTGAATTTGCAGCTTCTATGATGTTGTTTGTTGCAATTACATTTTGAATAAAACAATCGTCTTGATTCAGCTCGCATTGATCTACATTGGTCATCGCTGCCGTATGAATGATTGCATCAGGCTTTGTCGCTTGCACTACTTCCAAAATTTGATCAAGGCGGGAGGTATCCATAGAGTAATAAGTATATCCTCCTGCATTCAGGCGATCCTCACCTCGCGAAGTAGCAATCAATTCATGCTTACCACTTTTGAGAATAAGCTCAGTCAGTTTTTGCCCTAGCAAACCATTAGAACCGGTGACGAGTATTTTCATTACTCCTCTTTTTTATAACCGTATTCTTCTTCTAATTTCTTTAATGAAACTTTATTGACGCTCATCTTAATACCAACTCTATCCACTGGGCGATCATTAGGCCCTTTTTGTACTGCCATCACCGAATCTATCACATTAAGTCCATCGATTACTTCTCCAAATACGGTATAGTCATAATCCAAATGCGGTGAACCGCCAATGGTAGCGTACACATCCATATGTTCTTGAGGATATTCCTTCTTTACAATTGGCCCAAATTCCCTTTCGAGGATTTCCATGGAGTTATTAAGCAGCTCTGTATAGGCTGCGATATCGCCCGTTTGACTATACTTTGCTACCGAATCAGCCAGATACTTATATTCTGGTTTGGCCAGTAATTGGTTAAATAGAGTGCGTTGTTGAGAAATATGATTGCTTTCGGCAAGGTCGCTAATCTGCTCTGGAGTAAAAACTACTCCTTGTACAATGTAAAATTGAGTAGCGCTGCTATTCTTTTCCGGGTTTACATTATCGCCCATACGAGCTGCCGCAAGTGCCCCTTTTTTATGAAAATGATGAGGCAATATCTCCGCAGGAATCACCTCAGACGAACTCTGACCGCCTTCCGGCTTGGTAGACAAATCGCCACCTTGGATCATAAAACCCGATATCACTCTATGGAAAATCGTGCTGTCATATTCACCTGACTTTGCCAATTTCAAAAAATTCTCTTTGTGAATAGGTGTATCGTCGTACAAGACCACTTTCATATCTCCAAACTCAGTAGAAATAGTGACTACCTCTTCCTGAGGGCCACAAGCAAGGGCAAATATTGCCACAAATAAAATTGAGAGATTACGCATGATTTTATAATTCGCTTTTGATTTTCAATAATAAATCTCGACCACCTTTGGCCACTACGTCCTGTGCTGCCAGTTTACCAAGGCTTACTGCATCGGAGGCTTTGCCTTTTTTTCTGGATTCAATCAATAGACTTCCATCTAAGTCAACTACGCCACCATGCAAATGTAATTCTTCACCTTCGAACTGAGCAAGCACAAAAACGGGTACACTACATCCTCCACCCAACAAATTGAGGAATGCTCTTTCAGCTAGTATTCGAAATTCGGTGATTTCGTGATTACAAAGCTCGCGAATGGATTGGGCCAATTGACTATCTAAGCTCTTGTGCACTTCGATAGTAACCGAGCCTTGACCAGCGGGAGGAATAAATTGCTCACTAGGCAAATATTCCTTAATCAAATCGGAATAGCCCATGCGATGAACACCAGCATAGGCTAATAATAAAGCATCGCATTTTCCCTCGTCCATTCGCTGTAGTCGAGTTTGCAAATTGCCTCTCACATTCACAATCGTATGCTGTGGGTAGTAGCGCTTTAATTGCGCCACTCGGCGGGTGGATGAAGTCCCCAATCGCAGGCCTTCTTTGTGGCTAAGTGAAGCTCCTTCCATTCTAGAAATCAATACATCGGAAACAATTTCGCGCTCGCTAAAGCTGATCAACTGAAAACCTGATGGCAGGCTCGATGGCATATCTTTGGCGCTATGCACTGCAATATCAATCAAGCCGGCTTCAAGTTGGGCTTCAATTTCTTCAGTGAAAACACCCTTACTACCGATTTTAGAGATGCTCACATCGAGCACTTTATCTCCTTTGGTTTCAATAAGCACAAGTTCGGGCTCTAAACCTCCCGCTTTTAATTGGTCGGCTACCATTTCGGCTTGCCAAAGAGCCAGCTTACTTCCTCTTGTACCAATACGAACTTTAGTCATTAGGCTCCTTTTTTCGCTTTAATCACATTTCGCTTTTTTACAAGCTTCGATTGCTCAATGTATTCAATGATTTTACCTGCAATATCTACTCCTGTGGCTGTTTCAATTCCTTGCAATCCTGGAGATGAATTGACTTCCATAATAAGCGGCCCACGAGCCGACTGCAACATATCTACACCCGCAATGGATAAGCCCAGTACACTTGCTGCTTTCAAAGCTGCCGCTTTTTCGGCTCTTGTAAGTTTGATTATAGAAGCGGTTCCACCTCTGTGTAAATTCGAGCGAAATTCACCTTCTTTGCCTTGACGCTTCATAGCGCCTACCACTTCGCCATTTACGATAAATGCACGAATATCTGCTCCTTTGGATTCTTTGATAAATTCCTGCACGATGATTCGAGCCTTCAATCCATTGAACGCCTCGATTACAGATTGAGCAGCTTTTCTAGTTTCCGCCAATACAACACCAAGTCCTTGAGTACCTTCTAGCAATTTGATGATTAATGGCGCGCCGCCAATCTCTTCTACCAAATTATGCTCTTTGTTGGAGTAATTGGTAAAAGCCGTTTTGGGCATTCCTAAACCCGCTCTCGAGAGGATTTGTAAGCTGCGCAGCTTGTCTCTCGATCGTACAATTGATTGAGATTCTGTAGCTGAGAATACATTCATCATCTCGAACTGACGAACCACTGCTGTACCATAAAAGGTAACTGAAGCACCAATTCTGGGCACAATTGCATCAATACCTTCGAGCCTATGTCCACGATATAGAATATGTGGATCGTTCGGTTCAATAAAAATATCGCATTTTAAATGATCAATCACGACTGCTTCATGGCCACGTGCTTTTGCTGCTTCTACCATGCGGCGGGTGGAGTACAGATTTGGGTTTCTAGATAATATCGCGATTTTCATTTGGACTTTATTTTTTTCAGAAATTTATAAGACAAGTTGGTGCGATCTACATTTACAAGGTATCTCTTTTTTAAAAGTTTGCGCCCTAGCAAAATTGGAAATCTCATGGTTCCTCTATCAGTAAGCGTAAAATCAGTTTCTACTAACTCTCCGAAAAGCATTATTTTGGTTTTTACTAAAAAACGCTCCTCAGATTGCCCAAAGGAATTGGTTACTTTTTTAATTCGGAAATCTTTAGTTCGGTAAATTTTATCATGGTAATTGGGCCTATCCGAATCGAGCAATTGGAATTCTAAAATATCAACACCATCTACCTGACTAAGCCTTACTTCATGACAATGGATAGAGCACGAATAGGCTCCAGTATCTGTTTTAGCTTGTAGGCCATACAATTCCCATTCTGGCAAATCTACCAATTCAAATCTCCCAATTGTTTTCTTATCTACAATACTTTTCACTTTCATCACTTCCGAATGGTTTTGGCAATATCAATCGATGTATCCATAAAAACCAATTTGGCATACGCGTTTCGCTCAATATGATAGTGAGCTTCGTTGAACAACTCTGAAAGAATTTGAATTTTCTCCAAATTCATTTGGGCGGAAAACTTTGTCACGAATGAATTTAACGCTCCAGTCGATTTCTGCAGGGAATTAATTGCAAAACTACCCAATAAGCTCTCTCGAAAAATATAAAGGCCATAATTGAAAATATTCTTTTGAGCCTCTTTACTCATTTTATGGAAAAGCTCCATATCCTGATTCAAGGCAAGAAAATCTGCTTCCCAACAATGGCGCATCCAAACGATAAAGAAATCTGTTTCGACTTCATTGCCTTCCTCTAGCAATGAAAGGGCTTGACTGATGCTACCATCGGCCATAATGGCCAAATCGTTCGCTTTATCAATAGGCACTTCCATGCGGCTATGGAGATAATTGGCCACATCTTGATCACTAAATGCTGGGATTCTAAAAATTTGAGTTCTAGATTGTATCGTACCCAACACCTTTTCCAAATTGGTAGATACCAAGAGGAAAATTGTCATTTCAGGTGGCTCTTCCAGTATTTTGAGCAAGGCATTAGCCGTCGAGGAATGTAAATATTCTGGCAACCAAAGAATCAAAATTTTGTACCCTCCTTCATAGGCTTTCATCGAAAGGTTGGAGGTGATCTGATAGCTCTCGGCCCTCGCAATATTAAATTGCTTGTCCTGCGCGCCAAACACGCCATTCCAAGTATTGATATCGCCGTAAATGCTGGTTTTCAAAAACTCCCTCCATTGAGGCAAGTAATTGTGGCTCATCATATCCTTGGCAATATTAGCGATTGGAAATACGAATTGTACGTCAGGATGTATGGCTTTAGCATTTTTGGTACATGACGGACAAACACCACAAGAATCCATATTGCTAGGGTTTTCGCAATTGAGATATGTAGCGAAAGCCATTGCCAGCGCTAGGTTTGCAGAGCCTGGCTTGCCCAAAAACAATTGAGCATGAGCCAAATGCCCATCACGAACACTCCGGATGAGAATTTCTTTTTCTGTGTGTAAACCTGGTATTTCTGAAAATTGCATGCTTAGGCTCGGCTCTCTTGAGTTTGGGCAAAGATATAATGATAAATCTCTCTATCAACTTCTGATAAGCTTAAGCCTCTCCTACCCATCATGGCATCAGCAGTTTCGAAAAAGCTTTCGATCCGATAGGTAGTAATAGTGCCAACACCGCCCCAAGCAAATGATGGAATGAAATTGCGCGGAAAGCCCGCTCCAAATATATTGGCGCCAACGCCCACCACAGTTCCTGTATTGAACATCGTGTTGATGCCGCACTTGGAATGATCGCCCAGCATCAATCCGCAAAATTGTTGTCCCGTTTGCTCAAATCGGCGGGAGGAATAACTCCAAAGCTTTACTGAAGTGTAATTATTTTTAAGATTGCTCGTATTTGTATCCGCACCTATATTGCACCATTCGCCAATTACAGAATTGCCCAAAAAGCCATCGTGACCTTTGTTGGAATAGCCAAGCATTACCGAATTAGACACTTCACCTCCCGCCTTACAAAATGGCCCAATGGTATTATCACCTCTCAGCTTAGCGCCCATATTCAAATGAGCAGATTCGCATAGTGCCAATGGTCCATGTATCATCACGCCTTCATGTATTTGCGCATTCCGCCCAATATACACGGGGCCTTCTTCTGCATTTATTATACAAGCCTTGATTTTCGCACCATCTTCTATAAATATATTTTCCTTTCCATACATGATTACATGTGGATCGGTAATGGTTTGTGATTTCCTTCCGTGAGTAAGAAGCGCAAAATCTTTTCGGATTTCCTGCCCATTGAGTTGGAAAATATGCCAAGGCTTTAGAATTGCCGAAACCTCGTTCTGATATTCAATTTGCTTAAAATCAGCTTTTTCAAATGGCCAATTTTCTGAGGCTTCTTTGTTGCATTTGACTGCCAGCAAAAGTCCATTTCGAGAAAGTGCTTCGTCCGACTTTAAAGATTCTATGGCGGTTACCAAAGCTAAATCAGGCAATAATGCGCCATTGATTAGCAGGTTTTCATCATCAGCTACAAGTGGGTATTTGCCAGTGAGATAAGTCTCGGTTTGATATGAAATGTCACAATGAAAATGTTTGCTCCACTTCTCGGCAATAGTGAGAATACCCACCCGCAAGTCGGCTATAGGTCTGGTAAAAGTGAATGGAAGCAAGTCCATTCGGATGTTGGGTTGATCAAAAAGAATAATACGCATAGCCAAAAATAAAAAAAGTCTCTCCGATTATTCAGAGAGACTTTCAATTTATCGATAAAATCGAAATAATTACTTCTTAACGTAACGTCTGTTGAATTTCTCAACTCTACCAGCTGTATCCACAAGCATTTTCTTGCCAGTGTAAAAAGGGTGAGAATCAGAACTTACTTCAATTTTCACCAAAGGATACGTTTTACCTTCAACTTCAATTGTATCTGGAGTATTAATGGTAGACCTAGTGATAAACTGGGTTTCTGTTGATGTGTCAAAAAACACAACTTCTCTGTAGTTTGGATGTATATCTTTTCTCATTACGAAATTATTTTTAATGCTTCTCTTCCCAAAAAAGAGGGGCAAAGATAAAGTTATCCTCTTCAATAACCAAATGTAGCTCAGAAGATTTTGCGAATATTGCTAATTACATGACCAAATTTACTTCTTTTAAATAATTCCGAAGAAATGATTCATTTTAGTCTACAAATAAATGATAGAATTCAATATCAATTTTAGCTTTGTAGTCATTATGCAAAGAAGCTTTGGGCTTTACATTGCCCAAATTTTTCGAATTTGTGCTATACTTGTAGCATCTGTACTAATATGATCAAAAATTCAGTCATTCTTCTCCTTGTTCTTCTGTTCTCACAGATTTCAACATTTGCGCAAAGTACGCATGTACCTCTCAATAGAGATTATTATCATCTTATTGAGCGCTACGAGATAAAGTCCAAAGGCTTGATGCCAGGTTTATTCAGCACGGTAAAGCCACTCAAGAGAAATGAAGTAGCAATGCTAGCAGATTCGCTACTATCGTCAGGGCAGGTCTGGTCTTCCAAAGATCTTTTTAATCTGCAATACTTGGCTGATGATAATTGGGAATTTTCAGATTATGCCAATTGGGATAAAAATGAAATCTTTCTTGATAAATATAGATTCACAGGCATTGAGGATATTCAAAGAACTGGCGATCGTTGGTTGAGATACCAAATGAATCCGGTGATTGGAACTAGCGTGGGTGTAGATACAGAAGCGGGAGGTAACTTGAGATTCCAAAGTAGCATTGGAGCTGAGGTTCGCGGCTCACTTTTCAATAGGGTTGCTGTATATGGATATTTCACTCAAAACTGGGCAGTATTTCCAACTTATGTGCAAGACAGAATTAGCGATGTGGGCGTGATTCCTGGCGAGGGCTACTTCGACAAAATGGGTAATCAAGGGCATTCGTTTACTACTCCTAGATTCAACATATCTACCAAAGTGGCCAAGCATATAGACTTACAAACAGGCTTCGACCGTAATTTTATTGGCAATGGTCATCGCTCGATGATTCTTTCAGACTTTGGTAACAATAATTTCTACATCAAGGCAAATGCTAAATTAGGTCACTTTAATTACACTATGATTCAAAATGTGATGCGGGCAGATGCATATGGCATTTATGGCGAATCGAGCATTGGCGAGAGCTTTCCAAAGAAATACCAAGCCTTCCACAGATTGGGAATTGATATTGGCAAAAACTTCAATATCGGAATATTTGAAACGGTAGTTTATGGCCGCGAAAGAGAAAATGGATCTAACCCGATTGAAGTGGGATATATGGTTCCCGCAATATTCTTTAGAGCTACAGAACAGCAAGTTGGTTCTGCGGATAATGCACTACTTGGGATTGATTACAAGTGGAATTTCTTAAGCTCATTCTCTTTTTATGGTCAAGTGATTTTTGATGAGTTTGTACTGGAAGAACTTCGCTCGGGTGAAGGCTGGTGGGCAAATAAATTTGGTATTCAAACAGGCCTGAAATACATAGACGCATTTGGAGTGAGCAACCTTGATCTGCAAGTGGAAGGGAATATTACAAGACCATATAACTACACACATCAAAATAATTTCAATAGCTATACCCACTTTTTGCAACCCATTGCTCATCCATTTGGCACCAATTTCAAGGAAGTGGTGGGAATACTTCGCTACCAGCCTAGAGAAAGACTTCACATCGTGGCAAGAGGCTTTTTCAACCAATTTGGAGCGGATGATGAAGATACCAATTGGGGTGCAGATATATTAAAACCATACACCTCCCGCGAACAAAACTATGGGAATGTGATAGGCCAAGGTATCGATACGAAAATCCTTTATGCCGACCTCACACTTTCTTATATGGTCAAGCATAATTTATTTGTGGATTTCCGCACAGTGTATCGAAATCTCACAAGTGAAATAAGCAGCCGAGATCGAAATACTTCATTTACACAGATTGGCCTTCGTTTAAATCTTTCTCAACGTGATCACGATTTTTAACCATGCGTAATTCTATCAACTATATCATCGCTTTTGGTATTGCATGGACTTTCCTCCCGCTAGCAAGTGAAGGGCAAAGTGTGAACGTACCATTAAATAAAGATTATTATCATCTGATCGAAAGGTATCAAGTGAAGAGTGGTTTCCAATCTTCAGACTTTGCCATGAAGCCTTGGCAAAGAAGGAACGTAGCCATGCTTGCAGATTTTCTCCGTGAAAATGATACGCTCGCGCTCAGCAAGCAAGATCAATTTAACTTAGAATACTTAGCCCTTGATAATTGGGAATGGTCAAATACGGTAAATCCAGATAGTGACAAGCCTACGTTAAAGCACTTTTTTAAAAAGAAATCTGACTGGTTTCATTATTCTGACGAAGATTTCCAACTCCACATCAGCCCAGTGCTACACTTAGGAATGGGGCGTGAAAATGATGTTGACGAACCAACTTTCCTCAATACAAGAGGCTTAGAAGTTCGCGGACAAATTGCTAATTCATTGGGTTTTTATACCTATGTAGGTGAAAATCAAGCTCGCTTTCCAACTTATGTAAGAGAATATATCGAGCAGGAAAACTTTGCAGTACCAGGCGAAGGTTTTTGGAAGGATTTCAAAGAAGGCGGAGTGGATTTCCTAACAGGCCGTGCTTATATCACCTTCGATCCAGTAGAGAAGCTCAACGTGCAATTTGGCTACGATCGTAATTTCATTGGGCACGGCTATCGTAGTGTGCTTCTTTCCGATTTCTCAACCAATTACCTATTCTTAAAATTCGATACGCAAATAGGCAAGCGTTTCCAGCTCACAAATTTATTTACAGAACTTCGTGCAACTGCTTTTGCTGGCGCTACAGGCTCTATCGATGGCGAGTTTCCAAAGAAATACATGACACTCCATCGCTTTGGTTTTGATATCACGCCTAATTTGAATATTGGTGTGTTTGAGCAAATAATCTATGGCGATGAGAATATCAATAAAGCTGTACCTATAAAAATTGCCTATTTCAATCCCTTCATTTTCACTCGCTCGCTGTTCAATACAAGCGAGCCTGGCGAAAATAAAGCCGCTGGTATGGACGTAAGATGGAATCTGTTCAACACCATGAGCGTATATGGCACGGCATATTTTGATGGCTTGCAGCTGAAAGAATTTGGTAATGGAGCGTGGAACAATAATATCGCTTCGCAAATTGGATTAAAGTATTTTGATGTATTGGATATCTCTAATTTGGATATACAAGCAGAGGTAAATCATATCACGCCATACACCTATGCACGCAAAAACTACCTAATGAATGCTGCACATTTCAGGCAACCATTAGCGCATCCAATGGGTGCTAATTTGCGGGAGTTGGTTGGGATATTGCGTTATCAGCCGATCGATAGATTGTCTGTTACGGCTAAGGCAATTATCACCAAATTTGGTGGCGACTTGCCAGGACAAAATTTTGGTGGCGATGTGATGAGAACGACAGACTCTCGAGTTCAGGATTTTGACAACGAAGTAGGCCAAGGCAATAGCAGCGATCTGCAATTGTATGATTTTACTGCCACATACATGCTCAAGCACAATTTATTTATTGACCTACGCCAGACTATCCGAAATTTATCGCAAGAAGTGAATACTGGCAAAAAGGAGAATACTACCTTTACACAGCTATTGCTACGGTGGAATATCCCGCATCGCGATCATGAGTTTTAGTCCTTGTTGATTTTTCAATTAATTCCCTTCCTCGAATGAAAACCTATCTGCGAATATTGACCTATGCCAAACCTTATGGGAAATATTTGCCGAGATATATCTTTTTTGCCACATTGGCGATCATTTTTGGCCTGCTCAACTATGCGTTGCTCAAGCCACTTTTCGATGTAGTATTCGAGCAGGTAGATCTAGAGCAAATTGCGCAATATAAAGAGCCCATAGAGTTTAGCCTGTCGCTAGACTATTTCATGCATACATTCAACCATTTTCTGGTAAAGGCGTCTGAAACGCAGGGAAAAATGGGTACCCTCCAATACGTGTGTGCAGTGATTGTGCTGTCAGTGCTGCTTTCCAATGTGTTCACTTATGTATCAAATGTGCTATTGGCAAAAATCAGAGCTAAGGTGATCGAAAAGCTGAGGATGGATATTTTTGACAAGGCGACAGAACTACATTTGGGTTATTTCACCAATGAGCGCAAAGGCGATTTGATGTCACGTATCACCAATGATGTGCAGGAGGTGGAAAATACAATCGTTAGCACCTTGAAAGTAGCATTTCGCGAGCCTGCTACTATCATTATCACTTTCGTAATACTCTTTGCAATTTCAGCCAAGCTCACCTTTTTCACGCTATTATTCCTACCCGTTACAGGCTATTTAATTTCGGAAATTACTAAGAGGCTAAAGAAAAAGGCTATTCAAAGTCAGGAATCACTTGGCCGGATAGTGAGTATTTTGGACGAAACACTTTCAGGAATTCGAGTGATTAAGGCATTTTCGGCGAGAACTTACATAAGCCAAGTATTTGGGCGGGAGGTTGCGGAATACTCCGGAATCAATATTTCAATGGCACGCAAAAACGAACTTGCTTCACCGCTTTCTCAATTCCTAGGAGTAATGGTTGTTGCCGGCATATTGCTTTATGGAGGCAATTTGGTGCTCAACCAAGCGTCCGATTTGTCCGCCAGTGCATTTTTCACTTATATCATTTTATTTACTCAAGTACTGAATCCCTCGAAAGCGATTTCTCAAGCAGTTTCCAATATCCAAAGAGGGATTGCTTCTGGTGATAGAATATTTGCTATTATAGATACACCTCCCGCCATTACGGATCCTGAGCCAGCCAAAGTCATGAATGATTTTGAGCAGGGGATTGAGTTTAAAGATGTATGGTTTTCTTACGATAAGGAATGGGTGCTCAAAGGCTTAAATTTGCGCATCGAAAAAGGTAAATCAGTGGCTCTCGTTGGGCCTTCTGGTGGCGGAAAATCTACCATTGCAGATTTGGTTCCTCGATTTTACGATCCTACAAAAGGATCTGTTTGGATTGATGGCCAAGATATTCGTTCCTACAAAATTGGTGATTTGCGAAAACACATGGGAATCGTTACCCAAGAGTCTATCCTTTTCAATGATTCCGTTTTCAAAAATATCGCTTTTGGCAAGCCCGATGCAAAAATGGAAGATGTAATACAAGCCGCCAAAATTGCCAATGCACATGCCTTTATCGAACAGCTTGAGAATGGCTACGAAACCATGATTGGTGAACGTGGCACTCGACTTAGTGGAGGCCAAAGACAGCGATTGAGCATTGCGAGAGCAGTATTCAAAAATCCTTCGATCTTGATACTAGATGAAGCTACCTCTGCACTCGATTCTGAATCCGAAAAATTAGTGCAGGATGCTTTATTCAATCTGATGAAAAATAGAACCTCGCTGGTAATAGCCCATCGATTGAGTACGATCCAACATGCAGATGAAATAATCGTGGTTGAAAGGGGCGAAATTATTGAAAGAGGCAGTCATTCTGAATTAATTGAACGTGATGGCTTGTATAAAAAGCTAAGCCAAATTCAGCAAAGCTGACAGAGTGTTTTCAAATTTTTTGTAGCTTAGTAGCATAACTCTATTATCATGACACAAAAAGTCCAAACTTTTAGCATAATTCATCTTTCTTGGTTACTCATTACAGTAGTTATTGCCTTACTTAATAATCAAGAATTAATTCCAGCCGCCTTTATTCCTTTATTTATTTGGTGGACTTTAATTGGCTTATTGACATTCATTATTATCATGATTCGCCAGGCCATTCAATTGAAAAATACTCAAAAGATGGAGAAAATGTATTTAGATAAAATCAAAGATATCAAAGCAGAGATGTTTGATTTAGAAAAGGAAAAAAACAACTGGCAGAGAAAAGCACAAACAGCTGAAATTTCACCAAAAAAAGGGACTGAGGAAGATAACACTGGATTTTCAAGCCATAAATAGGAAATGGATTATCAATTATTAATTCAAAAAGAACTTACAGAATCCAGAAAAGTATTAGATGTTTTTTTGAACTCTGGTAAGAATTTACAAAAAATTGAATCTGCGGCTAGAGCGATGGTGGATTCATTTCTTCGTGGGGGAAAAGTAATTGCCTGTGGAAATGGTGGTTCGCATTGCGATGCGATGCATTTCGCAGAAGAACTCACAGGCAGATATAGAGAGAACCGCAGAGCTCTGCCTGCAATCGCTATTTCTAACCCTGGCCATATTTCTTGCGTGGGCAACGATTATGGCTTTGATCATATTTTCTCTCGCTATGTTGAGGCCATTGGCCAAAAGGGCGATATTTTGTTGGCGATAAGCACAAGTGGCAATTCTGCAAATGTGATAAAAGCGGCAGTTTGTGCAAGGCAAAAAGGAATGATAGTAGTTTCACTTACTGGCAAAAAGGGAGGTGAACTAGCAGATTTATCTGATATAGAAATTCGAGTGGCTCATGATGGATATGCCGATCGTATTCAGGAAATCCATATTAAGGTAATCCACTCACTTATATTTTTGATTGAAAAAATGACTGAATAGACAATGCTTGCAAAGGTTTATGGAAGTGCAGTATATGGAGTAGATGCCAATGTGATTACCATTGAGGTAAACGTAAGTCAGGGCATCAAATTCTTTATGGTAGGCCTACCAGATAACGCGGTAAAAGAAAGCCAACAAAGAGTAGAGGCCGCCATAAAAACGCTTCGTTACCGAATGCCTCGCGAAAAAGTGGTGATCAACCTTGCTCCAGCTGATGTGAAAAAGGAAGGCTCAGCTTATGATCTCCCAATTGCTCTAGGAATTTTAAGCGCATCGGGCCAAATATTCTCTGATACACTCGACCAATATATGCTCATGGGCGAATTGGCTTTAGATGGCACACTCAGGCCTATCAAGGGTGTTTTGCCTATTGCCATTGAAGCTCGCAAGCAAGGCTTCAAAGGTTTTGTATTACCCAAAGCCAATGCAAGCGAAGCCGCAATTGTAAATAATCTGGACGTAATTCCAGTTGAAACGCTAAAAGAAGCCATAGACTTTTTTGAGTCGCGAGTAGAAATTAAACCATTGAAGCAAGATACTCGCGATATATTTTTCAGTAAATTAAATGATTATGAAGCTGATTTTGAACACGTTCAAGGTCAGGAAAATATAAAGCGAGCATTAGAAATTGCCGCAGCAGGAGGCCATAATGTAATCATGATTGGCCCTCCAGGTGCTGGCAAAACGATGCTAGCAAAACGTCTTCCTTCTATCCTCCCGCCTTTGGGCTTGCATGAAGCATTAGAAACTACCAAAATTCATTCTGTAGCAGGCAGATTGGGGGATGAAGCCTCCCTCATCACTCGTCGTCCATTTAGAAGCCCACATCATACAATTTCGGATGTCGCCTTGGTTGGAGGCGGAGGAAATCCACAGCCAGGAGAAATTTCACTTGCACATAATGGCGTGCTCTTTCTGGACGAATTACCAGAATTTAAACGCACTGTACTGGAAGTAATGCGCCAACCACTTGAAGAACGAAGAGTAACTATTAGTAGAGCCAAAATCTCAGTAGACTTTCCAGCCAATTTTATGCTTATCTCAAGTATGAATCCTTGTCCATGCGGCTACTATAATCATCCCGAAAAAGAGTGCGTATGTGCGCCGGGTATAGTGCAGAGATACTTAAATAAAGTCAGTGGACCATTACTGGATAGAATTGATTTGCATGTAGAAGTAACACCTGTGAGTTTCGATGAAATGACTGGAACGCGCAAAACAGAAAGCAGTGCTGAAATACGTGAGCGTGTAATAAAAGCGCGGGAGGTACAAAGCGAGCGCTTCAAGGCAACTCCAGAAATATACTCCAATGCCATGATGCCATCGCAAATGGTGAAGGAAGTATGCCAAATAAATGAAGCAGGGCGGACTTTACTCAAAACTGCAATGGAAAGACTGGGGCTTTCAGCTAGAGCTTATGATCGAATATTGAAAGTCTCAAGAACCATTGCAGACTTGTCCGATAGTAAGGAAATAAAAATTGAACATTTGGCAGAAGCCATCCAATACAGAAGCTTGGATAGAGAAGGCTGGGCAGGATAAATTTTATTTGCTTTTATTTCTTCTTTCTTCCTCCTCCCGCTGCTTTCTTATACGCCAGCTACGTGCCACAAACCACAAGATTATCATAAGTATTGGTGCTACTACATACAATAATACATCAGCCGTTGAATTTATGCTCAATGGTGAACCATCCTCTGGATTGGGAACTCCTTGAGGAATTTGTAACATAATTATAATAGCGAAGACAAAAGCGTTTAGTATATTCATATAGTTAGTATTTATAATTACTCAGAAGTTAAATTTATAGAGAACTTAATCATACTCTTATACACACGTCTCAAATGGCTCTTTGTTGTAGACAACAAGTCCAATTATAATGCTTCACAATTTTACATCTTGTAGTCTGAATCTAATTTTCGAAAAAAAATAATTGATATTAAACCCTTATTTCATTTTACAATCAAAGGTTGAAATCTAACAACATGAGAAAACTACTTGCAACCTTAATTGGTGCATTCTTCGTAAGTGGAGTTGCATCTGCACAGCTTATTGTAAATAAAGCTGATTTTACTCCAGTACTGGATGGTAATAATCAAGAGTGGCCACAAGAAAAACTAAGCAAGGAAGATAAAACAGGCTTATCCTATCAAGCAATGGCCGACGATGAATTTCTTTATATTTTATTAGTAGCAGAACAAATGCCTTTTCAGCAGAAAATAATGAGAAATGGGCTTGTGCTTAATTTTACAACTAAGACAGGAAAAAAGAAATCTACTGGCAAACTATTATACCCATATAGCGCAACAGGCGAAGCTACAATTCCTGTAATAAGAACCGAACCTGGTAAAAGACCTGATTTAGAATATATGAAGGAGCTTTTTCTGCTTAGGAATAAAGTATTCTTAGCAGATGGCTTTGTGGGTAAATTCAAGGGCCAGCAAACATTCGACAACAGCAATGGTATTAACCTAGGTGTAAATTGGAACGAATCACAGCATATGGTTTATGAATATAAAATACCTCTGAACCAACTTTTTACCGACAATGGTAATCCAAAGGATGCTGCAAATAGCATAGAAATGGAAGTAGTCGTAAATGGAGTTGCTGGTGCTAGCATGCAAGGTGGAGGCGGCGGCGCAATGATGGGTGGTGCTGGCGGAGGAATGCGCGGTGGTGCTGGTGCTGGCGGAGGGATGCGTGGAGGAGCCGGAAGACCTCCCGGAGGTGCTGAAGGAGGTGCTGAAGGAGGTGCTGCTGGCGGCGGTGGTGCCAATGCTGGCGCTCGTGCTCAAGCTGTAGACATGATGAATAAAACATCATTTAAGACTGTTTTGAACTTTAATTAACATAAATTTTAAAGGATAACCACGAATAGATTATCTATTTTTGCTAAAAAAAATGGATATGAAACAAAAGGCTATACTTCTGCTAATAGTTATTTCATCACAGATTATTTTTACTAGCTGTGCTACAGTTTTTACTGGTTCTAGACAAAATGTAACCATAGATTCGGATGTGCCCGATACACGTGTAGAAGTGGGTGGAATGTACCAAGGTACCACACCAACTTCTGTAAGATTGAAAAAGGGTTTTACTGGAGAAACTGTGGTACTTAAAAAAGAAGGTTATGAACACAAGGTAATTCAGCCACCAACTGAATTTAACCCTGTTTCTATTATTAACTTATTTAATGTCCTATTTTGGGCTATCGATGTAGCAACAGGTGCTGTTATGAAATATTCACCGGATTATATCCAAGTGAAAATGGAGCCTAAAAAGGACAACTAATTTCTAAAACACCTAGCATACAAAGCGGATTGATTATATTTAGCTAATCAATCCGCTTTTTTATGAAATTCCTCCTCAATTTTATTCTCAGTCTTTCTTTCTTCTTTCTTCAAGCGCAAGATCCTTATCCTGTAGATCGCAATTTGGATATACAGCATTATGAGTTTCACTTAGAAATTGGCGATGATACAGATGAATTAAAAGGCATAGCTATTATTCAACTTCGATATCTGGATCAAACAAAAAACTCCTTCGCCATAGATTTGGTAAATAAAAATGCCGAAGGAAAAGGAATGTCTATCAGCAGTATCAAGGATAAAAAAAGCGGGAGGAATTTAGACTTTGAGCATATAAACAATCGAGTAATTATCAATACAAGTACTGATACCTCACACGAAATTGAAATTACCTATCAAGGCATTCCACAGAATGGACTAATCATCTCTCAGAATAAATATGGAGAGCGCACTTTCTTTGGCGACAATTGGCCCAACAGAGCTCATCATTGGTTGCCTGTGGTGGATCATCCATCAGATAAGGCTAGCTGTGCTTTTATTGTAACTGCTCCCAACCATTACCAAGTTATAGGCACTGGCGCATTTGTAGAATCCACCGATATAGATGATGCTACACGTAGAACCCACTGGCAAACCGATGTGGACATTGCGACAAAAGTAATGGTAATGGGTGCTGCTCGTTTCGCTATCAAAACAGAGGAGATCATTGATGGAGTAGCGGTACAAAGCTGGGTGTATCCACAAGACCGAGAAAAGGGTTTTTATGATTATGCACTTGCCACTCAATCGCTCCAATTTTTCAATTACTATGTAGGGCCATATAGCTACGAAAAGCTCGCAAATGTGCAGTCCAAAACTCGCTATGGCGGAATGGAAAATGCAAGTAATATTTTCTATACCGAAAGCTCAGTAACTGGCGACCGTGCTGCAGAAAGCCTTATTGCACATGAAGTTGCCCATCAATGGTTTGGCAATTCGGTGTCGGAGAAAGATTGGTATCATATATGGCTAAGCGAGGGTTTTGCAACCTATTTCACCCAGTTGTATTTTGAGCATTATTATGGTCGAGAAAAGCTTGCCGAAGGAATGCAGCAGGCACGATTTACTGTAGTGAAGCATTGGGAAGGCACCAAAACTTCTCCTGTATTGGACACACTCATCACAGACCTCAACCGACTGCTTAGTCCAAACTCTTATCAAAAAGGCGCTTGGGTACTACATATGCTTAGAAAGGAAATTGGTGACACAAATTTCCGAAATGGAATCAGAGCTTATTATGCTCAATATCAAAATAAAAATGCACTTTCGGATGACTTCCGTAAGGTGATGGAAGAAGTAAGCGGGGAGGATTTATCATGGTTTTTCGAGCAATGGCTCCGCCAACCTGGCCACCCTATAATAGAAGCAACGTGGGAGTATAACACAAATGCTAAAGCTGCAATAATTGATTTCAGTCAAACCCAAAATGGGCATGTATTCCGCTTCCCTATCGATATTGCTGTATATACCGAAGGGAATAACCTCCCGCAGATTTACACGATTGAGATTGATGAAAAAACCACTCAGATTCCTTTGCCAAGCGACCAAGCTCCTAGCCATATAAGCTTGGATCCAGGCACGTGGCTTTTATTTCAAGGAAATGTAGAGAGGAAAAAATAATTCGATAACCGTCTAAGAAAATGGCAGAATTAAAGACTCAAAAAAACGACGCAAGTGTTGAGGCGTTTATCAACCAAGTAGAGGATCCAAAAAAGCGGGAGGATAGCTTTGCAATAATAGAACTGATGCGGAAAATCACAGGTGCTGAACCGAAAATGTGGGGAGGTAGCATTGTGGGTTTTGGCACTTACCATTATGTATATGCAACTGGTAATAGTGGCGACTGGCCAATAGTAGGCTTTTCTCCACGTAAGCAAAATCTCACACTCTACATTATGGCGGGCTTCAGCAAGTACGAAGAGCTTATGGAGAAACTCGGAAAGCACAAAACAGGCAAATCCTGTCTGTACGTAAAAAAGCTTAGCGATATAGATATGGAAGTACTAGAAACCTTAATTGCAGAGTCGGTTGAGTATATGAAAGGAAAGTACGAAAATAGGTTTGATTGAGAAAGCCAATGGCGAAAATTCAAAGTTCTTCCACCAAACTCACCCTCCCGATAATCATATTTGCGCAATTTGCTGGCACCTCCTTGTGGTTTGCTGGGAATGCCATATTGCCTGGAATATCAGCGGAGTTTTCCTTTCCGGCAGATTCGATGGCGAGTATTACTTCGGCGGTTCAGTTGGGGTTTATTGTTGGCACATTTCTATTTGCGCTTTCTGGTATTTCTGATCGATTTTCATCGAGCCGGGTTTTTCTGTTTTGTGCTTTGGCAGGTGCTGCAATGAATGCCGCCATTTTATTGTGGCCGGCAGATTATGTTTTCCTTTTATCCTCCCGCTTTTTTACTGGATTCTTTTTGGCGGGCATCTATCCTGTGGGAATGAAAATCGCATCGGAATGGTATGGCAAAAAGCTCGGCATGGCCTTGGGCTATTTGGTTGGCGCATTGGTTCTTGGCACTGCATTTCCACATTTTTTGAGTTATTCGGGCGGCAACTTCGAATGGAAATGGGTAATTATAGCTACTTCAGCTATTGCAGCTTTTGGAGGGTTTATACTTTACTTTTTGGTAGGTGATGGCCCATTGAAAGTGAAATCTGCTAAATTTAAGCCTAAGGAAATCTTGGCTGTATTCACTGTAAAGGATTTCCGCAAAGCTGCATTTGGCTACTTTGGTCATATGTGGGAATTATATACTTTCTGGGCCTTCGTTCCTATTTTGATAAGTCTGTATGCACAGCAAAATCAACAAGATTTGTCGGTGAGCTTATGGACATTCGTGGTGATTGCTACAGGCAGTTTTGCGTGTATGGCGGGAGGAAGTATGGCCTTGAAAATAGGCAGCAGAAAAGTAGCTGTACTATTTTTGGGAACCTCCGCAATATGTTGCCTTCTGTCGCCAATATTGCTGGTATTGCCAGTATGGGCTTTTATAGGGTTTCTGATAGTATGGGGCTTTGCAGTGGCTGGCGATTCGCCTCAACTATCTACACTCAACGCCCAAACTGCGCCAAAGGAACTTGTAGGAACCGCATTGACTATTACGGTGAGTCTTGGGTTTTTTATCACTATTATCAGTTTACAGCTTACTGAGTGGCTCTATAATCAGGTGCCAAGCTCATTGTTTTTACTGATACTAGCGCCAGGCCCAATTATCGGGTGGTATTATGCTCGAAGAATTCCAAAGTTGAAGCTGGATGCCTGATTTATGCAAAAGCAATTATCAAAGTTCCGAACTATCAGTTTTAACGCTTCGTTGAAAGGACAAATTGAGCTGGAATGACGCAGGAGAATTTTATCAACCTTCCTTTCTATCAGAAAATCAAAAACCTTTATTTCGAAGGTCATTTCATCGTTGCTATCAGGTATTATGGCTACAAGGTCAATTTATACTTGTATCATAATTTTTATGTGGAGGTTTTTTACAACCATAAGGAAGATAAAATTGAGAAAGTATTGCTTTTGGATCACAGCTGCACGAGGATGAAATTTTATGCAGATCAGATTTCGCTTGGGAAAATCAGTCTAGAGAATAGCTGATTTTAGCAATTGCTTATGCAGGGAGATTACCTGAGGGATGACCAATCGCTGATCGTCATTTACAATTACAGCTTGTGCCTTTTTCTTTTTTTCCTCTTCAGGCATTTGGCGGGCAATAATATTTTTTACGTCTTCTGAGCTTCTATTCACGTCACGCAAAAGTACTCTTCGAATCCGGATTCGCTCTGGAGCATACACCGCGATTACAAAATCCAATTCCTTGTAGCTACCCGATTCGTACATCAATGCGGCTTCCTTCATCAAGTATGGATGATTTGCATTTGCAGCTACCCATTGTTTGCCATCTTCACCCACCCGCGGATGCACCAAACTGTTGATAAGCTCAGTCTTCTCAGGATTGGAAAAAACCTCACTGGCAAGCCAAGGGCGATTCAATTTTCCATTTTCCAAATAGGCCTTATCAGAAAATGCCTCTTTAATTGATTGGATCAATTCTGCATCGTTCTCCATCAACCATTTGGCGCGCGAATCGGCATCGTAAATAGGAACTCCCAATAGAGAAAATATTTTGGTGACGATAGATTTTCCAGAACCTATGCCACCAGTGATTCCTACCAAGTATGGTTTACTCATTTCTTTCAAAAATTACTTCAATCTCGATAGGATCAATTTCAATTTCTCTGGCAAATCCAGGATAAGCAATTAAGTATGGTCGTAGGGTAGAATCTTCCTTATTCAAGCGGTTGTAATCCAAGCCTACCTTCCATGGAAAAATTAGTGCCGTGGGAAAAGAATCTTTAGGTGCTTTGTATTTCAGTTTCACAAATGTTCTTCGAGGGAATATGGAAGGATTATCAGGAAAATTTAGCAAGGTTAACTTCACCTCTTGATCAAAAATTCCATATTCTACCAAATCGATACTTACAGTAACAACAGAAGGCGAAAGCTTATATAAGTTACTTCCCAATGAACCTACAGAAACCTCAGTAACTAAATTCTCAGAGATATTCTTTTGGGAAATATCCAACATCAGTTCATCAGGCAGGGCATTTACATAAGAAAGTGGCCCTGTTACCAGAATGGAGTCCGGCTCAATACGTATTGGGTTATTTACCTTAAAATTTTCAGCAACAGACAACCGTAATGTATCAACGACCAATCTAAGCTTACGCTCACTAATTCGCTCAATATTAAGCATAATAGTATCCGTTAGTACCAAGTTGAGCCTTGTTTCCCCTAGTCGTTCTGTAAGGTCGGAATTTAAGCTAGTACCCAGAATGTACCTTGTCTCAACAGGATTACTTATTGGCACTACAACTGGATTCATCTCAAATCCGAATGATTTCCTGAGCAAATCCCATCCTCCGCCAGTTACCTCAATTGGGATTTCCTTTGGCAAAGGCTTTATCGGCACATACAGGCTATCGTCGAAAGTAATTTGGAATGGATAGTCTATCCTTGTAGTATAATTGTTTTTGTTTAAAGCATTGAAAAACCAAAAGGTGGTTGCCACTATGAGACATAGTACAATCACCTTCCAGCTATCCGTCTTTTTAGGAGTAAGAAGGCTACCTAGGAATTTCCAAAATGACCTTAGTACTCCCATGTATTATTTCTTTGCAGTATCCATGTATTGTTTACTTGAATCAAGCGAAATGGCTGATTTTTCAAATACCATTCTTGTTCCCTTATCTACTTCAAGTATTACTGTGTTGTCTTCTACTGTCAGCACTTTTCCATGGAGTCCTCCAATAGTAACGACCATTGCACCTTTTGTAAGGCTTTCGGAAAAGCTTTTTTGATCCTTTTGCTTTTTCTGTTGAGGGCGGATCATGAAGAAGTAAAATACTAGAATGATACCACCCCAAAGGAGTAGTTGACCCATCCAGTCACCTCCACCCACTTGGGCTAAAATAAATGCGTTCATTATATAAAATTTATGCTCTTGGCTCTACGTAGCCTTTAATTGAAAGTCTGGAAATGCTTGGGTTTGTATTAGCAGTAATCGTAATAATAGGATTCTGCTGGAATGGCTTACCTGAGCTATTAAATTCTACTTGGATTTGGCCTTTTCCCCCAACAGGTATTGGAGCTCTCGAGAATGAAGGTACGGTACATCCACAACTTGCGGTTGCATTTTGAATAATCAATGGAGATTCTCCCACATTTACGAATTCAAAAGTATGTCTTACAACTTCACCTTCTGGAATGGTACCGAAATCATATTCAGTTTGCTCAAATTTGAACAATGGCGCTGGACCTGTTTGGGCACTTTGCTGGTTAATTACTTGATTATTTTGTGTCGCTTGTGGCATTCGACTTTCCATTGATACACCACGGTTTTCAACTTCAGCCAACCTTCTTTCAAGGTTGGTAACTCTTTGCTCTAGCTCAGAATTGTCCTGACAGCTAAAAGAAATGCCTACAAGGATTAAACCTGCAATTAGGATATTCGCTTTCATAGTTTTATAGATTGTTGGTTCGAATTTACTTTTTGTTCTTTAATTGACCGATCAAGTCGTCCACATCGTCCAATAATCTTTCAGCTTTTTCTTTAGCATCTGTGATTACTTTTTCACTGTCGTTTTTCGCCTTGTTCAGTGGTTTTTGTTGTTGATCCATAAGCTCGTCAACAAGCTCCTCCAACTTCTTTTTATACTTATCAAGTCTGTAAGAAAGCTTGTCTCTGGTGTTGGTACCTTTGTCGGGCGCATATAAAATACCGACCGCTGCTCCTGTGGCTATTCCCACTAAAAATGCAAAGAATGTTCCGCTTGATTTGCTCATTTTATATGTCTTTTAATTACTTGTTATCTATTAATCCTCTTCCACTCTTCTTTAGAATTCCTTTTTCTTTCAGCTCATTTCCAACCGCATCTAATACTCCATTGATGAATTGCTTACTCTTTGGCGTGCTATACAATTTTGAAATTTCAATATATTCATTTATTGTCACTTTTACAGGAATCCCTGGAAAGTTAAGCATTTCAGCAATAGCCATTGATATAATGATACGATCCATCATGGCAGTTCGTTCCACTTCCCAATTTTTTAGCAAATGTTCGAAATATTTCTCGTATTCTTGCTCATTTTCTACACATTCGTCGAACAAAGTTCTGAGGAAAATGTCATCCTCTTCCCAATTGGTAGAAAGCTCCATTACTTCAATCTGCTCAGACTCTAGGTCTAAATCTTTGATGGTTTTTTTCACCATACTTTTTACGATTTCTTTGTCTTCAGACCAATTGAGTTCATAACTCTCAAAATAAGACTTAATACCATCGTATTTAAAAATCACCTCCCTAGCAATAGCCCAAAGGATGGCTTTGTCATCCTCGGCACTTGGTTTTGATTTGGTGATATATTCAAGATAGGAACTGTTCTTTTTCAGAGCATCTTTGTACCACTGCCACACCATTTCCGAATCTTGGTTCCAATCTGCATGGTTTCTTAGCAATACATTTGTAAAATTCTCATCCGCTTGAAAAGCTTTTATGTAGCGATTTTCCACCAAATTGAATTGGCCTGCGTCAATAGGTTTTTCGAAATACACTTTTTGCTTTCGCTTAAGCTCTTCATCGGCTGCATTGGCAAACTCGATGATAAGATTAAGGCTTTTCAAATAGGACTGAAATATTTTTTGGGTTTCGACGATTAGTTCTTTGCGGTGATGTTCTACATCTTTTTGAACTAATCCTCTGAAATGAGCTACTGCATTTATTACAGCATCTTTGGCGCGTTTTGGCGTATCTTCAGGAAAGGAAATTCGGCCATTCTGAAAGTCGGATTTAAAGATGTTAATAGCTCCTTTTTGATAGACTTTAAGCAACTCCATATCCTCAGGTTCGGCAGCAAGTAGATCGGGCTGCAACTCTTCGATGATATGATTAATAGCCAAGTTGAAGTCAGACTGCTTACTTTGTTGATAAGCATAAACAGCCTGCATGGCTTTAATTCTAAGGGCTCTGCGATTTAGCATGAATTAAAAGAACGTTTGTCTAGAGTGCAAATTTACAAAACCTTGAGGGAATACTAGAATATAATCAAATTAAAAAAAATTCCCCCTTAAACTGAGAAGAAAAGGGGGAATTAATTCAATAAGTAAAAACTGCTAGAAAGAAAGTTTCACTTTTCCTATGTCGTTGATTCGCTTAGTTGCCAATGCAATGGCCGCTTTCTGGGGATTGATCCCCTCCTTTTCAGATAGATTTAATATATCTGTACACGTATCGTAGATTTTCTCTGCTTGGCCATATGCTCTATCACGATTATAATTGCCAAGATATTCATTGTACACATTGATCAAACCTCCCGCATTTATTAGGAAATCTGGTGCAAAAATGATGTTACGATCAACAAGCATATTGCCATGCTTCTCTTCTTCATGTAATTGGTTATTTGCAGCACCTGCTACAATATCACATTTTAATCTATTGATTGTGTTGTCATTAATAATTGCACCTAATGCACAAGGAGCAAAAATATCCGATTTTACATCAAAGATTTCATCTTGTCCTACTATCGTTGCACCATATTCTTTAGCCACAAATTGTAAGCGATCCTGAAAAATATCGGTCACGTAAACCTTCGCATTTTCTTTGGATAGATATTCTACAAGATACTTACCTACTTGCCCAACTCCTTGTACAGCAATAGTTTTACCTGTAAGGCTATCGCTTCCATAAGCTTTTTTGGCAGCAGCTTTCATCCCTAAATATGTGCCGTAAGCTGTAACAGGAGATGGATCACCACCACCACCCAATACTTGAGGCAGGCCAGTTACATGGTCGGTTTCCATGCCAATATATTCCATATCACGAGTGCCCATGTTCACGTCTTCTGCTGTTATGTATCTACCACCTAGGCTTTCTACAAAACGACCAAATCGACGTAAGAACGCTTCAGTTTTCATTTTTGGATCGCCAATGATTACTGCTTTGCCCCCACCTAAGTTCAATCCCGAGATAGCCGCTTTGAATGTCATGCCACGGCTAAGACGAAGCACATCTACTAATGCATCTTCTTCCTTTTCGTAATGCCAAAGCCTTGTACCACCAAGTGCCGGACCAAGCACAGTATTGTGAATGCCAATTAACGCACGCAAACCTGTAGGCTCATCGTAGCAATAAACCAATTGCTCATGACCCAATTTGCTGATTTCTTCGAAAGCAGAGATTTTTTTTACTCCTTCTATTTCATTTACTTCTATCATTATCGTCCTTTGTATAGTGGTTGAAATAAGATTACGTGGTGGTTGGAAAATTATATTTGGAAATACGACTCTCTAAACCGCCACAAAAGTAGATTATTTTTCAAACTATTTCAACGCTATCCGTGTAATCAATGCATCCGTCTATCAAATATTGACTAGTTTGTGAAAGAACTCAGCTACCTCAACAAATATTTATATAAGTATAAACACCTTCTTCTTTTAGGTATCTTATTCGTAATCATTTCCAATGTTTTCGCCATTATTCCTGCGCAACTTGTACGTGATGCAATAGACTTAGTACAGGAAAATCTACAGCTATACTTTGTATTCAATGGATTTGAATTGCAATCGGATGTGTATTCCAATATTGCTGGTGCGGTATTGGTGTATGCAATTCTTATGTTGGCAATGGCACTGCTGAGAGGAATTTTCCTTTTTCTAGTACGCCAGAGCATCATCGTAATGTCCAGGCATATTGAATATGATCTCAAAAATGAAGTATACGCCCACTATCAGCAATTGCCTCTTAGCTTTTATAGAAAAAACAATACAGGAGATCTTATTGCAAGGATTTCGGAAGATGTAAGCAGAGTAAGAATGTACCTCGGCCCGGCCATTATGTATGGGCTTAATCTTCTCACGCTATTTTTGATGGTGATTCCTTACATGCTTTCGGTAAACCCAAAACTCACTTTGTACGCACTTATTCCACTCCCATTTCTGTCGATAAGCATTTACTTTGTGAATAATATCATACAAAAAAGGTCGGAGGAAATTCAACAGAGTTTATCAGGTCTTAGCACTTTTGTGCAAGAGGCCTTTTCAGGCATTCGGGTGATCAAATCATTTGTGCGGGAGGAAGATTCCTTAAATCAATTCGAAAAAGCCAGCGAAGACTACAAAGAAAAATCGCTAAAACTCTCCCTTGTCAACTCTCTTTTCTTTCCACTCATTATGTCGCTAATCGGCTTGAGCGTGATCCTCACAGTATATATTGGTGGTGTGGAGGTGATTAATGGAAATATTACCTACGGAAATATTGCTGAGTTTATCATTTATGTAAATATGCTCACTTGGCCGGTGACCTCACTAGGTTGGGTTACCTCGATTGTCCAAAGAGCAGCCGCTTCGCAAAAAAGAATTAACGAATTTCTAAAAACAGAGAATCATATTACATCCGAACTCAAAATTGAGCGGGAGGTTAAGGGAGCTATTAGCTTCCAAAATGTTTCATTGGTTTATCCGGATTCTGGAATCAAAGCGCTTAATGATATTAGCTTCGAAATTGGCGAAGGCGAGTCCATAGCCATTATTGGCACCACAGGCTCAGGCAAAAGCACTGTTGCAAATCTAATATGCCGAATGTACGACCCTAGCGATGGCGAAATATTAGTGGATGGCCAATCAATTAAAGATTATTCGCTCCCATCGCTCCGCGGGCAAATCGGCTATGTGCCTCAGGATGTTTTCTTATTCTCAGATACTATCGCTAATAATATTGCCTTTGGCAAGGACGATATCACTACAGAACAAATCATTCGAGCGTCTGAAAATGCTGATTTAGCAGAGAATATTTCCCGCTTTCCGAATGGCTACGAAACACGCCTGGGCGAAAGAGGTATTACACTTTCTGGAGGTCAAAAACAACGGGTAAGTATTGCCAGAGCAATTGCCCGCGATCCTAAAATATTGGTGCTAGACGATTGCCTCTCGGCAGTGGACACCAAAACGGAAAATGCTATCCTTAATAGCCTCAAAGGTGTAATGAAGGATCGGACTACTATTATTATCTCGCACAGAGTATCTTCAGCCAAACTAGCGGACAAAATTGAGGTGCTTGATGATGGCCATATTGTAGAACAGGGCACCCATAAGCAACTAATGAAGAAAAACGGCGCCTACCGAGAGTTGTATGAAAAGCAGCTGATGGCTGAGGATGAGGTTGGTGAGGTTTAAGCAAAAGGATTAATTTCAAGGACAGCATCTATGTTCTAATTCTGCAAAATTCATCACTTTGAAGATGATTTTTGTGAACATTAGTAACACGATAAAGGGAGGAATTTCTTTACCAAGAAAGGCATTGTACTTAAAACAAACTATCAATTTAGATTGAACGAGTTTCCAAGTGATCCAACCCCAATTAAAAAATTTTCGAAACTGGGATTGGATTTATTTTTTAAAATCAATTACCCTTTTCCTATATAAAACTGATCAACAATCTTAAAAGGAAAGAATCATCGAGTAAAATTTGGCCAATCTATTAATAATCTAATTCAACAATAGCCTTTATTCCAACTTGGTAGGACGTTGGCTCTACCCCAAACTCCCTTTGAAATTTGCTGCTGTCAAATACGTAGTCACGATCATATTGATAAAGCATTTCGACAGATTCTTTCATCACTGGCACAAACAAGCCGATAAGCTGAACCATAAATTTAGAAACTACTCGATACTTTGGTTTCGCCTTCAATTGGTTGGCGATGGCTTCAACCCATTCTTTTCCAGTGAGTGGATTTGGGGCGGTAGGTAAATGCCAAACTTGACCATAGGCTTTTTCAGTATTTCCCAATAGTGCAGTAGCTTTTCCTGCATCTGGAGTGAAAGTAAACGAATGCTTAAAGTGATCGCCAGCCATCCAATTTGCAGTTTTGCCTTGACTCAAAGGCTTAAAAACTGTCTCTGTCAATATGCTAGTTTTATCGATTGCGGGTCCGTAAAAATCTGCTGATCTTGCTATCAAAGCTTTTATCCTCCCGCTTTTCATTTTATCAAAAATCATTTGAGCAATCTCGGCTCTTACTTCTCCTTTTTTGCTGGGTGGATTTATCAGTGTCTCCTCCGTCATCGGGTTGAGGGAGTTTTTATCATACATGTACACATTGTCGAAGAAGACCAATTTGCAGCCCTCGGATTCACAAATAGTCAACAAGTTTTGGATAAATTTCGGCCAATTCTGTCGCCAAACTTTGATGCTATATTCGAAGCCTACAGTCACATAAACTACCTCGGAGCCGATTATTGCTTGTTTCAATTCTTCGGCATTTAGAATATCCGCTTTATAGAGCTCATCTGTTTCGTTTACCTTTTTCGGATTTCGGCTTACTAAACGGACTTCATGGGTATAATTTGTCAATGCTTTTGCAAGTTCGATACCGATAGTTCCACCTGCGCCAAGGATAGTTTGCATTGTATATAAGTGATTTTTATTTGAATTACCCAAATGAATATGAAATACCCAAATGAAAATTCAGATTAATTTTCAGGAGAGGTACGAATATTTAGTGGCTAATATTCTCATTATATTTAATATCCTTGATTTCTAATTTTAGCCAAGTCCAATCCTCATTCTCAAGTTTCCATGTTGCAGTCATTTTGGAGGGAATGGTAATTCCTTCGAAGGTATTGTATTCTTCTACCAACAAAACCCATTCATTTCTTTTGGCTTCTGGGCCATTGCCTTGAAAGCGTAAAGCAGAAAACTTGATGAAATTTCCGGCCGAATCAAAATAGAAGGTGCCACTTCCTTTTGTGCCTTTGTAGTCCATCGTGGCTATTGCTGTTGTACCATTTATTTCTTGCCAAGTGATGTATTGACTCATGGCCAATGTAGGAAACCAAACCATTTCGCCTAAATATCGCTGTATGCTACCTTCATCTAACTTCGGTCCTTTTTCATTCACAATGCTGAAGAGCGCATTTAATTTAATCAACATTTCTCCTGCTCCATCTACAAATTTGTCCCTACCATGAAAGCTCATCAGGCTATTCATTTTCACATCTACAGTCCAAATAAATGCAGGCTTAGGGATAGTAGAATACTGGACAGCTGTGGCACTGAGCCAATTTTCCTGCTCGGGTTTTAGTTTGATTTGTGCTTCTTGCATAACCTGCCCTACATTGATAAAGGGCTTCCCAATTATGCCTGATTGCTTGAGCCAATTTCGAACGGGTTTTGGTAAATCTTTTGTGTCATCCTCTGAAACTATTCTTTCGGAAGAAATAATGTTCTGGCTTAAAATATCAGAGGTTTCAAATTGGATCAGTTTCTGAAAATTATAACTTCCAAATGCCACTAGCGACACTAGCAGAACAGCAATATTGGGTAATGTGGCAAATTTGGCGTCATGCCAAAAGAGAATTATTAGAATTTGTGAGGTAATCACTGCAGCAATCCCAACTAGCCATGAATATTGGTGGTTCATTAAGTAGAACACACAAAATATCAAGAAAAATAAAGCCGCAATTAACCAAAATAGTCCCATGGTTTTGGAAATGGGAAGTGTCAATTCTTTCACCTCCCTAAGTCCGAAACCTTTTGCAAATCCAAGCAAATGGATTAGACCATGAATAACAATGAGGATTGAAAAAGCAATTTTCATTTTTTCTTACCTTACCTAGGCAACCTATTTATAATTTCTAAGTTTATTCCTCCTCAAAGCTGACTAATTCTATAGCATAGTCGGAGGTTGTTACATCTACTAAGTTAATCCAATAGTTTGAAGTTAAGATTTTGTATTTGTTTTTTTTAGGATGTTCGATGCTCCAGATAAATTTATGTGCATCTTCAAATTTGGCTGTTCCAGTAAGTTGGTCTGCATATAGCCTTTTCACCAAGCTATGTTCCCTTAAACCTCCCGCAATCACTTTGGCTAATAATTCTTTATCATCACCGATTTCTATCCCATCATCCTCTAAAATCTCAAACTCTATTGAAGTTGCTTCAGTATTTGGAAAGGTTCCATTGAAAGCTTTGTATAACAATTGATTTATACTGAATAAATCATAATGCAAATTAGGCTCAGGGTATTCTTCCGCTACTTTGTCCACAGTCATTTCATGACTTATGGTTTGAATTTGCCCTTCATTTAATCTGTCTCCCAATTTGTAGTTCAGGATAATGCTAGCAGCCTCGTTAGGATCAAAATCAGTAATGGCCATATGCAACATTTCCTTTAAATTTTCTTTCTTAATTGTATCTGTTTCTGTAAAATCAAATTCCTTTAAGAGGTTTACATAATCTTCATTTGTCCAATACGAAGGAACTTCATTTACTGTCTCTACATTGGTTATTTTTACTTTCATAGTTAATTCTTAGTGATTTTATATTTTACGGTTTAATTAATTTCTCTTGTCAAAAATTCTGATTTCAAGCTTTCTTTCTTCTGGAATAATGGTTTCTGAAGCGAAAGTTTCTCCAAAATTCTGGGTAAATATTTTCTTGACTGATATATAAGAACTGATCTTCGAATACATATAGTTTATTCGAGAATTGGTTATTCTTTCGTTAATAGCTTTGTTGCCAGATGCATCCGTATATCCTGAGATCTCTATCTTAGTTATGTTCTCATTTCTCAGGAGTTCATTTAGCGATTCTAAAGAGTAGCTATCAGAAGTTGTTTTACCCATTTCATAATACAAAATAATAAGGGTAGTATCAATTTTTTCCTCCATTTCATTACCCTCTACAGGATCTGTAAAAATGAAATCTCCTTTACCAATTTGATTTTGTCTAGCTGGAATTTCTTGGTAAAGTCTCTGGACCAGTTCATTATTTGAAACAGAATCATAGGTTACAATTAGTATACTATCATTTTTTATCGCAGCTCTTAGTTGTAATGGAGCCTCGTTTTTAAGAAAAATGGAATCAGTTACAATCAATGGACTGTACTGAGTTCTAAACTGAGTTTGCTGTAGCGGCTTTTCTATATTAAGCTTTATAAGCTTTAGATCTTGCAAGTCTTGCGAATTTGATCTTAAAATACTTGAATTCACCTTCAATTGATCTTCAACGGAATCTACCCGAATATGCAATTGAGATAATGAATTTAAAACCGCACTTGATAATTCAAGCCGCTCTAAAAACTCCGCATTTCCTGAGCTGATTTGTTGCATCCTAGTGACCCTTTCCATACTATCTGGCTTGACTACTTGAGTGGTTTCTGTTTTTTGCTGAACAGACTGAACGGGCTCAACCGATAAGGCGCTTGACTCTTCGGTGAGAGATGCAGTACTTTGATCATCTGATTTATCAACATACAAGCCTACAAAACCCGTTTGCTGGCTTTGACAGGCACCCATGAAAAATGCAATGATGAAAATGGCACCAATTGAGGTTATTTTTTTATTCCAAGCCATAGGTTTAGTTCTAAGGACATTCCAACAGTCGGTATTACTGATAATTTTTTGAAATTCTGAGATCCTTTCTCACCTAAAATTATACCGCCTACATTTAAGCGAATTACCTTGAACATTCTAAAGCCAATGCCTGTGTACACAGGTAAGTTAACTCCAGGCGTTGTATATTCGGTGCCATTCGCATCTTTGATTGGCTGAAATAAAACTCCCGCTGAATATCCAAATGAATCAAACATTCGTGAGTTTGATGCCAGCTTACTCTTATTATTAAAAGGGATTGTTAGACCTGCACCAGGTGTAAAATTGACGTTTTTAATTTCTCTGTTATCAATGTCAATCGATTTGCTCCAAGCATACATTCCAACATTAATGGGAAGCGTAAATGGTTCTTTATCCGTCTCAATTGATTTGATATTTACTTTTCTATGATGTTGTACAATCTGGCTATTAATAAATGGGGCTAACTCAGATTTAACTAATTCAACTAGGTGATCAATTTTTTCATCAATAAGTTGATTACTAATTTCATCTTTCTCAGCATTAGATCCTCTTCGTAGGAATCTGCCAAACTTAAACTTGCTTTGGTTTTTGAGTTCTTGTAATACTAAAGACGTTGGAGCCTCAATTTCTAGAAGGTTTTTTGATTCATGATACTGGAAGGACTCTCGAATTAATTGGCCTAATTGTTCATACACATTTTTAGGCTTATTCACGACCACATTCTTTCCATCAAAATATATGTTGTTAGAGAGTAAAAATCTCACTCGCTCTTCCACATTATTAATCAAGGTCTCTTTTTGATCGCTGCTTAGCAGTTTGTAGGTAACAATCTCAAAATCGTACTTCGTATTTGATTTCAATATTGCAGGCACTACGATATTGAAGGTTTCAGAAGTATTGCCTTCAAGTCTATTCCAAACGAACTTGTGCAAAATATAATCTTTCCCTTCATAGGAAATATTTACTTTAACCAGTTCTATTTCCTTACCAGCCTCACCAATGATTCCAAATGGCTTGTCAAATGGTATAGAGGGCGTGTTCGAAAATGAACTGGATTCAAAATCTATCTTGACAACTCTTTCTTGGCTGTAAGCCAAACCCAAAGTGAAGATGAATAGAACTATAAAGGATAAATGTTTTTTCATTGTGTTTTTAATTAATTTGAATAAATAGTTTCAATAATTGAAAGCTTAAATTTTTACCACAGATGTTATTGGCCGAACATGGCCTTAGGTGCTTTTTGATAGGTTTAAAAATTTTAAAAAATAGTTTCTTAGTAACCGTTTAAAAAAGTTGGAACAGACATTTCAAGCTACAGAATCAACTGCGCCCATTGAATATTTTTTCTTTATTCAGGCCTAATCACTTTACATTGAGCATGAATAACGCCTGACTATACCAATCAGATTTCCAATATTACTTGTCATTAATAATAGTCTGTCCTGCTAAATGTTTAGAGCATACGTTTAGCTGGGTATTATTTAATAAAATTTTTGAGGAGAGTCATTGGAATACACAATAGAAGACTTCCGCATTTTTCATTAGAAAATAACAAATTACTATCAAAATTAAAGTAATAGGAACATCGTTAAAAGCTCAGAATTCTTCCTTAAAACCATTACCATTGGAAGTCCTTTTTTAGTTTTAGACTGAATGGTTTTTAGCTTTAATTAAGTTTAAGACAAAAAAATTTTATAGCTGAAAAAATTTAGAGCTTTCCTTAGGGGAGGATTATCTATAATTGCCTAACGCAGTTAGTATTTAATAGTTTTCCTTTTCGAGGTGCTTTGAAAATAATATTTAAAGACAACTTAAATTCATAAGCGAATCAAATTTAGCGGGAGGATATTTAGAGAGTGAATGAACCTCTTGCTTTTCCCAAGTTTACAAAGCTCAAATCGTATTGTTAATAAATCAATAATAGATGTCCTATTGTACCTGATTTTTCATGAAACCTTCTATTTTGAATAACTACCTATTAGCATAAAGTAATTTGAAGTTTCAGTGCCTAAGTTAAAGTCTTATTCTCTTTTATTTTAGCGAAAATATCAAGACTTATAAATTTACCATTCTTTATTTCGCAATCTCGCATTGTGCCTTCGTGCTGAAAATCGAGTTTTTTCATTGCGTTTTTGCAATTTTGATTGTTTGTTTCCACTAAGCCCTCTATTCTGTGGAGTCTAAGGTTATTAAATCCGTAGTCACAAATCAATGGAAACACCTCAGCCATTATCCCTTTCCCCCAAAATTCAGGCAATAACCAAAGCCCAATTTCTGCTTTTTTATGTACTTTTGACAATTCGCTTAAACCTCCCGCACCATAAAAATATTGGTTGTCGGCAGAGCAAATTGCCCACCATATTTGTTTAGGATCTGCGAACCAGTTCATTTGTTCTTTTGTCGCTCCGAGGCTTTCAAAGCTAATTCCATAATACTTTATCACATCTGGATGAGAAAGCCCTTTGTAAATATTGATTAGGTCGGAATCAATAATTTTTCTCAGCAGAAGCTGGTTAGTTTTATTTGATAAAATCACTTTATGCAACATCATTCTACCTCTTTAATAAAAGGTTCCATTTATTATCTTGAAATAATTAGTTAAGAGTTCCTTTTTTTCCTCCTTTGTGATTTAGCCATTTTAGTTTTAAGAGGTACTGCACTAAAAGTCAATTACAAAAATGGTTGATTTCAAAATTACGCCCTACCATATTTAGTAACAATAGCCAATTGGCCAGCATGATAGGCAGTATGGGATACTATTCGTCCAAAAGCCTCTGCTTTGGTTTTTGTGCCAAACTCCTTAGTGGTAATGCTGCTTTCCCACTCTTCATCGGTCTGTTTTTGTACGATAGACTTTAGCTTTTCCATGGATTCGGACACATAGCTTTTCAAAGCTTCCAAGTCTGTCCATTCTCCTGTATCATGTTTATCTATTACCGTTTTGGCAGTCACTTTTATTGAACTGTCTCCAAATACATTTTTGGCAAATAGCAGTTCCACTTCACCAATATGGCGAATTAGAAAGCCAACAGAATTGGGAGAGTCGCCCAATTTCTTTTGTAGATTTTGCTCAGTCAGGTTCTCCAATTGATTGCTAAAGCGTGTTCTAGCTTCCAGCCAAAGTTCAAGTAATAGGTCTGTTTTTGTTTTCATGATTTTCGCAGTCTATACGTAAAGTTAACGAGATAAATATCGCAAGTATCATGATTAAGAGCCCTATTTACAACAGCCATTTATAGACTGCAACTTGGCAGAAAGCTTAATTTTCAACCTTCTGAAGTTCATAAATGTAGAATAGTTGTCTGTCTCTCTCAAAGTTAGGATCTATGTAATTGTTGGATAGGAATTGGCCATTGCCTAGTTGCAATCCAACCATAGGTTCTGCCAATAGGAAATCATGCGAAATACGCTTTCCATCTTTAATCAAGTACGCCCAAGTATTCGCCTTTGAATTTCTAAAGTCTCTTAGTTTTTCTTGATCTGTTTCATTTACTCCAATAAGCTCTGCACCTGCTTTACGCTCACTGTATTGAATAAGCTGCTTATCGCCGAATGAATAGAATCCTGTAAAAATCTGATTCAAGCTTTCATACAAGGTATTACCAATTAGATTTTCCATTGGCACATTATAGGAAACTCCCTTTAGCTCATTGGGATTGTCATATTCAAATTGGGTGCTGCTGAGTAATTTGGGCGGATTGGTTGCCAAATCGTAGGTATATATTACTGGTTCAAGTTCATGGATAAGCTCAAGCACCTTTCTGTCGTAGTTATAGGAAATAATCACATCAGCTAAGCCAGGATAAAAGGTGCTGGAGGTCAAATACAAACTTGAGTCAGGCAGGATGTGATAGGGGTTTACATCGGCTGTTTTTAAGTCTAGGCTAAATAGAAATGGGTTTTTGTGATCCTCTTTTTTCAGCACAAAAAAGCCAGAACCCAATATAGTGGAAGCTATAGCATTTTTAGCTTGCGGACGGGAATTGGTAAGATAGGCAATTGCACCTCCCGCTGTTACTGCGTAGGCACCTTGCATGGGTTGGTAATCGATTTTGTCCATAAGCTGCCAATTTTGGTCATATATATAATATCTAACCATTCCAGCCACTCCAATTTTACCATCTCCCAAATAGTTTACTTGATATGACCCTGTCCCTCTATGATCATTAGGGCCATCACCCAATAGATTCACTTGATTCAATATTTCTCCTTTTCGATCAAACTCAATATAATCTCCACTTCTCTGATTGTAGCCTAGAAAAATATCTCTTTCGGAATCATAATCTAGCAAATGGATTTCTTCCATAAAGTTCACAATGATGGAATCGACCTTTGCTAATTCGTAGGTAGCAATGGCGTTTTCTTCAGTAGAATTGTCATTGCTTGAGGTGCAGGAAACATGTAGTAATAAAAAAAGCGGGAGGAATAAAAATCGATAATTCATATTTCAGGTTTAGTTTA
>CAZRBW010000011.1:0-60516 GCA_964598395.1 uncultured Roseivirgaceae bacterium
AGCCTGAAATGATGATTGCTTCTGGCGTATCGTCCACGATTATTTCTACGCCAGTGGCAGCTTCGAGCGCACGGATATTTCTACCCTCCCGCCCGATAATCTTACCTTTGATGTCATCACTTTCAATATTGAAAATAGAGACACAGTTTTCAACCGCATGCTCTGTGGCAGTCCGCTGTATGGTGTTGATTACAATTTTCTTGGCTTCTTTCGTCGCGGTGAGTTTTGCTTCCTCAATAATATCCTTGATATGTGAGGCAGCTTTTGTTTGAGCTTCATCTCGCAGGGTATTAATTAGCTGTTCGCGAGCTTCGTCGGCACTGAGGTTGGCTACTTTTTCCAATACAGAAACTTTCTCTGAAATGGCTTTTTCTAGCTCCTCTTTCTTCTGACCTACAATCTCCAGCTGAGCTGTTACATTTTCTTTGATGCTATCAATCTCTGCTTCCCTGCGTTTGGTTTGCTCCATTTGCTTGGCTAGCATTTGCTCCTTTTGTTTCAGCTTATTTTCATTAGTCAACAGGATATTCTTTTTCCTATTCGACTCTTCTTCAAATTCGCTTCTAAGCTTGAGGAACTTCTCTTTTGCTTCGAGAATTTTATCTTTTTTGATAGTTTCTGCTTCTTGAGCAGCATCTTTTAAGATTCGCTGAGCTCTTTCTTCTGCTTCAGCCTCCTTTTCTTTTCTTATTTTGCTTAGCAGGCTTTTACCTACTAAATAGCCTATTGCAAGACCTACTAAGGCTGCAATAAGTCCAATAATTACACTTTCACCCATTTTTATTTATGTTTATGGGCAGAAGTAACGATGCTATTGATGCTAAAGATTATGGCTAAATTTCAACCAAGGGATTTATCTAACAGTCCATTCAGTTCTGACAACTTATCGCTCAGAAATTCTGACTTTCCTGAAATAGACTTTTCAGCAGTTAGTTTCTCAACAAGGCTATCAAATGCCACCATTGCGAGTAAATCTTGCTTATCGTCTATTTTGAAACGTGTTGCATATCCCTTCAACATATCGTTGATAGTTTTGCATGCCGTCCGTATTTTCTCCTCATCCTCGGGTTTAACCTTCATCGGATACTCTCGGTCAAATATTTTTATTTTAATTGAAAGTTCTCCCATTCAGGTATCTATTATTTGCCTAGTTGCGCTATACAGAAATCAATTTCTTTAATATAGTCGCCTATAATCTTCTTCAATTCAGTAGTATTTCGTTTTTCTGCCGGAATACCTTCTACAAGTTTAGCTAATTTCCACTTATTTTGAAAATTATCCAATTTTTCGCTTTTTCCTTCAAGCTCATTTTTAAGTTTTATATTCTCACTTTCCAGCTCAGAAACTTTTTCTTTGAGGGTATTTTGCAAGGTTAATAACTTATGAAGCTTTTCTTCAATTTGAAGAATTGATGCGTCCAATTGGTGTTCTTTCATTATTTTCTTATCAATGCGAAGAGGTCGTTCTCAAATAATTTTATCAAACGAGCCATCGTCTTGTCTATGTCTTTTTCATTTAAGGTTCGCTGACTGTCCTGCAAAATAAAACTTAATGCGTAGGCTTTTTTTCCACTTTCGATTTTATCGCCTTCATACACATCAAAAACATTCACTTTTTTGACTAGCCAAAACTCTTTTCTTCCTACAATTTGCTGAATATCCGAAAAGCTTACCTTTTTATCAACTACCAAAGATAAATCTCTTCGAACTTCTGGAAATTTTGAAATTTCCTGAAGGGTAGTGTTTTCATTAAATTGGCTGAGTAATTCCTGCCAATCTATATCGGCCATAAATACTTCTTCCTTGATTCCAGCCAATTTTCCCACTTTTGGGTGTAGTTGACCAAGTAAGGCGAGGCTTCCACCCGTATTTGCCAAGTCTAATGCATAGGCATACATCGGATTTTTGGTCGGAGTAGTTTGCAAATCTCTTTGATTTAATTTCATCAAAATATTGCTAACCACTTGATACAAATCATGAAAAGCAGCTCTTCTTTCCTTTTCGATCCAGTTCTCGGCACTTTTTTTTCCTACCAGATAGATGACTAGTTTTTCTTGCTCATGATAGCTACCATCAGCCAGTTTTTTATAAGTTTTGCCAAATTCGTAGAGCTTCAAGTTCCACTGTCTATGGTTTAGGTTATGAGCCAATATATCCATTCCAGTGAATGCCAAATGTTGCCTCATTACTCCCAATTCTTCGCTCAGTTTATTAAGGATTTCGACATTTTCATTAGGATCAAATCCATCAATTTTTTGGCTGTAATCTGGCTTAGTCAATGAGTTGGTCATGATTTCTGAATAGCCCATACCTGCCAATATATTACTGACATCTTGCTGGAGGCGGGAGGAATCTACCTTTGGGAATTCTGCCAAATATTCTGTCTGATTTTTAGGTGCTAGTTCAATATTGTCAAGACCGTAAATTCTCAAAATCTCTTCAATTACATCAGCCTCCCTCGTTACATCCACTCTGTAGGTAGGTGCCAGCACTGTAAACCCTAAATCACTTTCCTTGCTCAGTTCAAAATCCAGCGCAATCAGTATCCTGCGGATTTCTTCTCTAGGCAACACTTTGCCAATAAGGCGATTGATATTTTTGTAGCTAACCTCAATTACTGGCTTAGCAACAGGATTTGGATAGATATCCACCACATCGGAGGAGATTTTACCTCCCGCTATTTCGCAAATTAGCGATGCAGCTCTCCACATTGCTTTGAGGGTAATTTCTGGATCAGTACCTCTTTCGAATCTGAATGAGGCATCCGTCTTCAATCCATGATGATTAGCTGTGCTTCTGATTCTGCCTGGATGGAAGCATGCACTTTCTAAAAATATCTCTGTGGTACTTTCAGTTACTCCAGAATTTATTCCACCAAATACACCTGCAATACACATCGGCTCATCACCATTGCAAATCATCAAATCGCCTGCGCCAAGTTTGCGTTGCTTCTCATCCAATGTTACAAATGGTGTATTCGCAGCCAAGGTTTTCACTATCACTTTTCCGGTGGTAATTTTTGATTGGTCGAATGCATGCAACGGCTGGCCAAGCTCGTGCAGCACATAATTTGTGATATCTACAATGTTGTTGATTGGCTCTAAATCAATGGCCTGAAGTCTATGTTTTAGCCATTCTGGCGATTCTGTTACCTTCACACCACTTATTGAAATCCCGCTGTAGCGAATGCTGCCCTCGGTATCTTCTACTATTACTTCAACTTTCGATTGGCTTTCCGCTTTTGGCAGATTTGGAATCGCTGGCAGACAAATTTCTCTACCAAGCACAGCTTTTAGATCTCTACTTACGCCCAAATGTGATGCTGCATCTGCTCGGTTTGGAGTCAGGCCGATTTCGAATACAATGTCATTGGGTAAATCAAAATATTGGACGGCAGGAGTGCCATTTGGTAAATTGGTGTCGAGCACTAGGATTCCAGCATGTGAGCTACCCAAACCGATTTCATCTTCGGCGCAAATCATTCCTTCGGATGCTTCACCTCTGATTTTGCTCTTTTTGATTTTGAATGGCTCGCCCGAGCTTGGGTAAAGTGTGCAACCTATAGTGGCTACAATCACTTTTTGTCCTGTGGCAACATTCGGCGCACCACATACAATCGAGGATAATTCAGCTTCGCCAATATCTACTTTTGTAAGACTTAGGCTGTCAGCATTTGGGTGTTGGCTACATTCCATTACCTCGCCAATAACTAGGCCTTCGAGTCCGCCTTTTATGGGTTCGTACTTCTCAGTTCCTTCTACTTCGAGGCCAGTGGCAGTAAGTATATTTGCAATTTGCTCAGGGCTTTCTTCGATTTTAATGAAATCCTTGAGCCATTGGTATGATATCTTCATGAAAAAAAGTCAAAATGAAATAATGTGCAAAAATAAGGATATTGTACGGTTGCCAAATTGCAAAGGCAAATTCATTTGAATAATAATTTGAAACCGAGTTAAATCCCTAATAAACGCCTGGCAAAAAGTCCTTTTCTCCAGCAGTAATTGCCACCGTCACATGATTGCCAGCAGGCGGGAGGGGGCAGCTAAATTCATCCGTATAAGCGCAATAGGGATTGTAGGCCATATTGAAATCAATGGTGATAGATTGGTCAGTTTCTTTTACCAAATCGATATATCTGCAAGCTCCGTACGTTTCTTCTCCTGTAGTTTCATCTGTAAAAATCAAGAATAGTTTGTTTTGAAACTGCCTAACCATTGGTTGGAGTATAAGCAGTCTTTGTTGCTTGCCTTTCAATATGAAATTGGCGTAGGCATACTTGAGATAGCGTTCCTCTTTACCGTCATTAGTTGGCAGAACGAGCATTTTGTCAGATTCTACTGCTTCTAGTCGGGCTTTAATTTTGAATTCAGGATCGATGGGAAAATACTCCAGTTCTCTGAAATCTGCTTTTTGGGCATCACTCAATGGAGAGGTGTTATTGTAACGCATAAAGCGATTTTTATCCTCCCGCTCCTTTTTTATTTTTTCCTCATATACGGAGTTGTCTTCGCGGCCAAAAAGCGTGTAAAGCCCAATTGCCAATACCACGAAAACTACGATTGCAACTAACCAGCTATTTTTTATCATAATATTCCTTCGTCTGCAAAGCTAAAATATCCATTGTCTCCAAAGATAATATGATCAAGAACGTTAATCTCTAAATGCTTGCCACCTTCTTGCAATTTTTTTGTCAGGGAAATGTCCGATGCACTTGGTCGGAGGTTGCCCGAAGGATGATTGTGGACGAGAATTACTCCACAAGCAAGCTGCTCTAGCGCCGATTTGAAAATAATTTTTGGATCGGCTACCGTCCCTGTTACGCCGCCACGACTGATGTTTTCTTTTTTAAGCACTTTATTGGCGCGGTTCAGAAGAATGATCCAAAATTCTTCCCTGTCCAAATCCAAAAGGTCGGGTTTCATTAGATCGTAAGCATGCTCAGAAGCGGTGATTTTTACTTTATCGAGGCTGACACGGACTTTGCGACGTTTGCCTATTTCCAATGCAGCGATGATGGTGATGGCTTTTGCATCGCCAACTCCCTTAAATTTTTGGAGGTCTTTTACACTTAGTCGTGCCAGATCATCCAAATCGTTTCCTACACTTTCGAGGATATGCTTGGCAAGATCTACAGCGCTGAGAGATCGTGTGCCTGAGCCCATTAAGATGCCTAGCAGTTCGGCGTCGGTAAGTACGCTACGACCTTTGTTGAGGAGCTTTTCGCGTGGGCGGTCTTCTTCTGCCCATGCAGTGATTGAAAGGCTTTTTGGAAATTCTTTCATTGCCTGTGTAGATTTGTTAGGCAATGAATATACTCAAAAAAATATGAGAATGAAAATAAATGAAAAATGCTCCACAGTTGCGGAGCATTTTAATATAGATCTTAAAAAGAGCTAATTACAAGCTATTAACGAATGTCGCTAATTTCGATTTGTTGTTAGAAGCCTTATTTTTGTGTATAATGTTCTTTTTAGCAAGCTTATCAAGCATAGAAGAAACAGTTTTGTAAAGTTCTGTAGCTTCTGCTTTATCAGTAGTGCCTTTTAGTCTTTTGATGAAAGTACGCGTGGTTTTAGCTTGATACCTATTACGTAGTCTCTTGGCGTTGTTGGATCTGATCCTCTTAAGTGCTGATTTATGGTTTGCCATAGTATATGTAAGAAATTAAAGACTCGTTCAAAATTGAGAGTGCAAATTTAAGGTCTTTATTCATATTGGCAAAATATATTTCAAAGATTTATAAATAATATGATTGATAGCCATGATTTTGAGTAAGTTTCATGCAAAGGTAATCAGTATTTTGACGATTATTTTATTTTTGATAATACCCACCAACGGGCTTGGTTGGGGCTTTTTCGCTCATAAACTGATCAATAGGCAGGCGGTTTTTACCCTCCCGCCAGAGATGATTCCTTTCTTTAAAAAAAATATAGAATACATCACCGAAAATGCTGTAAATCCAGATCGGCGTCGATATGCGGTAGAAGGTGAGGCTCCAAGGCATTTTATTGACCTAGAGAATTTTGGAAATCAACCTTTCGAAGAATTGCCAAAAAGTTGGAATGAGGCGGTAGAAAAATTTACCGAAGATACTTTAATGGCACATGGCACTGCACCGTGGAATGTATATCGGGTATTCAATCAGCTTACTAGAGCTTTTGAAAATAAGGATGCTAGTGCCATACTTCGCTTTGCCGCAGACTTGGGCCATTATATTGGCGATTTGAATGTACCACTGCATACCACGGCCAATTATAATGGCCAATTGACCAATCAATATGGGATTCATGGCTTTTGGGAATCCAGATTGCCAGAATTGTTTTCAGATGAATACGATTTCTTTGTAGGCAGAGCAAATTATGTGGACAATCCAACTGAATATATTTGGCAAGCGCTTAAGGAAACCAATGCTGCTTTGGATTCGGTATTGACTTTTGAAAAAGAATTGACTGCCAAATTTGGTGAAGCCCGGAAATGGGGATTTGAAGACAGAGGACAAATAACCACCCGCGTTTATTCAAGGACTTTTTCTCGTGCTTATCATGATATGCTAGGTGGACAGGTGGAGCATAGAATGAGAAAATCCATCAAAATGATTGGCGATTTTTGGTACACTGCATGGGTAAATGCGGGACAGCCAGATTTGCTAGAATTAGCAGGCTATGAAATGGATCCTCAAACACTAAGTAAGATGGAGAAAGAGCGGGAGGATTGGGAAAAGGGCAAACTCAATGTGCGAGAGCATAATTGATTTACTGTTTATTATCAGCAATAGCCTGCAATACTTTCTTGTACAATTTGTTTGCGATTTCCTTATCTCGGTCTTCTTCAAAGTTTTTCTCACTTGCAGTATGCACCATTTCGGCGTGCTGGTGAATTAAATCTTTTTGCTCTTTGGTAATCATAATGGGCGCCATTTTCTCAAATACCTCCAATAGTCGTATGCAGATAGCCTCCGAACCGCTTCCATTTTGCCTAATCTGATCAAATGCTGTATTGAACATACCAGTAAATGAATAAGGCTTGGCAATCACTCTCAATTGTTCATCACTATCCATGTAGATATTGGGTGGAAACTGCCTCAAAGCAATTATGGATAAAGCAGAGCTTAGATGATCTATGCAAGTAATTGCTGTAGTAGGATCATTTATTCCAGGAGATAATGCACGCACTGCAATTTCAACCAATTGATCAATAGAATATTCCATGTCCTGATCCGAGGTTTTTTGCTTTCCCACAATCATGCAGTCATTTAGTGTGGTACTCAGATCCAAGTTTGATTGATTGGCCTTTATAGTCATAATGCCACTACCCATCATTTGAAAGTCACCAGGCATCAATTTTAATTCAATAATTATTTCCTCTTTTTGCGCCAAAGTCACAAGCCCTTCATAATCTATAGCTTGTAGATATCCACTTTTGCTAGATTAAATTTGCCAAACATGTGGGTGGGATTCTTCATTGATGGTAATCAAGGTGTTGTGTGAGAATTTTTTGTTACCTGTAATCTCAACACGTGCTGGAAAGCTTTTATCAATTGCTCGATGCAGGTCTTTATAAGCATCTGCAATTACATAGTCTGCCTGAATTGAAGTGGATATGTAATGGAAAAAGAAGATTAAGACTCCTAGACCTAAAATTGCTAAAAACATGGCAAAGGCAATAGATAGTCTAGGAATGAAATCTAGGTCGCCAACAGAACGAATGGCTTGGATCACAAATAGGCAATAAATAAATGTTGAAATATAGGTACCTAGCACAAATTGATTTCCAAGATCCTTCATGAAATTACGGAGAAGTCGTGGGCCAAATTGGCCTGAAGCTAAGGTAAGCGCAACTATGGTGATGGAAAATGTAACCCCAGCAATGCCAATCATTGATGCAGATATAGTCGAGAGCAAGGTTCTAGCACCATCCGCACCGCCATTGTATACATAGCTGCTTATATCCTTGATGGTAGGGTTGTCCAATTTATCTATCCAAATAAAGAGGTAGGCAGCTAAAATTGCCGATAAGCTCATTAGTGTAGGGACAAATGCAAAGCTTGATTTTATTAAACTCCAAGTGATCTGAATTTTGGCTTTCATGATTTCAATTTAATATTTATTTCTCAGCCAGCACCTTTGCAATTAGAAAGATGCATAAAGTGAATTTTATCACCGTTGTTAAAAAAAATAGCCCTGAATATCAGAGCTATTTTTGTAAATGCTTGATTTAGGTCACTATTTGATATTCTTATATCGAATACGTTTTGGTGTGATATCACCCAATCGTTTTTTCTTGTTTTCCTCGTATTCGGTGTATCCACCTTCGAACCAGTACACTTGCGAGTCGCCTTCGAATGCCAAAATATGCGTAGCAATTCTATCTAGGAACCACCTATCGTGGGAGATGATTACAGCGCAACCTGCGAAGTTTTCGAGTGCTTCTTCCAAGGCCCTAAGTGTATTTACATCTAGATCGTTGGTTGGCTCATCCAGTAATAGTAGGTTCGCACCTTGCTTTAATGTTACTGCCAAATGCACTCGATTTCGCTCACCACCAGAGAGTAAACCAACTTTCTTCTCTTGGTCGGCACCAGCAAAGTTGAACTTACTGACATAAGCACGGCTATTAATTTGCTTTCCACCCAAGTCAATCAGTTCATTGCCTTCTGAAATTGTTTCCCATACCGATTTGTTTGGGTCAAGATTATCATGCTCTTGATCTACATAACCGATTTTCACGGTTGGGCCTACATCAAAAGTTCCAGTGTCTGGTTTTAGTCTTCCCGTTATCATATTGAATAGCGTGGTCTTACCAGCGCCATTAGGCCCGATAATCCCAACAATACCGCCTTGAGGAAGTGAAAAGCTTAGATTTTCGTATAAAAGCTTGTCTCCAAATGCTTTAGAAACGCCCTCAACTTCTAGCACTTTCGTGCCCAATCTTGGTCCAGCTGGAATAAATAGTTCTAGTTTGGCTTCTCTTTCTTTACTGTCTTCGCTCACCATTTTGTCATAGGCGCTGAGTCGAGCTTTACCTTTTGCTTGTCTAGCTTTAGGCGTCATTCTAATCCATTCTAGCTCTCGTTGCAGTGTTTTTTGTCTTTTCGATTCGGTTTTCTCCTCATCGGCAAGTCGAGTTTGCTTTTGATCAAGCCAGCTTGAGTAATTTCCTTTCCAAGGAATTCCTTCGCCACGGTCAAGTTCTAATATCCATCCTGCTACATTATCAAGGAAGTAACGATCGTGAGTTACGGCTATTACTGTGCCTTTGTACTGCTGAAGGTGCTGCTCAAGCCAGTGAACAGATTCTGCATCGAGGTGGTTGGTGGGCTCATCCAATAGCAATACATCGGGCTCTTGAAGTAGCAAACGGCACAAAGCCACCCGCCTTTTCTCACCACCAGAAAGGGTGGCAATTTTCGCATCGCTTGGTGGCGTTCTTAACGCATCCATTGCTCGCTCCAGTTTGGTGTCAAGTTCCCAAGCATTTAAGTGATCTAGTTTTTCTTGCACCTTAGCTTGCTCATCAATTAGCTTATCCATTTTGTCTGGATTGTCTAATATCTCCGGATCACCAAATTTCTCGTTGATTTCTTCGAATTGCTTTAAAAGTGCTACCGTTTCCGCAGCGCCTTCTTCTACTATTTCTTTAACTGTTTTTTCAGGATCGAGCAAAGGTTCTTGCTCCAGCATTCCTACGGTGTATCCTGGTGAGAAGACCACTTCGCCCAGAAATTCCTTATCGATGCCAGCAATGATCTTGAGCAAGGATGATTTACCTGAGCCATTGAGACCCAGTACGCCAATTTTGGCTCCGTAAAAAAATGATAAGTAGATGTTTTTCAGTACTTGTTTCTTGGGAGGGTAGATTTTACTTACCCCAGCCATAGAAAAGATGATTTTTTCGTTCGACATAATTTATTGAATCGTTTAGGGCAAAGATGCAAAAATTTAAAACGTGGTGTTTGGTAGCTGGTAATTAATTATTTTCGCGACTTGTAAGGTTTTTATTCATTAAATATCAAATTGTTTTGGAGCATCCTCATGGATATGTAAAGGAAGGGAAATTATTCAGAAATTCGTTTTTGGAGTTTCCTGACAAAGAAATTGCGCTTGTTGAAGATGAAGTTGAGATTGATTTTTCTCCTTTCGAAAAGGCTTTTGCCGATCTTTCTATAAAGGTAGATGAATTAGAAACATTGATTGTGGAGGCTCAAAACAAGGGTTCTTTCCTTATCAAGCTCCAATATATGAAGAGCACAATGCCTGAGCATGATGGCTTAGGCGACTACTTAGCACTTTACACCAAGTTGCAGCAGCTAGAGGAGTATTTAGAAGGAATAATCACTTCGAATAGAGCTAGAAATCTGGAAATAAAAAGGGCATTACTTGCAGAGGCAGAAGGATTGCAGCATTCTATTGATTGGATGGGTACATCGGAGGCCATGAAGGAATTGCGACTGAAATGGATCAAAACAGGAGGAGTGGAAGCAGAATTCACTGATGAGTTAGAGTTGAAATTTAAAAAATCGATGGATGTTTTTTTTCAGCGGAAATCTGAGTTTTTTGAAGAGAAGCGGAAAATGACTTCTTTGACAATCGATAAGTATCATGAGATAATTGAAGAAGCAAAAGCCCTAAATAAGGATAGGCCTGAGAATGGTCACGAAGAAAGTTTAAAGCTAATTGAAAAGTGGAAACAGCAACCAAGTATTCCTGCCACAGATCGTCAAGCGTTGTGGGCTGATTTCAGTAAATTACTTTCGCCTTTTATGCGAAAAAAAGCAACTAGGTCAAATGAAAAATCAGGAGCTAAATCATTTGCTAAAGGTGATCCAAAAGAAAAGAAAGCAATAAATGATGCTTTGAAGACTTTGATAAATGAGTTGCCCACCGATGCTGAAAAGCAATTAGAAGAGCTAATTTCAAAGGCTAGAAATGGCGGGAGGGTAAGCGGTCCTGATGGGAGAGATTTACAAAAGGAATATTTACTTTTGGTGGATATCCTACGAGAAAAACTTTTTTTGAATAGACTAGTTCAATCCAAGACAAGAGGATATGCTAACCTTTCAGAGAGCGAACAGAAGAAAATTCAACTAAGCTTTATTAAAGAGTTGTTAAGTAGAGATCAGAAGGATTTTGATGTATTTAATGAAAATTTTGAGAAGGTAAATACCATTAGCAAATCTTCAGATCAAATGATGACTAGGAAGCTGGAATCATTCAAAAGAAAAATTGAAGCTAAAAAGTGGTTGCTAAATGAACTTAAAAACTCAAATCAATCTTAGCTGAAAATAATTGAGAGATATTTTGGAATTTTTCTGAATAATCTTTCAATATAGCCGTATGTTTCTCATAAATTCAGTTATAATTGCAAAATTTTTCTGAAAGGGCTTAAAATAAGCCAGATAAAGATTTAAACGAATTTGAAATTTTAAATAAGGAGGTAAAAACGATGTACTGGACACTTGAGCTTGCATCATATTTGGAGGATGCTCCATGGCCCGCAACCAAAGAAGAGTTAATTGATTACTCTATTCGCTCCGGCGCACCTTTGGAAGTAATTGAGAACCTTCAAGAGTTGGAGGACGACGGTCAACCCTATGAAAGCATAGAGGAAATTTGGCCTGATTATCCTACAAAGGATGACTTTTTCTTCAACGAAGACGAATATTAAATAGAAGCCGGAGCAATCCGGCTTTTTATTTTTTTTCTATCATTAGTGCTTCGGCAATAATGATGTCTTCTGTCGTGGTCACTTTTATATTTCTGTAATCCCCTTCAGAAAGCACGATAGATTGTCCTGTACTTTCTACCACACTTGCTTCATCGGTAAATGTGTCCCTCTCCTCTTGCAAAAAAGCGGACTTAAGTATTTCCGATTTGAAAATCTGTGGAGTTTGAATTAAATAAAAATCTCTACGATCTCTCGATTTACTATTTGTTCGACTACCTTCTCTGATAGATTCTTTTAGAGGAACTGCAGCTACACCACTGCCACTTGCTTCGGCAGCTTCAAACGCTTTCAAAATGATCTCCTTGCTTACATTTGGCCTAGCTCCATCATGCACCGCTACTATTTCATCATTGCTAATCTGAGCTAATCCATTGCGCACAGATTGAAATCTTGTGCTTCCTCCCGCTACTATTTCTAATTCCGTGGCAAATGAATATTCCTTGCAGAGTTTTTTCCAAGTATCAAAATGCTCTAATGGTAATACCAATACAATTCTAATATCAGTATAAGCTTTTGTAAAACAGTTAATGGTATGCATCAAAAGTGGTATGCCATGCAATAGCATAAATTGCTTAGGAATTTGGGATTGCATTCGGCTCCCACTTCCTCCCGCTACTATTATTACACTTTTGTTTAGCTTGGTCATTTAGGTAGATGCATAGGATTAAACCTTTGCAATATATGTTTATAGAAAATAATCTACTCTTTTTATTAACTGAATAAAGCAAAATGGACATAAAAAAAGGGCCAAAAGCCCTTTTCCTAATCAATTGTATGTCTTAAAGAATAAGCATTGCATCACCATAAGTGAAGAAACGATATTTTTCTTTGATGGCTAATTTGTAAGCTTCCGTTACCAAATCGTATCCACCAAAAGCAGATGCCATAATTAATAGCGTGGTTTCTGGTAAATGGAAATTGGTAAGCAAACTATCGCAAATTTTGAAATCATATGGTGGGTAGAGGAATTTATCTGTCCAGCCAGCATTTGCTTTCAATCGTTGTCCAGCTGAAACTGAAGACTCAAGAGCGCGAAGAGTGGTTGTGCCAATTGCACAAACTTTCTTTTTCGCATCAAGTGATTCATTTACTTTCTCAACGGTAACTTGTGGAACATCGAAGTTCTCACTGTCCATTTTGTGTTTTGTAAGGTCTTCTACATCTACAGTGCGGAATGTGCCCAAACCCACATGAAGAGTAATTGGAGACATTTTCACTCCTTTGATTTCCATTCTTTTGGCAATTTGCCTAGTAAAATGGCGACCAGCAGTAGGTGCGGCTACGGCACCTGTTTTATCCGCAAATATGGTTTGATACCATTCACGGTCTTCTACTTTAGCTTCTCTTTTCAGTTGTTCTTTTGGAATTGGAGTTTCCCCCAATCTATCGATCATTTGATGAAAATCGTTCTCATCGCCATCGTATAAAAAGCGAATCGTACGACCTCTAGATGTGGTATTGTCAATTACCTCTGCAACTAATTCGCCATCGCCAAAGTAGAGTTTATTACCTACTCTAATTTTCCTTGCAGGATCTACCAATACATCCCATAGTTTCATTTCCTTGTTGAGCTCTCTCAGCAAGAAAACTTCTATTTTCGCACCTGTTTTCTCTTTATTTCCATAAAGTCTAGCAGGAAAAACTTTGGTGTCGTTGAATACCAAGGTATCGCCTTCGTCGAAATATTCTACAATATCCTTGAAAATGCGATGCTCGATTTTACCAGTACTACGATGCAATACCATCAAGCGGGATTCATCCCTGTTTTCGGTAGGTACTTGTGCAATAAGATTTGAGGGAAGTTCGAATCTAAATTCAGATAATTTCATAGGAGCTTCTTCGACCGTTTAAAATAGCTTGCAAAATTAGGTAAAAAAAAGTCTTGGTCATAACTAATTAAGGCATTTAATACTTCGCTGCCAAAAGGGAAGATTTTCAGAGGTTGAAGGTATTAATGACCTAAAATTGAAAAATTAGCCACCGTTTATCCGTAAAAGTTTCCATTAAAGAGTTTTAAAAATCTTTCCAACAATAAGCATTGAATTAAGGCTACGCTTAGTGTTGATTTGTGTCCAATTAAATTTACTGCGGTGTTTGAATTACGTCAGATATATGAGAGTTTGAAATTTGCGGGAGGTGCTCTCCGCGCAAATGTTTTGCGTACTGTATTATCACTGCTGGGTGTTACAATTGGCATATTCGCAATTATCGGCGTGTTTACAATGGTCGATTCACTGGAAAAGAGTATCAAGGAAAGTTTTTCTTTTCTTGGAGCCAATGTACTTACGGTAGATCGTTTTCCTTTTGTTTTCGATAGACCAGATTTTCCTTGGTGGGAATACTTTAGGAGGCCAGCACCGGATACTAAAGAGTTTAACTATCTCCAAGCAAATCTCAAGAGTGCGTCCGCGCTAACTATTTATGCTAGTAGAAGTACACTTATGAAGCAGGCAAATAATAGTATTTCTGGTGAACTTACGGGAGTATCCTTTGGGTATAAGGATGTTTATGATATGCCTATTGAGAGAGGGCGCTACTTTACTCAAATGGAATCTGATGGAGGAAGAAACGTTATTATTATTGGTGTTAACATAGCTGAAACTTTGTTTCCTTTTCAAGAGCCAATTGGTAAGGAAATTAATTTGAGAGGACAAAAATATACCGTTATTGGGATGTTTAAACGTGAGGGGGAGAGTTTCCTCGGTGTGTCTTCCAAAGATGATGCAGCATTTATTCCGTTTAGAAGTTTTCAAAAAATATATACTACTCGCAGTAGATTTGGCGTACAACCTAGCTTAGCTGTAAAGGGCAAGGATTCAGATATTGGTTTAATTGAACTTGAAAGTGAATTGGCGGGAGCTTTAAGAGTGAGTCGTGGTTTGAAACCAAAGGATAAAAATAACTTTGATTTGAATAGGCCTGAAGCAATTGCAGATGCCATTGGGTCTGTATTTGATGTAATTGGAGTCGCAGGTTGGGTTATTGGCGGCTTCTCTATTTTGGTAGGCGGTTTTGGTATTGCTAATATTATGTTTGTTTCTGTAAAAGAACGAACCTCCATGATTGGAATTCAAAAGTCTTTAGGAGCCCAAAATTACTTTATCTTATTTCAGTTCTTATTTGAGGCGATTTTCTTAAGTCTTATTGGAGGCTTTGGAGGAATATTTCTTGTTTGGCTTATCACCTTTATACCATTTGGCACATTAGAGGTAGGTCTTTCTATGCAAAATGTACTGTTAGGGCTAGGTGTTTCTGTACTTGTGGGCACTTTTTCAGGAATTGTACCAGCTGCTATGGCTGCTCGATTGGATCCTGTAATTGCGATTAGAGCGTAATAGTCTCAAAAATATATGAAAAAAGCCCAAATGATGAGTTTGGGCTTTTTTATGGATTATAAAATGTGAGGAGTTTATGCCTCTTCTTTCACAATTTTTCCGGCTACTTTATCGCGAATCTTTTTTTCGATTTCGTCTGAAAGTTCAGGATTGTCCTCAAGCAAAGTCTTCACAGCTTCTCTTCCTTGCCCCAATTTGTTGTCGCCATAAGAGAACCATGAGCCCGCTTTCTTAATTACTTCAAGCTCAGATCCAAGGTCTATGATTTCACCAACTTTGGAAATTCCTTGACCGTACATAATATCAAATTCCACAACTTTGAATGGAGGAGCTACTTTGTTTTTCACTACTTTCACTTTAGTTCTGTTGCCTGTTATATTATCAGAGCTTTCTTTGATTTGGCCGATTCTACGAATATCTAATCTTACTGATGCATAGAACTTCAAAGCGTTACCACCAGTGGTTGTTTCTGGATTGCCAAACATCACACCGATTTTCTCACGCAACTGGTTGATGAATACACAAGCGCAGCCTGTTTTATTAATTGTACCTGTAAGCTTTCTCAATGCTTGAGACATTAATCTAGCTTGCAGACCCATTTTGCTATCACCCATTTCGCCTTCAAGCTCGCTCTTTGGCACAAGTGCTGCCACAGAGTCGATCACAATAATGTCGATTGCACCTGAGCGGATAAGGTGTTCAGTGATTTCTAAAGCTTGTTCGCCATTGTCCGGCTGGGATATCAGCAGGTTTTCAGTATCGATACCAAGCTTCTCTGCATAGGCTTTATCGAATGCGTGTTCTGCATCAACGATGGCCGCAATACCTCCCGCTTTTTGCGCCTCGGCAATGCAGTGCATCGCTAAAGTTGTTTTACCTGAGGATTCAGGCCCATAAATTTCAGTTATCCTTCCACGAGGGATACCTCCAATGCCCAATGCTATGTCCAATCCCAATGAACCTGTAGAGATGGCTGGAATATCCAATACCTTTTCATCACTTAGCTTCATTATGGTTCCCTTGCCATAGGTTTTGTCCAGCTTATCCATTGTAAGCTGTAGGGCTTTCATTTTTTCACTTTTTTCGCTCATTTTTCCAATTATCTCATATATCTAGGGTGAAATTACAAAATGAAGGATAAATTTCATTATCATTATTGAATACATTAAACCTTTTTGAAAACTAACTGCTTATTGTTGCTTCCCTCTTTAAATAAATAAAGCGAAAAATGGTGAATAGTTCAAGGTCAGTTTTGGTTACACAGTCTGTTATGCTGTATGCCATGCTTTTCTTTTTTAGCTTATCAAGTTATGAGCTTTCAGCACAAGTAAATAACACATCTTTCTTTGAGAAAAAGCAACTTTTTGAGGAACCTGGGCTATATGCTGGTGTAAATACTTTTAGTTTTTTGCGAAACAAAGCTTTTGATAATGATATTACAAATGGATACAGTTTGCTAGGCTATCAAATGAACCCTTACATCGCCTGGCAGCCAGGTGCTCGGTTTCGAATTGATGCTGGTATTTATTTACTCCGTGATTTTGGCGCAAACGGTTTTCGACAAATAAGTCCCACTTTTTCTTTCACTTACCAAGAGCCTGGATTTCGAATGATTATGGGCAATTTGGATGGCTCCTTAAATCACCGCTTAATTGAGCCATTTCAAAATTTCGAACGAGTAATCGATAGAAGGCAAGAAACAGGAATTCAATTTTTGGTGGAGAATGAAAGAATTTTTTGGGATACTTGGCTCGATTGGCGAAATAATGTACCAATCGGTATTAATCAAAAGGAATCTGTATTTGCAGGTACTTCAGCCTTTCTTTCTTTATCCAAAGATGATGAGTACACATTTGGCGTACCAGTGCAACTTACAGCTCAGCATTTTGGCGCAAGGCTCGATACTACAGGAATTCCGGCCACTACACTATTGAACTATGCCATTGGAGCCTCTCTTGCGTGGAATGGCGGAGATAATTCTTTCATGAAGCAAGTCAAGTTTGAGCCCTATTTGGCATTTTACAGGACATTAGGAGCAGCTACTTTGCCATTAGAATCAGGAGAGGGTTATTATCTCAATTTTATTTTAGATAATCAAGCATTTGATTTTATGGTCTCTTATTGGTTTGGGCAAGATTTTTATTCGCCCGAAGGAGGATATCTGTTCTCATCACTTGGCAATAAGTGGGATAACCCAATGCGAATAGAAAATAAAAGGGAATTACTCATCCTCAGGTTTTATAAAGATATCCAAATAGAGGATGGTTTGGTCATTTCTTTTAGATTTGAACCTTATTTCGATTTGCAGAATCAATTTATGGAATATGCGGGAGGATTATATTTCAGTTACCGTCCAAGTTTTCTGCTTTCAAAAAGAGCCCAAAGCACAAGTAAATGAAGAAAAAAATTGGCTTTGCCATCCTTGCTATACTCAGCGTAGTAGCAGTAATATTTGGCGATATGGTGGCCTATGGCTTAAGTCAAGCCAAAGGACAACTTACCGTAGTTTGGAATGCAAGACCCATCGAGGATTGGCTGGCCGAGGATAGTTTAAGCGAAAATGAGGTATATAAGCTCAAATTAATTCAAGAAATTAGGCAGTTTGCCTTCGATTCACTCGGGATTAAAGAAAGTAAAAATTACACCAAGTTGTTTTACGAAGGAGATGAAACAACCTTATGGGTAATCACGGCCTGTGAGCCATTTGCTTTTAAATCAAAAACTTGGAAATTCCCATTGCTGGGTACATTTAGCTACAAAGGATATTTCGATAAGGAAAAGGCCAAAGCGGAGCTTGAGGAATTGAAGGCGGATGGTTGGGATGTAAGTGGCCGTGCAGTAAGTGGCTGGTCCACCTTAGGCTGGTTCAAGGATCCTGTACTTTCTTCTATGCTCAAAAGAAAGGAAGGCGATTTGGCTAATCTGATAATACATGAATTAAGTCATGGAAGCATTTTTATAAAGGATGATACCGACCAAAATGAGAATGTAGCAACTTTTATTGGTGATAGGGGAGCCGAGTTATTTTTAACTCAAAAGTTTGGTGTTGACTCTAAAGAGCTTGAACAATATTTGAATAGTAAGGATGATTACAAACATTTCGCTGAGTATTGGCTAGAAGCTTCCATCGAGCTTGAGCAATTTTATGCTGATCTTGATATAAGCGACTATGAAAAGGCGACACAACTGAAAAAGGAAAGAATTTCGGAGTTGGTAGAAGGGTTAAAAGATGTGTCTTTTTATAACCAGAAGGTTTATCATGAATATTTCGATGAATTGCCAAATAATACCTTTATAATGAATTTTAGAAGGTACCGTTCCAAGCAAAATGTTTTTCAAGAGGAGTTCGAAAGGAACTTTGATCAAAATCTGAAAAACTATATTGCCCATTTAATTGAGAAGCATGGCTAGTTTTGGTATATATTTTGTCTTAAGGAATCCTATGCTGAAAATGTTATTGTGCCATGCGTAATCTACTTGTACTTTCTTTGCTTTTTCTGTTGGCTTTTACCGGGTCTGACAAGCCCATAGGCAACAAAAAGCTAAAGAACAGTACATTTGGTATAGGTGAAACACTAACTTACAGAGCCTCCATTGGAATAATCCATGCAGCCGAAGCAACCTTCCAGGTAGATGACCGCATACACACGGTCAATGGCAGACCTAATTTTAAAATAGATGTATATGCCAAAACCGTAGGTGTTTTTGATGTTTTTCAAAGGGTAAGAGATAATTGGGGAACATTAATGGATACTACCCATATGATTCCGCACAGATCTTACAGATATATTGAGGAAGGAAAATACCGGAAAAATGAAATCGTAAATTTTGACCAGGATCAAAATAAAGCAGTTCTCTCAAAACTGGATAAAGTCACTAGAAAAGTAAAGGAAACAGAAAATTTTGATGTTCCTGAAAACGTACAGGATTTGGTCAGCGGATACTATTATTTCCGATTGATGGATTTCAGTAAGCTTCAAAAGGGAGATACAGTTTCAGTAAAAGGATTTTTTGATAGCGAACTGTATGACATGAAAATTGTATTTGAAGGCAAAGAAAGTCTAAATACGAAATTAGGTGAATTCAAAACGCTTGTTTTTTATCCAGTAATGAAGCAGAATAAGATTTTCGGTAGTGATAATCCAGTGAAGATGTGGATTTCTGACGATAAGAATAGAATTCCTCTAAAAATAAAAGTGAACCTTTTTGTTGGGTCTGTTGATATGGACTTGAAAAGCTTCGCCAATTTACGATTCCCACTCAACGAGGTCGCCAAAAGATAGCCAAGACTACTTTCAATTATTGGCTTTTTATCCTCCCGCGTTTTGTCGCATTTTTACATTGATACATAATTTGTGTAGATTTAGTCAGGCTTAGTTTCTTTCAATTACAAAGCCTATTACTTTTACACAAACAATTTATTACATCGCTAATGTAGATTAGCCTAATTGTAATCGTATGGGACATAAAGCCAATCACAGAATTTTAGTAGTAGATGACGATACAGACATTTGCGAATTGCTAAAATATAACCTTGAAAAGGAGGGCTATGAAGTAAAAGTAGCCCACGATGGCAAACGAGCAATTGAGATTGCGAAGAAATTCCTGCCTGAACTTACTCTTTTGGACATAATGATGCCAATACAAGACGGAGTAGAAACTTGCAGACAAATGAGGGAAATTCCTGAACTCACAGGTTCATACATTATATTTCTGACGGCTCGTTCCGAAGAGTATTCAGAAGTAGCCGCATTTGATGTTGGAGCAGACGATTACATTAATAAGCCTATAAAGCCTAGAGCATTGATGAGCCGTATCAACGCAATCTTCCGTCGCGACCAGAAAAAGAAAAAGGTAAACAGCACGGTAAAAGTTGGTGATTTAATGATCGATAGAGGGAGCTATACTGTGAGTATTAATGAGCAACAAATATCACTTCCAAAGAAAGAATTTGAATTACTATTTTTCCTCGCTCAAAATCCGAACAAGGTGTTCAGTAGAGATGAGCTTTTGCAGAATATTTGGGGATTGGATGTGTATGTCCTTGCTAGAACAGTAGATGTACACATTCGAAAAGTAAGGGAGAAAATTGGAGAAGGATATATATCTACTGTAAAAGGCGTAGGATATAAATTTGAAGTAAACTAAAGATTAATGAGAATAAACTCAAGAGCGGTAGCCCTGATTTTAGCTTGTTCTATAGCCGTAGTTACTACGGCTTTTTTGTCTTTGGTGCCTGAGGTAAGTAAGATTGCACTAGGCGTAACATTTGTGATTTCATTTTCAGCATCGGTGATTTTTGCTTCTATCACCATGGAGCTTCTTATTTTCAAAGAAGTAACCAAAATCTATCGTGTATTAGAAAGGTTGAAAGAAGGAGGTAAGGCAATTAGCCCAAAGAGTCAACTGGACTTTAATAATCCGTTTAGAAGTATCAATAAAGAGCTTTTTTCTTATGCTTCGATGAAGCAACGAGAGATTGAGGATCTGAAAAAAATGGAAGCTTTTCGCCGTGAATTTGTGGCGGATGTTTCGCATGAATTAAAAACACCAATTTTCTCAGCTCAAGGCTATATCCACACACTGCTTGATGGTGCAGTGGAAGATAAGGCAGTAAGATTGAAGTTCCTCAGAAGAGCGGGACGCAGCTTAGATCGTCTTGATCGCCTAGTTCAAGATTTGTTAACACTATCAAGAATAGAAACAGGTGCAGTAAAAATGAATTTCGTGAATGTAAATATTCTTGAAATTGCGGAGGAAGTAGTGGATCAGCTAGAAGATAAGGCAATTAAAAAGAAAATAGACGTTACCTTTGCCAAAGAATTTAAGGATCCAATATTTGTGTATGCTGATGCAGAAAAGATCTACCAAGTAATGCTTAATCTTGTATCCAATGCGGTAAAATATAGTAAAGACGAAGGTAGCATTATAATTGATTTTGAGCAGAGTAAGCAAGATGTGACCATCTTTATAAAAGATAATGGTAAAGGAATTCCTCCAGAAGATATCAAGAGAATTTTTGAGCGTTTTTATAGAGTAGAAAAAAGCAGATCAAAAGAAAAAGGTGGAACGGGTCTAGGACTAGCGATTGTGAAGCACATAATAGAAGCTCACAATTCTAAAGTGATGGTAACAAGCACTGTTGGAAAAGGCTCAGTTTTCAGTTTTAAACTAAAGCGGCCACAACCAATTATTGCAGAGGAACCAAATGTAGAGCAGGCGAAAGGATAGATAAAAAGATGAAGAAAATTAGTTTTGAGAGTTTGATAATAGGTGAGGATTCCAACTATATAGCAGTAAATAAGCCTGCTTATCTTTCTTCCTTAGATGATCGACATGATCCTGTGAGCTTATTGTCACTGGCGAAGGCGTATGATGAAAACTTACAACTTTGCCATAGATTGGATAAAGAAACCTCTGGTATCTTAATACTTTCTAAGAATGCGGAGGCTTACCGCAATCTTTCCATGCAATTGGAAAAGCGGGAGGTATTGAAGATTTATCACGCAATAGTAGATGGCGTGCATGATTTCAAGGAAGACGTTGTAAATGTGCCCTTAAAAACATTGGCCAAAGGCATAGTAAGAGTAGATACAAGAGAAGGAAAAGAAGCGACTACTGTTTTCAAAACATTGGAAGCTTACAGATTTCACACCTTAGTGGGTTGTTTTCCACTTTCTGGCCGAATGCATCAAATTAGAGTGCATGCTGCATGGATGAAAGCACCACTAGTTGGTGACGATACTTATGGTGGAAAACCACTATTTTTGTCAGCTTACAAAAAACAATACAATTTAAAAGTTGGAGAAGATGAACTTCCAATTATAAAAAGAGTAGCTTTGCACGCTAAAAGTTTTCGATTCAGGACACTGAATGGCGATGAGCTAGGTTGGGAGGCTCCATATCCTAAGGATTTTAAGGTCGCTGTAAATCAATTAAGAAAATTTACACATTAGGACTGATATTTCCTTGATATTGTTGTTTTTCCAAATCTATACTCATATCTTTGTGTCCCTTTTTCAGGGGGAACTATAAATGATTGTTTGTTAAGGCATTAAATTCTACAAGAAGTGGATACTTTAAGTTATAAAACCGTTTCGGTTAATAAAGCTACTGCTGATAAGAAGTGGGTGGTAATAGACGCAAGTGCGCAGGTACTTGGTCGTGTTTCAAGTCAGGTGGCGAAAGTAATCAGAGGCAAGCATAAGCCTGATTACACACCGCACGTTGATACAGGCGATAATGTTATCGTAATCAACGCTGACAAAGTAAGAATGACTGGAAAGAAAATGGACGATAGAGTTTATCTTTCTTACACTGGATATCCAGGAGGTCAAAAATCAATTACTCCTAGAGAATTGAAAAACAAGTCTTCTCGTTTGTTGGTTGAAAGAGCCGTAAGAGGTATGCTTCCAAAAACAAGACTTGGCAGACAGCTTTTTAAAAATTTGTATGTTTACGAAGGAACTGAGCATCCACACGAAGCTCAGAAGCCAGAAGTGATAAAACTATAATCTGATAATCGATTACATGGAAATTATCAATACCTTAGGTAGAAGAAAAACCTCCGTAGCGCGAGTTTACATGAGCGCAGGTAAAGGAGATGTAACTATCAATGATCGCAAATTGAGCGATTATTTTCCTTCTGAAATTTTACAAACTATTGTAAAGCAGCCATTCCACCTTGTGAATGTGCCTGAATCTTTCGATGTCGTAGTAAATGTAGACGGTGGTGGTTTAACAGGTCAGGCGGAAGCGATTCGTCTAGGTATTAGTCGTGCATTGTGCGAGAATAACCAAGAGCATCGCCCAGCCTTGAAAAAAGAAGGTTTCTTAACACGTGATCCAAGAATGGTGGAACGTAAGAAGCCAGGTAGAAGAAAAGCAAGAAGGAAATTCCAGTTCAGCAAACGTTAATAGATTTCAAAACGAATTTTTGATGGCCAAATTAGAATACAAAGATCTTTTGGATGCAGGTGTACACTTCGGTCACCTTACTCGTAAGTGGGATCCAAAAATGGCTCCATATGTTTTTATGGAGAAGAATGGAATTCACATTATAGATCTTAATAAAACCCTAGCATGCCTCGACGAAGCATCGCATGCAATTAAAAATCTTGTTCGTTCAGGTCGTAAGGTCATGTTCGTAGCTACTAAAAAGCAAGCGAAAGACATTGTGACCGAAGAAGCGAAAAGGCTAAAAATGCCTTACGTAACAGAAAGATGGTTGGGCGGAATGCTTACCAACTTCTCTACAATACGTAAGTCAATGAAAAAACTTTCTTCAATGGATAAATTGATGAAAGATGAAGCCTACAAGAATCTTGCAAAGAAGGAGCGCCTAATGGTGCAACGCGAAGCAGAGAAAATGGAAAGAGTGCTAGGTGGTATTGTTGATCTTACTCGCTTACCTGCAGCAATGTTTGTGGTTGACGTAAAACGTGAGCACATCGCTGTGAAAGAAGCCAAGAGATTAAATATCCCTGTATTCGCAATGGTCGATACTAACTCTGATCCAAGCACAGTTGATTTCCCAATCCCAGCAAATGACGATGCATGGAAATCAATCACAATCATCACCAAAGCTTTTGCAGCCGCTATCGAAGAAGGTTTGATGGAGCGTAAGCAAGAGAAAGATGACGTGCGTCAGAATGAAGAACTCGAAGCTAAGAAGCAAGCCGATCTTAAAGAGGCTAAAGCGGAATAAAGTTTACAACAATTTTCGTATAAAATTAAAATTGAACATTGTGACCCTGCTCCAATGTTCAATTTTTGTTTTAATTCTAACCTGATTATTCACTAAATAAAATAAGACTTATCATGGCTATTACAGCACAAGACGTCAACAAACTTAGACAAATGACTGGCGCCGGTATGATGGATTGCAAAAAGGCACTCACAGAAGCTGGTGGAGATTTCGATACTGCAATCGAAATCCTAAGAAAAAAGGGTCAGAAAGTTTCTGCTGCTCGTTCTGACAGAGAAACGAATGAAGGAAGTGTTTTCGTAAGAACTAGCGACGACCACAAAACAGGCGTGATCGTAGCGGTAGGTTGTGAAACTGATTTCGTTGCTAAAAACGATGAGTTTCAAGCATTAGGTAATGCAATTGCCGACCTTGCTTATCAAATCAAGCCAGCTACAATTGATCAATTAAAGGCTTTACAATTAGGAAATCTTACTGTTGCCGATAAGTTGGTTGAAATGATCGGTAAGATTGGTGAGAAAATTGAAATAACTGCTTTCGAAATAGTTGAAGGTGAAAAAGTGATTAGTTACATCCACATGGGAGCTAAGCTTGGTGTATTGGTAGCAATGGTAAATACTGGCAATGCTGATGTAAGTGAAGCTGGACGTGATGTTGCTATGCAAATTGCTGCGATGAATCCTGTAGCTTTAGATAAAGATGGTGTGGATCAGAAAGTGATACAACAAGAAATTGAAATTGGTATGGATCAAGCTCGCCAAGAAGGTAAGCCTGAAGAAATGCTAGAGCGTATTGCTACTGGTAAATTGAACAAGTTTTTCAAAGACAATACACTGTTAAGTCAAACTTTCGTGAAAGACAATAGCATGTCTATTCAGGAATATTTGGATAGCGTGAATAAGGGACTAACCGTAAGTGCATTTAAAAGAGTAGCATTAGGTTAATTTTCTTCCCGCATATTATTAATAAAAAAGCCAAGATTTGATCTTGGCTTTTTTGTTTTAAGGTCAATCTCAAATGATAAATGTAGAGGACTAGGAAAATAAAAAAGCAAGCCAAATCTGGCTTGCTTTCACTTTTTCAATCGATTTGAGTTTTATTACTCCTCAGATTTTTCAGCAATTTTAGCTTTAGCTTTTTCGATGGTAGTAAGGATTTTAGTTTTTACTTCACCAGCTTTTACTTTTTGATCCTCAAGGTATTGCATGATTTCTTCATGCGTTTGCTCATCAAATGTAGGCTTGTAGTTTCTCATCCAATCCATCATTGATTTGTTAGCTTCTTCAAGCTCAGCAGCTATTAGTTTTAACTCATTGCTTTTTTCGATGTTTTCTACAATTGTAGAGTCAGTCGCTAGACTTTCAGCATCTGCAATTAATTCATTTTTTAAGGTATTTATTTCACCCATTTTAGGCATTACCTCATCATGAATTTCCATTACTTCATCTTTCAATGAATTCTGTTGTTCTTCTTCTGTAGGTCCGCTTTCGCAAGCAATAGCAGCAAAACCAATAATTACAGCTAAGAATAATGATTTGAATTTGTTCATTGTTTTTTTGTTTAAGGAGCAAAAGTAAAAGGCAATCACCAAATTATTGATAATTGCCTTAATTATTTTCTGAACTTCTAGTTTAGAATGCTAATCCGTCAAACTTTGCATCTTTCAGGATATACATCATTTGATCAGGATCCTTATCATTTAACGTAAGAATACCTCTGATCTTGATGGGATTGCTTGTGTATTTCACAGGCTCTTTAAGAAACACATCCATTACAGTTTCAGGCCCACCAGATCCACAAAAGAAACATTCACTAAGTGGTAGCGAGCTGATAATGATATGATCAGGCTTGAACATTCCATCGAATGGAATGATGTAGCCAGGTATTACAACTTCTTTTCCTTCGAGTTTTTTTACATCTTCATCAAATACAGGAATGTATAATTCACCGTATTCATCTTTACCAATTTTGTAAGTTACTTTAGATAAAGTACCCCAAATACTGCTATTGAAGTTAATTGATTGGCTTTGAGCCAAAAGTGTAACTCCAAATACAAGGATAAATGTTAATAAGAAATTACGTTTCATGATATTTTAAAATTTTTGATGCTTCTATAAATTTAACCTTGCGCAAGAACTTTTGAAATATTTGTTCTATACGATTGAATAGCTGGAATTAAGGCTGCAATGATTCCAATAATCAAACTTCCTGCAATTATAATAAGTTCCTCTCTAAGGAATTGCTTACCAGTTACTCCCAATTGACCTGATTGCTCAAATATTGCTCCAAGTAATTCCACCATGCCGTGTCCAAGTAATAAACCAAATATAGCTCCTAAACTGGTTATAATAACTCCCTCCAATATCACGTGGACAAAGAGTTTTTGTTTGCTCGCTCCTAAAGAACGCATTATTGCCAAATCATACTTTCTTTCTTTCAGGGCATTGTAAAGAGCTATAAAAATGCTCAATGCTGAAATAAAGATTATCAAATAGGCAAAACCTTGCATTACGTCCACGCCCACACCAATAAGTGTAAATAGTCTTGCGGTTTCAAAAGCTGGAGAAGCAGCTTGCATTGAACTTTGGCTATTTACATATCGCGGCAGTTGTACAGCACCAAGTGGCGATCTGTATTGTATAAACATAGAAGTAATTTCTTTTCCTTCCAATGGAATACTTGGGTATCTTTCGGTATTTCCAAGTTTCAACTTTCGTTGACTTGCTGTAGTGCCGGATGGGCGAACACCAAAAGCTGGTCGTATTGTCGTTACAGTAGGGATAGCCGGTGCAATAGAATCTTCTACTACCACAGCGTCTTCGTGGCTTAGCCAAACTGTCTCTACGTTAGTGAATATGAGATTATCTACTGCGGACCCTGTAGGCTTTAGTACACCTACTACAACGAATGGATCAGAATCGTGACTATGTCCGCCATCGGAAATTCCATGCGCGCTATAAAACTCATCGCCAATTTTGAGACCTGATTTTAAAGCTACATCTGAGCCTAAAGTAGTTTCAAAGTGTTCTTTCCAGATTTCACCTTCTGAAACTTCGGCATTATAGAGCTCTAAATATTCATCTGATGTGCCTACAATTCGAAAGCCGCCATAATTATCTCCTAAGGCAAGTGGAATGGCATTTTTCACTAAACGGTGATTCAGAAGTTTCTCAGCTTCATCTAATGGGACATTTCCTGTCGGGAAATCGATATGGAAAATACTCGATAGTATGAGTTGCAATGGGCTACCTTTTGCGCCAACTACTAAATCGATACCTCTAGCATTTTTGGTCAAATTTTCTTCTACCTGCCTGCTTACCAAAAGCAGTACAATAATGATGGCAATTCCCAAAGCCAACAAAAACACATTCAAAAATGTATTGAGCGGCTTTCCTTTTAGGTAGTTCCAGCTTAGCGTTGGCAAATTCATATCGTTTCCAGTTTTATTTGGTTAGAAATTCTGCCTTTCAGCCGTTGATCGTGGGTAACAATTACCAAGGTGGCATTATATTTTTTTGCTTGATTTTCTAAAAGGTTCATCACCTTCTCGGTATTCATATCGTCTAACGCGGAAGTAGGCTCATCGGCAAAGATGACCGAAGGCTTGTTTAGAACTGCCCTAGCAATGGTAACTCTTTGCTGCTCTCCTTGGCTTAGCTGATGCGGCTTTGAGTTAATTTTACTTTCCAATTGCAACTCGGCTAATACTTCCTTTATCCTCCCGCTGTCTTGCGGTAGGCCGGCTAGATATTGCGCTAGAGCCAAATTATCTTTTACACTTAATACACTAACCAAATGGGCTTTTTGAAATACCAAGCCTATTTCTTTTCCTCGGAATTTATCTAATTCAGCTTCATTTATCTTGGCAATATCTTTACCCGATATTTTAATATTGCCAGACTGCGGTCTCAGTAAACCAGACAGCAAATGAAGTAAAGTGGTTTTACCGCTGCCCGACGCCCCTAAAATGAGCCAATGACTACCTTGCTCAAGCTTCAAATCCTTAAATTTGAATTGGGCATTTTGATCATAAGAAAAGCTTACGCCTTCGAATTCAATCATTTTATTAAGGTTTTTCCTGAAAGTATGAATTTATGCTGTCTTAACAAGCCATTTTTATGTAGCCGTGTAAAATCTAGTAGAATGAATGCAATTCAGCCTTGGGAATAGCGGGAGCTTGGGCTATTTATTTGGAATTATTTACCAACACAGCATCTGTGATGATGAAATTAGTTTTGTCAATATCCTCAGCATTCAACACTAAAATTCCTTTCACCTTTATGAATTCGTCTACTTTGAATTTCTTTGTTTTGCCCTTAAAATAAACTGTTGCTATCGTTTCAGGGCCAGCTCCACCACAAAAGAAACACTGTGCGTATGGATAATAAGACAAAACGGTGAAATCAACCTCATTGTCAACAGGAAGAGGTATTACATAACCTTCCAGTGTGATTTCTTTGCTTTCCATGGCCAATATCTCTTTGGTAAATTCGGGATAAAACATGTGCGCATTGAAATCCTCTACAAACTTTGGTTTGAATTCTACTCTTGAAAACACAGCCCATCCATTAGAATCTTGAGCAATAAGCGATTGAGAGCAAAATGTTGCGACTCCAAACAAAATTAAAGTAATGAGTATTTTATTGTTTCCCTTAAGCATGGTGTGATTTTTTTAACTATAGTTTTACAATCAAATTTACCACCAAAATGGTTAGTTTCCATATGAAAAATAGAATCCCAACCTTTTAAAGTCGGGATTCTGGTACAACTCCACCACTGAAATGAAGAGCAATCAAAATAAATCCTGATTGCTTTTGCAATTATAGAGGAGATTTCTCATCTTTGCAACGTTGTTGCATAAAATATATGAAAAATTCTTCCTGGTTAAAGCGAAATGCTGATTTGATAGGTTTCTATAGCTCCATGGCTTGTATGGTGCATTGTATAGTATTGCCAGTGATTATCACGATGTCTATTTTCTCAATAAATGGATTCGGCGAGCATTGGCACACTCTTGATTATATTTTTATTGGTTTGTCCTTCTTGGCGGTTTTATATGCTTCTAAAAGGTCAGCAAATCCTACCATTCGAATGGGTTTGTGGTTTTCTTTTGCTATTTTTAGTTTTGCATTGATGGCACATGAAGTGGCACATTGGATGTTATTTATCTCCCTTGCCGCTTCAGTTTCGTTAATGGTATTACATATTGTAAACTACAGAGTTTGCAGTATTCCAAAACCCAATAGTTAAATTATAAAAGCTTTATTTATGCTCAGAAAAGTTTGTTTGATGACTCTATTCTTAATGGGGTCATTTTTTTTATCCGTGGCTCAAGAAAATGGCTGGAAGGCCAAGTTTGAGCAATTAGGTACTACACTTCCTACTCCTAACGAATACCGTGATGCCTCAGGCGCACCAGGGCCAAAGTATTGGCAGCAGCAGGCAGATTATGAAATTAAGGTTACTTTGGACGATAATAATCAGTCGATTACTGGCTGGGAGAAAGTTACTTATCATAACAATTCACCTCAAACACTTACCTATTTATGGTTGCAGTTAGAGCAAAATATGCGTGCATCTGATTCTGACGCAAAGAGTGTGACGGCAGCTGGATTAGGAGGAGCAATTCCAGCTAAAAGCTTCGATCAAATAATTGGTGGTTCTCCAGATTTTGATGGAGGCTACAAGATTAATTCTGTGAAAGATGCCCAAGGAAATAGTCTGAAATATACCATCAATAAAACGATGATGAGAGTTGATCTACCTCAACCCATGAAATCGGGTGAGCAATTTAGTTTCCAAGTAGAATGGAGCTACAATATCAATGATAGGATGAGAGATGGTGGGAGGTCAGGCTTTGAATATTTCCCAGAGGATGGAAATTATGTTTATACAATTGCCCAGTTTTTTCCACGCATGGCTGTATATGATGACGTAAACGGCTGGCAGAATAAGCAGTTTTTAGGAAGCGGTGAGTTTGCTTTACCTTTTGGCGATTATAAAGTGAGCATCACGGTGCCCTCTGACCATATGTTGGCGTCAACTGGTGAGCTGCAAAATCCAAATGATGTATTGACAGCCTCAGAAAGAGAGAAATTTGAATTGGCCAAAAAGACTTTTGATAAGCCAGTAATAATTAGAAGTCAAGCTGAGGCAATTCAATATGAAAAATCAAAAAGTACTCAGACCAAAACTTGGGTATTTGAAGCAGAAAATGTAAGGGATTTTGCATTTGCTACCTCCCGCAAATTTATTTGGGATGCGATGGCGGTGCAACTTGATAATTCTGCTCCGTTGGCTATGAGCTATTATCCAAAAGAAGGAAACCCGCTTTGGGAAAAGGAGTCAACAAAGGCTGTAAAAAACACTTTACTGACTTATTCTGAAAGAACTTTCGATTACCCATACCCTGTGGCAATTTCGGTGCATGCTGCATCAATAGGTATGGAGTATCCAATGATCTGCTTTAATTTTGGTCGCCCTCGCCCAGACGGAAGCTACGACGATAGAGTAACCACACGTATGGTAAGCGTAATTGTCCATGAAATAGGTCATAATTACTTCCCAATGATCGTGAATAGCGACGAAAGACAATGGGCTTGGATGGACGAGGGTTTGAATTCATTCCTTGAGCAACAAACAATGGCCGAGTGGTATCCTGAATTGCCATATTTCAGCAATACACCCGCGAGCATAGTACCTTATATGAAGGGCGACAAAACGTATCAGAGACCTATCATGACTAACCCAGAGCAGTCTTTGCAATTAGGCCCTGAGGCTTATACAAAACCAGCGGCAGCACTTAATATTTTGCGAGAAACTGTAATGGGTGAAGAGCTTTTCGATATGGCATTTAAGGAATATTCACAGCGATGGATGTTTAAACATCCGCAACCAGCTGATTTTTTCCGCACAATGGAAGATGCCTCCGCAGTAGATTTAGATTGGTTTTGGAAAGGTTGGTTCTACACAGTTGACAACGTAGATATTTCCGTAGATAATGTGCGTTGGTTCCGATTGAAAGGGGAGGAGAAAAGCTTTGAAGGACAAGTACAAGCCCAAGGTCAAATAGCGGCGGGAGGAGAAGGAAGTGCCGAAAAAGGAATAGATGGGCCATTTAGTATTGAGCTAATGGACACCAACCCGATGAGCTATGGCGAGTTCAGAGCCCGTGTAGATGACGAGGCGATTCGAAAGACTTATGCGGGTAAAAATTTCTACGAGGTTTCATTCTCGAATCAAGGCGGATTGGTAATGCCATTAATCGTTCATTTGACATTTGCAGATGGCACTGTTCAAGAAGAGTATATACCAGCAGAAATCTGGAGAAGAAATGAAAAGGAAATACGCAAAGTATTTATCACAGATAAGCAAGTGGTAAAAGTGAGTTTCGACCCAGAAGGTAAATTAGCCGATACCGAAGATGCGAATAATGTATTTCCAAGACAACCGGCAGCAAGCAGATTTGATCGTTTCGACGAAGATTGATTTAGCTCGGTTGGAAAATAGGTTTGAAAAGAGTCGATGCCAATGGTGCCGACTCTTTTATTTTTGGTATAATACTGAAAAATAGTTGGTAAAATGCCTTTAAATGATTTGAAAATCAATTGCTTACAACAAGCTTATTGAAAGTAGCTTCAGGAGCGTTTAAACGCTTTTGTAAGCATCTATCACAGCGATGTGCTCATTCATATTGAAGGTGTGGGTTCCAAGCAAATGCTTGTCCCAATCGGGCAATATTTCACCAATCTTCTCCTCTTCATATTCCTCTAGATTCCAATTGATGATTTTATTGAAATGAATGGCGTAACCATAGCGTACGGAGCAATCTTGTGCTGGCCTAATCCAATCTCCATCTTTCAAGAATAATTTTCCCGCCATCCGAGCATTTCGCACATCCGATACTATTGGATTGCAAGGGTGGGAGCGCCATCCTGCTTTTCCCAATGATGGTGATGAAAAAAGGAATAACTCATCAAAAGCCGAGCTACCTTTGTTTTCAGCAATATTTACAAACATCCACCATAGTCCGTCCTTTTTCACCAAAGTTGCATCTACAGCAGCAATATCACCCATCAAAGTAAATTGCTTTTCCCAGCTGTTTGGGAAATCTACAGCCTTATATAAATCAATGGATCGATTGGCTCTACTTTCTGGCAATATGTACCAATCTCCATCTTCTTTGAAGATAAATGGGTATGAAAGATGATAATCTTCTTTCAAAACAGGTCTAATATTTACCAGATTTCCATTTTCCCATTCGCCTACTGAAATATGCCCTTTTTGCGTTTTAAACATCAATTCCTCAAAAAACACGTAGTTTATTCCATTTTCTGAAATGGGAAAAGGATCAGCATAGAAGCGATCTTTTGGCGGTATAATGCTTTTGTATTCGGAGGGAGGAGTATTTTCATTTGCAGCATCCTCTACCAAAAGGAACCACTGCTTCTTGGAAAATGCTTCTTTGATTTTTCGGCTCAATGATTTTGCAAGTAATCGAGTAAGTAGCCCAATCATTTGCAAGTTATGCGGAGGTTTGAATAAGCCTTTGGCAGGACTTATTTGGCTTTGATGTTTTGCTATTGCAGTATCAATTGCTGCTTGTCCATGATGGGCAACTTGCTCCAATAGTCGAGGAACAAATGAGAGACTTTTCCAATAGACTTTCTGTGCATTTCGATTTACCGATAGAGGATCCGTTTGACTCCAAGATCGATACAGAACTTTGCCGTCGTCGAGTTTTTCAGTGAGTATTTGCAATACCGAACCTGTACAATGCCAGCCAAACATCACTTCCCAAAAAGCAGGTGGCCCACCCTTATTCACAAAGTTATCGCCATGGTGAAAGGACCAAATTCCAAACTTAGGCAAAGTTAAAATGTCGCCTCTTAATATTCTGAAGCCCATTCTGATCAATACATCAGGTTGATAGGCTTTGATTTCTTCGAGTTTGCTATCTGGAAAGTAATCCGAAAATTTGCTTTGGCGTGGTCTTACATATACTTTGGCGATATCGGCTGGCAGCAAGGTCGCAATTGCCTTGCGAGCAAATGCATCGGGTTTTACTGGAAAGAGTTTCCGATCTAATTTTCGGTATGCTCTATAGATAAGTTTGTTTAAGTCGCTGGGTTCGCTCTTAGTATCCTCCCGCAATATCAATAAGGAGATTTCTGCATAAGAACTCTCTTGTATTAGACGAATCATTTCCCAGCTCCAAGCAGGAATTTTATCTTCATTCAGTAATAATCCGACTTTTAGTTTGACCAATTTTACTTTGATTTATCTTTGTTGAAGCTAAGAAGATATTACTTAATGCGAATTTATCTTTTTGTTTTTAATAAATGACGTACCTTTTCATTATTTAGAAATTCAATTTTAACTCTTGAATAGAAAAACCAAAATTCTTCATTTGATTAAATCCTTGGGTAGAGGAGGAGCGGAAATGCTTTTGCCAATCAGCTACACATATGCTTCTCATGATCAGTTCGATTACTCCTATGCCTATTTTTTGAAAGGAAAAGATGATTTGGTATATCTGCTCAAGGAAAATGGCGCCCAAGTCCATTCATTTGAAGCGGGAGGAAATAGGGAGATTTTATTATCAGCATTTTCTCTCGCCAAATATTGTAAGTCAAATAAGATTGACATCATTCACGCACACTTGCCAATAGCAGGTGTGGTGGCTCGTATTGCAGGCCGAATTGCCAAAATTCCTGTTGTCTACACCGAGCACAATCTAATGGAGCGCTACCATCCTATAACTAGATTTTTGAACAAAGCCACTTTTGCTATGCAAGCTCATGTGGTGTCTGTTTCGCGAGATGTGGAGCAATCCATTCGCAAGCATACCAATACAAAAGTTCCTGTTTCTACCGTGTTAAATGGAATTGACACGCTACAATTCAAGAGAGATTGGCCAGGTGGGGACGAGTTGAGAAAGGAATATAATATTCCAGTTGATGCCTCAGTGATTGGTTTTGTGGCGGTATTCAGAGAGCAAAAGCAATTGCCAATTTGGCTTACAGTGGCTTCGACTATATTGAAATCTCATCCTGAAACTTATTTCCTTTTGGTGGGTGCAGGCCCACTTTCTGAGGAAATAGAAAATTTGCGAGATACATTAGGTTTGACTAATCGCCTATTCCTACCTGGTCTTAAGGAGAATGTAAGAAAGCATTTATCTGCAATGGATATCTTTTTTATGTCTTCTAAATTTGAAGGTTTGCCGTTAGCGCTTTTGGAAGCAATGGCTTGCGAATGTGCAATTGTGGCAACAAAAGTTGGCGGTGTGCCAGAGGTTATCGAGCATGGCATTTCGGGATTGCTTGTGTCAGATCAAAGTCAGCAGGAGATGGTGAATGCTTTGAGTTTTTATCTTACGAATAAAGAAGAAATTAAGAAACACGGAGTTGCTGCCCGAAAAAGAGTTGAAGAAACATTCAGTGTCCAAAGAATGGTAAAGGAATTGGAAGGAATTTACAGGACTTTGAAAATGAAGACCAATAATAGGTAATTTCTTAAGCCATTTTCCTGCTTTATGTTATTTGTTGTATTTTTGGGTAAATTTTTAGTTTCTTGAAGAAAAAACTGGTTCGCATCACTACCATCCCATTATCCCTCAAGTATTTGTTGGGAGGCCAGTTGGGCTTTATGAATCAGCATTTTGATGTTACTGCCATTTCAAGTCCGGGTGTAGAATTGGATGAACTCGCAAACGAAGGAATTAATGTAGAGCGAGTATATATGACGCGTAAAATTACGCCTCTACAAGATTTACGAGCCTTAATGGAGCTGTATCGCATATTCAAAGAAATCAAGCCCGATATAGTCCATACGCATACTCCAAAGGCTGGTTTGCTAGGAATGCTTGCCGCTAAAATGGCTGGCGTTCCAGTAAGGTTACATACCGTGGCTGGTCTCCCGCTGATGGAGCGGGAGGGAGTGGAGCGCTCCATGCTTGAAGGAATCGAGAAATTTACCTACTCTCTCACTCATAAAGTTTATCCAAATTCTCATGGCCTAAGGAAATTTATTATAGACAAAAAATTAGCCCAAGCCAATAGAGTTGAGGTGCTTGCAAATGGCTCGAGCAATGGAATTAATTCCCAGTATTTTGATATCAATGAGGATATTGAAAAAGAAGTAAGTTCACTAAAATCTTATTTGAAATTGAATGAAGGAGAATTGATATTTCTTTTTGTAGGTAGATTGGTTGCTGATAAAGGAATAAATGAATTAATAAAAGCATTTGACGCTATTTCCAGAATATATTCAAATTCAAGGCTCATTTTAGTGGGAGCGATGGAGGAAGACCTAGATCCAATCAGTGGTGAAAGCCTTATGATCCTGAAAAGGAATAAGCGCATAATCCAAACAGGATTTAAAAAAGACATCCGGCCTTATCTGCATTTGAGTAATATCTTTGTGTTACCAACTTACAGGGAAGGCTTTCCAAATGTGGTGTTGCAAGCCGGATGTTTTCATCTTCCATGCATAGTTACTAACATTAATGGCTGCAATGAAATAATAGAGGAAGGAGTGAATGGACTAATAATTCCTCCAAAATCTACAGAAAAACTCCAACAAGCAATGATAAAGTTGTTGGAGCAACAAGAGCTGAGAAAGCAGATGGCTTCTCGAGCAAGGACAATGGTAATAAGAAGGTATGAGCAAAATGTGGTTTGGGATAGTCTATTAGAGGAATATCAGCGATTTTTAAGTCAGAATGTAGCTGGATGAACAATCGCAAACCGATATACCACTTTTGCAAAAGGCTTTTTGATTTAGTTGTCTCAACAGTGGTTTTGATTATTCTTTCGCCGATTATATTACTATTAATTGTCGGGCTATTTGTTTCTCAAGGAGGTGCGTTTTTTCAACAAAAAAGACCAGGACTTCACGGTGAAATATTTACTGTTATCAAATTCAAAACCATGTCAGATCAAAAGGATGAAAATGGTGAATTGCTAGCAGATGTAGATAGATTAACCAAAATTGGACGATTTGTAAGGAAGACATCACTAGACGAATTGCCACAACTTTTGAATGTATTGTCAGGTAAAATGTCACTTGTTGGGCCACGCCCATTATTGGTTGAATATTTGAGTAAGTACAATGAATTTCAAATGAGAAGACATGAGGTGAAGCCTGGAATTACTGGATGGGCACAAATAAATGGTAGAAATACCCTCTCATGGGATCAAAAATTCAAATATGATGTTTGGTATGTCGATAATTGTAGTTTTATTTTAGATTTAGAAATCATATTGAAGACTATAAAAAGAGTATTTGAGCAAAAGGGAATCAATACTGATGGCCATGCAACTGCTGTAAAATTTAATGGAAATGGATAAATTCATTTTATTTGGTGCAAGTGGTCATGCAAAAGTAATTGCAGATGGTCTTTTGGAAGGAGGAGCTAAAATCCTTGGACTAATGGATGATGATACCAGTAAAGAAGGATTTTTTGGAATTCCATTTTTAGGAAATTACAATCCTGAATTATTTGCAGATAAGCCAATCATTATTGCTATCGGAAATAATAAGCATCGTAAGTCCGTAGCTCAAAAAATAGGACACTCTTTAGGTAAATGGATTGATAAAAGTGCTAAGGTTTCAAAGCACTCAATAATAAATGAAGGTACTGTAATCATGCAATCCGCTTGTATTCAAGTAGACGTAAGTATAGGTAAGCATGTAATTATAAATACAGGATCTACGGTTGACCACGATTGTTTTTTAGACGATTTTGTACATATTTCGCCTGGAGCAACGTTATGTGGTAATGTTAAAATTGGCGAAGGAACAATCATTGGAGCAGGTGCAGTGGTAATCCCAAACATAAAAATAGGAAATTGGGTTACTATTGGGGCTGGCGCTGTGATTATTGATGATGTGCCTGATTTTGCTGTAGTAGTTGGAAATCCCGGAAAAATTATAAAAATTGTAGAATGAAAGATCGGATTTACCTTTCCTCACCTCATATGGGCAGAGACGAACAGAAATTTGTAGAGGAAGCTTTTTCAACTAACTGGGTGTCTCCAATGGGTGAGAACATCGATTTTTTTGAAAAAGCCATTTCAAATTTCACGGGAGCAAAGGCCGCTGTAGCTCTTTCCTCTGGTACTGCAGCTATACATTTAGCACTTTCAATACTTGGAGTTTCTCGAGGAGATGAAGTTTTATGTTCTTCTTTCACCTTTGTGGCTTCAGCTAATCCGATTGTATATTTGGGTGCAAAACCCATTTTTGTAGATAGCGAAAGCGAGACCTGGAATATGAGCCCCGACTTGCTGGAGGAAGCAATCATTGATAGAATTTCCCAAGGCAAAAAACCTAAAGCCATAATATTAGTCCACTTATATGGTGTACCTGCCAAAATGGATGAATTGATGACCATCGCAGTTAAATATGACATTCCTGTAATCGAAGATGCTGCTGAAGCCTTAGGTTCTACATATAATGGCAAGCAGCTTGGTACATTTGGTGATATTGGAATCTACTCCTTCAATGGAAATAAAATTATTACAACTTCTGGTGGCGGAGCTTTAGTGTCCAACAACAAGAAGTATGTGGAGAGAGCAGAATACCTTGCTACCCAAGCAAGAGATGATAAGCCTTATTATCAACACTCTGAAATTGGCTATAACTATCGAATGAGTAATATCTGTGCTGGAATTGGTCGAGGACAAATGAAGGTGCTGAATGAGCGAGTGCAGCAAAGACGTGCTAATTATAATTACTACAGAGAAAATCTCTCTGAATTTCCAGAAATCCAATTCGTTGATGAGCCAAAAGGTGGTTTTTCAAATCGTTGGCTTACTTGTATCACAATAGATGGTGACTTTGGCAGAAACTCAATTGAAGAATTGAGAACACTATTAGCTCGCGACGAAATTGAAAGTCGCCCACTTTGGAAGCCAATGCATTTGCAGCCAATTTTTGAAGATTGCCCATTCTATGGAGACGGCACATCTGATAAGCTATTTTTGAAAGGTTTATGCCTACCCTCTGGAAGTAACTTGAGTTTGGAGGATTTGAATAGAGTAATTGATTGGGTGAAAATATTTGTAGAAAAGAAATACAGCAAAAAGGCAGTTTAATTCTGGTCTTCACAGTTTTCAAGCATTTCTACAATTTGTTCAGTTTCAATTAAACCAATTTCATTTCCCCAAGTATTGCCTATATAAGTTATTATCTGGGCAATATCCAAATTCTTTAGAGTAGGATTAGCTGGCATAGGTTGGTTATAAGTAATCCCGTTCACTACAATTTCTCCTTTTAGCCCATATTTAATTCCGCATACAGAGCTGGCCAAATTGTCTATTAGATAGTCTGCTCCTGCTAATGGTGGAATTAGCTTTCCTAAACCTGATCCGTCTTTTTGATGACAATTGCTGCAATGGATCGTATATAGGTTTTGGCCCTCTAACATGTACTGGTTAAACCTGATTTTTGAATTATTATCGAGTTTTTGGTATGCTTCGCTTTTACTTGCAGGGCCAGCATCACAAGAAATCATTAAGAACCCAATAAGCAAGAGACCAAAACTAAAGTTCAATTTCATATTCTTTCAATAATCTCGGTATATCCTTTATTAATCTATCCACTTGATCTGCTTTGGTGCCATCATAAATGCCACGAATCCTTTGGTCCTTATCTACCAGCAAAAATGCACCACTATGAACAAAACCTCCTGGTTCTGAAGCATCTTCAGTGGCACTTACCATGTATCTAGTTTGCCCGATTTTGTAAATTTCATCCTTTTGACCAGTCACGAATTTCCATTTCTTGTTATCCATCACGCCAATTCTTTCTGCGAAATCTTTGAGTAGCGCAACTGTATCATATTCAGGATCAATTGTATGAGAAAGGATCATAACTTCTGGATTGTCTTTAAACTCTTTAAATACACGTAGCATTTGTGTTTTCATTATTGGGCAAATGGTAGGGCAGGAGGTGAAAAAGAAGTCTGCTACATATATTTTACCTTCAAAACTTTTAGGTGTCACCCATGAGCTATCTTGATCTACAAAACGGAAATCGCCAATCGTATGGTAAATAGTATCTTGGATTGTCTCGCCATTTACTACTTTCTCAGCTACTTCTTTGCGACCCAAAATTGGAAGAGAATCACTGGAATTGGAAGAGCTACTTTCGCAACTTAGTAGAACTGAAAAAAGGGTAATAGCAATTAAAATTGAAGAAAAGAATTTCATGTTCAAAGGGAGTTGTAATCTGTTTAATACAAATAATGGAAGGTCAATGTTCCTTTTGTCTCAAAGATTTGTAAATGCGAATTGCCAGCATCAGTACGGCAGTGAATAACACCAAGCCTACCAACGCCCAAACCATATCTAAGCTATTTTTCAACACAATAAGAAACACAATTGCTACTAGAAAAACGGTGGCAACTTCATTCCAAATTCTCAATTGATTGGAAGTCCATTTGGCTTCACCATTTTGTAATTGCCTGTAAATTCTCTGGCAGAAAAAGTGATAAACATAGAGAAACAAGACAAATGTCAATTTCAAGTGCATAAAGCCTTGCTCCAAATAGCCAGGCATTAAATAGAGCATCCAAGTGCCAAAAATTAAGGTGAGAATGGCGCTTGGCCAAGTAATCCCAAACCATAATCTTTTGGCCATTATCTTAAATTGGGCAGTAAGAATACTCCGATCTGGTTCTTGCTTAGCCAAAGCTTCTGTCTGATAAATGAAAAGCCTTACGATATAAAATAAGCCGGCAAACCAAGTGACGACAAAAATAATATGGAGCGATTTTACATAAAGTAATGACATAGGATCAAAGTGGAAGGCCGAAAATTAGGCCTTGGTTAATAGTTCTGTAATCAACATTACTCTCGAGTTTTCCTCAGCAATGCCGAAGTGCTGGCGAATATCATTCACGATACCTTCCCTTATCACAAGCAGAATGGATTCGATGCCATCCTCCATTGCAAGAATGCTTTTGAGCGTAGTGAAAAAGCCTTCATTTTTAAGTTCAAGAGGCCCAATTTCATCGATAACCAATAGTTCAGCGGTTTTGTCTTTTGCAGCATTCAGCAATAGTTCAGAGGCTTTGTCGAAAGCTGATTTGGAGAAATTGTATTTGCCAATATTTAAGCTTTCTTCATTTTCCGAGGCCTCCATCGCCCATTCTTCACCAGTGCTAATAGACTTGAAATACCTTTTTTCGTTAATTTTCGGACTCAAAATACCAACAACTCCTCCCGCTTTTCTTTTTATCCAATTTTCAACTGCGGTAGATTTGCCACTTCTTTTAGATCCGGTTAGTATGATTACGTTTTTCATTTTCTGGGAATAAATTTATAAGTAGTACTCTACTAAAATAAGTAAATTGATTGGATTTAGTTTGATTTCTCGCCCGATTCCAAGATTCTTTCACAATCCATTTTGTTTCAGGCATTAAACCAAGCACTTGCGAGATGTCTTTCGACATGTCCGATTGCTTTTTTGCCATCCAACTTTTAAATAGCCTCATTAGTAATGGCCCAATTATTAAAAGCCAGCCAGCAATTACCAAAAACGATCGAATAAGCAATTGGGCAATCCGTTGCTGAGGTAATAACTCTAGGTCTGAGTTGAATATTGGCATTATCAGCAGGATAAGCAAAATTACCCAAATCCAAACAATAAGCTTTTTGCCTATTTTCTTCCTCTTACTTTTAGGTTTAGGGTTTATTTTTTCATCTGTAGCTATATAGTTCGAATCAAAAATCAGATGGGGATATTTGATTCTATACTGAGCGATTTTGTTTGGAACAGTTCCACCAAGCCAGCCAAAAAATAAACCTGCTAATGCGTAGATTCCTAAATACACTGCTAAAACAGTCCAAATGTACTGCTCGTTGGAAACGCCAAATTGACCAAGTACATAGCTAATGAATTCATCCAAAGCCACCCATACGTCTTGACCAAATACAATGGTGGTGACAATCAATTTTTGCAAAGCGGATTCTAATAAATTGATAAGTCCTAATAAGATGGCGCCAAATCGAAATGATGGTATGGTGGAGAAAATAAGCCATCCCATTGCGCCTTGAAAAAACACAGCGAAGTATGCACCAAATGGTGAATGGGGTGCTAAAAGTCCTTTGATTAACATCACCAGAATAGTAGCAGTGAGGATATCTTTGCGGGAGGATGAGTAATAGCCGAGCATGCAGATATATACCACTGCCAATCCACCAACTAATATGCCAGTGATAGGAATTTTGAGCCCATGTAAAAGGCCACCAAGCATCGATTCGCTCAATGCCCAAAGTGCCGTGACCCTAAAAAAATGCTCTTTGTTGGCCGTATTCATTTGAGGATTTTCACTTCATCGCCAACTCTGATTTTGCCTTTTTTGAGTGCAACCATATTTTGCCCAAATAATACCTTATTTCCATCGCGACGGTATTTACTCAATGTTCGTAAGGGCTCCTTTCCTCGCTCAGCCGTTAGTTGGTTTATAGTGGTTACTTCACATCTGGCGCATGGCTTTACGATTTGAAAAATACATTCACCAATTTGGATTTCCCTCCAAGTATCTTCCTCGAATGCTTTTGATCCACTTACCACAATATTGGGTCGAAATCTATTCATTTCCACGGGCGATTCGAGCCTACTATTCAAATCGTCTAATGAGGCTTGCGATATAATGAGAAATGGATAACCATCGGCAAAACTCACTTGAATTTCTTTATCCACAAATCTAGGATCCGCCAATCGGGAAGTGTCTTTACCTATTCTTACTAGCGAAACTTCCTGTTTTAGTATTTCTGAAAGTTGCTGACTAGCCTTTTCACTCACATTTTCAGCGAGCATGGTATCATCCCAAACGTCCACTTTGCTTAGGGCATGCATACTTTCGGTTAAGCCCAATTCAATTTGAAAATTTTTCTGAAACCGATGAGCAATCTTAAGTGTATCGCCCTCAATGTGGGTTGTGAGCAAACTTAGTTCTTTAAACTCTCTTTGGCTTATAAACATCCCTAGCTTACTTACTAGCATCCAATTGCGATCATAGAGGAGTCCTCGCTCGCTTACTTCCGATTCGGTAAGGTCAATGCCAGCAAATGATTTGATTGGATAGATGGTAATATCTTGTAGATGCATACGGTTCGGATCTGGCTCACAAGATAGCTATAAAACAAAAAACCCCGACATCTCGTGCCGGGGTTTCAACCTTAGTTCCTCCAGATTTACCTAGTTGAGGATCTTCTGAAGCTCTTCCATCTTGATTTTGGCTTCTTCATGGCCAAGATTAACGGCCTGTCTGTATAAGTCCAAAGCTTCAAGATATGTTTCTCTTTTCTTTTTCGGCGCTAGTCTTGTTCTATTAGCTGCTTCTTCCAAGGCTTGTCCTCTAGCAAATAGGGCGTCAGCTTGGTTTACTTTTGCTGTTTCGAACAAGCTAGTAATTCTGTTTTCAAGAAGTTGTAGCTCTTGTCTTTTGATTTCAAGCTCAGTGTCCTTTTGCATGATTTCTTCTTCACGCATTGTCACTGTTGAAATCAAGTCTTGATTTTCAACCTTGTAACGAGTTACTTGTTCTTGTAAGCTTACTACTTCGTCGTTTTTACTTTGCAATTGCTGTCTTAAGCGGCTAATTGTGCTAGCGTAAGCTTGGCTCTGGTTGCTTGTTGTACTCAAGTTTGCTTCAAGTTCAGATATTTTACTTTCTGAATCTTTTACATATTGATTGATCGCTTCCATACGAGCAACAAAATCGTCACTCTGAATTCCCCTTTCAAGGCTAAGTTCCAAGTTTTCTCTTCCGCTATCAATAGAATCCATCCAAGCACCTACTTGCTGTAGAGTTTGTACCGCCAAAGTAGTTGTTTGTAATTCAGCCCGAAGAGAGTCGGCTTCTGCTCTTAATTGTTCGGTTTCCGTGTCATTTCCGCAAGAGCTTACTAGAAGTCCTGCCATTACTACAAAAAGAGAATTACTAAAAATTTTCATTTTTGTGGTGTTTTTGATAGTTAACATAAATGGTTTGTTTGTTAATAGTTACGGCTTAGTATAGCAAAATATAGACCACAATTTTTAAACCGTAAGGAATTGATTTTGAGTTTATAAGGTCTCTATCAAATTAAACGAATTTTAGGCCTTTTCATTGCCAAAAAGCTTTAATTCACTTAAATTATTTTCTCTATTTGATGTTTTTTTTCGCTTATTAGCTAATTTCATGCATGCCAATATCTCGCAAGCCTAAGCGCTTTCCACCCGGCTACTATATTGAAGGTATTTTAAACCACGATAGAGTAGTTTTAAGTCAGTCGATTACTCTGGCTGAGAGTCATTTGCCTTCAGATCAAGAGTTGTCTTCGTTGGTTTTGGATAAACTCATACCTCATAGTGGCAATTCCATCAGGGTAGGGATTACGGGAGTGCCAGGTGTGGGCAAAAGCACTTTTATAGAAGCGCTAGGCACCAAACTAACGGAGGAAGGCAAACGATTAGCAGTATTAGCAATCGACCCGAGCAGTCAGCGATCGGGTGGCAGTATTCTTGGCGACAAAACTCGAATGGTAGCCTTGGCACATAATCCAAGTGCTTATATCAGACCCTCAGCCGCGGGTAGGGCTTTGGGTGGTGTGGGTTTCAAAACACGAGAAGCGATCATTTTTTGTGAAGCAGCAGGTTTCGATGTGATTTTTGTCGAGACAGTAGGCGTAGGGCAATCCGAAACAATGGTGCATGGAATGGTAGATTTTTTCTTACTGCTAATGCTTGCTGGTGCTGGAGATGAATTGCAAGGAATCAAGAAAGGGATCATGGAAATGGCCGATACCATAGTGATAAATAAGGCAGATGGCGATAATGCGAAAAAGGCCAAAAAAGCCAAAGTAGAATATCAGAATGCGCTGCACTTATTTCCTCCCGCCGAAAATGGTTGGTACCCGAAAGTGCTTACATGCTCATCTTTACAGAAAAATGGAATAGATGAAGTATGGAAATTAATTGAAAGCTATAAATCGGAAATGACGCAAAACGGATTCTTCATTAAAAACAGGCAAGATCAGAATGTTAATTGGATGTTCGATGCCGTGAAATTCCATTTAGAGCAGCGATTTTACAGTTATGAATCTATACAAAAAGCCGCAACGGAACTAAAGCGGGAGGTTGAAGCTGGGGTGAAAGCTCCAACTCGAGCTGCCTTAGAATTATTGCGGCTTTACGATAATAAATGATTATCCTGAGTTAAATCTTGGTAATCGAAGATGCTCCGCTGGTTTTTAATTGGCCCATTGTAGCTCCTCCTTTGTAGTTCACTTTTGAACTACCGCTCGAGTTTACATCTATTCTATCAGCTACCGTTACATCTACCTTGCTGGCACCTGATAAATCTAATGAGGCAGTTTTGGCAGGAAGATCGAATGCTGAGAATTTACTGGCACCACTCAAGTCAAGCTTCAAATTGTTGCAATTTCCGGTCAATGTAGTTTTGCTTGCGCCAGATCCATTAAATGCTAAATCGGCTACAGATAGATTTAAATCTAATTTGCTAGCACCAGAAAGATTAATCTTCATGTCATTTCCTTTTATTGGTGTAGTAGCAGATACTTTACTAGCACCGCTAAAGTTTAGCTTATCTACCTGCGCGAATGTGATATATACAGACATTTTCCTTTTGGTATTAATTTTACCATTGGTTTTTACATATAGTGTATTGTTTCTCACTTCTACATCTATTTTTTCGTGAAGCTTGTCTTCTACATCCACTACAACTTTGTGATCGTTGCCTTGGGTGAGAATTACTTCAAATGCACTTCCTACATCAATTCCTGTAAATGAGCCTACAGGTCGATCTTGAGAAGTTGTTTGGCCATTGGCGACAAAAGCAATGGAAATTAACGCGTAAAAGAAAATGAAAAATTGGGAGCTAAATGTAGTTTTCATGATATTGATGTTTTTTGGTGTTAAGATGCACAGCCTACCCAAAAGGTTGCAGCAAGCTTAAGAAAATTTTAAAATTCTTTTAAAATGATTTTAAGACTTATCTTTAGTTGAAAACGAATCTTAAAATCATCTTTATGAAAAACGTCAGTCTTACCCTAATTCTTATTTTAGCTATTGTAACTAATGTCTTTTCGCAACAGCAGGACTTCATTGAAAATATGCGTGCTTATTGCGGAAAATCATTCGCAGGAGTCCCAGTATTCCCAATTGAGGATAATCCGATGGGTAATGAGCGATTAATAGTGATATTCGAGTCTTGCAATGATACAGAAATGAGAATGCCTTTCCATGTGGGTGCAGATAAAAGTCGCACGTGGATACTTACTCAAACTCCGGATGGTTTACTTTTTAAACATGACCATCGCCACGAAGATGGCACACCCGACGAGGTGACTAATTACGGTGGTTTTGCCAATTCAGCTGGAAGCTCACTCATACAATATTTCCCAGCAGACCAATTCACTAAAGAACTGATACCCTACGCAGCAGGCAATGAATGGTCTTTTGAAATAGATAAGGAAAATAAGGAATTACACTACGTACTGAAACGGGATGGAAACCTTAGGTTTAAGGCTACTTTCGATTTGAGTAAGGAGGTGATTTAGGATTCTATACTTTACTCCGTGTCTTAAATAATTGGTATTCTCTAACGGAGCTACGGATAAAATCGACCTTTCTAATTCTTATTTTAATCATATTATAAAAATTTTATAATTTACGCTAAATTGATTATAATCATTGATTTAGGCGTATTTCAAACTTTTATACCTATATGTATAATCTGATTTTATTTATTTAAAGACTACTTTGCTATTTCAGATTAAACTTTTTTAACTTTTTATTTGCATATTATTTGATTATTTGATTATTTGATTAATTGCTTTCGTATTTTATTTTACACCTAAATTTTATTAAGATGAAAAAACGATTAAAATGTTTTGTGGTGGCTCTTACCTTAATAATTACTTCCACCTTCTTTGCTCCAAAAAGCAGCTCGGCTTTCATTTGTCAAGTAGTGTCCGATAAGCCCAGCTTGGGGTATTGTGTTAAGAACGAATATGGCTTTGATGTTTGCCAATGGGAAGAACAGCTTTTAGCTAATAGGTGCTACAAACCTGTAATTATTGAATAATTTTATTCTATAATCTATTGCGTATTTTTAAATACGCAATAGATATTTTAAATTCTCATTTATGAATAATTTCATTAATTCAATTTTTCTGTTTTTAAGTTTAATTTCGTGTTCTACTAAAACAGAAACAAGTGCCACTGAGGTAAAGGGACTTGAATTAAATTTTAAAGAAACTATCCGAATTTCTGTTGATAAAGAAACAGACCTAGGATCTTGTTTGATAAATCTATCTCATGATTTAGAAAGTGGGAAGGATTTCCTTTCTATTTTCAATCCGCAAAATTTAGTTTATACTGAGTATGATTTTAAAGAAAATCAGATAGTCAAAAATTTTTTGATTGAAGAGTCATCAAAACTTGGAAATTATAGTGGTTTACGAATGAAAAGATTAAGTTATGATTCAATATTATTTTTCAATAATGAATCATCAATGGTTACTTTAATAAATTCAGAAGGGAAGACTATTCTGCAGGAAAAACTCCCGAATGAAAATTACGGGATACAATATTTAAATTATAATTGGAGCTTATTTGAATTTCACCAAAATAGGCTATACTTAAATGCTCGTAGAATTGATGATTATTTTGCTGGCAATCAGTCATTTTCGGTTATTTCCTATGATGTAGGAAATAAACAGATTGATCCAGTAAATATTATACCAAAGGTGTTGAATGAAAAGTATTTTGGGCTAGAGTCAATGATACTGTCTTATTCGAGTGCTTATAATGTCAATGATAATATATTTTATCACAGTTTCGGGGTTACACCTTACGTGATAGAGCAGGGAGGTAATAATAGGGAACTACCAATAATCAGTTTTAGTCACAAAGATCCTATAGCAATAGGAGATTTGAATAAAGAGGAATTACTTCAGAAATTTTCTTATAATCAGGTTTATGAGATGACCTTAAAAAATCCACGTTACCCAGCAATCAGGTTTGATGCAATAAATAAGTTCCTATTAAGGGATTTTCTAAGGCCAAGTTCAGATGATGAAATTTTGAATAATAGTTTAGCAAACCCTTCGATTATTATTGCAAATCTTGATGGAGTTGTATTGGGACAATTTTCTCTTGACCGAAATAGTTATATACCAGGAACCATCTTTTTCGTTGAAAATGGACTTGTGTTGGTAAATCAGAAAGCCTATGATGAGGATTCAGATGATTATTTTCATTTTGATTTATTTGAATATGTTTCAACTAAAGGCGTTTAATATTTTTTTAGCCAATTAGCGATCTTTCCATAGCTAATTATTTTAATTGAACCTAAGGATCATTATTATTGAAAAAGGTAAGTGCATCTCTAAAAAAAATGCCCTCCATCTTTTTTTATTTTCTGGCAGCGGTTTCCAGTGATAAATCCTTAATAGAATTCTGGTAGGTTTTAGCAGGTTTATTTACTTCCTTTTCTTTTTCAAGCGCCATGGCAGCTTTTCGTTTTTTAGCTTGATCTATTTTGATTGGGCTGCCGAAAATGGCGTAAAGCTTTTCGCCAAAAGTGTCGGCTGCTTTTACATCTTTCCAAATTTCCTTGTACTCGTGGAAATTGATATGCAAGGGATTGGCTTTGTGTTCGATATTAGTGGTAAGGCCGTAGGCTACTTTTTCTCCTTCAGGCTCATACGTGCCAAATATCCTATCCCAAATAATAAATGTTGCACCAAAATTTCTGTCGATGTACTGCTCTTGTGAGCCATGGTGTACTCGATGATTACTTGGCGTTGCAAAGATGTATTCAATGGCTGGATGAAGCTTACGGATATATTCGGTATGTACCCAAAACTGGAATAGCACAGCGATTTGGTTCGTTACAAAAATGATGATTGGGTGAAACCCAATAAGCATGGCAGGTATAAAGAAGACCAACTTAATATGCTGAACCCAACTTAATCTGAACGATACTGTCAAATTATATTTCTCACCTGAGTGATGCACTATATGTGTAGCCCACCAGAAACGCTGACTATGCGAAACTCTATGTGCCCAATAGCTACAAAAATCCCAAAATATATAAGCAGGAATAAACGTCCACCAATTAAGGTGCATTCTCCAAGGCACTAGGTTGTAAATAACTACTACTACTAGCAATAGCGCTGCTTTGATAAGAAAACTTATAAGAACATTTCCCAATCCAACTAAAACCGAACCTAGCGTTTCTTTTGATTCGTAGAAGTCATGATTTTGCTTTTTGGAGATATAATATTCAAGAATTGCAAAAAAGAACATCACAGGAGCAGCCCACACAATAATTTCTGGGGCGCTTTTTTCTATAAATCCTAAATCATCAAGAGATATTGGAGGGGCACCAAAAAGAGAAGATAAATCCATATATAAAATAAATATTGTAGAATAAAACAAATCCCAATATAGGGATTAATAAGCTAAGGAGGCAATAAAAAAATATATAATTGGAATGAGAGTTTAGATTTTACATCTACTGGTTTAGGGCGAAAACTCTGCAAGGCGCACCATCTGCATTATCTATCTTGAGTGGTGCTATTATTACTTCAAAACGCTCCTTCTTTAACGTTTCTAAGCCAACTAAGTTCTCAACAATCAATATATCGTTCCGAAAGAACAACTTATGTTCATTATAAGGAGCACCATCTGGAGTAAATGAGTCCAAGCCTACAATCCTAACTTTCTTGTCTACCAGCAATTGCGCGGTTTCTGGACTGATTACCGGATTGCCTACAAAATAATCTCCATAGATATTTTTTATGTGTCCTGTATGGAAGAAAACAAAATCACCCTCCCGCACTTCCTCCAAGTTATGCCGAATGATGGATTGGCCTCTCACATCTATTACAATGGCTTCACCTATAAATGTTTCTGGCGGAAAATCAGTTAGTTTTTTCCCATCTTCTAGCATATGAAATGGCGCATCTATATGTGTGGCAAAGTGCGTCCCAAACGAATATCGGAGTGCATTCCAGCCTTGATTGGCAATAGTTGCAGCGGGTTCTATACTTGGAAGTTTATCTCCAGGGAAAACAGGAAGTTTATCTGTAATGCTTAATGTTAGGTCAATTACTGCCATTTTAATTTCAGATTGGTTAAAGATTCAGATGCAATTTGTAGCCTTATTCGAGATTTATCAAAAGGCTTTTTGAAGCTTTACTCAATTATTTTATTGATGGTAAATTCAAAACAATTTTTCAAACGAGCCTTTATGTATAAATTACCCAGCTTTTAAAAAATCAATAGAATAATTTCTTCGTTATTGTCTTAATGACCCCTTTTCAAAGGCCTATATTTTACTTTTCATTAATTGTGTTTTTGCAGCTTTTTGCAAATACCCAAACCTATGGACAAGACCCTCAATTCTCGCAATTTTATGCTTCGCAGCTATACTTAAATCCAGCTTTTGCGGGAGGGGGAGAAGAAGGTCGTATGGGAATCAACTATCGCAACCAATGGCCGTCATTGCCAGCATCATTTGTGACTTACACAGCTTGGGCAGATTTTGCCTTGCCCGAATATAATAGTGGTCTTGGTGTATTAATAATGACCGACCAAGAAGGACAAGCTGGCCTGCGATCTACAACGGCGGCGCTCAGTTACGCTTATCAATTGCAGTTGAGCAAAACCCTTACTTTCAGACCCGGCGTCTCTGTTGGCTATATGCGCAGGAATGTGGATTTTAGCCAATTAGTCTTTGCCAGCCAGTTGGATCCTACGGGCGGCTTCGATCCCAACTTACCAAATCTTACAAATAGTGGCCTGAATACCAATCTAATGTCAATTGATTTGGGAGGACTTTTTTATACAGAAACAGCTTGGTTGGGAGCATCATTTGCTCATGTAAACCAACCAAACGAAAGTCTCACTGGTGAGATTTCCACCTTACCTATGCGCACTTCCATACATGGTGGCTGGAAAATACCTTTAGCCTCAGGACCAAGAAAATATGAGCTTGCTTATACATTCAAAGAAAGAGCAGTAGTGCCTGTATTTCAGTACAGATCCCAAGCTAACTTTCAGCAATTGGATATTGGGTCCTATTTATATTTGGAGCCTTTGGTCGTAGGTCTTTGGTACAGAGGTTTGCCCATTAGCATGCTCAATACCTTGCCATATAATGAATCCTTAATTATGCTAGTCGGTCTCAGTTATGATAATCTGTCTGTTGGGTATAGCTATGATTTCACGGTTTCTCGTTTTGGCGCAAGTTCAGGTGGTGCGCATGAATTGTCAATCACCTATTTGTTTCCAATAAGTGACGAAAGAAGGCCAGTAGTAAATAAAAGACCCATACCGCTTCCAAAATTTTAAGTTATGAGTAGCACAATTATTTTAGCTATCATATTAATAATCACGATTGCACACTTCCTTTTTGATAGGTGGTTGGCATGGTTGAATCTAAAGCGTTTCTCACCAGAGCTCCCAAAAGAAGCGGGAGGAATATATGATGAAGAGAAATATGCCAAGGCTATGGAATATCAGAAAGTTCGTAGTCGTTTCTCCTTGATTAGCTCAAGCATCAGTGCTGCATTTACTATTGCTTTATTGTCTTTTGGCCTTTTTGGCGATTTAGATGTTTATCTACGGCAATGGATTGAAAACCCTTTTTGGCAACCCTTTTTATTCTTTGGTGTGCTCGCGGTGGTCTCCGATATCTTCGGTTTGCCTTTTCAGCTGTATAGCACTTTTGTGATCGAAGAGCGTTTCGGTTTCAACAAAACGACCATCAAGGTTTTTGTTGCAGATAAACTCAAAGGCTACCTGCTTGGCGCAATTCTCGGTGGAGGCTTGCTATTTTGCTTTTTGTATATCATCGAGAAGCTAGGGTCAGATTTCTGGTGGATATTTCTCTTAGTCATCATGGCGTTTTCACTGCTAATGAATCTATTCTATGCATCATGGATATTGCCAATTTTCAATAAACTCAAACCGCTTGCAGATGGCGAACTGAGAAATGAGATAGCCGAATTCGCTAGGAAGGTAGATTTCCCTCTCACCAAAATTATGGTAATCGATGGTTCCAAAAGATCTTCCCGTGCCAATGCATTTTTCTCTGGTATGGGCCGCAAAAAGCAAATCGTACTGTATGACACGTTGATTGAACAACACGACACTGACGAGCTAGTAGCAGTATTAGCGCATGAAGTTGGGCATTATAAATTGAAGCATATTCCCAAAAGTATGGCTCTGTCATTCTTCACTACGGGCCTTATGCTTTTTGTGCTATCACTTTTATTGTTTGAGCCTAAACTATCGTTTGCATTGGGCGGCGATCAATGGGCTATTCACTTGAATTTGCTTGCTTTTGGAATTCTGTACAGTCCAATTTCTTTTTTGATTGGCCTATTTGGTAATTTGCTTAGTCGGAAAAATGAGTTTGAAGCTGATAGTTTTGCAGCCAAATATTATGCAGCAACGCCATTGCAAAATGCATTGAAAAAGTTGTCTGTGGAGAATTTAGCTCATTTGACGCCGCATCCTTTGCATGTGTTTTTCAATTATTCGCATCCACCGTTATTAAAACGACTTGCCAATTTGGAAAGGGAAAAAGCTATAATTGAAGATGACATTACCTAAAATCCCGCTGTCCTGGACGGGTGGTAATAAAATCGTTGAAGCGTGCGGAAGTTGAGCCAGAGAAGTCGATACCAAAGGGATTGATATCTCCTGGTAAGTTTGGATAATAAGCCAATCGCATCTCAAAAGCACGGAAGGTCAAATTATCATTACGTACTCGGAAACCTAGGCCTACTCCATTGTACATCCTCCCTGAGAATATATTCACATTGCTACGGTTGATATAGCCAATATCTGCAAATCCATATAGTGCTATTCTAAAGCCTACTCCTTCTATTGGAGTGAAAGCAACTGTTTCCAGGTTCAATTTTAGACGTTGAGTTCCTCTGAAAAACGGACTGCTTAAGCCTCTCACTCCATCCTGATTGTTAATTGTAATAAACTCGTCTTGGAATCGATTGAGGCCATGCGTGTACTGGAACGTAATAAATTGACGAAATCTCCATTTGTCTATTTCGAGCAAATTGGTAAAAAATAATTGCTCCAAATCAATTCGTCCTTGTTCTTTGATTCCACCCTCTCTTAGAAATGTTTCATAAGAGAAAGAGGTGTATAAATAGCCTAATTGGTTGATAAATGCTCCTTTCGAAGCCTTAAACCCCACATAATTCCGATCGTAAAATTCCCTTTTTTCGATACCAAAGGTAGCTTCTGCATAGTATCCAATAGGAATATCCTCCGTACGGCCATATCCATAAATAAGCCTATCCTTATAGTAGTTTCGTTGGGAAATAGCGATGGCTCCCAGGAAGAGGTTTGAATTCTGATATAACTGATTCGACTCTGTTGTCACGAAAAAAGCCCTATTAAAATAATCCGTTCGTTTGAACCTCCCGCTCAGTATTAGCCGAGTTCTCTCATTGGCATCTTCATTTGCCAAGCCTAACTTGAAGGCTCGACCAAGCCAAAAATCTTGCTGATTGTAGGTATTGTAAAATATGATGTTGGAAGTATCTATGGGCACAAATCTCTCTCCTCGTTCTTGTAAATAGCTTAACTCCATTCCTCCCGCCCATTTCGTTTGTGGTGTAATGAAATCTCTAAATACATTCATCCGCAAACCTCTTTCTCGAAAATTATTTGCTAAAATTAATTCGCCCACCGTAAACGAACGCCTAATATTGGGCACGCGCAACCTGCCTCTGTAGTTAAAAACCTGATCCTGATTATTGGCAACTTGTAGTCTGTTGTCGAACTCATAGCCAAGTCCAAACAAATTTCTTTGCCCTAAATCTAAAATGCCAGCATCTATATCTCGTGGTTCAATATTGAAGGAGTAGGGAAATACATCTTGGGTAATAAGGACTAAATCTACGGTATCGGAATTAGGCCGGGGCACCACTTCAATACGGGCGTCACGAATAAATGGCAGTTCACGAAGGATACGCTCAGCATCGGCAAGGCGGGAGGAGGTAATCGTTTCCCCCTTTTTTACCGTAAGGTTGTTTCTGATTACATTTCCACTTGTTTTCCAGTGTAGGGTGTTAAACGCTCGCTGGAAAATCGTTTTGGCTCTTTTTGTAGTATCATCTACCTCTGGGCCGAATACTGTGAGTTTATTTAAGCTCACATCGCCTATGATTTTCCCTTCATAAAGATCGTAGGGTCGGGTGCTTTTGGTAAGCTTAGCCGAGTCCACAGCAAATTGATCTCTAGGCACAGAAATAAGTGCATCGAAAATGGCTTTTGTCAGTTTGCGCCTACCCATTCTTGATTTCAAGCCCTCGAGTATTTCTTGGGTTACTTGCTTCGAATCACGCTTGTACTTAATGGTATCCGCCAGAATAAGTACTGTGTCCTTTTCGAAAAAATACATGGAGTCGGCTATTACGATATAGCTTTTTTCGGGTAGTCGGAGGGTGTCATATTTTACAACTTTGGTACGTTGGGCCATTCCTTCATGGCTTAGTATCAAGAGTAGCACTAGTAGAAAATATGTATGATTGATTTTGAGCACCTAAGAATCAAAATAAGACTGTACGATTTACCCAAATGATATGCCAATAATAGGTATTGCGGCTAAACTTATAAGCTTATTTGTTTTAAATCGAAATTTGTTAGCCTTGATTTACAGCCAATAGTTTAGAGAAAGTCAATATCCACATTAAGAGGGTATTTCATGAGGTAATTTAAAGCAGATTCTACAGGCAGATTTTCAAATAATACTTTATGCAAATTTTCAGTAATTGGTGCTCTCAGATTGGCGCTTGTGGTGAGTTTAGTAATGATTTTCACTGTGTTCACACCTTCGGCCACTTCCTCCATACTCTCAATTATTTGCGGGAGGGTTTCGCCCTTGGCTAGTCTATAGCCTACGGTGAAGTTACGGCTGAGGGTACTCGTGCAAGTAGCTACCAAATCGCCCACGCCCGCCAAGCCAATAAATGCCTCTACATTTCCGCCAAAAGCTCTACCAATATAAATCATCTCCACTATGCCTCGGCTTATCAGCAAGGCTCTGGCATTGTCGCCATAGCCCAAACCACTTAATGCTCCTGACGCAATCGCGATGATATTTTTGAGTACCCCGCAAAGTTCTACTCCAGTAATGTCTTGGTTGCCATATACCTGAAATCTATCACTTCGAAGTAGTCTTTGGCCTTGCAATATCACTTCATTGTATCTGCTGGCAATTACTGTTGCTGCAGGCTGCTTGTCTGCCATTTCTCTTGCTAGGTTGGGCCCAGCGAGGCAGCCCACTCTTACCACGGAGCTTTCGTCGGTGATTACCTCGCTCATGGTGCGCACATGCTCACGAGTAAGTTTAAAGTCAGGATCATCCAGTCTTGCACCTTTGGGCAATTGAATATCCAAGCCCTTGGTGCCATGAATCAAAATATGATATGGATGTAAATACGGCCCAAATTGGCTCATCATTTCTCTAAAATTAGAGGATGGGATTATTGGGAATATTACTTCGCACTCCTTAGCAACTTGCTGGATATTGTTGGTAATGATTATGTTATCATGTAATTGCTGTTTGCTGCTTTGCCTGCTTAGGTTTATTTCAGCAGCTTGTTCAGCTCTGCGTACATATAGCAGCACTTTGTTATTCTCTGCCAAGCAATTGGCGATTACAGTTCCAAAACTACCTGCGCCAATTACGCCAATAGGTTTCTCAGATGATTTTCTCAAGATCGTATCCCTCCAGTCTGTTGCGATAATAATATAGTAGATTAAGATCCTCGCTTACCAAATCTCCATCTTGATTTTTCACCAAAGGTCTTTTGGCGTGATACATACCTACGTTGCTCAAACCATGCGCTATCACATCATCCAAATCATCCGTAAGATGGGGGGCTAAATCACAAATTCCATTTTCATATTGTCTGAATAATTCCTCCCGCAATTTGAAAATGCTATCTCGAAACTGATCATAAGGGATGATTAGCTCCTCCACTGGTAAGCGCAAAAATGAGTATAAATCTAAACGCTTATGCTTTTTTCTCAGAATGCTAAAGGCAGCATAAGCCACCAAATGGCTAGAAAATACCCGACTTATTCGATGGAATTCTTTTACAATTATTCTCCCCAGATTATCGGTATATTCTTGCTCCCGCTGTTTGTCTTTCTGCACTTTTCCGCTGCTCAGGAAATAGTCTTTCGTGTTGATGATTTTACCATGCTTGTCGAGACTATTGCCTTGCATGTCTACCGGATTACCCAACATATCCATCCCTTTGCCTATGGAAACTGAAATGTCAGAGCCTTTGGTGAAGAACTTCAATAGGAAGGTCAGAATTTTATAAGAACCTGAGTACTCATCTTTTTCTACATAATACCGCTCTTGGCCTTCCTGCTTCAAATGCTCATTGATAAGTGCAGGAGCTTCCAATACAAAATGGTAATTGAGCACTACTGGAATGATGAAAATCTTTTGGTTTCCATTTGCCTCGTATATTTCTCTCTGCGCTTCCATTGCTGAGCCTAATAGACCAAGTTTCAGCTTGCTTTCGATCATGCCTGAGCGGGAACGAGTGCCTCCGGGGAAGAACAAACTATGGCAGCCATTTTTGATGGCTAAGCGCGAATAGGTTTTGAGTGTTTCGAGGTAAATTAAGTTCTTTTTGCGGCGATCTACTTTATAGGCACCAAGGCTATTCATGAAATAGGCAAATATGCCAATATTGAAAAGATTGAGCCCAGCACCATAAATAAATGGTGGAAGACCCATCGTATTGATTACCCAGCCTATAAGTATCGAATCCAGATTGCTAAAGTGTGTGGGAACTACTACCACAGTGCCTATTTTCGATAACTCTCGCATTTGCTCAGTCTCGCCTACTATGTGGATTTTGTCCTGCATAGTAAGTTGATTGCTGAAAATGGATTTGAATCCTAAGCGACTGGCGTTTAGTAATCTGGAAAAGCCGAAATTTGCGACCGTTCTTGCAAATCGATAGCTCGAGGGATTGAAGTTGCCCGCAATTTCATTGGCATATCTGCTTACAATCTGCTCTAACAAATCTTTTACCACTTGCTCGTCATAATCCTCAGCACGTGAAAGCGCAATAAGCTGTGAGCGGATTTTATTCCAAAAAGGAAGTTCATCGTCTGGATCTACCAGCCAAGGATTTTGCTTAATTCTAAGTCGCTCCTTGTACATGGTGAGTTCAACCTCATCCAGTAAAGCTTGTGGTGAGATAGTGAGCTCAGTGATTTTGGAGTGACTCGCCTGTATTACCTCTTCGATAAAATTTTTGCGATTTTTAGCCAGCTTTACCACTGGCCAATCATCCGACCCGGGCAAAATAGGCTCATACACCTTTTTGGTATTGGGTTTTACTTCAGGTTTGGTATAGCTATTCTTATTATCCAAGGCTTATTTCAAAATCCAAATATAAGGTATTTGCAGCATTATTAATGTTGCGGTAATCTTGGGAGTAGTTCTTTCAATAAGTCCCTGAGCTGTAGTATTTCCTCTTCGCTGTTGTACTGATGAATGGTGACGCGCAGACGTTCTTCACCTTCGGGAACGGTGGGCGATAAAACAGGGCGCACGTCAAGTCCATAATCTAGTAATTCTTGCGATAGCCATTTCACACGATGGTTGCCTGGAATGATCAAGGGCTGAATTGCATAGGGCTGAGCTTTAAAGACCACATCGTCGGCCCAGCTTTCAAGGTCGTGCAAGTATTGATGGCAAAGGTGGATATTCGTGTTGAGGCCATCTACCAATTCAGGATGCACAGCCAAAAATCGAAAGGCTTCTCGAATGGCCAGCAGACTGTGATTGTCCATGGCCGTAGTGTAAATAAATGGCCTACTGAAATTGATCAGGTATTGTATGAGCTCTTCGCTACCGGTAATGCATGCGCCATGTATTCCCATAGCTTTGCCAAAAGTATAAACCACCGCCAGCAGCTCCTTTTGGATTCCCAGTTCGCAGGCAAGCCCATTTCCATATCTGCCGGCTATGCCCGTACTATGCGCTTCATCTACAATCAGATAGCATCCATATTTATTGCACAAAGCGGCCATTTCTTTCATAGGTGCTACATCGCCATCCATAGAATACACCGACTCTATACCTACATATACATTGCCTTTGGCTTTCTTTATTTTTCTTTCCAAATCCTCTAAATCATTATGGCGGAATGAGTATCTATCAGCGAAACTGAGGCGAGCACCATCTTTTACACATGCGTGAATAAGCTCATCGTGGATGATTGTGTCGCCTTTTTGCGGGAGGGCGGAGAAAATCGCCAAATTGGCCATATAGCCCGATTGAAAAAGCAAACTTGCTGGTGCTTTGAAAAGTGCAGCCAATTCACTTTCTATTTCTTTGTGGAGTTGAGTATTACCAGTCAATAGTCTGCTTCCTGTCGCTCCATTTTGATTGTGAGTGAGCTTATTATGAGCATCAGAAATGCGCATGCGAAGGCCTTCGGAGCGAGCCATGCCGAGGTAATCATTCGATGAAAAATCAATATTGCTTTGGATGCTTGGCAGCTTCCTTAGATTGCCTTTTGCTACTCTGTCGGCTAACTTTTTATGAATGTTTGGCGGGAGATTTTTCATAATGCGTTTTTAAAAAGTTTGTGCTTTCATTGACAATTTCTTGTACATAGTTAGGTAGTTTTTCCTGCGTCCAAGGATGCTTGCCGCCAAAAGTGTGGCCAGCTCCTTCTATTACTATCAGCTTTGCATCGGCTTTCCAAGATGCTAAAGTATAGGCTGTAGATACCGCTAAAGTTTCGTCTTGATCGCCATGAAAAAGCAATAATGGCGTCCTAAGTGTTTTTATCCTTTTTGGTAAATCAAAGCGATCTTTATTAGCCAAAAAATCCTCGACTGTCTCCCAATATACGGGTAAATTTTTTCCTGTACGACCATTAAGTACATAGAGTACCCCATCTTGTTTCCACTTTTGTAGCATTGCGGGAGGGTATCTTTTGGAGAAGTCATGCACACCTGCAAGGCTTATGGTAGCTTTTACTCTAGGATCTTCCGCAGCTTTCAATATGACCAATCCGCCGCCTCGGCTATGCCCCATAAGGCTAAGTTGGTTCAGATTTAGCTCTTGTACTATATTTCCTCCCGCTTCTTTTTGTACCCAATCGATTACAGCGCCAAGGTCATTCATTTCATCGCTAAAGCTATTCCTTCCAAAGGCTTCTTCGTCTTCAATTTCCATTGGACTGCTTTCTGTAATACCATTCATCGAAAAATTAAATCGAATAAATACAAATCCATTTCTTGCCATTTCAGTACTAAGCATAGGGAAATGTCCCCAATCCATAAATCCCTTAAACCCATGTGCGAAAATGATAATTGGCTTTGCTTTACCATTTCGACTAAAGGTCATTTTTCCAGTAATTTTTTTACCGGATCTAGCTCCCTCAAGAGAAAATGTACGTTCTTCCATTTGATTCATAACAATGCAGGCTCAATTCTATTTAATGTAATAAAATAAGAATCTTTGGCAAAGGAAAGTCAAGGTCGTAATATTGCAACAATTAAAACGGCATGTCGCAGAAAATAAAGCAAATTCAAGCACCCATTTTGACTGAGATGACGGAATTCGAAAAGCGATTCCGCCAGTATATGAAAAGTCGTGTGCTGCTTTTAGATAAGATCATGGGTTACATTGTGCGTCGCAAAGGCAAGCAAATGCGCCCAATGTTTGTGTTTTTGACTGCGGGTGCTGTTGGCACGATAAGCGATCAAACCTATCGTGGGGCGGCCTTGATCGAATTGCTACACACGGCTACTTTGGTGCATGATGATGTGGTAGATGATGCGAACTATCGTCGTAGCTTTTTCTCCCTGAATGCTTTGTGGAAAAATAAAATCGCTGTATTGGTCGGAGATTACCTTTTGTCTCGTGGACTATTATTGTCGGTAGATAATGGTGATTTTGAATTGCTCAAGATCGTGTCGGAAGCGGTGCGAGAAATGAGTGAAGGTGAATTGCTGCAAATAGAAAAGGCACGCAAGCTGGATATTACCGAAGATGTGTATTACGATATCATCCGCCAAAAAACTGCCTCGTTGATTGCAAGCTGTTGTGGTGTGGGAGCAAGTACTGCCGGCGCATCTCCTGAACAAGTAAGCTTAATGAAGGAGTTTGGCCTCAAAGTAGGCATGGCTTTCCAGATCAAAGACGATTTGTTTGATTACGGTGATGCTGAAATTGGTAAGCCCGTGGGAATTGATATCAAAGAAAAGAAGATGACTCTGCCGCTAATTTATGCCTTACAACATAGCAGTTGGTTGGAGAAAAGAAGGATCATCAATATAGTGAAAAACAATAGCGAAGAACCCTCCAAAGTGGCTTTTGTTATAGACTATGTGAAGCAGAGCGGCGGTTTAGAATATGCTCAAAAACGCATGATGGAATACTATGATGAGGCTATAGAAATTCTCAATAAATTTCCTGATTCAGAATACAAAACCTCCCTTGGAGAGTTGGTGAAGTTTACAATTGAGCGAGTGAAGTAGGGCTGTATTTGCTGGGAGCTAAGGCTTCTTTAATTAATAATTTAACCTATTTATTGAATCTTCTTCACCACCTGCTGCCTCATTCCAGTAGGCTGATGAATTACTTCCACAATAAAATAAGCATTTGAATATACACCAGGCAGTTCTATTTCCGAAGTATAGAGCAGCGATAATGGGGCATAGGCCTGAGAAATCATATCACTATAAAAGCCAAAAATAGCTTCCTCCTTAAAGTAATGCTCTTGGATATTTTTGAGTCTTGCTTTGGCAGCGATGGATTGTTCGAAGTTGGTGCTTGAGTAGCGTATCCAGCTTGCATTACTGTGGGACGATCTATACGTTATTGTTGGTTGACCATTTGCATCTAACCACAATAAGTGCAAAGGTGTTGCTTGTGTTGTGCTTTTGACTCCAACAGTAGTAACCCCTGGCAAACTTACCATTGGCTCATTCCCTTGTCCTAATACTTCAAAAAAACTAGAATAAAGCCCTTGAGCTTTATAGCCAAATGCGGCACTATGACTTGGGCAATTTAAGACTCCAAATGCACATATATAATCAGTATTTCTATAATGAACAGAGTTTGGTTTTTCTCTGGTGTCATTTAAGTTTGTACTTTTTCTTTTTGCAGTTATGTTGATTTCCTCTAAGAGGATTCCCGTGCTTTCCAAAGTGAGATTAAAGGTTTTTTCATCGCTTTGAATAGATAATCGAGCAGGAATATTTATGAGTATTGCCGGTAAGTTATTTCGAATGATTTCTATATCTGGAAAATTGACATCTACGACAATATTTCCTTGAATATTGTCATGACTTACAATATGGTAATCATCATCGAGTAGGGCATAATCATATTGATCGAAAAAGTAATTCCCATCCTTGTTACTAGTATAGTAGAGTTCTGTTTCTCTATTGAATATCACCAGTTTTTGATTTCCAGCTTTTTTATCCTTTTGATTTGAGTGAAAAACGGCAATGGTGTTTTCTTCAAATTCATCAAATGTATAAGTCAGTTTTCCTGTAAATCTTTCATTAATAAACAATTCTGGAAAATCAGAAATAGAAACTTTGAGAGAGAAGTCATTCAAATCTACCCAAGGATTAATTAATTGAGTTATTTCAAATTGACCTAAAGTGTCATTGATTTGCAGAAAGTTGA
>CAZRBW010000012.1:0-8476 GCA_964598395.1 uncultured Roseivirgaceae bacterium
AGCGCCGCGTGGCATGGGGTTTCGAGTCCCTCAATCCGCAATAAAAGCCCTCGAATCCGTTAAATTTCGTTTTGTGGTTTTTTTAAATTTATTGGTCACCAAAAAAATTTTCAGATTTGTAAATAACATTAAACAAAAGGGACTCTACAGAAGCCGTTATTAAAATTACATTAAAACCTGAGGATTATCAATCCAAATGGGAAGGAAAAATTAAAGAGTACGGTAAAAAGGCTCAGATTAAGGGCTTTAGACCTGGAAAAGTTCCTACAGGTTTCATCAAGAAGATGTACGGCAAATCTTTGCTGGTAGAAGAAATCAATCATTTACTATCGCACAAGCTACAAGATTACATAAAGGACCAGAACTTGCCAATCTTAGGTGAGCCAATCCCAGCTTATGAAGATCAGGATATAGCAGATTGGGACAACCCAAGTGACTTCAGTTTTTCTTATGAAATAGGAATGGCCGAAGAATTTGAAGTTCCATTAGATAAGAAAGTGGTTGTAGAAAGCTACGAAATTGAAGTTGATCAAAAGGAATTGGATCAAACCATAGAAAATCTGAAAAGAGACTATGGAACGGCCGAAACTTTAGAATCAGTGACTGATGAAGCTACTGTTGCAGTAGAACTAGCTGGTGAAGAAGATGCGGAAAATGCCAAGACTATAATAGTTGCTGACCTTAAAAAAGCAGGTAAAGAAGCTATTGCTGGTAAAAAAGAAGGAGAGAAAATCCAGTTAGAGCCAGTAAAATGGATGAAAAAAGACGATGCTATTGAATGGTTAGGTTTAGATAAAGGTGCAGAATTACCTGAAACTATTGAAGCTGAAATCAAAAGCATTACATCTGTAAAGCCTGCAGAAATAGATCAAGAGTTTATAGATAAAATAATTGGTGCTGGAAAAGCATCCAATGAGGATGAATTTATTGCAGAAGTGAAAGCTATCATGGCTAAAAACTATCAGCAAGAAATCGAAGGGTATTTGACAAGACAAGTAAGAGATAAATTTATTTCTGACGTGAAATTTGAATTGCCGAATACCTTCTTGAAAAAGTGGCTAACATTGAGAAATGAAAAGGCTACTTTTGAACAGATTGAAAAAGAGTATCCAAACCACGAACAAGGAATCCGTTGGGAGTTGATCTTAAATAAAATCCAAAAGGATAATGAAATAAAAGTTGAGCATGAAGATGTAATCAGCCAAACCATGGATCTTTTGAGAGCTCAATTTGGCAATATACCACAGAGCGAGGAAATGGACGCCAATATGAGACAATGGGCGGACAATTACCTTAAAGGTGAGGATGGAAAGAATTATATGAGCATGGTTGAAAGAATCAGTTTCGACAGAACCATGGATTTAATCAAAGAGAAAATCACGATTAAAACAACAAAAATTGGTTGGGAAGAATTTAGGACGAAAGTTTCGAACTAAAACTAACTAAAGAAATGTTTAAAAAAGTCCTTTGCTAAAAGGGCTTTTTTTTTATTTTTGCGTACTTCGACTAAAAAAATTTATGAATCACAAAGAGGAATTTCGAAAATATGCCTTGAGTATGGGTATAAGTGGCAGCCAAATGGATGGCTTTGCTTCAAGGATTGAGAATATGACAAGGGCAGTTATTGAGGAAAGACCTACAAACTTTAGAGAAATTGATGTCTTTTCTCGATTGATAATGGACAGAATTATCTTTCTTGGTATGCAAGTAGATGACAATATTGCCAATATCATTACGGCTCAATTGTTATTCTTGGAATCAACTGACCCTAAGAAGGATATATTGTTGTATATTAACAGCCCTGGAGGTTCAGTATATGCTGGCTTGGGCATTTATGATACGATGCAATATGTAACACCAGATGTTGCAACTATCTGTACAGGCCTAGCTGCTTCTATGGGAGCTGTATTACTTGCGGGAGGTGCTCCTAAAAAGAGATCATCTCTTCCACATGCTCGCATCATGATCCACCAACCTATGAGTGGCATGCAAGGGCAAGCTTCGGATATGGAGATTGCTTTGAGGCAAACACTTGAGGTTAAGAAAGATTTGTACGAAATTTTATCTAAACATTCGGGTCAACCTTATGAAAAGATTGAAAAAGACTCAGATAGAGATTATTGGATGAGAGCTGCAGAAGCTAAGGAATACGGACTAATTGATGAAGTCCTAGAAAAGAAAAAAGGTTAATTTAACCCAAAAAACATGGCACAAGTAACTTGTTCGTTTTGTGGAAGGCACAAAAAAGATGTAGATCTGATGATTTCAGGAATACACGCTCACATTTGTGATAAGTGCATTACACAGGCAAACCAAATATTAGCGGAAGAATTGAAAACAAAGCAAAAGTTTTCAGCTCCAAGATTCAATTTGGTAAAACCTATTGACATGAAAAAGTACCTTGACCTGTTTGTGGTTGGTCAAGATGAGGCAAAAAAGGTAATTTCAGTTGCCGTTTACAATCACTACAAACGATTAACTCAAACCAAAGTAGATGATGATGTAACGATCGAAAAATCTAACATCATAATGGTAGGTGAAACAGGTACTGGAAAAACTTATCTTGCTAGGACTTTAGCCAAAATACTTCAAGTGCCATTTTGTATTGCAGATGCTACTGTGCTCACAGAAGCTGGATATGTTGGCGAAGATGTAGAAAGTATTTTGACTCGTCTCCTACAATCTGCCAATTATGATGTAGAAGCTGCCGAACGTGGTATTGTGTATATCGATGAGATAGATAAAATTGCTAGAAAGTCAGATAATCCAAGTATTACAAGAGACGTAAGTGGTGAGGGAGTTCAGCAAGCATTGTTGAAACTATTGGAAGGAACTGTTGTGAATGTGCCGCCACAAGGTGGTCGTAAACACCCCGACCAAAAAATGATCGCAGTAAATACGGAGAACATTCTCTTCATTTGCGGTGGTGCATTTGATGGCATCAATAGAAATATTGCTAAAAGACTCAATACCCAACCTCTTGGGTTTTCCGCAAGGAATAGGGATGAATTTGCAGGTAATGACGAAAACTTATTGCAATACATCACAGCATCGGATTTGAAGAACTTTGGACTTATTCCTGAGCTAGTAGGTCGTGTACCTGTGTTGACTTTCCTTAATCCTTTGGATGCAATCATTCTGCGTAATATCCTTACAGAACCGAAAAACGCTTTGGTAAAACAATACCAGAAGTTATTTGAAATGGAAGGAATTAAGATCCAATTTGAAGATGAAGCCTTAGACTATATTGTTGAAAAAGCAATTGAATTTAAACTAGGAGCTAGAGGTTTGAGAGGTATTTGTGAAGCGATAATCACGGATGCTATGTTCGAACTGCCAAGCGCAGAAGAACCAGAGGATTTCATGGTAAGCAGAGAATACGCTCAAGAGAAAATAGAGAAATCGAAATTCAGCAAGCTTAAGGCTGCTTAATTTCACTTAAATAATCAAAAATAAGCCTTGCTGAATTCAGTGAGGCTTTTTTTGTGCCCAATTGTGAATGGATAGTTTGGTAGCCAGTCAATATTTCCTCCCGCCTTTCTCCACCTTCAATAATCAAAGACAATTGGTTTGAAAGCATTTCTGCATTGAATTCATCTTGAATTAATTCTTTCACCAATTCTCTTCCAAGCAATAAATTCACTAATGAAATGTAAGGGACTTTAATCAGCCTTTTTCCAATAAAATATGAAATGGAACTAGTGCGATAAACAACTATTTGTGGCACATTCAGTATGGCTGCTTCTAATGATGCTGTTCCAGAAACAACTACAGCAGCCTCAGCATTTAGTAGCAGGTCATACGTCTGATCAGTAAGCATATGAAGGCGGGAGGTAGAGGTAGGATAAAACTCCTTGGGATGATCTGATATGCCAGCAATTACAAACTGATGATTTGGAAATCGGCTTTCGAGCTGTTGAAAAATATGTAAGGAACTCCTAATCTCTTGCAAGCGACTTCCAGGTAGGAGCGCAATTATAGGTAATTCATTCAAGCCATTATTCAGTCGAAAATCTGGAGAAGCCTTCAAGGAGCTCAATTGCTCATGACTTGGATTTCCGACGTAATCCACCTGCCAATCAAATTTTTTAAAGAAGTCCACTTCAAAAGGAAAAATAACCAGCATTTTATCCACTAGCTTTTTCAATTTCCAAGCCCTGCCCGTATTCCAAGCCCACACTTTTGGTGAGATATAGTAAATGACTGGAATCTGATGCTCCTTGGCAAAGCGGGCCATCCGAAGATTGAATCCAGCTGAATCGACCAATACAATCGCGTCGGGCTGAAATTCTAATATGTCCTTTTTCGTATTTGAGATAATCTTCCTGAGAGCTAGCAGATTTTTGAAAACTTCCCAAAATCCCATTAATGCAATTTGGCGATAATGGAAAAACAATTCCATCCCAGCCTTTTGCATTTTGTCCCCTCCTATACCTCGTATCTCCGATTTTGGCGCAAGTGTATTTAGCTGCTGCAATACACTTCCAGCATGCAAGTCACCTGATTTTTCGCCTGCTATAAAGTATAGTTTCAAAACAAAAGCATTTATTCACCTAGGTATTCTACGAAGTTCCTTGGCGTTTCATAAAGAGTGAGTTTGTACAATTGAGAGGCTGGAGCAATCTCTTGAATTTTTGGCGATAAAATCTTCCAAAACTCTTGAACCAAATTTTCGCAACTAGCCATTTTACCAATCATAAAATCAACATCCAAATTGAGATTCTTGTGATCCACTTTATCAATAATTTCCTTCCTGATAAGCGTGCTCAATTGCTTCAAATCAATTACGAAACCTGTGTCGGAATTTGGCTTTCCTTTCACTGTTACAATCAATTCAAAATTATGACCATGCCAATTTGCATTGGCACATGGGCCAAAAATCTCTTCGTTCTTCTCAACAGTCCAAGATGGATTGTAAAGTTTATGGGCTGCGTTAAAATGCTCTTTTCTGCTAACGTAAATCATTGCTTGTCAATTCTGCTGCAAATATACATTGTTACAACTGTTTTAAATAGTTGAACTTTGCCCTAGAATAAAAGCTTTAAACATACAGCAATTAGCCCAAAAGGATTGGATTCTGTAATTTTGTGAAAAACCTTGTATATGATAATAGTAACTGGTGCAGCGGGATTTATTGGCAGTTGCCTTATTTGGAAACTAAACTCCGAAGGCTTCAACGCCATCGTTGCTGTTGATGACTTCTCAAACTCAACCAAAAATAAAAACTTGGAAAATAAAACGATCTTACATAAAGTAGATCGCGGAAATTTTATTGAGTGGCTGGAAGAGAATCAAGAAGAAGTGGAGTTTATATTTCACCTCGGTGCACGAACCGATACTAGTGAGTTTGATCGTGAATTGCTATGGAGGCTAAATACAGACTACTCAAAATTGGTATGGGAGAAATGTGTAGAGCATCAGATTCCCTTAGTTTACGCTTCCTCTGCAGCTACCTACGGTTTGGGAGAAAATGGATATGATGATGACGAAGAAAATTTGGATCAATTGAAACCGTTAAACCCATACGGAGAGTCTAAAAATGAATTTGACAAATGGGTAATAAAGCGGGAGGAAAAACCGTTTTTTTGGGCTGGTTTAAAATTCTTCAACGTATATGGACCCAATGAATACCATAAAGGAAGAATGGCATCCGTAATTTTTCATGCTTTCAACCAAATTGAACAAAACGGAAGCATGAAACTTTTTAGGTCGCATAATCCAGAGTTTAAGGATGGAGAGCAAATGAGAGACTTTGTTTATGTAAAGGATGTGGTAAACGTATGCTACTTCTTAATGCAACAACGCAAACATAGTGGAATTTATAACCTAGGAAGTGGAAAAGCCCGTACATTTCTTGACTTGGTAAAAGGCGTTTTTGCTGCGCTGAACAAGAAAGAAGACATTTCGTATATAGATACCCCAAGCGATATTCGCGATAAGTATCAATACTTTACCGAGGCTAATATGAACAAGCTAAAATCCATCGGTTATGGCATGAATTTTACTAGCTTGGAGGAAGGAATAGAAGATTATGTTGAAAATTATTTGTTGTTTAATAAAAAACTTTAGTGGTCATGAAAATAAGTAGAAACGTGATTTGTCTTATCTTTTTTGTTGGTTTTGGCATCCAATCAATAAGTGCTCAGAACGCCAAATTAGAATCAGCTACTCCAAATGAGAAAACTTACTATGCGTTTGCCCAAGTAGTAGTAGATAATGGAACATTGATAATTACACCATTAAGAGAAATTAAACTACCCTCATCAACTTCAGAAAGAGAAGAAAGACAAAGAATATTAGCTTTTAATGCTGTCAATAATCCGCAGTTTTTGAAAAAAGTGAGTAGCCAGTTTAGTAAGCTCTTGGAGAAAACAAGAATTCCCAGCACATATAACTCAATAACTATTTCCTCGAACAAAGAAGAGGTAATTGAAGCCAGAAATATTTGGTTGAGTAAAAAAGAAAATAATATAATTCATGTTCCAGATTTTGAATTTATGCAAAGTCAAAACGAAACAGCTGCATCAAAAAAGATTATAATTGAATAATCAATTTCTAAAATACGGTGTAGATAAATGGAGCTAGAGCAGTTCCTTGAACCAACACAATTACAATACTCAACAAAAGAAGAATTACTATTATTGGTATTAGCCAAAGCTTCTTCCTAGTGATAATAAAATTAAATAGGTCTTTTAAAAACTCCATTATTTAGGATTTGAATTGATTAATAATTCGAATTGCTTTAAATCTTCACCTGGGAAGTTTTTCTGGATAAAATTAAACCATTGTTTTGCTTCCTCTACAAGACCTAGATATAAATATGCTCCAAGAAACCCTACCAACTCTGTTCTGTTCGAATTCAAATATGTATTCATTTCATTAAATGAACCCTGTATTTCTTCAAGTGCTGATACTCGGAGTTTAAAATCATTACTATTTGGGTTAATAATGGTTAGCTTTTTATAAATTGAAAGAGCCTGTGAAAAATCTCTTTTATCGAGATAAATATTCGCTAACAATTGCCCAAATACTTCCTTATTCTCTTTTTCAAATTTAGGTTTTACAATTTCCAAAGCCCTAACTGTATCGCCTACTATAAGATTAGCTTCAGCAAGCATTGCAAGTGGCTCATCTAAATTCCGAAACTCTTGAGTCAAAACAGTTGCAGCTCTTATCATATTAGGATCATTCTTCTTCTTATATTCATCAAAGAGTCTTACATTGGCCTCAAGCCATGAAACTTGTTGGTTAATTATGCCCAATGCTAATACTTCTGCAACGGAAGTAGGCTTTAAATTATCAATTGGATCAATACTGTTTCCCATCTTTTTAAATGGCCAATTTTCCTTTAATCTTAAAATCATTAATTCACCATAAACAGAATCAACAGCTGTATAAGTTGGAATTTCAAAATCATCTTCAACTATATCGAGCGAGAAAGAAGAGTAAAAAGCTATAGCCATTTTTCTATATCCAAGTAAATTTGGGTGCAGGTGTTCTGTGAATACTTCGTAGCCCGGAAAATAGAAACCATCATTATTGGAAAACCAATTAGTCATATCAATGAATTCTGAATTGTACTCTGCGGCTTTATCGGCAATAATTTCATTTATTTCGGACGGAGCTCTAAATTTTATTAGATCAGAATCTTTAGCTTTCACCAAATACTTGATCCCTTCTTCTAAACCACCATCTTGACTTATTAATTTTCGTCCAATCAAAAATTCAATTCCTGCATGATTAGGATATTTTGCATCCAAATCAATTAAATAATCTAATTCAACTGTAGTTAAATCAGGAACAGCGCCAGTGCTAGGATCCAATTGATCAAGTAGCGCGGATAAAACTTGATCATTAACTTCTGGATAGCCAAAAGGAGTTTGATCTTTAATATTTGAAACCAAATTGCTAATTGACACTTTTACATTCAATTTGGTTAATATCTTAAGGATTTCATCAAGATTACTTTCGAATTGAGTCAAACCCAATTGATATACTTTACTTCCTTTTGCAATTTCCTGATTCTCGACTACGCGCTCCATAAGCGTAACATCGTCTTTCAGATTAGAAGCTGATGTGGCAGAAATGAACAGGTCTCTGATAAGCTGAACAAGCCTAAAATCTTTGAACCTAAGATAGAAATTCTTCAGTGCTTGACCACCAATCATCCCTAGAGAAGAGCCTACTCCTAAAGCACCATAGTATTCATTATGTCCAAGGTAAATCAATACATGATCTGGCTCTTTTTCAATTAATTCATCCATTAAATCATTTATAGTAAATGAATTAATCGCCGCCATTGATATATTTATTACTTCAACCTCCAGCTTCAATTGAGTAGTTAAAAGATATTCAAGCTGCCTTGGAAAAGCAGCCCCATGGTTATAAGGAAACCCAGCAGCTGTAGACTCACCCAAAACAAAAATCCTATACGTACTATTTGGCTTGTCTTTTAAAAAAGGATAGTAACCTGCCT
>CAZRBW010000012.1:8576-58888 GCA_964598395.1 uncultured Roseivirgaceae bacterium
CAAAATGATACAATACAGTACCATCGATCTCAATCCATGAATCAGGTGGGATAGGTTCAGAAAATTTAATCGTTATTGAATTAGCTTCAATTACCTTTTCGTTACACGAAACGATGAAAAGGCAGGATAACATAAAAAAGAAAATAATTCTCATTACAGTAAAAATAAAAGTTAATTGATGTTATTTAATAAAATATCAGCTTCTTGATTATAGATACTCTGTAATTTCCCTAATTCAGTTTTAACAAAATCATAACCATATCTTTCGTTCAACAACGCGGTAATTCTTTTTGCTTTATCCTTTTGGTCAAGCTGAGAATATGCGAATACTTGATAGAAATTAATTCTAGGTCTATTATTCCATTCCAAATCTAGAGAATTTGCCACCCTTAGCAAAGAAGTAAAATCGCCATTTTTTAAATAAAATTCACAAAGCAATAAACTAGCATTATAATGTGAAATTTTACTTGCTATAACATCAAGTGTAATATCCAATTCATAACTAGGTTGATATTCAATCTGTGGCGGAGAAAAAATTGAATCATATAAATTGAATGGCCAATTACTTAATAAAGCATTTATTGTAACATGCCCTTTGATTGAATCAAGTTTATTAGTACTGAGATAAGATCTTTGATTAAATAACTGAAAGGATATATTTTCAATTTCATTGTATTTAGGTAAAACATCAGCATTTGCTAATGCCAATAAAAAATTATAAGCCATATAATTATAGCCAATTATGCTTGGATGTACATGCTCTAGAATCAACTCATTGCCTATTATACTACCTTTTGAATAATTTCGGAAAGCAGAAAACATATCTACAAAATGAATTTTCTTTTTAAGAGCTAGCTCTTTTAATGATTCATTGTATTCATTTGGGATTCTAAATCGCAAGTTATCATATTTATGGCTTTGCGAAAAATGATACCCAGCTGTTTCAAAATCTTCATGTTTATAATAGATTCTCCCAACTAAGTAATGAAGAAGGGCATTTTCAGGATGATCTTGCAGCAATCCTCCAAAGAGATTAAGATCAGTATCTAATTTTCCCGCAGTGGAATATTCTTTTAAGATCCTGTCCAAATTTGGAATCCTTATGGCATCCGAAAGGAAGGGAGGCTGATCCTTTAGATTATAGACAAGGTTACTTAAGATAGTTGGGATCATATTGCTTTTATAGATATCAATGATATCAGACAAATTTTCAATATAATTATGTTTTGTAGTTTCAAATATTTCAGAATTATAAGGGACTCTTTGGTTTAAGGCCATTTTCTCCATCAATGTCTTATTTGGATCAAACTCATCTGTGTCATTGCTACTCAATACACCAAGTAGAGTTCTGAATACCCTAAACCTCTTTAGATAAAGAAATGAATTTGTAATAAACCTTTTTGCTGTGGCTGATTGTGATGAAGCTGCCCCATACACTCCGTAAAATTCATTATGACCAGAGTAAATAATTACGGCATCCGGTGAAATATTGGAAATAGCCTTAGCCATATCTCTTAATACGTAGCTACTTACTGCTGTTATTCCCAAATTGATAACCTCAATATTTTTTTCGGGATAAAGCTCCTTAAGGTTAGCTTTTAGAAGACGAGGTGCTGAGATTGAATTTCCATAAGGAAAGCCTTGTACCGAACTAGCGCCTTGAATTACAATTCTGATTGAGTTATCGTCTTTTCTTTTTAAAAATGAATCTCTTTCGCCTTTAACTGTTATAAGTTCTGATTGAAAATACCTTTTGGCAATCTCTGGATTCAATATAAGGTGGGATGGATTTAGCTCGTCCTCTATAAAAACTTCAACATCTTGCTCACCTACATTGAAGAGAATAAGTACTCCTTCAATTAAAATTAAAAAAAGAAAAGGAAGAATCAATAAAGTTATATAATATATGACCTTCTTCAATTAGGCTTTAGTTTAAGAATTTTTTTAAACAAAAAAAAGGTACTAAATGTACCTAATGTGATTGAATTTTTAAAGCAGTATCCCTACTTATGCTGGGCTGGGATTTCCGGGCGTTTCCGTTCCTGGTTCCACATTGCCATCGGATGGCTTGTCACATGATCCTAGCGTGAGCACCATAATGGTCGCTAACGTCAATAATAGGTAAATGGATTTAATCTTCTTCATCACTTTTACTTTTAAATGAAAACAAGAGATGGGTATATGCCCATCTCCTGTTTTAAATAGTTTATACTTTTTGAAACTTACGCTCCACCAAACGAATACTCAGGCAAGCCAAGTACATTCAGCTCTTGTGCTGGTACTGGTAAGTGAGGGATCGTGCCTGGAAACAATTGCTGTGAACCTACTGTCGTAGCTCTTCTGTAGAAGTAACCATTCGAATTAAGGTTTGTCCAACCTAACTCAACTAATTGCTCATACACTATCGCTGCTAACAATACATCGTTGCTCTCTGCTCCCGTCAATGGCGCTAAGCCTCCGCGTGTTACGCGCGTCTTGTTGATCAACTCTGCCGCTTGCGCTTTAGAACCATTCGTTCTTACTAATGCCTCTGCACGCAACAAATCATTATCCGCCAATGACATATGAAGTATATTTGTGTTCAAGTTTGCTCTGTATGACTGGAAACGCTTATAGAAATACATAGAGAAGAAATAGTATCCTCTCGCCGCTTGGAATGGAGGCGATGCTACACCGAAATCCGTCGTCATCCTTCTATCTCTTGGATCTGATGGAACTGGAACTGAGTTCACGCCATCTGGCCATGGATGTGGCGTTCTACTATCCATCATGTTGACTACACGGGTAGAGACAAATGCCCAACCTCGATCCTGTCCTTGGAGTTTGATACGGTTCCACCATACTATACCACCATCACCCAATACATTCACATCTGCTTGAATGCCTGCATTAGTCAACTGTAATATTTCCGCCCAGTTGGTATTGCTTGTCGTTTCACTCGCATTTCTTGCAGACAATGCTTCTAACTTCGCTGATTGTGTTCTTAAGTATTGCGCAAATTGTGCAGAAGTCCAGCCAATATCATTGAATATTCTCACAGTGAAATTGTTGGTACTTGCTATTTGTATCGCTTCGCTCAACTTCTGTCTTGCCATTGAAATTACTTGATCATAGGGAACCATAGTGATACCTGCTTCAATATCAGTAGTCTCATCTACAGCAAACGCTTGATCAAATAATAAACCTAAAGAACCTAAGGCCAAGCCTTGAAGACCTTTGCCTAATGCAATCGCTTCTTGCGTTCTATTTACTCCATCCACAATTACTGGGATCTTGTCTACAGTGATGAAACGCATTACGTCATTGGTACCTGCCAAGGCAGCATTCAAATTATACCAAGGCGTAGTCATTACTGCACGACGATTATACGTAAGCGTATTCTCTAACTGCTGACGAGGGATCGTACCCAAGTCTTGCGCCGCCCAGTTACCCCAGCTTGAAGTCATTGATTGACCTGCCACTGATAGTCCCCAATGCGGATCACTCTTCTCTGTGCCATTCCACCAACCTGCATACTGACCCTCGATGATCTGTATGTACTCCGCAGGATTCTCCAATATCTTGGAGCGATCAGGGTTATTAAGGTTCTCAACCTCTAAATCCTCGCAACCCGTGAACCCCACTACCAACGCCGCGCCAAGTAACCACTTGGCTGAAGATTTGATGATATTCATTTTCATATTCATTATAATTAAAATGTAAACTCAATTGAACCACTGAAAGTTCTCGTTAATGGATAATTGAAATCATCCACTCTCGTTAATGCATTACCCACTTCTGGATCAAAACCTGGGTATTGTGAGAATAACAATAAGTTTCTACCCACTAAACCAAACTTAATACCTTTGATAAAGCCAAATGCACCTAAACGCTCCAACTGCTGACGGTTTACCGTGTAGTTAAACGCTAATTCACGCAATCTTACGTAATCCGAATCTTCAACCCAGAAAGAAGTAGGTTGTGCTACATTATAAAGTGCACTAAAGTAGGCTGTACGTTTCTGCTGACCTTCTGGATGCATAGACTGATCAAACATTGGGTGTAACAAATCTCTCGCCATCCACTGACCACCTTGGTAGTATGTATTACCACCTACTTGTGTATCCCATAGCATATATACGTTCAAACCCTTGTAACGGAAAGTCGTGTTGATACCCATGTTGAAATCAGCGTTGAAATCACCAATCTCTTCGATCGATGGAGCACCTGCATCATTTCTTACCACAATTGGACGCTCTTGCGCAGTGAATTCTGTACCACTACGAATCACAAAACCATCTCTGTTGATCGTGAAATAGTCCTCAAGCGTTTGACCTGCAGGAACTTGGTTCGCTACCTGATCCAATGAAGTCGCGAACTTCTGACCTGCAATCACACCTAAGGTAGCACCTTCTCTCCAAATCGTGTAACCTACCAATTGCTCTGGTCTATTAAATTCAGTAATTTGCTGTCTTGTTCTATCCCAAACTAAATTGAAATCCAATGACATATCTCTACTACGAATCGCGCTATAGCCTAAAGTCAATTCGATCGTGTTTGTCGCAAGCGTACCAGCATTCTGGATCTGAGAGGAGAAACCTGCTACCGCACTCAATGGCACAGAAATAATCTGATCTCTGTTGTCTTGTCTTGAGTAACCGCCATTGAACGTGAAACGATCAAGGAACTCAGCATTCAAACTCAACTCTAATTCAGCAGTTGTGTTTGGCTTCAAGAAACGGTTACCTAAGTTACCACCACCACCAATTACACCTGCTCCACTCAATGGTCGCTGCTCATACTGAGACGCGAAACCTGGACGACCACCAGAAGTACCATAAGATGCTCTTAACGCAAACTCTTGGAATCCTGGAATAGTTATGTCCTCTGATAAACGATATGCCGCTGATACACGACCAAACGACTGCCATCTTTCTTCTGATCCAAACAAAGACACCGCTTCACGACGCACAATTACATCGAAAATGTACTTATCTAAGTAATCACCACCTACCGCTAAAGCAAAGTTATTAGCAGTTACTTGAGAAATTGATGAAGAAGATGGGTTTTGTACTCTCATGTTTTGTAACTGATTGATACCACCTACCGCTAGATCAGAACCAGAAGCTCCAAAGCCTTTGTCCTGTCTGTCTTCATACATGTAGAATACTCTAGAACGCAATAAGAAATCACCAAATTTCTTTACATAAACCATCGTAGTACTAGAGGTAATCGCATTCGATGCATCCCAGTTACGGCTCAATGAACCTAATAATGGAGTATTACCCGCTGACACATCTAAGTGGCCCTTGTTCAAGAAACCATATCCATCTGTATGATCAGAGTCGATACCGAAAGCATACTCTAATGTTAAACCATCTGCTAGTTCATAATTCACACCAAAGTTTCCTAAGAAACGTGTACGGTATGAATCTTGTCTTACGCGAGAAAGCGTGTATAGTGGGTTCGTTCCATCTGTATCATTATACTTATTGATGTTCCACTGATAAGGCTGGCCATTTGCATTTGGCTGATTCAGATCCGCTGTTGGATCCATCATAAATAAGGTTCTCAACACACCTCTTGTACCACCAAAGCCATTTAATCCTCTGTTATCCAAACTTCTTCTCACAAATAAAGTCCTCGCAGATACTTTCAAACGATCCGATACTTGGTGATCTAAGTTTACTCTGAAGTTGAAACGACGCTCACCCTCATTGAAGGTTACTGGACCTGTGTTACGCTGATGCTCTACTGAAGTCAATATGTTTGACTTACCCGTGTTGTGAGAAATCGCCGCGTAATTTGTCATGAATTGACCACCGCTGAACACTTCAGACAAATGATCAAAAATTGGCTCCGCAAATGGTTTATCTGCGATACCACGAGGATCGGCTCTTCCCAAGAAAGTCACACCACTGTCATTTACTTGGATAGTGCCATCAGGATTTGTCAAGAAATGGTGATGAGATGTCTTCTGTGGAGCTCTTGAATTATAAGCAGTTGCACCACCTATCTCATTACGTACTCTTACGATCGTTTGACCTACCGCATTCGATGCACCCGACTTCGTGAAGATCTGAATTACACCATTCGCTGCACGTGAACCAAATAAAGAAGCTGCAGACGCACCTTTCAGTACCTCTATACGCTCAATATCTTGCGCATTTACCGTAGACAAACCACCTTCTGTTAATACACCATCCACAACAATAAGCGGTGTAGAAGCTCCTGTACCAATCGTAGAGTTACCACGCAATTGAATACTCGCTCCAGCACCTGGCTGTGAACTTTGTACTACGCGTACACCTGCAATTTTACCTTGCAAGGCGGCACCCGCATTCACCGCAGGTGCCTGCTGAATGATTTCCTCATTCAACTTACCTACAGTAAAACTTAATTTCTTCTCTGGAGTACCCGCTGCAACACCCGTTACAATGATCTCTCCCAAGGTTTTGATGTCAGAAACAAGCTGAACATCTACAACTGTATTGTTGCCAATGTTTACCTCTTTTCTTGTTAACCCAACAAAAGAGAATACCAAAACACCACCAGATTGTGGCACATTGATACTATAGGTTCCGTCAAGTTCGGTGATAGCACCTGTAGTGGTACCTTTCAACTGTATACTAACTGCTGGAAGCGGCTCGCCATCTTCAGCAGAAGTTACAGTACCCGTAATAGTCCGTGTTTGAGCAAACGATAGGTTAACTACCGCCAAGCAAACCAGAACTGTCATTAGTAAATAGTTCTTCATAAGTTAATAGTTTAAGTAAGAATTAATTTTGGAGTCATTCCAAAAGTAAGCATTTGAATTTATTAACAAAAAAAAAATATCACTTCTTCAAGTATTCTATCCAAATAAGATTATTAATCCATATAAGTTAAATTCATTTTTTTCGATTATTATTTGTGATGATAAATATTACATATGTCTGTATTTCAATGCTTTACATCTTATTAAAAATCTATTTACTTCTTAATTTAAAGTAAATAATAAGCGTAAATTATTCATCAAAATAAAAGATAAAAAAATTGCTTTTGAGCTAATAATATGGGTTACCAAATTGTTAATTGATCGAATAAATTGCAGCAAATCCACAACAACTAAAGGCCAAAATTGCTCGAAACAATAAAGAAATTAACTACGTCTTCATGAACCGAATTGAAAACTCATAGCTCTCACCTAAGGAAACAATGCATCTAAAACATTTAAAATAAGAGCCTAGGGAAGAATTGATTTATATTGGTTGGATCAAAAAAAAAGGAAGACTTCCAAATTGGAAATCTTCCTTTGATGATAAAAAATAAAGAGCCTAAAGCGAGCTTAATCGTTTTACCAATTCAAATTTAGTTCTTGACAATACGCTTTCTAATTTCTTTATTACCATGCTCGATAATAATAATATATATACCCTTAGGAATTTGCTCTAGCGAAATTTGTGCCTCAATATTGGAGCTATCAATGGTGATCTTATCTGACAAAAGTATATTTCCTGTGACACTTGATAATCTGATCCTAACATCACCAGAAAAATTGAGGGAGTTGAACAATAGATTCAATTGACTCTCTAGAGGGTTTGGATAAATTAAAACACCATTTACAATAAATTCTTCCTCTATCCCTACCACTTCATTTCGCACAGTAAATATTGGCGAAAGAAAACTACATTTTCCATCAAAGCCTAAAACTTGAAAATCCCCATCAGATTGTGGCTCATATAACCTTTGTGTAGCTCCATCAATTTGTTCGCCATTCAAAAACCATTGAAAGCTAATTCCACTTAACGTAGCGGCTAATAATTTACCGTCTTCAAAAATAGTTAAACTCGTAAGTGGATTATTATTTATCTCAATACTCTTTGTGAAGCTTTTTACTAAATCGTCTTTCTTAACTTCAAGTGAAATAATATACACTCCTGTATTTTCAAAGGCAATTTCCAAATTCTCTGATTCCCTTGTTTCAATTAGTTCTCCACCAACAGTCCTTATTGTCCATTGAATCGAGGTAGGAGAACCTGTACTCGAATTCAAAAATTTAGTGACTCCATCCACACATGGATTTTCAAATGAAAAATCTGCAAATAAGACATTCTCGCATTCCTCAGCAAACCAACCATCTGTGACGCCAGAAAGTGAACCATTAATTCCTACATTCAACGTTGCTTGACCTGTACTCAAAACATCAGAGATATTGACGTAATCAAAACAATACTTAATATTACCAGAAACACGAACCGCACTTTCGCCTGAGTCGGATCCAGAAAAAGATACTACATTATTTACATCATTCTTAATATCAATAGCACCTAAATCAAGAGTTACATTTTCAGATAAGGCTACACTACTATTACCATAAAGCACCAATGAGTCGAACTGCATCGATTCATCAATAAGTAAGCTTCCTTCATTTTTCACTAAGCGAAAAGTACTTCCACCATTCATTATTAAGTTTCCGGCCTTATTTATTAGCGAATTGAATTGCAATTCACTCGCTGAGAAGAAAGAATCTTTGTCTTCAGCCCCACTGCCAAATACTAAAGTGGAGTTGCTGGTGAGAAGAATTTGCGTGCTATCACTTATAAGGAAAGAATTTCCAACTTCAATGGTAGAATTCCGAATATCAATTCCCGTAAATTGATCACCAATGGTTGCTAAATCATTTACTTGAATATACTTTTCGCTTAAGTTTAATAATCCTCTTTCTAAAATCAACTTATCAACTCGCAGACTATCTTCAATTTCAAACAATGCATTATCGCTTTTGATTAGAAGTTCCAAACTACTCAAATCATTACCTCCAGTCGCAATACCATTGAACTTAAGCTTTTCGCCAGTCAACTGAATCTTCCCATTCCCATTTATATCAAGTTTGGAAGTCAAAAAGATTGAACCGCCAACATTTAGAATAGCATCCGAGAAATCAAATATTGCTAAAGAATCTGAACTGTATATTAGGTTTAAACATTCAGCATTCTGACCAATCTTAATGATCTGGGACTTTTCTGCAAATGAGCTGTTATCAAATCTGACAATATCATTTTTGGTCGGAATTCGATCCGCAGGATTGCCCTTTTGTGTATCAGACCAATTAGCTGGATTACTCCATTCACCTGTCCCACCAATCCAGTACAGGTTATTGAAATCAGATTTTAAATCGCCTCCTGTGGCTATTAAAGATAAAATTTGTAAACCATTCTCTAGTGAAGCCTTTTTATGAGAAATCTCAATTTTGTATTTCCCTGGTTTCGGGTTAAGAATCTCAACCATTTCAATATTATCCAAATAATTAACTCCAGTGGTAGCTGGATTTGCTGGATTTGCTGGATCCAAAATATACGGAAAAAACTCATTTCCGTCTGGGTCGATCACTTTTAAGTCAATATCATTTACCAATATTGTATCTCTTGGATTGAGTGTGGCGGGAGGAATATCACCCTCGGGATCTGTCCAAGCAAGTGTTACTTTCAAAGGATTATTGCCGTCTGAGTTTACAAACTTCTCTATTACCTGCCCATTCCTTATTATAAATTCTTCAATCACATATGTACTGGAATCAAGCTTTGTGATTTGATTTACTGCAAATTCAACATCCAACAAACCCCAGCCAAACCTATAATTTGGACCTATTCCTGCAGCTGATTGCTGTTTGGCTGTATGAATTCCTAGGGCTTTAATGGTTGAAGCTAGAGGGTTATAATCTAGATTTTGCAAAAAATGTTGTCGAATTAGCAATAAACCTCCTGCAACATTAGGGCTTGACATAGAGGTTCCCTGTAGTGGTCCGTATCGGTTCGTTTGATCCCCAGAGTTTTCCAATGTAGAAAACACACCGACACCTACTCCTACCAAATCAGGTTTGATTCTACCATCATCTGTTGGCCCCCAAGAACTAAAAGTGGCCATCGAAAACTCATTTGGATTAGAACCAGAAATTGCGCCAACAGTAATTATATTTTTTGCAACACCTGCAAATGGTGTCGAATCGTAGGGCCCATTTGCCTCACGGCGTTTAGTTGAGGTTTGCCATGAGCCGCCTCTATTTATTTCATGTGTAAATGGGGATGATGGGCCATTTTGAGATCTAGAATTTCCCGCTGAAGTAACCAAAATATGAAATGGATAAAAATAGATTAAGGCATCATGAAATTGAGCCCAATCAGAATAATAACCAAATTTGTAGTCTATGGTCTCACTAATAGTTGAGTCACCATACCAACGCCATTCATGCTTAAAACTCGGGTCTCGAGACCAGCCAGTAGCAGGGCCATAAGAGTGATTGCTTATAGCCAAGCCATCGTCTAAAGCCTGAATGAGCTTTCTGTCAAAACTATCGAAAGTGTAGCCATCGATAGAGGATTCGTAGGCAACACCTCTTGAATTAGGATTTATACCTCCCGCTGCTATTATTCCGGTAACGTGCGTAGCATGAAAATTATTTTGCTGCACATTATCAACCATTTTTACCCTGCCTTGAAATTCCTGATGCTCTAATTGGATCCGACCTCCATCAAATACTCCCATTTTCATTCCCTTCCCAGTCAATCTTAATCCTGAATTGCCAAGAGGGTAAACAAGATCAGCTTTCACAACTCTTCCTGACCTAGTTTCATATGGCCCAATAAAAATGGGATGACCAGTGGGGCTAAGATTAAAGAATAAATATTTATCATCTGTATTTATTTCTCCATCCTTTTCGACATAGTTTAGATTATACCTATCGGCATACAACTTAAGTAAACCTCCATCTCTGTTAAAGTACTTACTGAAATAGGCTTCTTTACCTTCTGTACGTAAATTAAGCGAGTCAATATTTAATTTATCTTGGCTTTGTAGGCTAGCCACACTTGCCAACATCAATAAGAAACCAAAAAAGATATTTTTCATACGGTTTTTAACTTATCAAAATTCCAAAAAGCAGTTTCAATTGATTCAGAAGCTTAACATTGATATTCGGTCAGAAGTTTTAGAAAGCCAAAAAATGAATTCGATTTACTATTAACAAAAAATAAATCTACTTAATTAAGAAAAATTAAGCTCCCTAAAATAAAAAAAGGTACTGAATGTACCTAATGTGATTGAATTTTTAAAGCAGTATCCCTACTTATGCTGGGCTGGGATTTCCGGGCGTTTCCGTTCCTGGTTCCACATTGCCATCGGATGGCTTGTCACATGATCCTAGCGTGAGCACCATAATGGTCGCTAACGTCAATAATAGGTAAATGGATTTAATCTTCTTCATCACTTTTACTTTTAAATGAAAACAAGAGATGGGTATATGCCCATCTCCTGTTTTAAATAGTTTATACTTTTTGAAACTTACGCTCCACCAAACGAATACTCAGGCAAGCCAAGTACATTCAGCTCTTGTGCTGGTACTGGTAAGTGAGGGATCGTGCCTGGAAACAATTGCTGTGAACCTACTGTCGTAGCTCTTCTGTAGAAGTAACCATTCGAATTAAGGTTTGTCCAACCTAACTCAACTAATTGCTCATACACTATCGCTGCTAACAATACATCGTTGCTCTCTGCTCCCGTCAATGGCGCTAAGCCTCCGCGTGTTACGCGCGTCTTGTTGATCAACTCTGCCGCTTGCGCTTTAGAACCATTCGTTCTTACTAATGCCTCTGCACGCAACAAATCATTATCCGCCAATGACATATGAAGTATATTTGTGTTCAAGTTTGCTCTGTATGACTGGAAACGCTTATAGAAATACATAGAGAAGAAATAGTATCCTCTCGCCGCTTGGAATGGAGGCGATGCTACACCGAAATCCGTCGTCATCCTTCTATCTCTTGGATCTGATGGAACTGGAACTGAGTTCACGCCATCTGGCCATGGATGTGGCGTTCTACTATCCATCATGTTGACTACACGGGTAGAGACAAATGCCCAACCTCGATCCTGTCCTTGGAGTTTGATACGGTTCCACCATACTATACCACCATCACCCAATACATTCACATCTGCTTGAATGCCTGCATTAGTCAACTGTAATATTTCCGCCCAGTTGGTATTGCTTGTCGTTTCACTCGCATTTCTTGCAGACAATGCTTCTAACTTCGCTGATTGTGTTCTTAAGTATTGCGCAAATTGTGCAGAAGTCCAGCCAATATCATTGAATATTCTCACAGTGAAATTGTTGGTACTTGCTATTTGTATCGCTTCGCTCAACTTCTGTCTTGCCATTGAAATTACTTGATCATAGGGAACCATAGTGATACCTGCTTCAATATCAGTAGTCTCATCTACAGCAAACGCTTGATCAAATAATAAACCTAAAGAACCTAAGGCCAAGCCTTGAAGACCTTTGCCTAATGCAATCGCTTCTTGCGTTCTATTTACTCCATCCACAATTACTGGGATCTTGTCTACAGTGATGAAACGCATTACGTCATTGGTACCTGCCAAGGCAGCATTCAAATTATACCAAGGCGTAGTCATTACTGCACGACGATTATACGTAAGCGTATTCTCTAACTGCTGACGAGGGATCGTACCCAAGTCTTGCGCCGCCCAGTTACCCCAGCTTGAAGTCATTGATTGACCTGCCACTGATAGTCCCCAATGCGGATCACTCTTCTCTGTGCCATTCCACCAACCTGCATACTGACCCTCGATGATCTGTATGTACTCCGCAGGATTCTCCAATATCTTGGAGCGATCAGGGTTATTAAGGTTCTCAACCTCTAAATCCTCGCAACCCGTGAACCCCACTACCAACGCCGCGCCAAGTAACCACTTGGCTGAAGATTTGATGATATTCATTTTCATATTCATTATAATTAAAATGTAAACTCAATTGAACCACTGAAAGTTCTCGTTAATGGATAATTGAAATCATCCACTCTCGTTAATGCATTACCCACTTCTGGATCAAAACCTGGGTATTGTGAGAATAACAATAAGTTTCTACCCACTAAACCAAACTTAATACCTTTGATAAAGCCAAATGCACCTAAACGCTCCAACTGCTGACGGTTTACCGTGTAGTTAAACGCTAATTCACGCAATCTTACGTAATCCGAATCTTCAACCCAGAAAGAAGTAGGTTGTGCTACATTATAAAGTGCACTAAAGTAGGCTGTACGTTTCTGCTGACCTTCTGGATGCATAGACTGATCAAACATTGGGTGTAACAAATCTCTCGCCATCCACTGACCACCTTGGTAGTATGTATTACCACCTACTTGTGTATCCCATAGCATATATACGTTCAAACCCTTGTAACGGAAAGTCGTGTTGATACCCATGTTGAAATCAGCGTTGAAATCACCAATCTCTTCGATCGATGGAGCACCTGCATCATTTCTTACCACAATTGGACGCTCTTGCGCAGTGAATTCTGTACCACTACGAATCACAAAACCATCTCTGTTGATCGTGAAATAGTCCTCAAGCGTTTGACCTGCAGGAACTTGGTTCGCTACCTGATCCAATGAAGTCGCGAACTTCTGACCTGCAATCACACCTAAGGTAGCACCTTCTCTCCAAATCGTGTAACCTACCAATTGCTCTGGTCTATTAAATTCAGTAATTTGCTGTCTTGTTCTATCCCAAACTAAATTGAAATCCAATGACATATCTCTACTACGAATCGCGCTATAGCCTAAAGTCAATTCGATCGTGTTTGTCGCAAGCGTACCAGCATTCTGGATCTGAGAGGAGAAACCTGCTACCGCACTCAATGGCACAGAAATAATCTGATCTCTGTTGTCTTGTCTTGAGTAACCGCCATTGAACGTGAAACGATCAAGGAACTCAGCATTCAAACTCAACTCTAATTCAGCAGTTGTGTTTGGCTTCAAGAAACGGTTACCTAAGTTACCACCACCACCAATTACACCTGCTCCACTCAATGGTCGCTGCTCATACTGAGACGCGAAACCTGGACGACCACCAGAAGTACCATAAGATGCTCTTAACGCAAACTCTTGGAATCCTGGAATAGTTATGTCCTCTGATAAACGATATGCCGCTGATACACGACCAAACGACTGCCATCTTTCTTCTGATCCAAACAAAGACACCGCTTCACGACGCACAATTACATCGAAAATGTACTTATCTAAGTAATCACCACCTACCGCTAAAGCAAAGTTATTAGCAGTTACTTGAGAAATTGATGAAGAAGATGGGTTTTGTACTCTCATGTTTTGTAACTGATTGATACCACCTACCGCTAGATCAGAACCAGAAGCTCCAAAGCCTTTGTCCTGTCTGTCTTCATACATGTAGAATACTCTAGAACGCAATAAGAAATCACCAAATTTCTTTACATAAACCATCGTAGTACTAGAGGTAATCGCATTCGATGCATCCCAGTTACGGCTCAATGAACCTAATAATGGAGTATTACCCGCTGACACATCTAAGTGGCCCTTGTTCAAGAAACCATATCCATCTGTATGATCAGAGTCGATACCGAAAGCATACTCTAATGTTAAACCATCTGCTAGTTCATAATTCACACCAAAGTTTCCTAAGAAACGTGTACGGTATGAATCTTGTCTTACGCGAGAAAGCGTGTATAGTGGGTTCGTTCCATCTGTATCATTATACTTATTGATGTTCCACTGATAAGGCTGGCCATTTGCATTTGGCTGATTCAGATCCGCTGTTGGATCCATCATAAATAAGGTTCTCAACACACCTCTTGTACCACCAAAGCCATTTAATCCTCTGTTATCCAAACTTCTTCTCACAAATAAAGTCCTCGCAGATACTTTCAAACGATCCGATACTTGGTGATCTAAGTTTACTCTGAAGTTGAAACGACGCTCACCCTCATTGAAGGTTACTGGACCTGTGTTACGCTGATGCTCTACTGAAGTCAATATGTTTGACTTACCCGTGTTGTGAGAAATCGCCGCGTAATTTGTCATGAATTGACCACCGCTGAACACTTCAGACAAATGATCAAAAATTGGCTCCGCAAATGGTTTATCTGCGATACCACGAGGATCGGCTCTTCCCAAGAAAGTCACACCACTGTCATTTACTTGGATAGTGCCATCAGGATTTGTCAAGAAATGGTGATGAGATGTCTTCTGTGGAGCTCTTGAATTATAAGCAGTTGCACCACCTATCTCATTACGTACTCTTACGATCGTTTGACCTACCGCATTCGATGCACCCGACTTCGTGAAGATCTGAATTACACCATTCGCTGCACGTGAACCAAATAAAGAAGCTGCAGACGCACCTTTCAGTACCTCTATACGCTCAATATCTTGCGCATTTACCGTAGACAAACCACCTTCTGTTAATACACCATCCACAACAATAAGCGGTGTAGAAGCTCCTGTACCAATCGTAGAGTTACCACGCAATTGAATACTCGCTCCAGCACCTGGCTGTGAACTTTGTACTACGCGTACACCTGCAATTTTACCTTGCAAGGCGGCACCCGCATTCACCGCAGGTGCCTGCTGAATGATTTCCTCATTCAACTTACCTACAGTAAAACTTAATTTCTTCTCTGGAGTACCCGCTGCAACACCCGTTACAATGATCTCTCCCAAGGTTTTGATGTCAGAAACAAGCTGAACATCTACAACTGTATTGTTGCCAATGTTTACCTCTTTTCTTGTTAACCCAACAAAAGAGAATACCAAAACACCACCAGATTGTGGCACATTGATACGGTACGTTCCGTCAAGTTCGGTGATAGCACCTGTGGTGGTACCTTTCAACTGTATACTAACTGCTGGTAGCGGCTCGCCATCTTCAGCAGAAGTTACAGTACCCGTAATAGTCCGCGTTTGAGCAAACGATAGATTAACTACCGCCAAGCAAAGCAGAACTGTCATAAGTAAATAGTTCTTCATACTCAAAAATTGTTAGTTGTGAATTTATTTATACCGAAAACTATTCAAACAATTTGACCAAAGCAAGTGTGATAAACAGTCCTTAAAATAACTTAAACAACGATTTTTGCTGAAAAACGAAAGTTGTATGGCTTCAAAATTGCACTTTTTTTTTAGCTACCAAATATCTTAAAATATGACTTTTTTTACAGTTTTTGAAAAATGACACTTTCATGGGTGAAAATTCAATGTCAAAATTCATTTTATCAAAATATTGAAATTGAACATGTTAAAAATTAAAAAAAAATTTTATTCGCTTTAAAATTTAAAATTTATATTTAATTCTGAGTTTTATAAGACCTGTTTTAATGAGATATAATAAAACCCACATTTTCAGAATAGTATTTAATTAATCCACTATCAACTGATAATTTAGAAGAATCGAAAAATTAACAATTACTTAATTGCAACATAATATATTATTAATTATATGAAAAAGTTTCTCCTAATTTGGTTTTTTTTCAGCCTCTAGCGCTTTTAAGCCCTACTTATGATAAAAGGTAGAAATTAGGAATTGAAAATGAGGTCTATTTTAACAAAAAATACTACAAAATCTTAAAAGCAATTCTTCTATTCATTTGCCTTCCTTCTTCGGTTTCATTAGTGGCGATGGGCTTCTCCATACCGTAGCCTTTGTAGTACACCCGATTATCAGCCACATTATTTTCCATCAGGTATTCATACACGGATAGGGCCCTATTTCTAGAAAGCTCGAGGTTATATTGAGCAGAGCCTACATTATCGGTGTGTCCTTCAATTTCAATTTTAATGTCAGGATAGGCATTCAAAAAAGAAATGATCTTCTTTAGTTCGGTTTTTGATTTCTCTCTCAACACGAATTTATCGAAATCGAAAAAGATGTTGTTCAAATTAACGGACTCTCCTCTATTGATTTTGTTAAGAAGGATATCTGCTAATTCAGGATTTACTGAATCGTCTTCTTGAAAGCTGAAATATCGGCTATCGAATAAATAGCCATTCTTATTTACATACAGAGCATACTCTGATCCTTTTGTTAATGTGATCAAGTATTCTCCAGTAAGTGAGTCTGATTTGACGCGGGAGGATAATTCATCTGTTTCCAAATCGTACAGCTCTACCGTAGCAACAATTGGCTTTTGTGTGATTGCATCTACCACCCGCCCTTTTACATAGTTAACACCGCGGGTTACCTGCAATTGTGGAGGCAACTCGAAACTGTATATTTTGCTATCTATATATTGATTGCCTTGCTTTCTCTCATTGGCATAATAGGCGGTAGTTCCACTTGCTGCAATAAATAAGCTCACTTGATCTTCGGAAGTATTAATTGGATAGCCCAGATTTTTAATCGCTCCCCAAGTATTATCAGCCTTGATTTCTGTGGAGAACAAATCAAAGCCACCAAAGCCGGGATGACCATTGGATGCAAAGAAGAATGTCAATCCATTGGCATGTATAAAAGGAGAAACCTCATCCGAACTGGTATTAATAGGCTCGCCAAGATTTTGCGCCATCGTCCAATCGCCAGCTTCGTTTCTGTAGCTAACATATATATCTCTACTGCCAATACCACCTGGCCTATTCGAAACAAAGTAGAGAGTATTCCCATCAGCAGATAAGCTTGGCTGAGAATCCCATTGTGGGCTATTGATGTTTGGCCCAAGATTGTTTGGAACCGACCACTCCTCTCCTATTTTGTAGGTCACATACAAGTCACAACTTCCATAGCCTTGCCTTCCTTCGCAGGCTGTGAAAATCATCATTCTACCATCAGCCGAAATCGAACATGTCCCTTCATTGAATCTTGTATTGATATTTCTCGAAATGGATTCTGGCGTCGTCCATTCTCCAAAAGTATCCTTTGTGCTTATGAAAATGTCCTCATCATCTGTACGGGCATTGCCGTTTCGGGCTGTGAAAAACAGAGTTTTTTCATCTGCAGTAAGTACTGGGAAATATTGCAGCTGGAAAATATTGACCTTGCTAGATAAGGGCTGTGGATTAAATTCCACTGGATTGTTAATTGCCTGCTTAGCGAATTGCGCATTCTGAATCATGCGAGCACCTTCATCCAATAAATTCCCTTTTGGAGCAATTTTTTGATGCTGATTTAGTAGCTCAATGGCCTCATCATATTTGCCTTCTTTGATACTAATTTCGGCCAATACAAAATAGGCCATTGAATATCGAGAATCTTCAGGCTTCAATTTGATTACCTCAGTAAAATGCTTGATTGCTCCTGCATTATCCTCAATAGCCTTGTAGCAAGTACCCAATCTCAAATGCGCCTCAGCAAATTGATAATCTCTGTTCAGCGCTTGATTTAATAAACTGATGGCTTGAGGATATTGCCTTCTGATAACATAATTTTCCGACTCTATATATAAATCTGCTGCTCTTTTGTTTTTAGTACCCAATTCTTGCTGAGCTTGACTATTAAATCCAAGCGTTGTAAGAAGTACAAAAAAGAGAGCAAATATTCTCATAGCTACGGTATTTCCATGTATTTATGGATTTGCAAAGAAATTTCCCATTCGGGATGTTCCTTGATAAATTCAACGATAAGCGGCATCATTTCTTTTGCTTTGCTCCACTCGGGCTGCAAATAAAGTTTACAATTAGGATTTACTTTGGAGGCATGTTTTACTGCCCAATCGAAATCACTCTTATTGTAAACTACCACCTTCAATTCATGTGCCCGATTGTAAATATCTTCAGTTGGTTTCTTGAATTTCTTTGGAGAGAAGCAAATCCAGTCCCATTCCCCACTCAATTCGAATACACCAGATGTTTCTATATGCGTACGAAAGCCTGCTTCTTTAAGTGCGCCTGTTAATGGCCCCATTTCGAAAGCAGCAGGTTCACCACCTGTAATCACGGCTATCCTCCCGCGGTTTTTCACTGCATCTTGCACCATCAAGTCAATCTGAGTAATCGGGTGGTTTTTCACATCCCAAGAATCTTTCACATCGCACCAAACGCAACCAACTGGGCAACCTCCCAAACGAATGAAATATGCTGCTTTGCCTCGATGAGCACCTTCTCCTTGAATGGTGTAAAACGATTCCATCAAGGGCAATTCGTAACCTGAATCTACACGTGGATTTTGAAGGACTTTAGAATATGGACGATTGTCCTGTAATTGGGTATTTTGCATGATAATTTTTGACAAGGCGGGTAATTGAACCGCACGGTGAATATTATGAAAAAACTATTTTCCTCGAAGCTAGCCAAGTATTCCACATCAAAGATGCGATAGTCATTGGGCCAACTCCACCTGGAACAGGCGTAATATACGAAGTTTTTGGAGCAACCTCCTCAAATACAACGTCCCCCTTCAAAGCGAAGCCTGATTTTTTGCTTGCATCTGGAACGCGGGTGGTGCCTACGTCGATAACCACTGCACCTTCTTTCACCATTTCCTTGGTGATTAGGCCAGGCTTACCAACTGCTACTATTAATATGTCTGCCTGTAAAGTATGTTTGGCCAAATCATCAGTATGTCTGTGGCAAAGCGTAACTGTACAATCGCCTGGATAATCTGGACGTGCCATCAAAATAGAAACCGGCGCTCCCACAATATGACTTCTACCTACGACAACGCAATGCTTTCCTTTGGTCGGGATATTGTATCGCTTGATTAATTCCACAATACCATAAGGAGTTGCAGACATATATGCCGGTAAATTTGAAGCCATGCGACCATAATTTACTGGATGAAACCCATCCACATCTTTCTCTGGTCTGATTGCTTCGATCACCTTATCTACAGAAATATGCTTCGGCAAAGGAAGCTGAACAATAAATCCATCGATTTCTTCATTCTGATTTAATCCATCCACCACTTTTAGCAACTCTTCTTCGGAAATATCATCATTGTATCGAAGCAAGGTAGATTCGAAGCCAATTTGTTCACAAGCTTTTACTTTGTGATTTACATAAGTTTCGCTTCCGCCATCATTTCCAACCAAAACTGCAGCTAGGTGAGGCACTTTACCTCCCGCCTTTTTCACATCGGCAACCATTGCTGTAAGTTCATCTTTGATCTCCGAAGAAATCCGCTTTCCGTCTAAAAGTTGATACATCAATTTGGATTAGTCTAATTTCAATACAGCCATAAATGCTTCCTGAGGAATTTCTACGGTTCCCACTTGACGCATACGTTTTTTACCCTTTTTCTGCTTTTCCAGAAGTTTACGCTTACGAGAGATATCACCACCGTAACATTTAGCTGTCACATTTTTACGAAGTGCTTTTACCGTTTCTCTAGCAATTACTTTGGTGCCGATAGCTGCCTGAATAGCAATTTCGAACATTTGGCGGTGAATCAATTCCTTCAATTTCTCACAAAGGCGCTTGCCCCACTCATAGGCTTTATCTCTATGCACAATCGCAGACAAAGCATCAACTTTTTCTCCATTCAACAGCACATCAAGTTTAACCATACTTGAAGTTTTGAATCCTTTCAATTCATAATCCAATGAAGCGTAGCCTCTTGAAAGAGTCTTCAATTTATCGAAGAAATCAAAAACGATTTCGCCCAACGGCATATCAAAAATAAGCTCTACTCTATCTGTAGTCAAATAAACCTGATTCTGCAGAATTCCTCTTTTCTCCATACAAAGGTTCATAATAGCTCCGATGTAATCAGATTTGGTAATGATTTGCGCTTTGATGTATGGCTCTTCCACGTAGCTAAGCTTACTTGGATCGGGCATTTCTGATGGCGCATTGATGTTGCGGGAGGTTCCGTCGGTAAGGTAGGCTTTGAACTGCACCGAAGGCACAGTGGTAATCACCGTCATTCCAAATTCACGCTCTAGTCTTTCCTGCACAATTTCCATGTGTAGCATTCCCAAGAAGCCACAACGAAAACCAAAGCCAAGGGCAACAGAAGTTTCTGGTTCCCACACTAGAGAGGCATCGTTCAGCTGCAATTTTTCCATTGCAGATCGCAGCTCTTCAAATTCGCTAGTGTCCACAGGATAAATACCTGCAAATACCATTGGCTTCACATTCTCGAAACCTTTCAAAGCGGTGGTTGTACCGTCTTTTACGTGAGTAATGGTATCACCAACTTTAATCTCTTTGGCGACTTTAATACCTGAAATAAGATAGCCAACATTGCCAGCCCTCATTTCATTTTGCGGTATTTGTTTCACGCCTAATATGCCGATTTCATCCGCAAAGTATTCTTTGCCCGTTGCAAGGAACTTTACTTTATCACCTTTTCTGATGGTTCCGTTGAAAATCCTGAACAATACTTCAACTCCACGAAATGAATTATAAACCGAATCAAAAATCATGGCCTGCAATGGAGCATCTACACTACCCTTTGGCGCTGGCACTCGCTCTGCAATTGCCATCAGGATATCTTCAATACCAATTCCTTCTTTGCCACTTGCAAGAATAATTTCGTCTCTACTACAGCCTAGCAAGTCCACTACTTGATCCTTCACCTCTTCGGGCATAGCGCCAGGAAGGTCAATCTTATTAAGCACTGGTATGATGGTAAGATCATGCTCGATAGCCAAATAAAGATTTGAAATCGTCTGAGCTTCAATTCCTTGCGAAGCATCCACAATCAATAACGCTCCTTCACAAGAAGCGATAGATCTAGAAACTTCATAAGAGAAATCCACGTGGCCTGGCGTATCAATCAGGTTATAAGTGTATTCCTCACCATTGTAATTGTACTTCATTTGGATGGCATGACTCTTAATAGTAATGCCTCTTTCGCGTTCCAGATCCATATTGTCCAGAAGCTGTTCCTGCATATCTCTCCCCTCTACCGTATGAGTAAATTCAAGCAGTCTATCTGCCAACGTACTCTTCCCATGATCAATGTGTGCAATGATGCAGAAATTCCTTATCTTCTCCATAATCTCAATTAAGCTGCAAAAATAAGAATAAAAGCTTGTTTAAAAGAAGGGTTTAAAAAATAGATAGGTGTTTATAAAAATAGCTGAAGGCTGCTCCAATACTTAATCCTTTAAAATTGATTTAAAAGCTACTTTAATGCAGTTGGTTTTGAATTTTGAGGAAAGAAGAATTTAGAATTTTTGATAGCAATTTTCAGCAATTCAGTAACAAGTAATTCCTCCCGCTTTCTACTACGACGATCTAATGCGGGAGGATAAAAAATGAAAAAGCGGAATGACTTTCGCCAATCCGCTCTCATTTTTCTTTATTTCGCAATTATTGTTTGTAAACTTTCCCTTCCTTCATCACAAATTTCACATCTAAGAGAATACTTACATCTTCCAGCGGATTTCCTTGTACGGCAATGATGTCGGCAAATTTTCCAGCCTCAATACTGCCAAATTTATCATCCATTCTTAGCACTTTAGCGGCCACAGAAGTTGCTGATTTGATAGCTTCCATTGGAGGCATTCCTGCTTCCACCATATAGCCAAATTCTTTAGCATTCTCGCCATGCGGGAAAACACCCGCATCTGTTCCAAATGCAATCATTACGCCTTTTTGATATGCTTTTCTAAAAGTATCCTGCATCAGTGGGCCAATAGCTCTTGCTTTGGCTGCCACCACAGGAGGATAATAACCTGGGATTTCAGCAGATGCTGCGGCGAATTTACCTGCAGTGATCGTAGGCACGAAATAGGTTCCATTTTTCTTCATCAAATCCATAGTAGCTTCGCTCATATAAGTGCCATGCTCTATCGTTGTCACTCCAGCATTTGAAGCTCGGCGCATACCTTCATCACCATGCGCGTGAGCAGCTACCAAAATATCATAATCACGTGCTGTCTCCATCAAAGCGGCAAGTTCTACTTCCGAAAATTGAGGTCTGGAGCCATCAGCAGCCACACTCAATACACCACCTGTTGCGGTTATTTTAATCCAATCTGCTCTATTCTTATATCGCTGACGAACGGCTTGTCTTGCTTCATCTGGCCCATTGATTACACCATCTACAGGAGTTGGACTTCCCATCAAATCTTCGCGAAGACCATTAGTTGGATCGCCATGACCGCCCGTTGTTGCAATAGATTTTTCAGCTGTGAAAATCCTTGGGCCGTCAATCAAGCCTTGTGCAATCGCATCACGCATGGAAACATTGATACCTGAACCACCCAAATCCCGAACTGTTGTAAATCCCGACATCAAGGTAATTGTTGCATATTGAGTAGCGCGGTATGCAAAATCCGCCACATTCAATCTAAAACCATCTGAATACCTAGTAGGACTAGTTTCGCCTTCGATATGCACATGCAAATCGATGAAGCCCGGCAATACCGTAGCATTTTTCAAATCAATAGTTGCCGCACCATTTGGTGCATTTACATAACCATCCCTGATCTCGCGAATAGTTTTGTCCTCGATGATTAGCGTAACTTGCGCTCGACTAGTATTGGCTTTGCCATCAATCAATGTTCCGCAATGGATATAGGTTTGTTGGGCAAAAATTGGCGACATTATTAATAATGCGACTATCAGTGTAACAAAATTTTTCATAGTGGTATCGTTGTTTTACAGCTTCTAAATTGCAGATTTGAAACCGTAAAACAAAGGACAGTATAATAACAATACATAAACGGCATCTGGCAAACGCTTACTCATTGATTCAGAATAAAATGCGAATAAAAGGAAATAAAATACTCGCTATAAGGAGCGAAAGAGATTTAATAAAACTAGGTAGAAGACTTGCCAAGGAAATTCGCAAAGTGCTTATCCGTGAAATGAAATCAACATCTCGTACTGATGAACCGCGGGAGGTAAAGGCCACTCATAAAATTGATGAGCTTGCCTATAAAATTCTTTCAAATGAGACTCAAGGCCTACCTATCCGGATTGTAATTGAAGGCGCAAAACCAATTAATCCAGAAGTTGCTTCTCCAACACTTTTCATTGACCCTATAGATGGAAGCAGAAATTGGGAAAGGCAAATTGGAGATCCCGCTTTTGCAATGGCATTTTGTGCAAAAGAAGGTGAAATTAGTTTCAATGACCTAAGCTTTTGCTTTGTTGAAGGTCTTCGAAGTGGTGATCAATATTACACTTTAAATGGCAAGGCTTTGTACAAGTCTAAATTGCTCAATCAAAAAGCAACAAAGCTCCCAAAAAGAAGTCCAGTTGCATTAGAAAATAGTTTAGCTTATATCAAACCTGGCTATTCCCAAGCGGCCAAAGTGATTGATTTTGCCAAACCACTTATGATCGCTTGCAAAGATATTCGTGCTATCGACAATTCAGCCACCGACTTATGCGAGCTTGCGCGTGGAGCTTGCGATTTTATAATAGAAGCAAGAGATTTATCAGATTTTCATAATCTGCTGGCTTTCCCAATGCTAAAAGCTTCAGGCTGTATGCTCACCGATTTGAAGGGAAATGACCTTGGCACTGCCAAAGCCATTCCAGACAACATTTATGATTTCATGGCTTTTTCATCACCTCAGCTAAGAGATGAAGCTTTGCTCCTACTGAAGCAACCCAAAAGCTAATTTCCCTATTCGATTGAAGCTTGGTCAATTTCGTAAACGCTACGATATTGGCCATTTGTCTCCACATACTGAAGCCATGCCTTATAAAATGGATGTGCGCCAATAGTCGCAGAATCTCCAATTACAAGCAATTTTTTACGAGCTCGCGTAAGACCTACGTTCATCCTTCTTTCATCGGCTAGAAACCCAATCTCGTTATGATTATTGCTTCTTACCATACTCATTGCAATGATATCCCGCTCCTGTCCCTGAAAAGCATCAATCGAATTAATGGACCACTGCCCTTTCAATTCTTGTAGCAATGGATACCTACGGTAGTCCTTTATATCCTCTTCCATTTTGCGGACTTGCGCTTTGTAAGGCGAAATAATTCCAATGCTAAGATTATTTTCCTTACAATATTCTATTCCTAAGCCATCAATCAATTGCTCCACTCTAGTGAGCAATATTTGGCTTTCGCCAGGATTAAATTTGCTTAGGCTTTCATCTTCCACCTCCTCGTCCATGCCTCCTCCCGCTGTATCGATATATTCTAATGGAGCTTCATCAGCTTTTAATTGCCAATCTCCCACCGATTGGTCTGGAAATAATTCTCCATCATAAAAATATTTCGCAGAGAAACCCATGATCACACTGTTCATTCTATACTGCACTTGGAGCATTTGTCCCAATTCTTTGCGCTTCATCAGCTTTTCGAATAGCGTGATTTCCAATCCAGCCTTTGCCGCTTGGTAGCTCTTGATTGTCGGTGGCAATTGGCAATGATCACCTGCCAACACAACCTTATCAGCTCTAATTATAGGAATCCAACAAGCCGGCTCCAATGCTTGGGCAGCTTCATCGATAAATACTGTGCTATATCGTCTATTCCGAATCAGATAATGAGAAGCGCCCACAAGCGTACAAGCAATTACTTGAACTCCATTAAGGATGGAGTTAGAAATATAAAACTCTAATTGCTCAGCATCTGCCTTGTATCTGTGTGCCTCTTCCTTAATTAATTTCCGCTGATACCGTTCCGAGCGGCTTACATTTGTATCATATTTATTCGCCATTTTGAAAAATTCCTCCGCTTTGATGCGTAGTCTTTTCAAATCATGGTAAAACTCATGCTGGGTAAATTGAGCATCGTAGGTTCTGGACAAAATCTGGTCAGTTATTCTGGCAGGATGACCCATTCGTACTACCTTAATCCCTTTGGCGTCTAGCTTTTCCACTAGCAAATCGACCGCTGCATTACTTGGTGCGCATACCAAAACTTGTTTTTCACTTTTCACCGCATTGGCAATTACTTTTTCCATTGTGGTAGTTTTGCCAGTGCCAGGCGGGCCATGGATTAAAGCAACATCCTTTGCAGCATTTGCCAAATTCAAGGCTTTTAGCTGGCTTGCATTTAGTTCATCATCAGTGAGTGATTCTACTTCAGAAAAACTAGCTTCCTCCAAACCCAAAATAATATCTCTCAATTGAGCCGCCCTTGGATGTGCTAAGGTTTTTACTTCCTTTATCACTTTCTCCATTTCCCGATAGCTTGTTTCATCGAAAAGGAGATTTACGCCAAGCCTTACTTTTTTCAGCTCATTCGGAAATTCATCTACATTCAAGGTCACCATCATGCGGGTGCCTTGCACATAATTGATTACGCCATTAGCTTGAGGCACTTTATCTGGATCGTCACTTGTTTGGGCAAAAAGACTAACCATCCTCCCGCTTTGGAAAAGGTGATCTTGCTTTTTGCCATCAGTTTTTTCCAACTCCACCATTAGTCGCTCACCCAATCCGTACTTTTGTTGTCTTACCACAACTGGATGCCAGCATACTCCCGATTTCTTTCTTTGCTCCAATGAGGTATTGAGCATTTTCTCCCTATACTGCTTTAAATCCTCCTCCTTTTCCTGTTTCAGCAGTAATTTGAGATGATCAAACGTCTCCTTTACTTTCATTTATTGCCCTTCCTCTTTCCGTTTCAATTGAATTCTACTATTTCTCACAATCATTTTCACTAATCTGATACAAAGCAAAGGGATTTTTGTTATTTGCAGGCAAGCTTATTAGCAAAATGAATTTTCTAGCACACCTTTATTTATCTGGCAAAGACCCAAAACGCATGGTTGGTAACTTCATGGGCGACTTTGTGAAAGGTAAGGAAATCGACCTACTGGAACCCAAAATATCTGAAGGTGTGAGACTTCACCGACTGATTGATGAATTCACTGATTCGCATCGTGTGGTATCAGAAAGCAAGGATCGCTTGCGCGAAAAGTACCGACATTATGCAGGAGTGATTGTGGATATTTACTACGATCATTTTTTGGCTGCCCTTTGGCAAGACTATCATCCTCAAAGATTGGAAGTTTATGCTGAGCACTCCTACCAAGTAGTACGTTCGCACTGGCACTTGCTACCGCCCAAAGCGCAATTTATGTTCCCTTACATGGAAAGAACCAATTGGTTGGTGAGTTATGCGCAAATAAATGGAATTCAACGAGCAATGGATGGAATGGCACGTCGCACTCGATTTTATTCTAAGATGGAGGAATCCACCCTCGATTTGCAAAAACATTATTCCGCCTTTCAATCGGAATTTCAGTTATTTTTTCCCGATTTGGTTAAATTTGTGAAAGCAGAAATACCTGAAATAGAAATTGGATGATACATAGCAAACCCAAAACCTCCACACTTACAAGTTTATTATTATTTCTTTTTGCCCTTTCAGCCTCATTGGCATGGATTTTTAAACTTTATTGGTTCGATGGGTCAAGAACGACCTGGGTTTTCATTTCACTCGGATTTCTAATCCCAACCACATTACTGCTATTTGGCAGAATTGTATTTGGCTACAAAACGTTGAAAATTCATAAAGACACTTTTTTTGTGACTTATCCAATTAGGCTTACAACCAATAAGTATCCTTTGAATGCCTTAGTGAAGTGGACAGAAAATACTGTTAAAACTGGTAATGGGCTTTACCGTGAAGTGGTTTTGGAATTTGGCGGGAGGAAAAAAATCAAATTCGCAGATCAGGAGCATAGCGAATATGCCAAAATTCTGAGCTATCTAAAGCGGAAAGCACCTAAGCAATTTGAGCCGGAGAAGGTGTAAAACAAAAAACCGGAAAATGACTAAGGCCAAGTTCCGGTTCTCATACTATTTTATAATGCTTAATTGATTTTTAATTTCTCTATCCGCACCAATGGGCCAGGACAATAAGTCGTGTGGCAAACCACACAATTTTGAATCATCATATTATAGGCCTTGATTCGATCACCTTCTTGGCTTTCCAACAAGCGATCAAATGAATCGACAAAACTGCTGGCCATATTGGCAAAGGCTTCGGTTTTCACTTCTGGTTTAGTAGCCTCAGCATCGTGCACTTGCTTGAATACGTCAATGATATTGTCAACTTCTTCTCCATTTTCAACTTGGCGCTTCACTAATTCAGTTTTAGCAGATATTTCGCGCATCACCCAGGCAAGCTCACTAGATTCATTTGGATAAAGCCGTGCAAGTTCCTCTGAATTATCCTCCCGCCATGTTTTCTCTTGCTTGCAAGCTATGAAAACCGAACAAAGGAAAGTCAACAAGGAAAGACAAAGAAGTACTCTTTTCATTATTTAATTATTACACCGGAAGCTTCAAAGCTTAATCCTTTTTTTGCTTCAGTGATTGCATCAATTTCTTCTTGAGTTTTACCAGCATCTTCAGCATAGTGGCGTAAAGTTTCCACATCTGTCACTGCTACTTTTGCAATGCCATCTATGATCACCGTTTTGCCAGCCGCATCCTTAGGCACAAAAAAGCCATAGTCCTTGAAAGTGACACGCATGGTTTCGCCATTGTCAAGTTGCAGTGTCATCCAACAGCCTTTCGACTGGCAAACTTCTACAATTGTACCGCTTACTTTGGCATTCAATTCCTCATCATTATCAACACTTGCCAAAAGACTATTTACATCCTCGGCTCCTTCTGCGCTAATAAGCTCGCCAAAATAAGCTAAATTCTCTTCTAGAACATTTTCCTCAGTGGCAGTTTCTACCTTGGTATTCGATTGCTCACAAGCCATGAACAAAGTCGAAAAAGCGAAAATTAGAATTAGATTTTTCATGTTTTAAAATTTTGGCAAATATACGTTAAAAATCGCAGTCGTTTTAACAAAATCATAATCTAAAGGCAAGGATTTCACCCAATTGATAAACCTTAGATCTCCTTGACATTTTCACTTGTTTAGTAACCCAAATGTCCCGAAAATTGAGTGCCTTTTGCAATACATTTGATATGGAAAAATATTACGTAATTGATTTCGATAGCACCTTTACCAAAGTTGAAGCTTTTGATTTACTAGCCGAAATTTCATTGAAAGATCACCCTCAACGTGATGTCAACATTCAGAAAATTAAGAACATTACTAACAGTGGGATGGATGGTTCTTTGTCGTTTAGGGAAAGCCTAGAGCAGCGGATTAAACTCCTCGAAGCCAAAAAGATACATATCACCCAATTGATCCATGCGCTCAAAGATCAGGTTTCCGTATCGATTCGGCGCAATAAGGAGTTTCTCGTAAAAAATGCCAATAACATCTACATCGTTTCCAATGGCTTTACAGATTTCATTGTGCCCATTGTTGAGGATTTTGGCATTCAAAAGGAGCATGTTTTTGCCAATTCATTTGAATACGACGAGCAGAATAATATTATTGGCTACGATAAGCAAAACAAGCTTTCGGCAAATGGCGGCAAAGTTGAATTGCTAAAAAGCCTGAATCTGAAAGGCGATGTGAACGTAATAGGCGATGGATATACCGATTACGAAATCAAAGAAGCTGGATTAGCTGATAAATTCTATGCTTTCACCGAAAATGTGGAGCGAGACTCAGTATTGAAAAAAGCCGATCATATCACACCAAGTTTTGATGAATTTTTGTACATGAATAAGTTGCAAGGTGCAATCTCTTATCCCAAAAATCGGATCAATGTATTGCTCTTAGAAAACATCCATCCTGCGGGCTTCGAAATGCTCAAAAAGGAAGGCTACAATGTAGAAACATATTCTGCTGGCTTGGATGAAGATGAGCTTTGCGAGAAGATAAAAAATGTGTCGATTCTTGGTATTCGTTCCAAAACGCAGCTCACTCCCAAAGTTTTAGAGCATGCCAATAGGCTTATTGCTGTTGGTGCATTTTGTATAGGCACCAATCAAATTGCCTTGAAAGAATGCTCGAAAAAGGGCGTTGCGGTTTTCAACGCTCCTTATAGCAATACTCGCTCAGTGGTGGAATTGGCGATTGCAGAAATCATAATGCTAATGCGAAACGTGGTAGACAAATCTACTGGAATGCACACGGGCAAATGGGACAAATCTGCTGCTGGAAGTTATGAGGTTCGGGGCAAAGCCATTGGCATTATCGGCTATGGAAATATTGGAGCACAATTGAGCGTGTTGGCAGAGGTAATGGGAATGAAAGTGTACTATTATGATGTAGATGAAAAACTTGCACTCGGCAATGCCACCAAATGCGATAGTTTGGAGGAATTACTTCACATTGCAGATATTGTTTCCTTGCATGTAGATGGCCGAGCTTCTAATTACAATCTCATCAGCCATCGCGAATTTGACATTATGAAGCGGGAGGTGATTTTCATAAACCTCAGTCGTGGGCATGTGGTAGATATTCAAGCTTTGAAAGTAAACATCCAAAAAGGAAAAGTGATTGGCGCAGCTGTGGATGTATTTCCAGAGGAGCCTATAAGTAATAAAGAGGAATTCGTTTCTGAATTGAGAGGATTGCCTAACGTTATTCTCACTCCTCATGTGGGTGGTTCTACAGAAGAAGCGCAATTCAATATTGCCAAATTCGTCCCAGGTAAGCTTATGGATTATATCAATACTGGCAGCACCAACAATAGCGTGAATTTCCCCAATCTAACTTTACCGAAATTGGAAAATGCGCATAGGCTTATTCACATACACCATAATGTGCCTGGTATATTGGCCAAGATCAACCAAATATTGGCCTACAATCAAATTAATATCGTTGGGCAATACCTCAAAACCAATGAACAAATCGGCTATGTGATTACGGATATAGACAAGGCATATGGAGAAGCTGTAATCGCCCAGCTCAAAGGAATTGAGAATACTATCCGTTTTAGAGTTTTGTATTAGGACAAAGAAAAAGGCTCCCGAATAATCGAGAGCCTTTTATAAAATCTTCGGAATCCTCATTTCGTAAAAACCCCGAGTAGACAGGATTTGGGCTGCCCCATATTCGCAACCTTCCACTGTTAACTTCCTAAGAAGACTGCCAAAGGCAGTTGAGGCCTGGTTTTGAAAAAGAACTCACCCGGTATTTGTTTAAATGTTAGGTTTAAACGCGATAGAAGAAACCGAAGAAATTTTCTTCATTCTAAACTGAGATCTTATTCAAACTTACGAAGATATAAACGGTTAAAAAAAAGCTTTGTGTTCAATAATTTTCAATAAATCTTAAAATTACTGAGCCTCATTTTGTTAAGCCAATAAGAAATTTTTCCTTTGCCAATCCTTTTACCAAAAGCAGAAAAATGCCTTCTATAAAACCTAAAGTTTTCACGCGTGATTTCCTGCTTCATTGGTTTTCATACTTGGCAATGTCCATGGCATTTTACTTTCTACTGCCCACTCTTCCTGTTTTCGTCACCAAGGGCTTGGGTGAAGACACGAGTAAAGTCGGGTTGATTATCGGTGTATATTCTCTTTCGGCATTGCTAATAAGACCAGCCGCAGGCTATGCCTTAGATGTATTTGGGCGAAAGTCTGTATTTATAATTGCGCTTATTCTCTATACCATTGCAATGGGTGGGTATCTTTTTGCAAGCACTTTCACTTTATTACTGGTTCTGCGATTTGTACATGGTCTTACTTGGGGAGTGATTACAACAGGTGGTAGTACTATTGCTGCCGATTTGGTACCTGAAGAAAAACGCGGTGAAGGAATTGGATATTTTGGACTTTCTATTACGCTATCCATTGCACTTGGGCCATTGATTGGTTTGAGCATAATGGAGCCAGACAATTTCGATGAGCTTTTTATTGCAGCCTTTGCTGTGAGCTTCCTTGCCATGCTTATCGCGCTGAGGGTAAAAGTGCCCAAATTATCCTCCCGCCAAAAACACAAGCTGAGCTGGAACGACTTCTTCGAAAAGAAGGTAATCCCGCTTTCACTCGTTATGATGGTAGCTGCTATTTCTTATGGAGGCATCATTTCTTTCGTAGCCCTTTTTTACCAAGATCGCGCAATTGAATATGGAAGCTTATTTTTCCTATTCTACTCCATTGGCGTAGCTGTATTCCGACCAATCGCTGGTAAAATCATGGACAAAAGAGGTCCTGCACTGCTCATTTTCCCTTCGTTCATCGCAAATATAATTGGCTTGATTCTGCTCGCTTACAGCACAGAGCCCAAGCTTTTCTTGTTGTCAGCCTTAATTATTGGTTTGGGCAATGGGGTGATTATGCCCACTATTCAAACCATGATTATTAACCTCGTTCCCATCAATAGACGTGGCGTAGCAAATTCCACATTCTTTTCTGCCATCGATCTAGGAATTGGTGCAGGTTCGGTATTGCTAGGCTACATTGCATCAATGTATGGTATTGCAAATATGTTTATCATTTGCGCTATTTTAATTTTGATTCCAATGGTCTATTTCTTTCTTTTTGCACTCAAACATTACCACATTCACAACCTCAACAACAATATTGAATTGATACTTGATCCGAATGAAAATGAATAAAATATATTTAACTCCCGGCCCATCGGAATTGTATTTCACAGTTGGCGATCATGTACGGACTGCCATGAAATTACAGATTCCATCAATTTCTCACCGCAGTAGCCAATTTACTGAAATCTACTCCCAAACCGAAAATGAGCTGCGCAATATGCTCGGTTTGCCTAGCAATTGGCATGTGCTATTTACCTCATCTGCAACGGAAATTTGGGAAAGATTGATCCAGAATTGTGTAGATAAAAAAGTGTTTCATGCAATAAATGGAGAATTCTCAAGCAGATTTGCTTCCTTTTCGGAGAAGCTAGATAAAGAGTTAATCAAGCATCAAGTTGAACCAGGTGAAGGAATTTTTGTAAATCAGTTTCCTGATTTGGGAGATGTGGAAATGATCGCTTTGACCCACAATGAAACTAGCACAGGTGTAATGATGCGTGAGGATGAAATCTCGAAAGCTCGAGCGCTCTACCCAAATGCGCTAATTGTAGTAGATGCAGTTTCCTCCATGCCGCACCCACAATTCGATTACAGCAAAATAGATTCAGTTTACTTCTCGGTACAAAAAGGCATGGGATTACCGGCAGGACTTGGGGTGTGGCTAGTAAATGATCGCTGTATCGAAAAGTCTGAACAGCTATTGGCTAAAGGAAACTCAATAGGCACCTACCATGCCTTGCCAGAAATGATAGAAAAAGCGCTTAAAAAGCAAACTAGCGAAACACCGAATGTATTGGGAATATACTTGCTGGCAAATGTGCTAAAGGACATGAACTCCCGTGGCATCGAAACCATCCGAAGAGAAACTAATTACAAAGCGGCTGTATTAGATCATTGCATTGAGAATCATCCTGTATTGTCTCATTTTGTTGAGGATGCAATGCTCCGATCCAAAACGGTAATCGTGGCTGATGCTGGCGAAAGAAGCGGTGAATTCATTCAGAAATTAGAAGAATTCGGTTTCATTTTGGGAGCGGGATATAGTCATTTCAAAAACAAACACATTCGTATCGCAAACTTTCCTGCCCACTCAAAAGAACAAATCGAACTGCTTGCAGATAAATTGATGGAAATAAGTTAAATTTTTCGTTCCTTAACTCAGATTTCCTATTACTTCATAATTTTGCAAAAAAATAAAGAATGTATCTATACAAGAAAATAATAGTCGCGCTTGATTTGTCTGATCTCGATAAATCCCTTATTGAATTCACTTCCAAAATTGCACAGGTAAACCAAAGCACAGATATTTATTTTCTCAACGTCATTCGCCATTTCAATATCCCTGATGAAGTTTTGGCAGAGTTTCCAGACTTGAAGGATAATGCGATAAATGAGAGAACAAAAACCATAAAAGAAACTGTTGACAAAAGTTTCACGAAAGCATTAAAATGCAATATTCATTATGAAGTAAGGCAGGGAAATACTTCAAAAAAGATACTAAAACTTAGTGCCGAAATAGAAGCTGATTTAATTGTAGTTGGCAATAAGTCATCGCTAAAAGGTTCTGGTGTTGCTGTACAAAGGATAGCCAGAAGAGCGGCATGTTCATTACTTATTTTACCTGAAACAGCAGAATTCAAGCTTAAGAAAATTCTTGTCCCAAGTGATTTCTCTGACTATTCAACCATTGCTTTGGAAGAAGCAATAATGATAGCTGAAAAATATGATCCGAATGTAGAAATCACCGTTCAGAATGTATTTTCTGTGCCAGCAGGCTACCATTACACTGGAAAGAATTATGAAGAGTTTGCAGAAGTAATGAAAAAGCATGCAGAAAAGGCTTATGCTAATTTCGTGAAAAACATCGACTTCAAAAATCTAACTATTAAGCCGGAATACACACTCGATGAGAACGACGACCCAGTGGAGGATATCTACGAAAAAGCATTAACTACTGGCGCCGACTTAATCGTAATTGGTGCCAAAGGTCGAACAGCAACAGCTGCAATATTTCTTGGCAGTATGGCAGAAAGACTCATCCAAGTTGATAATCAAATTCCGTTGATGGTTGTAAGACCAAAAGGCAAAAACTACAGCCTACTAGATTATTTTAAAGAACTTTAATTCTTAAATTAAACCTTCCAAATGAAATCAACTCTTAAAGACATAATCCCTCATTTTGGAAGACCAGGAAATCTTATTAAAATTTAAGAATCCCGAAACTAGACATTACGGTTTCAATCTGTTGGTGCGCAAATACCAGCAAAAAATCTATTGGCTAGTACGTCGAATGGTAATTGACCATGACGATGCCGATGATTTGGTCCAAGATGTATTTGTAAAAGTGTGGGCAAATTTGGATCACTTCAGAGAAGACTCCAAGCTATACACTTGGATATATAGAGTAGCAACAAATGAAACGCTGACTTTCCTTCAAAAGAAAAAGCGCAAATATTTCCTCCCGCTCAATGATGTGAGTGCTGAGCTTGCAAATAAAATTCCAGCTAATTTGAGCACTGAATTAGGAGGAGAGGAAATCCAAGAAAGATTTATGAAGGCATTACTGACATTACCTGCTAAACAGCGTTCTGTTTTTCAAATGCGCTACTATGATGAGATGCCATATGAGGAAATGTCGGAGGTAACTGGCACTAGTGTGGGAGCATTAAAAGCAAGTTACCATCATGCTGCAAAAAAAGTTGAAGAAATTTTAAAGCAGTATTAAACCATTTATCAGAAATACTATCCTAACAACATATTTTAAGGAGGAAAACAAAATGGAGAACAATCACTTAGAAAACCAAAAACTCAAAAGGACTCCTTTTGAAGTCCCTGAGGGTTATTTTGATGATTTGCCCATGCGAATTAATGACAGAATAATAGGTGCGGCTAAACCAAAGCCTTCCTTTATTTTTTCACCGAGGTTAGCATTAGCAACAAGTGTTCTTACACTTATGCTTGTAGCGGTACTTTGGTTCAAGCCATTTAATTCTACTACTGAGTTGTCAAATTTTGATCAATACGACGACCAGTTATATTGGACTATATTGACAAGTAATTTATCTATCGACGAATTTTTCAATAATCAAGAATTTTCATCAACAATTTTGGATCAAATAATTGTAGATGAAATAGGCTATGTAGCCAGTCAAGATTATGATGACTTTGATCCAAACTGGGATTTTTAATCCTAAATTAAAATTTACTAAAATGAAAAAAACACTGATTTTCACTTTTGTATTGCTTACGATGATCTCATTTACATCATTGGCACAGCAGTATAGATCTTTGATGAAACAAGAAGATCGAGAAAAACTAGAAAGTGCTAAAATTGCCTATATCACTAATAGATTAACACTTACATCGAGTCAAGCGAAAGAATTTTGGCCTCTGTATAATGAATTCGAAAGGAAGAAATTCGAAGCTAGAACCAAGGCAAGACGTGAAGGTTACACTATGACTAACAGAGGCGAAAATGAATTAACTGAAGCCCAAGCCTCAAAAATCTTAGATATCCATATTAAATCTAGAGAAGAAGATGTGGCAATTGAGAGGGAATACATGGTTAAGTTTCAAAAAATCATTAGCGATGCTCAAATTCTAAAGCTCTTGACAATAGATGAATCTTTTTTGAGGAATTACTTGATGCGAGAAATGCGTGGAGAAAATGAAAGAGGTGACAGACCGAACAATTCTACAAATAAGTAGAACACAAGATATCAACTTTAATAAAGCCACCCCGAGGTGGTTTTTTCATTTAAACCTTAACTTCGCAAAGTCAATACGTCCAAAAAGAAATTCTTAATGAAGCATCTAAGACTATCTGAATTAAACCGCTTAATAAAAGAAACCCTAGATGCAAACTTGCAACCCACCTATTGGCTTATTGCCGAAATAGGAGAAATGCGAGTGGCAGGCCAGGGTCATTGTTATTTAGAGCTAATTGAGAAGGTTGAAGATGAAATTGTGTCCAGAATGAGAGGAAATATCTGGGCGTATAACTATCGAGCAATCAGTGGCTGGTTTGAATCCATCACTGGCCAAAGTCTCAAATCTGGAATGGAAATCCTCTGCCAAGCTTCAGTAACCTATCATCCTGTATTTGGGATGAGCCTCACCATAAAAGATGTAGATCCTAATTACACATTAGGCGAAAGAGCTAGACGCAAACAGCAAATCATTCAGCAACTAAAGGAAGATGGCATATTCGATATGAATCGGGAGCTTGAGTTACCATTAGTTGCGCAAAAAATAGCCGTAATTAGTAGCAGTACGGCAGCTGGCTTTGGCGATTTTATGGATCAGATTTCAACCAATCAATACGGGTACAAATTCGATATCACACTATTTCAAGCTGCTATGCAGGGCGATCAGGCTCCTGTACAAATAATAGAAGCCCTGCACCAAATTGCCGACCAACTAGATAACTTTGACCTTGTCGCCATCATAAGAGGCGGTGGTTCACAGCTCGATCTGGATTGCTTCGACAATTATGATTTGGTTTCGCATATTGCTCAATTTCCTTTGCCAATCATTACAGGAATCGGGCATGAGCGAGACGAAACTATTGCCGATATGGTAGCACATACCAAGGTGAAAACTCCAACTGCTCTAGCTGAATTTCTCATAAGTGGCTTAGTCAATTTTGAGGAAAATTTACTCTACCAAGTCAAAATAATGGCAGATCGAGTAAATAATAGATTGAAGGATGAAAACTTCCTTGTGATGCACAAGGCCAATACACTGGGAAGAATTGTGACTTATCGATTACAATCTGATGGAAAAGCAATCGCAATATTAAGCGAGAAATTAAAAACTAATTCTAAGAATACCCTGAGAGAACAGGACCGTTTGCAAACTGATTTGAAAAAGCTGGTAAACAAATACTCAATGGCAAGCATCAAAAACCAATCACAGCAATTGGAACTTTTAGAACAAAAAATAAAAGGACTCGATCCACAAGGATTACTCGAAAGAGGTTATTCTATTACATTAATAGACGGTAAAAACATCAACAAAATAAAAACAATAAAGAAAGGCTCGAAACTAACAACAATAACAAAAAATCGAACTTTTGAAAGTACTTTAGATTTGGAAATGAAGCGGGAGGAATAAAATAAATAATCCACCTTTGTTTTTACATATTTCAATTATTAGCCAATAAAATGGTCAATTTGACCAATCAAAATTGATTCAGATGAAGAAATTGAAGCAAAAGAATTACCAAGAAGCCATGAGCAGAATTGAGGAAATAGTGCTCAATCTGGAAAATGAAGAAATAGATATGGATGAACTCTCAGCTCAAGTGAAGGAGGCGATTGAGCTAATTCAATTTTGCAAAACCAAACTCAAAAGCACTTCTGAAGAATTGATAGAGGCATTGAAAAAGCTAGAAGAAGAATAGTATGGAGGCTAAGCTTGCATCACAAAAAATTGAACAACTAAGAAGAGAGATAGACCATCATAACGATCTCTATTATCAAAAAAGTGCGCCTGAAATTACCGATTTTCAATTTGATCTGCTGTTAAAAGAACTGATTGAACTTGAGAAGGAATTTCCGCAGTTTCAAAGTCCAGACTCGCCATCACAACGAGTGGGTGGTACTATTACCAAAGACTTCGAAAGTGTAACCCATAAGCGAAGAATGTTTTCGCTGGACAACACCTACTCGCCTGAAGATCTGATTGATTTTGATGCGCGCGTGCAAAGAGGACTTGGTAGCACAGATTATCAATATTTTTGCGAGCAAAAGTTCGATGGAGTTGCCCTTAGTCTAATATACAAAAATGGTTTGCTAGAAATGGCTGTGACTCGTGGCGATGGCACCAGAGGCGATAATATCACTGCAAATGCCAAAACCATCCGAAGTGTTCCCTTGAAAATAAGGTTAGAGGATATTCCTGATGAATTTGAAGTGCGTGGTGAAGTTGTTATGCCAATTTCGGTATTTGAGGAGATAAACAAAGGCAGAGAAGAATCCAAGGAAACTCCATTAGCAAATCCAAGAAATGCTACTTCCGGCACACTTAAAATGCAAGATTCGGCTATTGTTGCCAAGCGCAAATTGGTGTTTCATGCCTACTCCTATTTGGCTGAAAGCGGGAGGGTAGAAAGCCACTCAGAAGGAATTAAGAAGCTTGAACAAATGGGTTTTTACGTTTCGCCAACTTACAAAAAGTGTGATAGTCTTGACGAAGTTCAAGAATATATATCAATATGGGAGCAAAAGCGAAAAACCCTTGATGTAGAAACAGATGGCTGTGTAATCAAAATAGATAATGTGGCACAGCAAGAGGAATTAGGTTTTACAGCTAAAAGCCCCCGCTGGGCAATTGCCTATAAATACAAAGCCGAAACTGTAAGCACCAAATTGAATAGTGTAAGCTATCAAGTGGGTCGCACTGGAGCAATTACTCCGGTGGCCAACCTTCAACCCGTACACCTTGCTGGCACCACTGTGAAGCGAGCTTCACTGCACAATGCGAATGAAATAGAGAGATTGGATTTGAGAGAAGGTGATATTGTGTTCGTGGAGAAAGGCGGAGAAATCATACCAAAAATCACTGGTGTTGATTTATTCAAACGAAAAGCAGATGCAAACCCTATAGAATTTATAAGCAACTGTCCAGACTGTGGAACCGAACTGATTCGCAAAGAAGGTGAAGCGGTTCATTATTGTCCAAATGAAAAGGCGTGTCCTACGCAACTACAAGGAGGTTTCGAGCATTTTATCCATCGTAATGCACTGAATATTGAATCGCTCGGCCCTGAAACGATAAAAGGTTTGATCGAAAGCGGCAAAATCAGGACGTATGCTGATTTATTCTCGCTTACTTTCGACGAGCTCAATGGTTTGGAATTTCGAGTATATTCTGATAAAAAGGGAGAGTATTCCTCCCGCAGTTTACAAGAAAAATCTGCTCAAAATATCGTTGATTCTATCACGCAATCGAAAGAGACTCCATTTCCTAGAGTGCTATTTGGATTGGGAATTCGCCATGTTGGAAAAACAGTGGCAGAGAAATTAGCAGATCATTTTGGCGATATAGATGCTATTGCAAAAGCGAGTTTTGAAGAGATAGAAGCTGTCTCAGATATAGGCAGTAAAATCGCCGAAAGCATTGTGAATTATTTTGCAGACAAAGATAACATTGCACTGATTGATTCACTTAAAAATGCTGGCTTAAAATTAAAACTTGACCCGTCCGCATCGCCTCAGATGGCTAGTGATATTCTAGGTGGTAATAGCTTTGTGATTTCGGGAGTATTTCAAAATGTAAGTAGAGAAGAATTGAAAGATTTGATTGAAACCAATGGAGGCAAAGTTTTATCATCCATATCTAGCAAATTGAATTACTTGTTGGCTGGTGATAATATGGGGCCAGCAAAAAGGCAAAAAGCAGAAAGTTTAAGTATTCCCATTATTACAGAAGAAGACTTTATGAAAATGATAAACATATAACAATGCGCAAAGCAGTTATAAATTTCAAAAACAGAGCTCAGCTTAAAAAAGAAAAAAGTCGGCAAAACTTGGGTTATAAAAATGCTAGGTTGGTTGGAATTCTTTTTATTGGGGGCAATCCAGAAAAAGATGCAGCTGTATTCTCACTCAAGGCAGCTCTGGAGGCTGATGGCAAGCTTGTGAAGCTTTTGCAATTTCAAAAAGTTGACAAAACTAAGGAAGCAACATTTCCATCATTCGACGAGAAATCTTTTGGTTTGTTTGGTCAAGTGCAATCCTCTGGTGTGAAAGAATTTTGTGCTGAAAAATTTTCATATTTATTTCATCTAGACATTAATAGTAATCCATATACCAATTTTGTATTGGTAAATTGCGAGGCAGAATGTCGGATAGGTATCCATTCAAAGGGAAAGGAATCCTATTACGATTTTATGATCAAGGAAGAAAAAAAATTGAATCAGAAGGAATTGTTTGATAAAATGTTGGAGTACACAAAAATATTAGCATAAATGGAGTCCTTATTAGGTACAGGTGTAGCATTGGTTACGCCGTTTAACAAAGATCATAGTATTGATTTCAACGGACTTGAAAAACTTGTTGAATTCAACATAAGGGGCGGTGTAGACTATCTAGTAGTACAGGGTACCACTGGCGAATCGCCAAGTACCTCTGCTGAAGAGAAAATGCAGATTTTGGAAAGGGTAATCCTTATCAATAATGGGAGACTTCCAATCGTTTTTGGAATAGGTGGAAATAATACAAATGAAATCTTAAAGGCATTTGACTATTTCGATCTCAATGAAGTGGATGCGATTTTAAGTGTGAGTCCATATTACAACAAACCTACACAGGAAGGCATTTATCAGCATTATAAAATGATTGCTGCGGCTTCGCCAGTCCCTGTAATTCTATATAACGTTCCAGGTCGTACGGCATCAAATATTAGTGCGGAAACAACTTTGAGGCTTGCTAAAATTGAAAATATTGTAGCTGTAAAAGAAGCCTCTGGCAATATTGAGCAGTGTATGCAAATAGCTCGTTACAAATCAGATGATTTTTTACTGATTTCAGGTGATGATTTGTTGACTCCATCGATTTTCGCATTGGGTGGAAGTGGTGTCATTTCTGTATTGGCCAATGGATTCCCAGCCATATTCCATGAGATGTGTAAAGCAGGCCTTGCAGGAGATTTTATTGAATGTAGTAAGCAAGCGTTTAAGCTGCTTGATATTAATCCACATATGTATAGCGAAAGCAATCCTGTGGGAATAAAGCATGTGCTTAAAGAATTGGGCATTTGCGATCATCATGTAAGGCTACCATTGTTACCTCCGTCACAAGCATTGCAAGAAAAGATAAGGGAAATAATGAACCAAATGGACTAAAAAAGATATTTAAATCACAAATGGTATAAATAGAAAAAAGGCGAGATGGTTACCCATTCGCCTTTCTTCATTTCAGTGGGGAAGAAAATTACTGTGCGTTCTTGATATCTTGAACTTCAATTCTAATTTCTTGAGCAAGGTTCTTCAAATCTTGCATGCCTTTACGTACGCGAGTACCTGCTGCTTGATTCTTTTTGTCGTAGAACTTCTCGAAGTCGTCTTCCATGCTCATTACTAAATCTTTTAAATGGCTAAATCTGCTCATATCTGAAGGTTTTAAGGTTGATGAATAATTTCAAATAAAATTATGAAGGCAATATAGTTAATAGATTTTAATTTCAAATAATGGTTTCACTTTTTGAGCTTTTCTTTTAGCAAATATTAGTAATAATGCCCAATTTACTATTTCAAATCATGTTTTTAGTAAAAAAGGCCGTTGAAATCAACGGCCTTTTTTATAAATTTTAAAATCTATTCTTTGAAGGCTACAGCCAAATCATCTCGTTTATATTCGCCAGATAAAAGCTTCTCTTTGATAGCCTCAAAAGCTTTAATTGTAATATCAACATCTTCTAGGGTATGCACTGCCGTTGGAATTAATCTTAATATGATCATTCCTTTAGGAACTACCGGATAAATAACGACTGAACAGAAAATTCCAAAATTCTCGCGTAAATCTCTGCTCAATGTGGCAGCTTCACCCACTGTGCCGTTGAGCACAACTGGTGTTACTGGAGTAGCAGTAGTGCCAATACTGAACCCTTTTTCCTTTAATCCACTTTGTAGTGCATTTACGATTTTCCAAAGGTTTTCCTTGTGTATGGGCTGATCCCTCAAAAGTTCAAGTCTTTTCAGACCACCAATTACCATTGGCATTGGCAATGACTTCGCAAAAATCTGGGAGCGCATGTTGTATTTTAGGAAAGAAATTACTTCTGCATCTCCCGCCACAAAGGCCCCAATACCTGCCATTGATTTGGCAAAAGTGGAGAAGTATATATCAATATCGTCCATGACACCTTGCGCCTCACCAGTACCTGCACCTGTAGCGCCCATTGTACCGAAACCATGCGCATCGTCTACCATTAGCCTGAAGTCAAACTTTTGTTTTAGAGCCACGGTATCTTCGAGATTGCCCATATTACCTGTCATACCAAATACACCTTCGGTAATTACAAGTATCCCCCCGCCTGTTTCCTTGGCCATCTTGGTTGCACGTACCAATTGCTTCTCTAGGCTATCCATGTCGTTGTGGTTGTAAACGAAGCGCTTACCCATATGCAATCGAACACCATCGATAATACAAGCATGACATTCGGCATCATAAACAATGACATCATGTCTATCAACAACTGCATCAATTATAGACACAACTCCCTGATAACCAAAATTCAATAAATAAGCTGCTTGCTTGCCTACAAATGCGGCAAGTTCATTTTCCAGCTGTTCGTGATAATTGGTGTTGCCCGACATCATCCTAGCACCCATCGGATAAGCCATGCCATATTTAGCTGCAGAATCTGCATCAGCTTGGCGCACTTCTGGATGATTCGCAAGACCAAGGTAGTTGTTCAAACTCCATGTAAGAACTTCCTTCCCTTGGAACATCATCCTAGGTTTTATTTCTCCCTCAAGTTTAGGGAACATGAAGTACCCCTCAGACAAATCAGAGTGTTTGCCTAGAGGCCCTCTATTTTTGATTAATTTTTCAAAAAGATCCAATAGATTAGATTTTTGGTTTGACGAAATTTTCAAGTCAACATACACACAAAAGTAACACTATTATGAGTTTTGTCAAAAAGAGCTATTTCCATTTACTTTGAGTTCCTATATTTCGGAACAGATTTACATAATTTATCCTATTTTTTATGACTGAAATTAAGAAAATTAAAAAAATACTTATTGCCAACAGAGGAGAAATTGCGCTTAGAGTAATGAGATCAGCCAAAGAAATGGGTATTTCAACTGTTGCTGTGTACTCAGAAGCAGACAGAAACGCCCTCCATGTACGATTTGCCGATGAAGCTGTATGTTTAGGGCCTCCGGCTTCAAATAAATCTTACTTGCTTGGAGAAAAAATAATAAAAGTTTGTAAAGAGTTAAATGTTGATGCCATTCATCCTGGATATGGCTTCCTTTCCGAAAATGCCGATTTCGCAAAAGCCGTTGCAAATAACGGTTTAATATTTATCGGGCCATCGCCAGAAGCTATAGAGGTAATGGGTAGCAAATTGGCAGCAAAGCAGGCTGTTTCGAAGTACGACATACCCATGGTGCCTGGTACGGATCAAGCAATTGATGATGTAAAGGCTGCTAAAATAAAGGCCCTGGAAGTTGGTTACCCAATCTTGATCAAAGCAAGTGCGGGTGGAGGTGGAAAAGGGATGCGGATAGTAGAAAACGAAGCCGAATTCGAGGAGCAAATGCAAAGAGCTGTATCAGAGGCACAATCTTCCTTTGGCGATGGTGCTGTTTTTATTGAGAAATTCATTCAATCCCCCCGCCATATCGAAATCCAAATATTAGGTGACCATGCTGGCAACATTGTCTATTTGTTTGAAAGAGAATGCTCTATTCAGCGTCGTCACCAAAAAGTAATTGAAGAGGCTCCGTCTGCAGTACTTACTCCGGAAATTCGAAAAGCAATGGGCGAAGCTGCGGTAGGTGTAGCAAAGGCTTGTAATTATTATGGTGCAGGTACAGTGGAGTTTATCGTCGATGAAAAATTGAACTTCTACTTCCTCGAAATGAACACTCGCTTGCAAGTGGAGCACCCTGTTACAGAAATGATTACGGGTAAAGACCTAGTAAAAGAGCAAATCAGAATAGCAGAAGGGCATCCAATTTCTTTTAGCCAGGAGGATTTAAAAATAAATGGGCACGCTCTTGAAGTGAGAGTTTATGCTGAGGACCCTCGCAATAACTTCTTACCTGATATTGGTACATTGAAAACCTATATCAGACCTCAAGGAGCAGGGATAAGGGTAGATGATGGGTTCGAGCAAGGAATGACTATCCCAATCTTTTATGACCCGATGATTGCTAAACTAATTGTACATGCCGCTACAAGAGAAGAAGCAATCCAAAGAATGGTAAGAGCAATTGATGAATATAAAATTACAGGCATTCAAACGACTCTAAGTTTCTGTAAATTTGTAATCCAACATGAGGCATTCACTTCGGGTAAATTCAACACGAAGTTTGTAGAGATGTATTACAAACCAGAATATTTAGATGATGAAGTCAATGAACATGTTAATCAAATTGCTGCTACCTTAGCAACTATGGTGTTCGAGGAATCAAAAAATGGAAATACCAAAGCAGAATTAAAAGCTCCAACCACTAGTAAGTGGCGAGAAAGACTTAAGAATTAGTATAGATATAATGGCCGAAATCCTTCCAATAAAAGCTTGGCGTTACAATAAGCAGTTGTCTGAAAGTATAGAAGAACTTACATCACCTTTGTTTGATGTTGTGTCGGACAAGCAGCGCCTCAAACTTTATCAACATCCATTCAACAGTATTCACCTTTCGGTACCATCTGGACCAATGCCAGCCCAAAATGCGGCAATGTTGATGGAAGTATGGAAGAAATCAGGCATTTTACAGCAAGATCAAATCCCAGGTATTTATGTATATTATCAATACTATACAATGCCTGGTAGTCAGCAGCAGTATTGTCGAAAAGGCTTTATCTGCCATATCAAAACCCATGAATTTGAGGATAAGGTAATCCTCCGCCACGAAAATACCATTCCCAAAGCCGTAAACGATCGGGTAGAATTATTAAAAACCACTCAATTGCATGCGAGTGCAACCCATGGTCTATATTCCGATGATGATAAAATCCTCGAGAAATACATGGATGAGAGTATTCAGCACCCAATTTACGAAACGGAAGATTATCAAGGCGTTCGAGATGTGTTTTCAGTGATTCATGATATGAAGGTGATACGGATATTTATGGAAACCCTCCAGCATAAGAAGGTGATCCTTGCAGATGGGCATCATAGGTATGAAGGATCGCTAGAATTGCAAAGGCAACGAAAATTAGAAAATCCTGACTTCACTGGAGATGAAAGTTGGAACTACCATTTGATGTATCTTACAAATACGCAAAATGATGGCTTTAGAATATTGCCAACCCATCGATTGATCAAGGATATAGAAGATTTTGATGAAGATGAATTTTTAAAAAAATTAGCACCTTACTTCACATTGAAACCTCTGGAAAATGCACCTGATATTCCTGAGATTATTCACGGTAAGGAATGGGCATTCGGATTAATCCTCCCTGAAAGAGCATTTAAGTTAAGATTAAAACCTGAGGTTTTAGATCAAATGGGTTGGAAATTCCCAAAAGAAGTTCGTGAGCTAGATCTTACCGTCCTGCATTATTACATCATCGAGAAAGTATTGGGAATCCCAGGCTCTCAACAACGCAAAAGTGATAAGATTACCTTTGAGCGCAATTTTACAGATTGCATCACCCAAGTAATCAAAGGGCAATCTCAAATGGCCATTATAACCAATGAAATTACCATAGATGAAGTAGTAAAAGTATGTGAATCAGGATTTACATTACCTCAAAAATCTACCTATTTTTATCCAAAAGTAATTTGTGGCTTCTTATTTAGCTCTATCAATGATTCAGAATTTACCTTTCCAACTGATCCTTGCCTCCAAGTCGCCTCGACGGAAACAACTGCTTGAGGAAGCAGGCTTCGAGTTTGAAATCAGAACTCAGAATGTAGAAGAAGATTTTCCGAGCGAAATGCAGCCGAGCTTAGTGCCTGTATTTTTGGCTGAAAAAAAAGCCTTAGGCGTGAGCATTTTATCAAAGGATGAACTCATAATAGCTTCTGACACCATAGTGGAAGCGGGAGGTGAAATACTTGGGAAACCAGAAAGCCCTACACATGCAGAAGAAATTTTGAGAAAATTAAGTGGCACCACCCACAAAGTAATCACAGGAGTTTGCTTGCGAAGTATGAGCTTTACTCATTCATTTTCGGAAGAAACTGAGGTGACATTTAAGGATTTGACTACAGAGGAAATCCGACATTATATACTTAACTATAAACCATTCGATAAAGCTGGAGCATATGGCATACAAGAATGGATTGGACTTATTGGCGTAAGTAGCATTAATGGCTGCTATTTCAATGTAGTAGGTTTTCCAGTAGCAAGATTCTACAAAGAGTTGAATTTCTTGTTTAAGACCTATTAATCAGACTTGAAGCCATTATTTTGGAAATTGAGAAGCTAAATAAAATATTTCCAAAGTATTTTACCTCACGCTTTCCATCTATTAAAGTATATGACTATTTTTGCTATTGTAATTATTACTTTTTCCATTTAGATTTTTTTCTTTTCAAGAACCATTCCTGCGTATGAAATCAAATTCTACCTATCGTATAACTTTCCAGCTTTCACATTATTACCGTAAGATATGGTTAGTTTTATCCTTAGTCTTAATTGTAGGTGCAAGTGCAGGGTTCAAGGCAAATGCGCAATCAATTTCGCAAAAGGAAAGAGAGGCTCTAATCAGCTTTTATAATTTGTTGAATGGAGACAGTTGGATTAATAAAACAGGCTGGAAATCTGGAGGTAACTTCACAGCAAGTGGAACAGAAAATACTTGGTTTGGAGTCACTTTAGGTTTAGATGGTACTGATCTCGTTGTAAAAGAAATAAATCTCCCAAGCAATAACTTGTCAGGAATATTAACAGACTCATTAGTGAATCTGGCTTTTTTGGAAATTTTGAAATTAGATGGCAATCAAATTACAGGAGAACTAAACCCTTTAAGTTCCAATATTCTGCTCAAAGAAATTGGACTCAACAATAATAAATTTAATGATACAATTCCTAACTGGATTGGTGATCTGACAAACCTTGAGAAATTGCGTTTAGCAAATAATACCTTGGTAAGCTCCATTCCGACAGAAATTGGAAATTTGGCGAATCTTACTCAATTGCGCCTTGAAGGCAACAAATTAAGAGGAGAACTTCCAACTTCATTCACAAGTTTGACTGCGCTAACAGACCTTAATTTATCATTTAACGCGCTATTTGCTCCAAATAACCCAACAAGAACTTTTGTAAATAGCAAACAGGCAACTTGGCTCGAAACTCAAACACTTGCACCTCTTAATCTCGCATTGCAAGTAATTTCCGCTGAAAAGATTTCACTGAGTTGGGATGAAATTGATTATACAAATGAAGCGGGAGGATACTTAATACTCTACGGCAAAACCAATGGTATTTATTCAGACTCACTTTTTGTTCCGCAAAAGGATAGTGTCTCTTTTGTAGTTGAAAAATTAGATAATGATTCCACATACTATTTTGCTATTCAGAGTTTTACGGATTCCCACAGCAATAATAGCAATGTGGTTTACAGTTCAAACTCAACCCAAGTTTCGGGCAAAACACTCAAAAGCATATTGCCAACCGAAAGAGAAGCCTTAATTGCATTATATAATAACACAGACGGAGATAACTGGACAGTAAAAACCAACTGGAAGAATATCGAAGGTGAATTTCTAGAGCCTGGCTTTGAGCATACCTGGCATGGAGTCACCATCACAAGTATAAATGACACCCTTAGAGTAAGGCAAATAACACTAAACAATAATAACCTAGTTGGACAACTTCCTTCACAAATTGGAGGGTTGGGCAAGCTATTTTTATTGAATCTGAACAATAATGAATTGAATGGAAGCATACCTGCATCATTTGGGAATTTAAAAGAGCTTACTCGTCTGCAGTTGGCCAATAATAGACTTACGGGTGGTCTATCTCCTCAACTTGGTGGGCTTACCAAAGTGTCTATTCTAGAGCTGAACTCAAATGCTTTGGTGGGTGAAATTCCCGCTGAAATTGTGAATATTTCTGGTGCTAGTGCATTTAATATTAGCTATAATGGCTTATACACTAATAATGCTAGTGTGAATTCGGGACTGACGTCAAAACCGGGAGCATTAGCATGGGCTTCTACTCAAACAAGATATCCATTAAATATTGTAGTGAACAACATTAAGCCAACCACTGCTACCATTTCTTGGTCGCCCATATCCTATACGGCGGATGGCGGAAATTACTTTTTATTGATTGGAAAACAAGCAGGTAATTATACAGATACTATAGCCTTAGGACCAAAAACATCGAGCCAATTTGGCCTAACAAATTTGGATCCTGGTACCAATTACCATTATACTATCCAATCCTTTACACCTAGTCATGGTAACAATAAAAATGCAATCCGAAGCTCACTATCTCCTAATCAGGCATTCTCAACCCCTGCCATACTTTCACCAGCAGAGCGAAATGCTTTAATTGCAATTTTTAATAGCACAGGAGGGTCGAGCTGGACAACTCGAACAAACTGGCAAACGAATCCGACTACTTTCAATGCGATAGGAACAGAAGGTACTTGGCATGGCGTAACACTTGCATTGGCTGGCAGTAGTGGATTCTTGACAGTGACTGAGCTTGATTTGAGTTTCAATAACCTTACTGGAGAAATTCCTCCCGCTATTTTTGAATTAGTGAATTTGAAGAAACTGAGACTTAATGGTAACAAGCTTACTGGAACAATTTCACCTAATGTAAGCGCTTTGTCCGGATTGGAGGAATTAAGGCTTGACCAAAATGCGCTTATCGGATCCTTAACTAATTCACTACAGCAATTACAAAATTTGGGTATTCTTAATCTCCGATTTAATGGGCTTTCCACATCTAATGATCCACTGAACACATTTGTAAGTACATTGGATCCAGATTGGAGAAAAACTCAAACAATTGCTCCGAGCAATTTTACAAGTGAAGAATTAAATCCAACAACAACCAAAATTACTTGGACACCAATAGAATATACAGGTAACGACGGTTATTATATCCTGAGATATGGAACTTCCCCAGGAGTTTATACTCAAACTGTACAAACCAATAATAAAAGTGTTTCAGAAATCACTTTAAGTAATTTGAATCCAGCAGGCACCTATTTCATGGTGATGCAAACAGTGACACAACCTCATCAAAACAACCTCAATACTATTACAAGTCAAAATAGTCCGGAATTTCAGTTTTTCGCACTACCACCACCACCACCTAGAGTTGTGTTGACTGCACCCGCAAACGAAAGTATAAACCTGCCATTAAACCTCAACTTAAGATGGGAAGGCCAATTAGGTATTCAGGAATATCAATTGCAATTATCAAGAAATGTTGGCTTTACTGACGTCATAAGAGAGGAATTAATACCAAATGCAGCCAATTTCAATATTGATGCATTAACACATAATACTAGATATTTCTGGAGAGTGAGAGCTAGAAATGCGGGAGGATTTGGAGAATGGTCAAATACATGGGAATTCAGAACATTGCTTGCAACACCGTTTACAATTGTTCCTTCTAATCCTACATGTATTTCGGTACAACCCGTGGAATTTAGCTGGCAATCGATTGCTGGTGCTAATAGGTATATATTCCAAGTAAGTACTGCATCTAATTTTGCTACCTTGGTGCAAGACAGACAAAACCTTCAGAATACAAGTATTACAATTTCCGATTTGCCAGCCAATGGCACTTACTTTTGGCGAGTGAAAGCAGTCAATACCAATGGAGATGAAAGTAATTGGTCGCCAACCTCCCGCATCAGTTTATTCACAGAAGTGTCTATCACTGGCGCGACAGCCTTCTGTGAAGGTGCAGGTTCAGTTAAATTTACAGCTCCTCCTGGTGCAACATCTTATTTATGGTATCGCAATGGAACTCCATTATCTGGTGAAAGTCAAAGGGAATTTACTGCCACCCAAGCAGGAAGTTATTTCGTTCAAGTAGGCAGCTCAATTGGATGTGTATTTCTTACCCAACCAATCACTGTTACTACTATTTCTATTGCCACACCTACAGTTTCTTTTGCGGGTTCATCAAGTATTTGTGAGGGAACCACCAAGGAGCTTACATCATCTATTGCGGCAACCTATCAGTGGTTTAGAAACGGAGAAGCAATTCAGGGAGCAAATCAAAGAATTTATATTGCAAATCAAACAGGAGATTATAGTGTAAGAACTTCAACTGAACAAGGATGTACGGCAACTTCGACAAGCTCTTCCATCACCGTAACTCCATTACCTCCTGCTACAATTACATTCACTGGCTCAACCAATTTGTGTCAAGGGCAAAATTTATTATTGAATGCTTCAACTATTTCAGGCGGAACTTATCAATGGTTTAATAACAACAGCCCAATAGCAGGTGCCACTGCCCCTACTTATACAGCAAATCAGACTGGAAATTATTCAGTAAGAGTAACCAATGCACAGGGATGTTCTACAAACTCAACTGGGGTGGGTGTTATCGTAACTCCAAATCCTGGCAATACCATTACAGCCTCAGGACCATTAACATTCTGCTTAGGTGGCAATGTAACTCTCACTGCACCAGAAGCAGGCTCCTA
>CAZRBW010000013.1:0-3840 GCA_964598395.1 uncultured Roseivirgaceae bacterium
AGCATTTGCAGAACAACTGGTTAACTTAACTGTAAAAGAAGTTAATGAATTAGCCACAATCCTTAAGGACGAATATGGTATTGAACCTGCTGCTGCAGCTGTTGTAGCTGGTCCTGCAGCCGGTGCCGGCAGTGGCGAAGCTGCTGCAGAAGTTAAATCAACTTTTGATGTTATACTTAAGGCAGCTGGTGGTGCAAAACTACAGATTGTGAAGCTTGTTAAGGAAATGACCGGTCTTGGTCTGAAAGAAGCCAAAGATTTGGTTGACGCAGCACCTAAAGCAGTAAAAGAAGGTGTTTCTAAAGAAGAAGCTGAATCATTGAAAGCACAATTTGAAGAAGCAGGAGCTGAAGTTGAGCTTAAGTAACTAGCTTGTCTATTTGCCCCTCACACGGACAAATAAGGAATTTAGGCCTGGCATTTTCGTCAGGTCTTTTCCCGTTTATACACTATACAACCTTGCTTCCCTGATTAAAAGCCGTTTAGGCGGCTTCTAATTTTTCTTAACCCTTTAAATTTCAAAGCCTTGGCTAAGATAGTTCATAACAACAGGATCAGTTACTCATCCATAGTAACGTCCTTGGATTACCCAGATTTTTTGGACATCCAGTTACAATCTTTCAAAGATTTTTTTCAACTTGATACACCTCCTGAGCAGAGAAATCAAGACGGTCTCTTCAAGGTTTTCTCTGAAAATTTTCCTATTTCGGATTCCAGAGAAAATTTCGTTCTGAGTTTCGTTGATTACACTGTAGATCCACCAAAATACAATATAGACGAATGTATTGAAAGAGGGCTTACTTATTCTGTGCCGTTAAAAGCCAAACTTAGGTTGGAATGTAATGATGCTGATCACGAAGATTTTCAAACAATCGAGCAAGAGGTATTCTTGGGTAATATCCCATACATGTCTGCTAAAGGTTCATTTGTCATAAATGGAGCCGAAAGAGTAATCGTAAGTCAGTTACACAGATCTCCTGGAGTATTCTTTGCTCAAAGCAAGCATACAAACGGTACAAAACTGTATTCTGGGCGTATTATACCTTTCAAAGGTTCTTGGATTGAGTTTGCAACAGACGTGAACAACGTGATGTATGCTTATATTGATCGAAAAAAGAAATTCCCTGTTACCACTTTGCTTCGTGCAATTGGTTTCGGTACTGATAAAGAAATCCTTGATCTATTTGGTTTATCTGAAGAAGTTCCTGCAACTAAAAAGGATTTGAAAAAAGTAGTTGACCGTAAGTTGGCTGCTAGGGTTTTGAAAAAATGGCAAGAAGACTTTGTGGATGAGGATACCGGTGAAGTGGTATCAATCGAAAGACACGAAGTGTTATTAGAAAGAGATTCTGTTCTTGCGGAAGAAGATATTGAAATGATTATTGATTCTGGTAACAGTTCAATTATTGTTCACCGAAAGGATGTGAATATTGCTGATTATACCATCGTGTATAATACGCTTCAAAAAGATAATAGTAACTCTGAGAAAGAAGCGGTTGAGCAAATCTATCGTCAGTTGAGAAATACTGATGCTCCTGATGAGCAAACTGCGCGTGATGTTATTCACAATCTATTCTTCAGTGATAAGCGTTATGATCTAGGTGAAGTTGGTCGTTATAGAATCAACAAGAAGTTAGGTCTTGATATAGATTTCAATACGAAAGTATTAACCACTCAGGATATTATTTCCATTGTGAAATATTTGATTGGTCTTATTAACTCAAAAGCTGTAGTTGATGATATTGATCACCTTAGTAATAGAAGAGTTCGTACTGTAGGTGAGCAACTTTATTCTCAATTTGGTGTAGGTTTAGCGCGTATGGCTAGAACCATCAAGGAGAGAATGAATGTAAGAGATAATGAAGATTTCAAGCCAGTTGATTTGATCAATGCTAGAACATTATCCTCAGTAATCAACTCATTTTTTGGCACTAACCAATTATCTCAGTTTATGGATCAAACAAATCCACTTGCTGAGGTTACTCACAAAAGAAGAGTTTCTGCCCTAGGGCCAGGTGGTCTTTCTAGAGAGCGCGCTGGTTTCGAAGTCCGAGATGTTCACTACACCCACTACGGTAGACTTTGTACTATTGAGACACCTGAAGGTCCAAACATTGGTCTTATTTCTTCTCTTTGTGTGCACGCGAAAGTAAATCACATGGGCTTTATAGAAACACCATACAGAAAAGCTGATGGTGGCAAAGTATCTCATGATGTTACTTACCTTACAGCAGAGGAAGAAGATACACACAATATTGCGCAAGCGAATGCTCCACTTGACAATAATGGTAAGTTTATCAACGATAGAGTAAAAGCTCGTTTCGAAGGTGACTTCCCGATTGTTGAACCAAATGAAGTTACATTCATGGACGTTGCTCCGAACCAAATCGTTTCGGTGGCAGCCTCTCTTATCCCGTTCCTTGAGCACGATGATGCAAACAGAGCCTTGATGGGTTCAAACATGCAGCGTCAAGCAGTTCCTTTATTAAGACCTCAAGCACCAATTGTAGGTACGGGTCTAGAAAGAAGAGCCGCTATTGATTCAAGAGCATTGATATTAGCTGAAGGTGAAGGCGAAGTTGCATTTGTAGATGCGACCAAAATCATTATCAGATACTACCTCAACGAAGATCAAAAATTAGTAAGCTTTGGTGCTGAGGAGAAAACGTATGAATTGACAAAATTCAGAAGGACAAACCAAGACACCTGCGTAAACTTAAAGCCAATTGTCCTCAAAGGAGATAAGGTTTCCAAAGGACAACCACTTTGTGAAGGTTTTGCAACTGAAGATGGTGAGCTTGCTTTAGGAAGAAATCTAATGGTGGCATTCATGCCATGGCAAGGTTACAACTTTGAAGATGCAATTGTTATCTCTGAAAATGTTGTTCGTAATGACGTATTCACTTCAATCCACATTGATGAATACGAACTTGAGGTAAGAGATACCAAGCGTGGAGAAGAAGAGCTAACATCTGAAATACCAAATGTAAGCGAAGAGGCAGTAAGAAACCTTGACGAAAACGGTATTATTAGAATTGGTGCTGAAGTGCGGGAGGGTGATATCCTTATTGGTAAAATTACACCAAAAGGCGAATCTGACCCAACCCCTGAAGAAAAACTACTTCGTGCAATCTTTGGTGATAAAGCTGGTGATGTGAAGGATGCTTCAATGAAAGTACCGCCGTCAATTCGTGGTGTCATCATAAATACAAAGTTATTCTCTCGTCCTAAGAAGGATAAAGATCAAAGAGCTAAAGCAAAAGAAGAAGTTAAAGTATTACTTCAGAAATACGAAAAAGATCTTACCAAGCTTAAAGAGCAAATGATCGAAAAAGTGATAGTACTCCTTAGTGGTAAAACCTCATTAGGTGTGCGTCATAAATTCAACGATGAAGTAATGAGTAAGGGAGTTAAATTCAACGAAAAGAATATTCGTGAGAATTTGTTCCCAGAAAGAAATCCATACAGAGATGAGACTAATTATGCAGTACAAGCTGAAGTAAACCTCATAGGTGATCTTCTATTGGATAATTGGACAAGCGATGAGAGAACCAATGAAATGGTTGCTCAAATCGTCAAAAACTACATAAACGCGCGTAACGAAATCACGGGTATTTTCAAACGCGACAGGTTTACACTAGAAGTTGGTGACGAATTACCAGCTGGTATTGTGAAACTAGCTAAAGTATATCTTGCTAAGAAGCGTAAGCTTAAAGTTGGTGATAAAATGGCTGGACGTCACGGTAACAAAGGTGTGGTTGCTAAAATTGTGCGGGAGGAAGATATGCCATTCCTAGATGATGGTACTCCTGTTGATATTGTATTGAACCCACTTGGTGT
>CAZRBW010000013.1:3940-58388 GCA_964598395.1 uncultured Roseivirgaceae bacterium
GTGATCAAACTAGGTCACTTAGTAGATGACAAAATGCACGCTCGTTCAATCGGACCATATTCATTAATTACTCAACAACCGCTTGGTGGTAAAGCACAATTCGGTGGTCAGAGATTTGGTGAAATGGAAGTTTGGGCTCTTGAAGCTTTTGGTGCTTCTCACGTATTACAAGAAATTCTAACAGTGAAATCTGATGATGTAATTGGTAGAGCTAAGACGTATGAAGCGATTGTTAAAGGAGAGAATTTACCTAAACCTAATATCCCAGAATCCTTTAATGTACTAGTACATGAATTACGAGGCCTGGCCTTGGAAATCACAATGGATTAATTTTTAGGGTATTAGAAATTCCGAAAGGAAAGGTTTTTAACATTTGAATTACAAAAACTATGGCTTTCAAAAGAAATAAGAAAATAAACAATGACTTTAATAGAGTCATCATAAGCCTTGCTTCACCAGAGTCAATCCTTGAAAGTTCTCATGGAGAGATTACACAGCCAGAAACGATCAATTACCGGACATATAAGCCGGAAATGGGTGGTCTATTCTGTGAGAGGATTTTCGGTCCAGTGAAAGATTGGGAATGCCATTGCGGTAAATATAAGAGAATTAGATATAAGGGTATTATCTGCGACAGATGTGGTGTTGAAGTAACAGAAAAGAAAGTTCGTAGAGAAAGAATGGGCCATATCGAGCTTGTAGTGCCAGTCGCACACATTTGGTATTTCCGTTCACTACCCAACAAAATTGGTTATCTTCTTGGTCTTCCAACTAAGAAACTTGACCAAATTATCTACTATGAGCGTTATGTGGTAGTTCAAGCTGGCATCAAAGAAGAGGATGGGGTTAACTATTTGGATTTCCTTACTGAAGATGAATACTTGGACATAATGGACAAGTTGCCAAGCGAAAATCGTCAGTTGGATAACAAAGATCCACAGAAATTCATCGCTAAAATGGGTGCCGAAGCCTTAGAAGATTTGCTATCGCGGATCGACTTGGATACGCTATCATACGATTTACGACATGCAGCTTCTACAGAAACTTCTCAGCAAAGAAAAGCAGAAGCTCTTAAAAGATTGAAAGTAGTCGAAGCATTCAGAGATGCTAGAACACGAATCGAAAATAAGCCAGAATGGATGATTATCAAGATGGTGCCAGTAATTCCACCAGAATTACGCCCACTTGTACCACTTGATGGCGGACGTTTTGCAACTTCCGATTTGAATGATCTTTACCGTAGGGTGATTATCAGAAACAATCGTTTGAAGAGACTAATAGATATCAAGGCTCCAGAAGTAATCCTCAGAAATGAGAAAAGAATGCTTCAAGAAGCTGTTGATTCTCTATTCGACAACTCTAGAAAAGTAAATGCAGTAAGATCAGATGGCAACAGAGCTCTAAAATCTTTAAGTGATATGCTTAAGGGTAAGCAAGGTCGATTCCGTCAAAACTTACTAGGTAAAAGGGTTGATTATTCTGGTCGTTCCGTTATTGTTATTGGGCCAGAATTGAAACTTCACGAGTGTGGACTTCCTAAAGATATGGCTGCTGAACTATTCAAACCTTTCGTTATTCGTAAGTTGATCGAAAGAGGAATAGTGAAGACGGTGAAATCAGCAAAGAAAATTGTTGATAGAAAAGATCCAGTAGTGTGGGATATTTTGGAAAATGTATTGAAAGGACATCCAGTTCTTCTAAACCGTGCTCCAACCTTACACAGATTGGGTATTCAAGCCTTCCAGCCAAAACTTATTGAAGGAAAAGCAATCCAGCTCCACCCGCTTGCTTGTACCGCTTTCAACGCCGATTTTGATGGTGATCAAATGGCAGTACACGTTCCGTTAGGGCATGAAGCTGTTTTGGAAGCATCTTTATTGATGCTTGCTTCTCACAACATTCTGAACCCAGCAAATGGCGCTCCTATTACCGTGCCTTCTCAAGACATGGTGTTGGGTCTCTATTATGTGACCAAAGGCAGAAAATCCATTCCTGAATATAAAATTAAAGGAGAAGGAATGACTTTCTATGGTCCTGAGGAAGTGATCATTGCAATTAATGAAGGTACTATATCCATTCACGCTCACATAAAAGTGCGAGTGAATGTAAGAAAAGCAAATGGTGAAATAGCAAATGAACTAATTGAAACAGTTGCAGGAAGAGTGATCTTCAATCAATTTGTTCCAAAAGAGGTGGGTTATATAGATGAATTACTTACCAAAAAGAAATTACAAGTAATTATTGGTACTGTATTCAAAATCGCAGGTCAGGCAAAGACAGCTAACTTCTTGGATGATATCAAAACTTTAGGATTCCAAATGGCCTACAAAGGTGGTCTTTCTATAGGTTTAGATGATATCAAGATACCAGAAGTAAAGGAGTCACTGATTGAAGAAGCTAAAGCTGAAGTTGAAGTAGTTTGGAACAACTATCTGATGGGTCTTATTACAGACAATGAAAGATATAACCAAGTTATTGATATTTGGACCCGTGTTAACTCCAAAATCACCAATACTCTAATGAGAGAATTGGAAGAAGATCAAAGTGGATTTAACTCCATCTACATGATGATGCACTCTGGAGCACGTGGTTCTAGAGAGCAAATTCGCCAGCTAGGTGGTATGCGTGGACTTATGGCTAAGCCACAGAAAAACCTTCAAGGATCTGTAGGAGAAATTATTGAAAACCCAATTCTATCAAACTTTAAAGAAGGTCTTGATGTAATTGAATACTTTATTTCTACTCACGGTGCTCGTAAAGGTCTAGCTGATACAGCACTTAAAACTGCTGATGCGGGTTACTTAACTCGTCGTTTAGTAGACGTTTCACAAGATGTTGTTATCAATGAAGATGATTGTGGTACCTTAAGAGGTCTTACAGTTTCAGCATTGAAAGATAATGAAGATGTGGTGGAGTCCTTGTTCGAAAGAATATTGGGTAGAGTATCGGTTCACGATGTATTAGATCCAATTACCGATGAACTAATTATATCAGCTGGTGAAGAAATCAATGAAGACATCGCACAATTAATTGACGATAGTAGTATTGAGGAAGTTGAAATCCGATCAGTACTTACCTGCGAAACGAAGCGGGGGGTATGTGCTAAGTGTTACGGACGTAATTTATCAACAGGATCTATGGTTCATATTGGTGAGGCAGTTGGTGTAATTGCTGCCCAATCAATTGGCGAGCCTGGTACACAGCTTACACTTCGTACATTCCACGTTGGTGGTACTGCATCGAACGTGGCTGTAGAAGCCACATTGAAGGCTAAATTCGATGGAGTTGTTCAATTCGAAGAATTAAGAACAATTGATACTACAAATAATGATGGTGATTCAATCACAATCGTAATGGGTAGGTCTGGCGAGATTAGAATTGTCGACGAAAAGTCAGGGAAAACGCTAGTTTCTAATCACGTTCCTTATGGTGCATTCCTTAAGATTAAGGAAGGCCAGAAAGTTGCTAAAAACGATGAGCTTTGTAATTGGGATCCATATAATGCAGTAATCTTATCAGAATTTGATGGTAAAATTGACTTCGATGCTATTGAAGAAGGTATTACTTATAAAGAAGAATCTGATGAACAAACAGGTCACAAGGAAAAGGTAATTATCGAATCAAGAGATAGAACTAAAAACCCTGCTCTTATTGTAGAAGGTAAAGAGGAAACTAAATCATACAATATTCCAGTTGGTGCTCACTTGTCGGTTGATAAGGGTCAAAAGATTAAGGCTGGTCAAGTGCTTGTGAAAATTCCTAGAATGATGAGCAAGTCTCGAGACATTACGGGTGGTCTTCCAAGAGTAACTGAATTGTTTGAGGCAAGGAATCCTTCAAACCCTGCGGTAGTTTCTGAAATTGATGGCGTAGTAACTTACGGCACAATCAAAAGAGGAAATAGAGAGATTTATATTGAATCTAGGGATGGTGTTAAGAAGCGTTACATGGTGCCATTATCCAAGCACATTTTGGTTCAGGATAATGACTTCGTTAGAGCTGGACAGCCACTTTCAGATGGAGCTATTACTCCAGCCGATATTTTATCAATCAAAGGACCTACAGCTGTACAAGAATATGTTGTGAATGAAATCCAAGAAGTTTACCGTCTGCAAGGAGTGAAAATTAACGATAAACACATAGAGTGTATTGTTAGACAAATGATGCAGAAGGTTGAAATAATGGATGCAGGTGACACAAGCTTCTTGCCAGGACAAGTTGTTGATAGATTCTTATTTAGAGAAGAAAATGACACTATCCTTGATAAGAAGGTTGTAACTGAAGCTGGTGATTCTGCTAAGATGAAACCTGGTCAGATTGTGACTGCAAGAGAACTTAGAGATGAAAATTCAATGCTAAAGCGTAAGGATTTGAAAATTGTAGAGGTTAGAGCGGCTGAACCAGCAGTATCTAAACCAACGCTACAAGGCATCACATCTGCTTCCTTAGGCACTGAAAGCTTTATTTCTGCAGCATCCTTCCAAGAGACGACAAAAGTGCTTAGCGAGGCCTCAATAAGAGGAAAGGCTGATTACTTGAAAGGTCTTAAAGAAAATGTGATTGTAGGTCATCTAATTCCAGCGGGTAGTGGATCAAGAGCTTACCGTAATATGATTGTTGGTTCTCAAGAGGAGTATGATAAATTGGTTGCTTCCAAAGAAACATCTTCTGAGAAAAGTACAGTAGAAATATAAATCGGCTCTAAATGGCAGATGATATAAAAGAGAAAAGCAAGCAACAGGGCCAGATTAATATAGAGCTTCCCGAGGATATAGCCGAGGGTGTATATAGTAATCTGGTTATGATTGCGCACTCAAATAGTGAATTTGTATTGGACTTTATAAGGTTGATGCCAGGGGTACCAAAAGCAAAGGTGAAAAGTAGAGTTGTAATTACTCCAGATCATGCAAAAAGGCTTTTGGCAGCACTAAAGGACAATATTAGAAAATATGAGGAGAGCTTTGGTCCAATCAAACAAAATGATGAGGCACCAAAGTTTCCCTTAAATTTTGGCGGGACAATTGGTGAAGCGTAAAAAATCTATTCTATACAATTTGTTTAGTTTCAGTATTTAATTACCTTTGCAGTCCCAATTTTGAACGTGAAATAGTTTAACGAATTTAATAAATGCCTACGATTCAACAGTTAGTAAGGAAGGGTAGGAAGAAACTTACTTCCAAGTCTAAGTCTCCTGCTTTGGATTCATGTCCTCAGCGCCGTGGTGTATGTACCAGAGTGTACACGACTACTCCAAAAAAGCCAAACTCAGCGATGAGAAAAGTGGCAAGGGTAAGATTGACAAACAGCAAAGAGGTCAATGCCTACATCCCAGGTGAAGGTCACAACCTTCAAGAGCACTCAATTGTGCTTATCCGTGGTGGTAGAGTAAAAGATCTTCCGGGTGTACGTTATCACATTGTTCGTGGTGCATTAGATACAGCTGGTGTTAGTGGTCGTTTACAGTCCCGTTCAAAATATGGTGCTAAGCGTCCTAAACCAGGTCAAGCAGCAGCAACCGGTAAAAAAAAGTAAGATAAAATTATAGCTTACCTTAATAATGAGAAAAGCAAAACCTAAAAAGAGATACGTCCTCCCAGATCCTAAATTCTCGGACGTAATGGTGACCAAGTTTGTCAACCATTTGATGTTGGACGGTAAAAAAAGTACCTCTGCTACAATTTTTTATGATGCCATTGAATTGGTATCTAAAAGATCGGGTGAAGACGGGATTGAGGTTTGGAAAAAAGCTCTTGGTAATGTAATGCCTTCTGTGGAAGTAAAATCCCGTAGAGTAGGTGGTGCAACTTTCCAAGTACCTCTTGAAGTACGACCTGAAAGAAAAAGTAGCCTAGGTATGAAGTGGCTAATTCTTTATTCTCGTAAAAGAGGAGAAAAGACAATGATGGAACGTCTCGCAGGTGAAATCATTGCAGCAGCTAAAGGTGAAGGTGCAGCAGTTAAGAAAAAAGAAGATACACATAGAATGGCTGAAGCAAATAAGGCATTCTCTCACTTTAGATTTTAAATTGTAAATGGCTAAGAAAGATCTTCGGTATTTAAGAAACATTGGCATCATGGCTCACATTGATGCTGGGAAGACAACAACCTCAGAACGTATCCTTTTCTATACAGGACTTACCCACAAAATTGGTGAAGTTCATGATGGTGGTGCTACGATGGACTGGATGGAGCAAGAGCAAGAAAGAGGTATTACAATTACTTCAGCTGCAACTACTACATTTTGGAAATATCCAACTACGCAGGGTCAACCCAACGATGATACAATGGACTATAAAATCAATTTGATTGACACTCCTGGTCACGTTGATTTTACGGTTGAAGTTGAACGCTCATTGCGCGTATTAGATGGAGCTGTAGCATTATTTTGCGCAGTTTCTGGTGTTGAGCCTCAGTCTGAAACTGTTTGGAGACAAGCTGACAAATACCACGTACCACGAATTTGTTTTGTGAATAAAATGGATCGTGCAGGTGCTGATTTTTTCAATGCCGTTAAAGAAATAAAAGATAAGCTAGGAGCTACACCAGTTCCTTTGCAAATACCAATTGGTGCTGAGGACACTTTTAGTGGAGTGGTTGATTTAATCACAAACAAAGCACTTATTTGGAATGAAGAGGATCAAGGTATGACTTACAGAGTTATTGATATACCTGAAGATCTTGTCGAAACAGTTAGAGAATACCGCCAAGAATTGATTGAAAGAGTTGCTTCTTATGATGATGCTCTTTTGGAGAAATTCTTTGAGGATGAAAGCTCAATAACTGAAGAAGAAATGAGAGCTGCAATTCGTAAAGCAGTAATCAATATGGATTTCTCTCCAGTACTGTGTGGTTCGGCATTTAAAAACAAAGGCGTACAAGCGTTACTTGATGCTGTTTGTGCTTTCTTGCCGTCTCCAATGGATTTGCCTCCGGTTGTTGGTCTCAATCCTGATACCGAAAAGGAAGTCACAAGAAAGCCGGATGCTGCCGAACCGTTTGCTGCATTAGCTTTTAAAATTGCTACCGATCCTTTTGTAGGTCGTTTGGCTTTCATTAGAGTATATTCTGGCACTCTTGAGTCTGGTAGTTATATACATAACATGCGTACTGGAAAGAAGGAAAGAATATCGCGCCTTCTTCAAATGCACTCAAATAAGCAAAATCCAATAGACAAAGTTGAAGCGGGTGATATTTGTGCTGGTATAGGATTTAAGGATATTAAAACTGGTGATACGTTAGTAGAAGAGAAGCATAAAATTGTTCTCGAATCAATGACATTCCCAGAGCCTGTTATTGGTTATGCGATTGAGCCTAAAACTCAAGCGGATGTTGATAAATTAGGTATGGCAATTTCTAAGCTAGTTGAAGAAGATCCAACACTTAGAGTTGAAACCGATCATGAAACAGGGCAAACAGTTTTAAGAGGAATGGGTGAACTTCACCTTGAGATTATTATCGATCGTCTTAAGAGAGAATTTAAAGTTGAAATTAATCAAGGTGCTCCTCAAGTTGCTTACAAAGAGGCAATAACAAAAACTGTTGAGCACAAAGAGGTTTATAAGAAGCAATCTGGTGGTAAAGGTAAATTTGCCGACATCGTTTTCGAATTAGGTCCAAAAGATGCTGATTACGATAAACCAGGATTACAGTTTGTGAACAACATTGTTGGTGGTGTAATTCCGAAAGAATTTATACAACCTGTTCAAAAAGGTTTTGAATCCGCAATGGTCAATGGACCTTTAGCCGGATTCCCAATCCAAGAGATGAAGGTAAGACTATATCATGGTAGCTTCCATGATGTCGATTCAGATTCACTTTCTTTTGAATTGGCAGCACGTATTGGTTTTAAGGAAGCTGCTAAAAAGGCAGGTCCCGTATTGTTAGAACCAATTATGGCTGTTGAAGTAATTACACCAGATGAATATACTGGTCCAGTTACTGGTGACTTGAATAAGAGAAGAGGTCTTATGAAAGGTATGGATACAAAAGGTGGAGCACAAGTTGTTAAGGCTGACGTTCCTCTTTCAGAATTGTTTGGTTACGTTACAGATTTGAGAACAATTTCTTCTGGTAGAGCTTCGGCTTCTTTGACTTTTTCTCACTACGATCCAGTACCTAACAACATTGCTGAACAAGTTATTTTGAAGTTTAAAGGTGAGTCGGGTAAATAAATCAGGACATGACACAAAAAATTAGAATTAAATTAAAATCATATGATCACAGTTTGATTGACAAATCAGCTGAAAAGATCGTCCGTGCAGTGAAAACGACTGGAGCTGTGATTAGTGGGCCGATTCCACTTCCAACCGAAAAGGAGATATTCACAGTATTGAGATCACCTCACGTTAATAAAAAAGCTAGAGAGCAGTTTCAAATGTGTACTTACAAGAGATTGGTGGATATTTATTCATATTCAGCAAAAACTGTTGATGCATTAATGAAATTAGAGTTACCTAGCGGTGTTGACGTTGAAATTAAGGTTTGACGAAAAATTCTTATGAGAATAAGGACCAATACGTTAAGATTATTGGTCCTTATTTTTTTGTCCGACAGTAACGAAAATAGTTGCTTGAGGTTTTGTAAAGGCGCAAAATATTCATAACTTTGCAGTCCTTTCGCAGAAACACTAGCAAATTGATAGTTAGCGATTTATAAAAACTAAGACAAAATGTCTGGAATAATAGGTAGAAAAATAGGTATGACTAGCATCTTTGGTGCCGATGGACGCAACGTTCCATGCACAGTAATAGAGGCTGGTCCTTGTGTAGTAACACAAGTTAAGAACATGAACAAGGATGGCTACAATGCCGTTCAATTGGGTTTTGGTGATCGTAAAGAGAAAAATACACCAAAGCCATTAAAGGGGCATTTTGCTAAAGCAAATACTACTCCCTTATCTAAAGTTGTTGAATTTCGTGATTTCCGTGAGGAGTTTGAAGGTCAAATAAAGATAGGTGATGTAGTTACGCTAGAGAGTGTCTTTAAAGAGGGAGACTTCTTGGATGCAATTGGTACTTCTAAAGGTAAGGGATTCCAAGGTGTAGTTAAAAGACACGGCTTTGCTGGTGTTGGTCAAGCCACACACGGTCAGCACAATCGTTTAAGAGCGCCAGGTTCCATTGGTAATGCTTCTTACGCTTCAAGAGTAATGAAGGGTATGCGCATGGCTGGTCAAACTGGTAATGCTAGAGTTAAGGTTATTAACCTTCGTGTCTTAAAAATAGTACCTGAGCAGAATTTACTCGTTGTGAGTGGTTCTATCCCAGGTGCAAAGAATTCATTTGTCATTCTTGAGAAATAGTATCATGGAATTGTCCGTAATAAAAAGCACTGGAGAAGATACTGGACGCAAAATTAGTTTGCCAGAAGAGATTTTCTCAATTGATCCGAATGATCACGTAATTTATCTTGATGTTAAAAGTTACTTGGCCAATCAAAGACAAGGAACACATAAGGCTAAAGAGCGTAACGAAATAGCTGGGTCTACTAGAAAAATTAAAAAACAAAAGGGGACTGGTACAGCAAGAGCTGGTAGCATAAAAAATCCTTTGTTTAGAGGCGGTGGTCGTATTTTCGGCCCTGTTCCGCGTGACTATTCTTTTAAAGTCAATAAAAAGACAAAAAAATTAGCTCGTAAATCCGCCTTATCATATAAAGCCAAAGATAACGGCCTTCTAGTTTTAGAAGATTTCAACTTCGACAAACCAAGCACAAAAGCTTATTTGAACTTGTTAGTAGCCCTTTCTTTAAATGGTAAAAAAACTTTGATGGTACTTCCAGAGAACAATAGAAATGTTGTTTTGTCGGGACGAAATGTTAAAGACACCAAGATTACAACAGCTTCTGATATAAATACATACGATTTGCTTAATGCAGACTTCGTTTTGTTGAGTGAAGGTTCAGTAAGCATCATTGAAAACCTTTTGAAGTAAAAAGACATGATACTTAAAAGACCATTAGTTACAGAAAAAGTCTCAGCTCTAAATGAAAGTGGAGTATACGGCTTTGTTGTTGAGAAAACAGCAAATAAAGTTGAGATAAAGAAAGCTATAGAGCAGCTCTATGGGGTAACTGTTGAAGGTATCCGTACCATGAGATACCAAGGTAAAAGTAAAACCAGACAAACTAAAAGTAAGATTATTTCAGGAAGGACTCCTTCCTTTAAGAAAGCTTATGTAAAGGTTAAAGAAGGTGATGTAATTGATTTTTATAGTGGCGTTTAATTTTTGAGTCTCAATGGGTACTAAAAAACTAAGACCAATGACTCCAGGGCAACGATTCAGAGTTGCCCCTGACTTTAAAGAAGTTACAGCTTCTGAGCCGGAGAAATCTTTATTGGTTTCTCTTAAGAGGTCTGGAGGACGAAATAATTCTGGAAAAATGACTATGCGCTACATGGGCGGTGGTCACAAAAAGAAATTAAGACTAATCGACTTCAAAAGGAATAAGACTAATATTCCTGCGGTGGTCCAGTCTGTTGAATATGATCCGAATAGATCTGCGCGCATTGCCCTGATATATTACGCTGATGGAGAAAAGGCTTATATAATTGCTCCTGAAGGTATAAAAGTAGGACAAACTGTAATCTCTGGTGAAACTGCGGCTCCTGAAGTTGGTAACGCACTTCCTATGGCTAATATTCCTTTGGGTACTATTATTCATAATATTGAATTGAAACCAGGTAAAGGAGCTTCTTTAGCTCGTAGTGCTGGTACATATGCGCAATTAGTGGCACGTGATGGAAAGTATGTTACAATCAAATTGCCATCAGGTGAAATGAGGTTAGTGCTTTCTACTTGTATGGCTACTATTGGAGCTGTTTCTAACTCAGATCACATGAACGTAAGTTTAGGTAAAGCTGGTAGAAATAGATGGTTGGGTAGAAGACCAAGAACAAGAGGTGTAGCAATGAACCCAGTAGATCACCCAATGGGTGGTGGTGAAGGTCGTTCTTCAGGTGGACATCCACGTTCTAGAAAAGGTCTTTACGCTAAAGGCAAGAAGACTCGTACTCCAAAGAAGTACTCTAACAATTTAATCGTTAGTAAGAGGAAAAAATAATGGCAAGATCACTAAAAAAAGGACCCTATATTGACTTTCGCCTTGATCAAAAGGTAGTTAATATGAATGAGTCAGGCAAAAAGTCTGTAATCAAGACTTGGTCACGAAGATCCATGGTTTCTCCAGATTTTGTGGGTCATACATTCGCTGTACATAATGGGAATAAATTTATTCCTGTTTATGTAACAGAAAACATGGTAGGCCACAAGATGGGTGAGTTCGCACCTACCAGGAATTTTAGGGGCCATGTTGGAAAAAAAGATAAAGGTAAAAGATAAGAGATGGAAGCAAGAGCTATACTCAGAGATATTCCTACCTCTCCTCGTAAAATGAGGTTAGTTGTGGATTTAATTAGAGGTCAAAAAGTAAATAATGCTTTAAGTATATTGAAATTTGATTCTAAAATTGGTTCACAGTACGTTGAAAAGCTTCTTTTATCTGCAATTGCCAACTGGCAATCTAAGCATGATGAAGTGAAACTTGAAGACGCTGACTTATTTGTGAAGGAAGTTAGAGTTGACGGTGGAAGAATGTTGAAAAGACTTCGTCCAGCTCCACAAGGTAGAGCACACCGTATTCGCAAGCGTTCTAACCACGTTACAATCGTGGTAGCTAACGCCGCTGCTAATGTTATTGAAAACGAAGAGAATTAATCAGATAACAGGTCAATAAATAATGGGACAAAAAGTTAACCCGATTGGATTAAGACTTGGAATAGTTAGAGGATGGGACTCAAGCTGGTTCGGAGGAAAAGATTTCTCAGACAAGTTAGTTGAAGATCATAAAATAAGAAATTATCTCTCTGCAAGAATTCCTAAAGGTGGCATAAGTAAAATTGTCATTGAAAGAACCTTAAAGCGTATTACTCTTACCATTCATACTGCCAGACCAGGTGTTGTTATTGGTAAAGGAGGATCTGAAGTTGACAAGATTAAAGAAGAGTTAAAGAAGCTAACTGGAAAAGATGTTCAAATAAACATTTTTGAAATTAAGCGACCTGAACTTGATGCCAAGCTAGTTGGTGAAGCTATTGCTCAACAACTTGAAGCAAGAATCTCTTTTCGTAGAGCCCTTAAACAAGCTATTGCTTCTGCAATGCGTGTTGGAGCCCAAGGAATAAAAGTGAAAGCTTCCGGTAGGTTAGGTGGTGCTGAAATGGCTAGATCTGAACAGTATAAAGAAGGACGTATTCCACTTCACACGTTAAGAGCTGATATTGATTATGCTCTTAGTGAAGCCCATACTGTTTATGGTAAAATAGGAATCAAAGTGTGGATATTTAAGGGTGAAGTCTTTGGAAAAAGAGATTTGTCTCCAAATATTGGCATGGGTAGTAATGAACCTCGCGGTGGTGCTCCTGGAGCGGGAGGTAATAGAAGAAAGCGTGGAGCAGACGCACCTCGCAGAAGTAAAAGAAAATAGCTTTTGGCGATAAATTAATATAGAAGATGTTACAGCCTAAAAGAACAAAATTTAGAAAGCAGCAAAAAGGTAGAATAAAAGGTATTGCCCAAAGGGGTCATACACTTTCCTTTGGCAACTTTGGTATTAAGTCCCTAGAACCGGCTTGGATCACTAGTCGCCAAATTGAAGCTGCTAGGATTGCCGTTACACGTGCAATGAAAAGAGAAGGTAAAGTTTGGATTCGAATTTTTCCAGATAAGCCTATCACTAAAAAGCCTGCTGAAGTAAGGATGGGTAAAGGTAAAGGTGCTCCTGAGTATTGGGTTGCAGTAATTAAGCCAGGTACCATAATATTCGAATCATCAGGTGTTAGCTTAGAATTGGCTCAAGAGGCTTTACGTCTTGCCGCTCAAAAGTTACCAGTTAGAACTAAGTTTGTGACAAGTAGAGATTATCAGGGTTAAGGTCATGAAGAACGCAGAAATTATATCATTAAGTCAGGAAGAATTGGCTGAAAAAATAGCTGTTGAGGTTGAGAATTTACAAAAGCTTAAATTTGCTCACGCTATTTCTCCTTTGGAAAACCCTATGAAAATTAGGGAAGCTAAAAAGCTTATTGCCAGGCTTAAGACGGAAGAGACGTCAAGAAACCTTTCAAATTAAACGACAATGGAGTCAAGAAATCTGAGAAAAGAAAGAATCGGAAAGGTAATAAGCAACAAGATGGAAAAAAGCATCACTGTTGCTATTTCCCGCAGGGTGAAGCACCCAATGTATGGTAAGTTTATCGGTAAAACTACAAAGTTCATGGCTCATGACGATAAGAATGAGGCAAACATTGGTGATACTGTGAAAATCATGGAAACTAGACCATTGAGCAAGAATAAAAGGTGGAGATTGGTTTCAATTATTGAAAGGGCTAAATAACAATGATCCAGCAAGAAAGTAGACTATCAGTAGCAGATAACAGCGGAGCTAAAACCGTACTCTGTATTAGAGTTTTAGGTGGTACGGGTAGAAGATACGCTAGTATTGGCGATAAAATCGTCGTTACCGTTAAAACTGCTCTTTCTTCTAGTAATATGAAGAAAGGTACGGTTTCTAAAGCCGTGGTTGTAAGAACCAAAAAAGAGATTAGAAGAAAAGATGGCTCATATATTCGTTTCGAGGATAATGCAGCTGTTTTACTCAATAATAATGATGAGCCTCGTGGAACGCGTATTTTCGGGCCAGTGGCTCGTGAATTGCGTGAAAAGCAATTTATGAAGATAGTTTCTTTGGCTCCTGAAGTTTTATAATAATGGAAAGAAAGCAAAATAAACAGCCTAAATTGAATATCCGTAAAGGTGATACTGTTAAAGTAATCACTGGAAACGATAAAGGTAAAACTGGGAAAGTTCTTCAAGTATTGCTTGAGAAACGCCAGGTATTAGTGGAAGGTATTCGTATGGTTACTAAGCACGTAAAACCTTCTGCTGCTAAACCTGAAGGTGGAATTCAAAAGAAGGAAGCAGCCATCCAAATTAGTAATGTGATGCTTGTTGACCCAGCTACAGGTGAAGCAACAAGAGTAGGTCGCAAGATGGATGAGGCAGGTAAATTACAAAGGTACTCAAAGAAAACAGGGGAGGTTATCAAGAATGGCTAATCCAAGACTAAAAGAAAAGTATTCAAATGAAGTGGTTCCTATGCTTAAGGAGCATTTCAATTATAAATCTGTAATGCAGGTGCCTTCGATTCAAAAAATCGTGATAAATAAAGGTATCGGTTTGGCAGTTTCTGATAAGAAAATGGTTGATGCAGGCGTGGAAGAGTTAACTTTGATCTCTGGTCAAAAAGCTGTTCCTACAATAGCAAAGAAATCAGTTTCTAACTTTAAGCTTCGTGAAGGCATGCCGATTGGAGCTAAAGTAACTTTACGTGGAGTAAAAATGTATGAGTTTTTAGATAGACTTGTTTCTGTTGCCCTCCCGCGTGTTCGTGACTTCAAAGGGATAAATGATAAAGGTTTTGATGGCCGTGGTAATTATACCTTGGGTGTTAAAGAGCAAATTATTTTCCCAGAGATTAGCATAGAAAAAGTTAATAGAATATCTGGTATGGATATAACTATTGTTACAAATGCTAATACGGATGAAGAGAGCTTTGAATTGCTTAAGGCATTAGGAATGCCATTCGCATCTAAAAATAAAATTCAATAAACATGGCGAAAGAATCATTAAAGGCTAGAGAGCGCAAAAGAGCTAAACTTGTTGCCAAATATGCTGACAAACGTGCCCAGCTTAAAGCTGCAGGTGATTACGAAGGGTTGGATAAACTGCCTAGGAATGCATCTCCAGTTCGCTTGCACAATCGTTGTAAATTAACTGGTAGACCTCGTGGATACATGCGTAAGTTTGGTATCAACAGGGTTACCTTCAGGGAAATGGCCAGTGATGGTAAAATCCCAGGAATTACAAAGGCAAGTTGGTAAATTTTCCTTTGTTTGGTTTCATTACTCAATTAGTTTCTCTAAATTTGCAGGCCATTTTAAATTCGCCTTAAGTACATAATAGCAATGAGCGATCCAATAGCAGATTATCTTACAAGACTACGCAATGCGATTAAAGCAAATCATCGCATTGTTGAGTTACCTGCTTCAAATTTGAAGAAGGAAATTACAAAAGTTTTGTATGAAAAAGGATATATCCAAAATTACAAGTTTGAAGACAGCCCAGTACAGGGATCTATCAAAATTGCTTTGAAATACAATCCTTCTACAAAACAGTCAGCGATCCAGAATTTGACAAGAATCAGTAAGCCTGGTTTGAGAAAATATTCTGGAAGCAGTGAAGTTCCTCGAGTTCTGAATGGCTTAGGTATAGCTATTCTTTCTACTTCTAAAGGCGTGATGTCTGATAAAGAAGCTAGAAAAATGAATATCGGTGGTGAAATTTTATGTTACGTTTACTAAAGTCTGACCAAAATGTCAAGGATAGGTAAGAAACCAATAAGTCTTCCAACGGGAGTAAGTGTCACGGTATCAGATAGCAATATTGTTACCGTTAAAGGCCCTAAAGGTGAATTGACTCAGGAGGTAAATCCTGATATCACAGTGAAACTAGAGGATGGAATGGTCGTTATCGACCGTCCAACTGAACAGAAAAGACATAAGGCGCTTCATGGGCTTTATAGATCTTTAATAAATAATATGGTGATTGGTACGAGTGAGGGATATAAAAGAACGCTAGAATTAGTAGGTGTTGGTTATAAAGCCACAGCTGCTAATAATATATTAGAATTAGCTCTTGGTTATTCACATAGTATCTATTTCTCCATTCCTGCTGAAATAAGCGTAGTTGCAGAAACTCCAAAAGGTAAAAACCCAACCATTACTCTAGAGGGTAGTGATAAGGAGCTTATCGGACAAGTAGCAGCTAAGATCAAAAATCTAAGACCTGTTGAGCCTTACAAAGGCAAAGGTGTACGTTTTGTAGGTGAATTCGTAAGACGTAAAGCTGGTAAAACTAGCGCTAAAAAATAATAAGTAATGGCTAAGAATAAACTAAGTAGAAGGTCACGTATTAGAAAGGGTATCAGAAAAAGAATTACTGGTAATTCTGGCAGACCTAGGCTTTCTGTATTCCGTAGTAATACGGGAATTTACGCTCAACTTATAGATGATCTTACAGGAAACACATTAGCCGCGGCTTCTTCAAGGGAGCTGGGTTTTGAAAAAAATGTGAATGTAGAGAAATCAAAAGAGGTAGGTAAAAAGCTAGCTGAAAAAGCTCAGGGTGCAGGTATCTCTGCAGTTGTATTTGATAGAGGTGGGTACCTATATCACGGTAATATTAAGGCCTTGGCAGATGGTGCTAGGGAAGGTGGTTTAAATTTCTAATTGAATTATTATGTACCAAAGCAATATTAAATCAGTTAAGGCCAGCGATATCGAGCTTAAAGAGAAAGTTGTTGCCATCAAGCGTGTAGCTAAAGTGGTAAAAGGTGGTAGAAGATTTAGCTTCTCAGCCATTGTAGTGGTTGGTGATGGTAATGGTGTTGTAGGTTATGGCTTAGGTAAAGCAAATGAAGTAACTGATGCTATTACTAAAGGTATCGACGATGCTAAGAAAAATCTTGTAAAGGTTCCTGTTTTAAAAGGAACTGTTCCTCACGAATCCATTGGTAAATATTCTGGTGGATTAGTTTTAGTTAAGCCTGCTGCTCCAGGTACCGGTGTAATAGCTGGTGGTGCGATGCGTGCTGTACTAGAAAGTGCTGGTATTCATGATGTCCTTGCTAAATCTAAAGGGTCTTCGAATCCACACAATGTTGTAAAAGCTACTTTTGACGCTCTTACTAAAATGAAAGATCCATTTGCTGTAGCTCAGCAAAGAGGAATTAAATTGTCTAAAGTATTCAACGGTTAATTCCATGGCTAGAGTAAAAATTACCCAAATCAAAAGTACTATTGATAGACCAAAAAAGCAGAAGCTTACAATTCAAGCTCTTGGTCTTGGTAAGATTAACAGAAGTGTAGATGTTGAGTTGACTCCACAAATAGCTGGAATGATTAACAAAGTTGAACACCTCGTAACTGTAACTGAACTTTAATTATGAAACTTCATACATTAAAACCTGCAGAAGGTTCGATAAAAAATAGTAAACGTATTGGTCGTGGCCCAGGCTCTGGTCGAGGTGGCACTTCCACTCGTGGACACAAAGGAGCTAAATCAAGATCAGGTTATTCTAGAAAGCTTGGTTTCGAAGGAGGACAAATGCCACTTCAGAGACGTGTGCCAAAGTTTGGTTTTAAAAACCCAAATAGAGTAGAATATAAGGCTGTGAATTTAGAATCACTAGAAGCATTAGCTTCTAAATTAAATATAGCTGACATCACCGTTCAAGTTTTAGTTGATAATGGTATTGTTGGTAAGAGTGACCTCGTTAAAATTCTAGGTCGTGGAGAGCTTACTACAAAGATTAATGTGGCAGCACATAAATGCTCTGTAACAGCATCCCAAACTATTGAAAAATTAGGAGGCACTGTAACTATTATTTCTGAATGAAACGGTTTTTCACCACCATACGAAACATTTTTGCAATAGAGGAACTTAGAACTCGTATCTTCAATACAATTGCATTATTGGCAATTTTTAGATTAGGTTCTTTTGTTGTATTGCCTGGAGTAGATCCAAATCTACTTACGGACGATGCGGGAGGGTTCTTTGGATTACTTGATACCTTTTTAGGTGGAGCTTTTTCTAGAGCATCCATCTTTGCTTTAGGTATCATGCCTTACATCTCAGCCTCAATTGTACTTCAATTATTAACGGTGGCGGTGCCTTACTTCCAGAAGCTTCAAAAGGAAGGTGAAACTGGTCGTAAAAAAATTACTCAGTACACTAGGGTGCTTACAATCGTTATCACTTTAGCTCAGGGTTTTGGTTACTTATCTACTGCTGTTCAGCCTGAGGCCATTTTAATTGATACTAGTTTCTTTTATTTCTCATCTCTTGTGATTTTAAGTGCGGGTACAATATTCTGTATGTGGCTTGGAGAGAGAATAACTGAACGTGGTATAGGTAATGGTATATCCATGCTTATCATGATTGGTATCATTTCTAGGTTTCCAGGTAGTATATTAGCTGAAGGTGCTTCCAAAGGTTTCAGTGGAGGTCTAGCTCTTATTATTGAAGGTTTAATTCTTTTTGCTGTAGTTATGTTCGTTGTAATGTTGACGCAAGCAACAAGAAAAATTCCTGTACAATATGCTAAGCAAGTTGTAGGCAATAAAGTTTACGGAGGTCAAAGACAATACATACCACTCAAAGTAAATGCTTCAGGTGTAATGCCAATTATATTTGCACAATCACTAATGTTTCTTCCGAGTACTGTAGCCAGTATTTGGGCTGATGATAGTGATACTGCTTCTTATATTTTCACGACTTTTTCAAACTTTGAATCGTGGCAGTACAATGTGCTTTTAGCATTTATGATTATCATATTCACATTCTTTTACACTGCTATCACTGTTAATCCTAATCAGATATCTGATGATATGAAGCGTAATGGTGGATTCATTCCTGGCATCAAGCCTGGAAAGCCAACATCTGACTTTATAGATGATGTATTAACAAAGATTACCTTGCCAGGATCAATATTTTTGGCTGTAGTGGCTGTTTTACCTGCAATCGCAGTAATATTTGGTGTGACTAGAGAATTTGCTCAATTTTATGGAGGTACTTCTTTGTTGATTATGGTTGGTGTTGTCTTAGACACCCTGCAGCAAATTGAAAGTTATCTTCTAATGAGAAAATACGAAGGATTAATGAAATCTGGCAAACTCAGAGGACGTTCACAAAATGTTGCTGTTGCTGGATGATTTATTTGAAGAGCGAGGATGAGATTCAACTAATGCGTGAAAGCGCAGAGATTCTTGGAAGAGCTCATGGTGAAGTTGCAAAATTGGTTGGTCCTGGAATAGAAACTTCCAAACTCGATAAAGTTGCGGAAGAGTATATAAGGGACAATGGAGCTACAGGCTCTTTCAAAGGGTATCAAGGTTTTCCTGCTACTCTTTGTATTTCAGTGAATGAAGTCGTTGTTCACGGATTTCCTGGGAAATATGTCCTTAAAGAAGGTGATATTATCTCTGTAGACTGTGGTGTTTTTTATAGAGGGTTTCATAGTGACTGTGCTTATACGTATCCCATAGGAGAGGTTTCGCCAGAAATTAGTTCTTTATTAAAAGAGACCAAAGAATCACTTTATTTGGGCATAGCCCAAGTTAAAGAGGGTAATAGAATCGGTGATATTGGTAATGCAATTCAAACACATGTGGAAAAATTCGGCTTTACCGTTGTAAGGGAGCTTGTAGGTCACGGTGTTGGTAAGAATCTGCATGAAAGTCCCGAGGTACCTAATTATGGTAAACGTGGAAGCGGAACTAAATTAAAGAAGGGTTGTGTTATTGCCATCGAGCCAATGGTAAACCTAGGATCTAGGTTTATTTTTCAAGAAGCTGACGGTTGGACAATAAGAACCAAGGATCGGAAAGTTTCGGCTCACTTTGAACATACAGTAGCAGTTACTGAAAGTGGTCCAGAAATTATTACAACCCATAAATACATTGAAGAGGTTTTAAAATTTTAGTATGGCCAAACAGTCATCAATAGAGCAAGACGGGACGATAGTTGAAGCATTATCTAATGCTATGTTTCGAGTGGAGTTGGAAAATGGGCATCAAGTGATCGCACATATTTCTGGTAAAATGAGAATGCACTACATAAAGATTCTTCCTGGAGACCGTGTTAAACTAGAAATGTCACCATACGATTTATCAAAAGGTAGAATTGTTTACCGATACAAGTAATCATGAAAATAAAATCTTCCATCAAAAAGCGCAGCACCGAATGTAAGATCATTCGTAGAAAGGGTAAGCTGTACGTAATCAACAAGAAGAACCCTAAGTTTAAACAAAGACAAGGATAACTATGGCAAGGATTGCAGGCGTAGACATTCCGGATAAAAAAAGAGGCGAAATAGCTCTTACCTATATTTTTGGTATTGGGCGTAGTGCTGCACAGCAAATTTTGTCTAAAGCCGGTGTTGACAGTAACAAACAAGTAGCTGATTGGACTGATGAAGAATCAGTTGCAATACGTGCGGTAATTACTAATGAATTCAAAGTTGAGGGTGTATTGAAGTCTGAAATTCAGATAAACATCAAGAGACTAATGGATATTGGTTGCTACCGTGGACTTAGACACCGTAAGAGTCTTCCATTGAGAGGGCAGCGTACGAAAACTAATGCTCGTACAAGAAAAGGCAAGAGAAAAACTGTTGCTAATAAGAAAAAAGCGACTAAATAGTACTTATAAGCGATGAGTCAAAAAAGAAAAGATAAAGCGAAAAAGAGAATTGTTGTCGTTGAGTCAATAGGTCAGGTTCACATAAAATCTACTTTCAACAACATCATTATCTCCGTTACGAATAGCACAGGACAAGTAATTTCCTGGGCTTCAGCGGGTAAGATGGGATTTAGAGGTTCTAAAAAGAACACTCCTTATGCTGCACAAGTAGCTGCCCAAAACTGCTCCCAAACAGCTTTCGACCTAGGTTTACGTAAGGTAGAAGTTTTTGTAAAGGGACCAGGTGCCGGACGTGAGTCAGCCATCAGAACCATTCAGAATATTGGAATCGAAGTTACTATGATCAAAGATGTAACTCCACTTCCTCATAATGGATGTCGTCCTCCAAAGAGAAGAAGAGTCTAATTCACTGTTAAGAATAAAAAGATAATATAATGGCTAGATATAGAGGCCCCAAGGCAAAAATATCAAGAAGATATGGAGAGCCAATTCTTGGTCCAAGTAAAGCTCTTCAAAAGAAAAGCTATCCTCCTGGACAACATGGTAAAGGTCGCAGAAGAAAGCAATCTGAATATGCTGTGCAGTTGATGGAAAAGCAAAAAGCTAAATACATCTATGGTGTTTTAGAAAGACAATTTGCTAATCTATTTGATAAAGCTTCTCGCAAAGATGGTATCACTGGTACTACCTTGCTTCAGCTTCTCGAGGCTCGTCTTGATAACACGGTTTTCCGTTTAGGAATAGCTCCTACTAGAAGAGCCGCCAGACAATTAGTTTCTCACAAACACATCACCGTGAATGGTGAGCTTGTTAATATTCCATCTTACACTTTGAAAGAAGGTGATGTAGTTGGAGTAAGAGAAAAGTCTAAGTCCTTAGAAGCTATCTCTGACAGTTTAGCTGGTAGAGGAGGAAAAAGATATTCTTGGCTGGAATGGGATGGAAAAGAGATGGTAGGTAAGTTTATTACCAAACCAACTAGGGATGATATTCCTGAAAACATTAAGGAGCAGCTAATTGTCGAGCTTTACTCCAAGTAATAATTCTTTTGAATTTTTAAAATACTGACACATGTCTATTCTTGCTTTTCAAATGCCAGAGAAGGTAGTAATGGAAAAAGCCGATGATACCAAAGGCCTTTTCACATTTAAACCACTCGAAAAAGGTTATGGAACTACCATAGGTAATGCGCTAAGGAGAATCCTCCTTTCTTCACTGGAGGGATACGCAATTACTGGAATTTCTATTCCTGGTGTACTTCATGAATTCTCTACTATAGAGGGAGTTGTTGAAGATGTAACTGAGATAATTTTAAACCTCAAAACTGTTAGGTTCAAAAAGGTTGATGATGCATTAGTTGATAGCAAAGTTCGTGTTCAGGTTAAAAATCAAAGTATTTTTACAGCCGGAGACATTGCTAATTTCACTAATTCATTTGAGATTTTAAATCCTGATGCAATAATCTGTCACCTTGACGAGAATTCTTCTTTTGAGATTGAGTTGAATGTTGAAAAGGGTCGTGGTTATTTGCCAGCCGATGAAAATAAGCCTGCTGAACAATTGTTTGGGTACATACCTATCGATGCTATTTTCACACCAATCAAAAATGTGAAATATAGCGTAGAGAATACAAGGGTTGAGCAGAAAACTGATTATGAGAAATTAATCATAGAAGTTGACACTGACGGTTCAATACACCCAGAAGATGCTTTAAAAGGTGCTGCAGATATCCTGATTCATCACTTCAGGTTATTTACAGATCAAGATATCACTATCGAGAAGGAGCCAACTGGCGAACCGGATGTTGTAGATGAGGAATTATTGCATATGAGAAAGTTATTGAAGACTTCTCTAAGCGATTTGGATTTATCTGTAAGGGCTTACAACTGTCTTAAAGCAGCAGAGGTTAAAACTCTTGGCGATTTGGTTCGTCTTGAAATCTCAGATATGATGAAATTCAGAAATTTCGGTAAGAAATCCCTTGCTGAGTTAGAGCAACTTGTTGCTGAAAAGAACCTAACTTTTGGAATGGATTTGACAAAGTACAAACTTGAGGAAGACTAATATACCATGAGACACGGTAAGAAATTTAATCATTTAGGGAGAAAGTCTGCACACAGACAAGCTATGTTGTCAAATATGGCAACCTCTCTTATCATAAGCAAACGAATCTCTACTACTCTTGCTAAAGCAAAGGAGCTTAGAAAATACGTTGAGCCACTAATTACTAAAGCAAAAGACAATACTACAAACTCTCGAAGAGTAGTGTTTTCATACCTTCAAAATAAAGATTCAGTTACTGTTCTTTTTGACGAGGTTGCTGGAAAAATTGGTAGTAGACCAGGTGGTTATACACGTATCTTGAAAACTGGTTCTAGATTAGGAGACAACGCTGAAATGGCAATCATCGAACTTGTTGATTACAATGAAGTAATGATGGCTGAATCTGCTGCTAAAACGAAGACTCGTCGTAGTAGAAGAGGTGGTAAAGCTACAGCAACTGCTAAAACAGAAAAAGTTGAAGCTAAAGCAGAAGTTGAAACCAAAACTGCTTCGGAAGAAACTGATACAACTGATACAACAGAAGAGAAAAAAGATTAATGTTTTCTCAACACATATTGAAAAAGGACTGGTTTTTAAATCAGTCCTTTTTTTATTTAAAATGATAGCCATATTTTTGAGTCAAATTTAAATTAGATTATGTCTTATCCACTTCAATCAATCAATAGAAAACCTGCTTATTTACTTTTAGAAGATGGAAGTTTCTTTGAGGGAAAAAGTATAGGTAAAGAAGGTACTACAGGAGGCGAAATTTGTTTTAATACAGGTATGACTGGGTATCAAGAGATTTACACAGATCCATCATATTATGGTCAAATTGTAGTTAACACAACTCCTCACATAGGAAATTATGGCGTAATTGATGAGGAACAAGAATCTTCAAGTCCAAAAATTGCAGGTCTTGTTGTGAGTGATTTCTCAATTACTTATAGCAGGAAACAATCACAGGAAAGTTTACAAGCTTATTTAGAAGGGCATAATGTAGTAGGTATTTCTGATATTGATACTCGTAAATTAGTGAAACACATTCGTAGCAAAGGTGCCATGAATGCAATTATTTCTACCGAAATAAGTACACCAGAAGCACTTTTGAGTGAATTAAAAAAAGTGCCTTCGATGGATGGCTTAGAGTTATCTTCTATTGTGTCTACAAAAAAGCCTTATGAAGTTGGAAACCCAGAAGCAACATTTAAAATTGCTGCTTTAGATTTTGGTATTAAATCTAATATTCTTAGAAACTTCGTTGCTAGAGATTGCTTTGTGAAAGTTTTTCCAGCTAAAACTACTTTTGCCGAAATCGAGAAATGGAATCCTGATGGATATTTTCTTTCGAATGGACCTGGTGATCCTGCGGTGATGGGATATGCAGTAGATACAGTGAAAGCAATTTTGGCCGCCGATAAGCCAATCTTTGGTATTTGCCTAGGCCACCAAATTCTTGCATTAGCATGCGGTTGCGGTACTTACAAAATGCACCATGGGCACAGAGGTTTGAATCATCCAGTAAAAAATCATGTTTCAACCTTAGGTGAAATTACTTCTCAAAATCATGGTTTTGTGGTTAATATGGATGACGTTCTTAAATCGGAAATCGTAGAATTAACTCATAGCCATTTGAATGATAATACTGTAGCAGGTATTAAGGTCAAAAATAAAAAAGCTTTTTCAGTGCAATATCATCCAGAAAGCTCGCCAGGACCACACGATTCTCGTTACCTTTTTGATGAGTTTATTGCATTACTAAAAAAATAAAAAAATCCTAATGAGTCTGATTCAATCAATCCATGCCCGCCAAATATTAGATAGTAGAGGAAATCCAACTATCGAAGTTGATGTAGTTACTGAAGAAGGATATGCTGGAAGAGCTGCAGTGCCTTCTGGGGCTTCTACAGGTATACATGAGGCCGTTGAGCTTCGCGATGGAGATTCCTCCCGCTTTATGGGAAAGGGTGTTTTGAAAGCCATAGACAATGTGAATGGCCTAATCGCTGAAGAGCTAATTGGTTTTTCAGTGCATGAGCAAAATTTGATTGACAAAATCATGATCGAGTTAGATGGGACTGAAAGTAAATCTAATCTTGGTGCCAATGCAATCCTTGCGGTGTCTTTAGCATCAGCTCGTGCCGCAGCGCAATCTGTAGGAATGCCACTTTATAGATATGTGGGTGGCGTAAGTGCCAATACCCTTCCAGTACCTATGATGAATATCTTAAATGGCGGTAGTCATGCAGATAATTCTATTGATTTTCAGGAATTTATGGTAATGCCAGTGAATGCTCCATCCTTTTCTGAATCGCTTCGAATGGGTACGGAAATATTTCACCATTTGAAAAGTGTATTGAAGGCAAAAGGTCTTTCTACCAACGTGGGTGACGAAGGTGGTTTTGCCCCAAATATTGCCTCAAATGTTGAAGCAATCGAAGTGGTGTTGATGGCCATTGAGAAAGCTGGCTATAGACCTGGTGAGGATGTTTTTATTGCGATGGATGCTGCTAGCTCTGAATTTTATGATGCTGCTAATAATGTCTACCATTTTAAAAAGTCCACTGGAGATAAACTTACGCCAAGCCAAATGGCTAATTATTGGAAAGAATGGGTAGAAAAGTATCCAATAATTTCTATAGAAGATGGAATGGCCGAGGATGATTGGGCTGGCTGGAAAATTCATACCGAAACTATCGGAAATAAAGTTCAATTGGTTGGAGATGATTTATTTGTAACAAATGTAAAAAGACTTCAAAAGGGAATTGAAGAGGATATTGCTAATTCTATTCTGATAAAAGTGAATCAAATTGGAACCTTGACGGAAACAATATCTGCAGTGAACCTAGCCAAACGAAATTCATATACTTCTGTGATATCGCATCGCTCAGGTGAGACAGAAGATTCTACCATTGCAGATTTAGCCGTAGCGCTCAACACTGGACAAATTAAAACTGGTTCGGCTTCGAGGTCTGATAGGATGGCAAAATACAATCAATTGCTCCGAATAGAAGAGGAATTAGGTGAAACAGCCTATTTTCCAGGTAAAAACTTTAGGTAATATGAGAGATTCCGGTTTTTTGACCGGAATTTTTTTTATCTTTTCATCAACGAATATAGATTTTGAAAAAAGTACCGGCCATATTCAAGAACTTTTACTTTCTAGCTAGTTTATCCTTTATAATTTGGATAGCCTTTTTGGATGGTAACGATTTGATTTCTCAAATAAAGCTCAAGTCAAAGCTACAGAGTCTTGAGAAAGAAAAAATACATTATGCACTTCAAATAGAACAAGTAAAGAAAGAAAGAGAGGCTTTGTTCAATAATCCCATACTTTTAGAGAAATTTGCAAGGGAAAGATATTTTATGAAGAAACCCACGGAGGATATCTTCGTAATTGAAGAAGATTAACTATTCTACCCATGAATTTCTCAAAATTAATTTTCACTTCTTTATTACTCCTACTTTTTCATTCTGCAATTGCGCAAATCCAAACAGATGATATAGGGAATCTTAGTACAACTGAGCGAATTTATGGCGGAGGTAATTTTAGCCTAGGCTTCGGGAGTATCACATTTGTAGATATTTCACCACTTGCTGGCTATATGATTACTCCACAGTTTTCTGCAGGGTTAGGTGCTACCTACCAATATCTGAATTATAATAATTTTGATCAAAGTGCAAATGTATATGGCGGGAGGGTTTTCATGCGTCATAATATTTTACAGCGTTTTTTCGCTCATGCCGAATACGAAAGCATGAGTGTAGATTATCCACAATATGACGACAACTTCAATGTGGTAGTGCGAAGAGAATGGGTGCCCGGACTTATGGTCGGTGGAGGCGTATTTAATAGTCTAGGCAATCGCGGCGGCCTAAATTTGACCTTGTTGTATAACTTAACTCATGATAATATCCGCTCTCCCTATCCAAGCCCTTTAATATTCCGTGCGGGTATAATTTTCTAAATTTACCAGCGAAATTTTACATCTAACTTTAGTCCAACATCCCTTAAGTCTTTCTTCACCACCTCCAGTAAAGGTATTCCTTCCTTCAATCTTATTGCTTCCAAAAGTCTTTCAGGGTCGCCTGGTATTAGCACTTCTTTTCCTTCCACAGGAGTGGCATTTCTAAATCGATTGATCCAATTGTCCATATTGGATTTGAATTCATCAGCTGGCCTGAAAGCATCCACCCTCATAGCACCAACAAAATGCCCAATTCCTTCACCTACAGGGTCCGATGGAGGTTCAAGAAATGCAACAAATGGCGGAACCCATGGGCCATAATTTGCGCCAGATAATACTGCCGAAAATATATCTACAATGGATCCTAAACAATAGCCTTTATGGCTTCCATGTTCTCTATCTGAGCCTAAAGGAAGCAAAGCACCACCACTTTTTAACTCGTCAGGATTAATTGAGGTGTTGCCTACCTTATCTTGAATCCAACCTACTGGAGCCATTTCAGATTTGCGTTGCAGTATTTCTAATTTCCCATTCGCCGCTGTGGTAGTGGCAAAGTCTGCCACAAATGGTGGCTGGTTTTTGGCTGGAATTGCTACGGCAATTGGATTAGTACCTAGCATACGCTCAGTAGAAAATGTAGGTGCAACCAATGGGCTTGCATTGGTCATGGCCATACCAATCATATCTTTCTCTAGAGCCATCATTGCGTGATATCCAGCTATACCAAAGTGGTTAGAGTTTTTTATAGCAACCCAACCAGTTCCAACTTTTTCTGCTTTTTCTATGGCAACTTTCATTGCAAATGGAGCTGATACTAGGCCAAGCGCACCGTCGGCATCTATTACTGCAGTTGAAGGCGTTTCATGAACTATGCGAATATTAGGAGTGGTATTTATCCTCCCGCGTTCCCATAGCCTTACGTAACCTGTTAGTCGTGCCACTCCATGCGAGTCTATTCCACGTAAGTCTGCCGCAATCAAAACCTCAGCAGCAAGCCGAGCATCCGTTGCAGAACAGCCCATTTTCAAAAAGACATTTTCCGTAAACTCAAGTAATTCCTTAAAATCTATCATTGAAATTTTTGACCAAAATTAATAAGCTTTTTTGGAATGAGTATTGTAATAGCTGAATTGATTCAGGCTGAAAATCTTTTCTTTTCGTATGCATCTATGGAAGCTATTTTTTATTTGATTCAATACTTGCTCAAGGCCAATTTCATTTTTATCCACCATTAAATTTTTTATCATGCGCTTAATCCCAACTCTACTGATTTTGTTATGCCTTGGCGCTCAAGCATCGGCTCAGCAAACTCTTTCATCCAAGGTGAGTGATGTAGTGGTTTTTCCAAATGCAGCTCAAATTAACCGAACAGGTGTGTTGACACTTACCCCTGGCAATCAAAGTATAAAAATTGGCGGCTTACCTGCTGACTTAGATGTGGCTCAATTTACATTTAATGTGAAGGATGCAGACTTCAGAATAATTAGTCAAAGTTTTAATCGAAATTTTTTGGCCGAAGCTAAGCTTAGCGCAAAGGAGAGAGAATTTAAAGAAAGAATGGATGCAATTGCCGTGGAAATGTCAGCTCTTGAAAACAGCAAATTGGTACTGAGGCGGGAGGAACAATTCCTTGCCGATGCGTATGCCAAGCAAGCTTCCAGCCTGACTGCAATTGCTGAAGCAGCCAGACTTTTATCCCAAAGGCTTGCAGTTATTTATGCTGAAATCACAAAGATTGATAAAAAACTAGCTGAACTACATATTGAGCGAATGCAGCTTGAACGCCAACAATCCCAACTATTTCCAAGCAAGGTCGAAAATAATGGAGAACTCACTTTGATAATCAACTCAAGTTTACGTGGGAATTTCGCATTTGAATTGGCTTATCAGACAAATAGGGCAAGATGGGAGCCTAGATACGATATCTACTCCAAAGGCTATGGCGAGGAATTGAATATTGCACTCAAAGCAAATATCCATCAAGCAACTGGAGAAGATTGGGACGGAATAAAAGTGGTATTGACTACCGCAAACCCAAATAGCTGGAATACTTTGCCTGAATTGTATCCATGGATTTTGGATTTTGCTGATGATCGTGTGATGATCAGAACCATGCAAAGTAGAGCAAAAGGAATGGAGATGAATCAAATGGCAGATTATAGTGTGCAGGAAGAGTATATGGTAGAAACTGGCGAATCTGCCACAGCATTAAGCTTTACGCTTACAGGCGATTACTACGTGTCTACCTCTATTGCTCCTTTTGAAACTGTGTTAACAGAAACCAGTGAAACAGCTGATTACAGGTACCAGATTGCGCCTAAATTTAATCCAAAGGCATTTTTAGTAGCAGAATTGACTGACTGGCGGGAGGTTTTTACTTTATCAGCTCAAGCAAATGTTTATTTTCAAAATCAGTTGAGCAATCGAATTTTTGTTAATACCAATATGGTAGAGGATGAAATGCTTATTTCTTTAGGCGCCGATGAAAGAATAGTTGTGGAAAGACAGCAAGTCTTGGATAATACAGGAAGAGGTTTCTTAGGATCAAAACGTACCGACATTCAAGATTTCGTGATTTCTATTTACAATCCACGCAGTGAGGAAATCGAAGTGCGAGTGCAAGATCAAATACCACTTAGCAGAAATGATGAATTGGTGATTAAACTTCGCAATGGGCAAGGTGCTGAATTAGATCCAGAAACCGGGATTCTTACTTGGAATCTGAAAATTGGCTCTAAAGAAACTAAGGAGATTAAATTTGGCTTCAGTGCGGAATATTCTAAAGACAAAAAGGTAAGATACTAAGCTAATTTTGAAGAATAATCTTGGACTGCTCCATGTTCACAGTATGGAGCAGTACTCCTTCTTTTAAGGCATATGCAGAAGCTCGAAGCTTTTTGATACTTGTTTTCATCAGGATGAAGCGAATTAAACAACAAGCGACTACAATCATATCCACCCGCATTTCTAACATGCCTGGCATAGCGAGTCTTTCCTCCCGTGTTTTATTTATTAACTCTACATAGATCTCGTCAAAACTAGCTTTGTTTAAAGGCAATTCTGTTTCGTCTATGTATTTCAAGATTCCTTTTTTCAATCGATGGATATCACTCAAGGTGTCGAATGTGCCTGAACATCCAATGAGCGTTTTTGGCTTATACTTTTTTACTGCAACAAAGAGTTTGGCCAATTGAATTTCCAAATAGCTGTTTAGTTTTTCAATCTCACCCTTTTCTATTGGATCTGATTGGTGATATAGATCCAACATACGCTGGGCACCAATTTCAAAACTTCCTACCCAAAAAATAGCGTTGTGATTGCAGATAATAAACTCTACACTTCCACCGCCAATATCCATGATCAAATTAGTGGAGTCACCTATTTTAAGCGCTTTTTTCACGCCGTAATATATTAGCTCAGCTTCTTCCTCTCCACTTATTATTCTTACTTGAATAGACGTCTCCTTATAAATTTTATCAGCGAGTTCATGGCCATTTTTTGCCATCCGCATGGCGCTAGTGCCAGTAGCATATGTAGCAGATACCTTTTCTTTATCAATGATCTTTTTAAAAGCCTTTAACGTCTTTAGGGCTCTTTCCTGCGCTTCGGCTGTAATTACTCCGTGGCTTATACCACCTTTGCCTAGTCGCACCGCCACTTTTTCTTTAAGCAGTATTTTAAAGCCATACTCATCCAACACTGCCACCATCAGATGAAATGTATTGGTACCCATATCTATGATGGCAATTTTTCTGTTCATAGTAGGCTGTTTAAAAGCGCGCGCAATATACAATTTTTACTAAGTTCAATAGAATAATGTCTGTTACTGTTGTTTTAATTTTAATGTTTAGTCCCACCGATAAAAGTGTATTTCGGGAAATGAGCTTACGGGACTATATTTGAAAATATTTTACAATAACAATAATCGCTACAATGGACGAAACCAAAGGAATATATACTATGCCCACCAATGAGCAGAAATATGAATTGCTCAAAAATAAAAATGCCGAAGCACTAGTTGGCGGTGGGGAAAAAAGGATTGAGTCGCAACATAAAAAGGGAAAATTGACTGCCAGAGAGCGGATTGATTTATTGATAGATGAAGGCACTTTCGAAGAGATTGGGAAATTTGTAGTCCACAGGGCAAAGGATTTTGGATTGGATAAGGAGCATTACCTTGGTGATGGTGTAGTTACAGGTTATGGAAATGTAAATGGCAGATTGGTTTACGTGTTTTCTCAAGATTTTACCGTTTTTGGTGGATCTTTATCTGAAACACATGCCGAGAAAATTTGCAAGATTATGGATTTGGCCATGAAAAATGGTGCGCCAGTAATTGGTTTAAATGATTCTGGTGGAGCAAGAATTCAAGAAGGCGTGGTGTCCCTTGGTGGCTATGCTGATATCTTTTATCGCAATACCTTGGCATCAGGTGTAGTTCCGCAAATATCAGGAATAATGGGGCCATGTGCGGGAGGTGCTGTTTACTCACCTGCTATTACGGATTTCATCTTGATGGTAGAAAATACTTCTTACATGTTTGTAACTGGGCCAAACGTGGTGAAGACTGTAACTCAAGAAAATGTAAGTTCGGAAGAGCTCGGTGGAGCAAGTACGCATAGTGCAAAAAGCGGCGTAACTCACTTTAGCTGTGCAAATGAGGTAGAAGCCATCAATAATATCAAACAGCTTCTTTCCTACGTTCCGCAAAACTGTGAAGAGCAAGCTCCAATTTATCCATACGAAGAGCAGGCAGATGAATCAAGACCAGCATTAGATAAAATAATTCCTGACAATCCTAACCAACCGTATGATATGCGGGAGGTAATTGAAGGAATAGTGGATCATGATTCTTTTTTTGAAGTACATAAAAACTATGCAGAGAATATTGTAGTTGGATTTGCAAGAATTGGTGGCCGATCAATTGGTGTGGTAGGCAATCAGCCAGCTAGTATGGCTGGAGTACTCGATATCGATTGTAGTAAAAAAGCGGCTCGATTTGTCCGTTTCTGCGATTGCTTCAATATTCCTTTATTGGTGATGGTGGATGTGCCAGGCTTCTTGCCAGGTACTGATCAGGAGTGGAATGGAATTATTACCAACGGAGCTAAGTTGTTATACGCGTTCAGCGAAGCAACAGTGCCTCGTGTTACGGTAATTACCCGCAAAGCGTATGGTGGAGCTTATGATGTGATGAACTCTAAACATATTGGAGCAGACTTTAATTATGTATGGCCTACTGGTGAAATTGCTGTAATGGGTGCGAAGGGTGCCTCTGAAATCATTTTCCGTAGAGAAATTGCCGATGCGGAAAATCCAGAAGCAAAATTGCAAGAAAAGGTAGATGAATATACGTTGAAGTTTGCCAACCCATACCGCGCTGCACACAGAGGATTTGTAGATGAGGTAATAATGCCTTCTGATACGCGCAAGAAGCTTTTGAGATGTTTCAAAATGCTTGAAAACAAAGTAGATAAGTTGCCAAGAAAAAAACACGGTAACATACCTTTATAATAATTGATGATGGAGAACAACGAGAAATTTTTATTTGAATACCTTAATAACCCTTCACCAACAGGCTTCGAAGCCTCTGGCCAAAAACTGTGGATTGACTATGTAAAACCATTTGTGGACTCTTATTTTACAGACTCCTATGGCACTGCTGTAGGTGTGGTAAATGACGGCCAAGAATGTAAAGTAGTTATTGAAGCCCATGCTGATGAAATCTCATGGTTTGTAAATTATATTTCTTCTGAAGGCTACATATATGTTCGACGTAACGGAGGGTCTGATCATCAGATTGCACCGTCAATGCGAGTAAATATTCATACAGACAAAGGCATTGTGCATGGTGTATTTGGTTGGCCAGCCATCCACGTTCGCGATTCAGCAAAAGAAGAATCACCTACGCTAAAAAATATTTTTATTGATGTTGGCGCAACATCCAAAGAGGAAGTAGATAAAATGGGTGTGCATGTGGGTTGTGTTGTTACTTTCAAAGACGAACTACTAGATCTCAATGGCAAGTACTATGCAGGCCGAGCGCTTGATAATAGAATCGGTGGCTATATGATTGCCGAGGTTGCTCGTAGACTGAAGGAAGAAGGAGTAAAACTTCCATTCACCTTGTATGTGGTCAATTCGGTTCAAGAGGAAATTGGCCTTCACGGCGCACAAATGATTGCTCAGCGATTGAAGCCATCATTGGCCATTTGCACGGATGTTTGTCACGATACCACCAGCCCAGGCTACAACAAAGTATTAAATGGTGATCTTACCGCTGGTAAAGGGCCTGTGCTAACTTATGGCGCTGCTGTACATAAAAAGCTACTCGATCTAATCATTGATTCGGCTAAGAAAAACGATATCTCATTTCAACGTGCTGCTGCTTCTAGAGCTACCGGCACGGATACGGATGCATTTGCCTATAGTAATGAGGGCGTACCGTCAGCACTTATTTCCCTCCCTCTCAAGTATATGCATACTACAGTGGAAACGGCAAGTAAGTCAGACATCAATCAAGTAATTGATTTGATCTTCAATTTCCTGAAAGAGTTCGATCCTGAATATGATTTTCATTATTTGAGATAATGCTCAAACGTATATTTATAGATCAAATAAATAGAAAAATAGAGCTAAACGATGTGCCCAAGCGGATTGTCTGCTTGGTGCCATCGCTTACTGAATTGCTTTTTGATTTAGGTTTAGAAAATGAGGTGGTGGGAATCACCTTTTTTTGTGTTCACCCGAAGGAAAAAGTTGAGAATGTCGCCAAGATTGGAGGAACAAAAACTGTAAAAATAGATAAGGTTCGAGAGCTAAAGCCTGACCTCGTAATCGCTAGTAAAGAAGAGAATATTAAAGAACAGATTGAAGCCATTGAGGAGTTTTGCCCAGTATGGGTAAGCGATGTGATAGATTTGACATCTGCTCTAGAAATGATAAAATCGGTAGGTCAAGTTCTGAACAAAAATGATCAAGCTGCAAATATCATAGAACAAATAGCGGGAGGATTTAAGGCAATTGCTCCAATTGATGCTTCAGCCATTTATCTTATCTGGCGAAAACCTTGGATGTGTGCTGGTAATGATACTTTCATTCACGATGTAATGCAAAAAGCTGGTTTTCATAATGTTATTGTAGATCCACGCTATCCTCAAATGAGCAATGAGGAAATCCGCAGTCTGAATCCAGAGTTCATACTGCTATCCTCAGAGCCGTATCCCTTTAAGCAAAAGCATATCGAAGAAGTAGCCAAAATTGCTAGCAATAGCAAAGTAGTGTTAGTAGATGGCGAAATGTTTTCTTGGTATGGCAGTCGACTGCTAAAAACTCCCGATTATATCAATAGATTAAATCGCCAAGTTAAAGGGTAATTATTGCCTCTATTTGCTCCTGAGCTTTAAGAACATTGTTTTTCAAAGGCCCCAATCCTTGCCTTTTAAATGACACCCCTCCATCGCTTTTTATTGTGAGTTTCCACTCAGTACCCAATTTTTGAATTACAATTGTAAGCCGCTCATTTTTCTGCCAAATCTTTTCATCTAGTCGAAATTCAAGGGTCAATTGATGATTAGTTTCTTTTTGGTTGGTAATTTTCCAGCTACTTTCAGCCAATTTAGAAATCAATAATTGCGTTAAATCTGTGAAGGAGTGAGTGCGGATAATTTCATTAGAATACACCCATTCATCTCTGTAGCTAGAATATGAAATCGGAAAGAAACTAAAAGTCAAAGCTAGAGCAAAACCGAAAAAGAGCGAGAAATAGGGATCATATCCTTCTTTATTTATGAAATAGGTGATTAAATAATGAAAACCACTTAAAAGTAAAAACGTGACGAAAAATAGTAAAAGTGATTTTTTATATATCGACTGCATAATTACTCTATTTCGAAGCCAGCAAGCTTAAGATCGTCCCAAAAACTTGGGTAGGATTTTACAACCACATTCGGTTCTTCTATTTTTACGTCCATCAAAGTAGCTAATGGAGCAAAAGCCATTGCCATTCGATGATCTTCGTAAGTTTCGATTTCGACATTGGATGGCAAGTTTTGAGATGGGTTCAAAATCCATGCGTTGTTACTTTCAGTGAGCGTTGCACCTATTTTATGTAGCTCATTTTGCAAAGCTGCAATACGGTCAGTTTCCTTAATTCGTAAGCTTTCCAGGCCAGTAAAAGTGCATTTCTTACCCAATGCAGCACAAGTCACGGCCACGGTTTGCGCCAAATCTGGGCAATCGCTAAAGTCAATATGATTGAAGGCGCTTTGTGGTTTTTTGAAGATGCGAACACCAGCTGAGCTAAACTCAGACCCAACTCCTAGCTTATCCATTATCATCACAATACGGATATCTGCTTGCAAAGAATTTGGCCTTAGTCCTTTTAAAGTGAACTCGGCACTGCTAGCCAAAGCCACTATGCTATACCAATAGCTCGCTGCCGACCAATCCGATTCGATGCTAATATTACCTCCCGCGTATTTTTGATTTGCAATACGGATTGTATTTCCATTCCATTCATTTTGCACCCAAAAGCGAGACATTAATCCCAATGTCATTTCTATATAAGGTCTGCTTCCAATTTTGCCTGTCAGCTCTATTTCTAATCCACCTGGCAAGCTTGGTGCAATCATTAGTAGTGCAGATATATATTGACTGCTAATGTCACCACGGACTAAAATCCGAGTTTTTTTCTGGCTAGCAATTCCTACTATTTGAATTGGAGGATAGCCTTCCTTATCCAAATATTGAATTTCAGCGCCAATTTCTCTCAGGGCATCTACTAATATCTTCAAGGGCCTTTGCTGCATTCTTTCCGAACCTGTGAGTTGTTTTGGTTGGTTCGTTGCTGCCAAATAGGCGGTGAGAAAACGCATCGTCGTTCCCGCATCAATTACATCCAGCACTGTATCTGATGACGCCAACAACCTTAGCATCGTTTGCGTATCTCGGGCGTCTGATAGGTTTTGGATATTGATATTCTCATTCGACAGCGCACGAATAATCAGCATTCTATTGCTTTCGCTTTTGGAAGCAGGTAATGAAATTTCACTGGCCTTGAACTGCAGACACTTTTTTAGAAATTGTAGCTCTTTCATATGATTTCAGGAAAGAAATAGGTAAATAATGAAACCTTACGGGGTATTTTGACCGTTGTATATATAGTATTAGATAAATTCATTTAATTATAAATTACTATTTTTTATGGAAGATAAATTAAAATCAGCATTAATGTTTTTAGGTGGAGTAGCCGTTGGTACCATGGTAGGTGTTTTACTTGCTCCTGATTCAGGTGAAAAGACTAGAAAAAGATTAGGAAAACAATTCGACGAATTAAAAGATGATTTAGAAGGCACTTGGACTTCAAGCAAGTCTAGGTTGCAAGGTCTCAAAGACGAAGCGCTCGCAGAAGCAGAAAGATTGAGTAAAAAAATATCCAAAACTACAGAATAATTTTTAGGTGCTTCGGCACCTTTTTTTATGGAATAAAGCTTAGTGAATCTAGAATTTCTTTGCTGTTAATTTTGACATCAAATTGAGGATCGCCAAATCCAGATAACAAACAGCAAAGAACTTCTCCATCTTTATTTTTTTTGTCTTGTAACGTTAAGCTTACGATTTTTTCCAGATTATCGTTTTCAATACTTAAATCAGGATAAGTGCTTTTGATATAGCTGAAAACTTGATTTGCTTCATTCTGATCCATATCAAGTTTCTTTACTGACAACCACGTCTCTGCCATCATTCCTAGGGCAATTGCCTCGCCATGTAGCAATGGCTTATCACTTTCCAAGCGATATGACTCAATAGCATGCCCAATGGTGTGACCAAAGTTGAGCACTTTTCTCAATCCTTTCTCAGTCGGATCTTGGGCAACAATATTACTTTTAACTTTGATTGAAGATTCAATAATCTCCTTCCAATTTAGATTCGGAAAATCCGACTTTAGAATAGTTTCTCTTCCAGCTTCATTACTGATAAACGAATGTTTGATTACTTCTGCGAATCCTGATCTTAATTCGCGGGAGGGAAGCGTTTTTAAGAAAATATCATCAATCAATACTGTTTCTGGATCTTTAAAAAAGCCGATATGGTTTTTAAATCCTTGATAATCTATTCCCAATTTGCCGCCAACACTTGCATCTACCATTGATAGTAGAGTGGTTGGAATATTGATAAACTGAATGCCTCGCTTATAAGCAGCTGCTGCAAATCCACCCATATCGCCAATCACCCCACCCCCTAGATTAATCAACAATGCATGTCTATCCCAACCTTCTGCTGTCATCCACTCCCATATTTTCTCACAAGTTCCAAGATTTTTCCATTTTTCACCATCTGGAATTTCTAGGATACTATGATTTGGCAATAAGCTTTTGATAATTGGATAGCAAAGCTCAATGGTATTTGAATCTGCCAGAATGCCAATCTTACTAAAGGAAGCTTGTTCTAAGTAAGAGGCTAGCAGATTTTCAATATTTCCAATCTTAGGATATTGCATTGTTCAATGTCGGTTTTTTACTGATTTGGAACTCTTGTCTTTTTACAGATTCCTCGTGAATTGCAAATAAGAGATTTTTCATAAACTTTTCACTCATCTTTTTCTTCAATCCTTCTTCAATTCGTGAATTCATCACTTCTTGCCATCTGTCAGGTTGGAACACAGCCAATTTTCTTTCTCTTTTGAATTCACCAATTTGATCTATCACCTCAAATCGTTCACTGAGCAAATCTAACAATTGCTTATCTAAATGATCCACCATCCATCTGAATTGGTTCAAATGTTCATCAGAAGTTTGATCTTCCACCACCTTTCTGTAGTTTAATGATGCTAAAATCTCTTCAAGTCTGTGAGGCGTTATTTGTTGTGCGGCATCACTCCATGCTTGGTCTGGGCTTGGATGAGTTTCTATCATCAATCCATCCAAACCATAATTCATGGCTTTTTGAGCAATTTCTTGAATCATTTCTCGCTTGCCGCAAATGTGGCTAGGGTCATTGATTACTTGCATTCCAGGCCACTCTCTTTTCAAGTGAATAGCCATGCTCCAATTTGGTTTATTTCTGAATCGCTTATCGTATGCATCTGCAAAACCTCTGTGAATGGCAGCGAGTTTTCTAATTCCCACTGCTTCCAATCTTTCCAAGGCTCCAAGCCAAAGTTGCAAATCCGGATTCAGTGGATTTTTCACCATCACCGGCACATTTGTTCCTCTAAGTACTTCAGCAATTTCCTGCACCGAAAAAGGATTTACTGTTGTTCTAGCGCCAATCCATAATACATCAATTCCTGCTTTTAGCGCTGCTTCCGCGTGTTGTGCATTACCAATTTCTACCGTTACAGGAATTCCAGCTGCTTCACGAAAATCTATCATCCACTCCAGAGCTTTTTCGCCCAATCCCTCAAAATTGCCTGGCCTTGTTCGTGGCTTCCAAACTCCACCTCTGAATAATTGCACCTCCCGCAACTTTTTCATCGGTTCCACCATGCTTTGGATTTGTTCTTGTGTTTCTACGCTACATGGGCCTGCAATTATCAAAGGTGCAGTCAAGCCCAATCCCCAATCTTCAATTTTCGTGTGACTCATTTTTTTCAATTTTTGGACATAAAAAAAGCCCGACTCTGTGTGAATCGGGCTGTAAATTTTTTGTTATTTTTTGATTATAGCAGCAAGCTCCGATCCATCTGACGTTGGGCGGCGTAAAAATAAAAGTAAAAATATGTTGCTTGTGTGTTGCTCATCGGGTCAAATATAGAAAATATTTTTATTTCAAAAACTTATTTTCTTTTTTCGAAAAGTACAAACTCAGTGAAATTTCGATTACTGGAATGAATATTCTCTTGAATAATGGTGAGATTATACAGTTGTGCTGTTTGAGTGGCGCAAATCACCGCCACATCACGCTTTTGTGAGCTTAGCAATTTGGAAGCTGCGGAGGAGGTGCTATTGAATTCCTTCCAAAGTGCAGTTGGAAGCTTAGTATTGAGAAAAGGTAAGCATTCTTCAAGAGCTTTTGCGTGTGACCATACTTGCTTGAAATTCTCGATTGGTGAATCATTTAGACTGGCCAAGCAAAGCTTGACAAGAAAATTGTAGCATTTGATTTTATTGAAAGATTGATCAATAATAAGCTGATTATTTTCGACCAAGCCGGCAATGGAATTTCTTACTGCAATCCAGCCTTTGCCTTCCATTTTTGTGGAGGCAAATATTTGTTCAAAATTGTCATGCAATTGAATGTCAACGTTTCCACGATGGTGCTCTAGAGCTAATTGGTGAAATGAGCCTTCAGGGCCAAGTGTATGGAACTTATCCATCTTGCTCTCCATTTCCGTTGAAAATTTCTGTTTGAGATTTGATAGATGCCTGATGGATTTGCCTGTAAATATCCAAGATAAATTCTTTGTCCAAATTCATAGCATCTCCCCATTCAGGTCTGCTTTTGAATACTTCCTTCCATCGTTCCAGTTGGAAAATCGCCACGTTATTGTCCTTTTTGTAATGACCAATTTCCTCAACCAGTCGCATTCTGCGTGCAATTGCCTCTAATATTTCCTGGTCCGCATTATCAATCTGATGGCGGATTTCTTCTAGACGATTTATTGAAAAGCTATTTCTAAATGAAGAATCACGCATTTTGAGCTTACCAAGTAAATCAATGAGCACTTCTGGTGTAATTTGCTGAGCAGCATCGCTTAGGGCTTTTGGCGGATTTGGATGCGTTTCTATAATCAGTCCATCATAATTCAAATCCATTGCCTTTTGCGACACATTGGCTATTAGATCTCTATTACCTGTAATATGACTAGGATCGCAAATAAGCGGGAGGTCGGTTCGGAGGCTTTTAAGCTCCAAAGGAATTTGCCATAGTGGAATGTTTCTATACTTCGATTGTTGTAATGAACTGAAGCCTCTATGGATTGCTCCAGTTTTGCTAATTCCAGATTTCTCTATTCGCTCAATGGCACCAAGCCATAAAGCCAAGTCTGGATTGATTGGATTTTTTACCAATACAGGAATATCAACTCCAACTAATGAATCGGCGATTTCCTGAACGGTAAAAGGGTTTACTGTGGTGCGGGCACCTAGCCAAAGTAAATCGATTCCATATTTTAAGGCCAATTCCACGTGATGTGGATTGGCTACTTCAATCGCAAATTTTACGTTAAATTCTTTCTTAAGCTCAGCTAGCCAAGGCAAGGCTTCTGCGCCCATACCTTCGAAGCTACCAGGCCTTGTGCGAGGCTTCCAAATGCCTGCACGGATAAAAGGAATATTACTGGCAGCTAGCTTTTCAACAACCTCCCGCATTTGTTCGGGTGACTCAGCACTGCACGGGCCGGCCAAAACAAAAGGCTTAGAAAATTGATTCCACCAATAGTTTTTCACCTCAGTACCGCTAAAATTATTTCTTGACATATAGTAGAATAACTAATTAATCGGAGCATCTGTTTGTTATATATTTGCATGCTGATTTCTAAAAATATGGAGCCACAAAATACTATATCTTTTGATAACCTGGAGGTAGCTTTTGCTTCTAAATCAAATAATGCATTAAAGAAAATGTATTTGCTTTTTGCTACCCTCAACAATAACACGCTGGTGAAGGTAGGTTCTGCGCTTACAAAGTTTGCATTAAAAATTCATTTGCCAATTAAAGGTATAATACGGAGTACGGTGTATGAACAGTTTTGTGGAGGTGAAACCATCGAAGATTCAGAACCAACGATACAAGAGCTAGCTCAATTCAATATAGGCACTATTCTAGATTATTCGGTGGAAGGTGCTACAACCGAAAAGGGTTTTGAATCGACTGCGAACGAAATAATCAAAACGATTGAAAAGGCTGCAATAAGCAAACATATTCCTTTTTCAGTATTTAAGGTAACAGGAATAGCCTCAACGCCACTATTGGAGAAAGTACAAAGCAAAGCAAAATTGACGGATGCTGAGGTGAAGGCTTTTCAAGGAATTAGAGAACGAGTAGATCGTATCTGTGGTAAAGCCTATGAGCATAGCGTAAGAATTTTTGTTGATGGCGAAGAAAGTTGGATACAAGATGTGATAGACGACTTGGTGTATGAAATGATGGAGAAATACAACAAGGAGCAAGTTATTGTGTATAATACCTACCAAATGTATCGCCACGAAATGCTCGGTAAATTGAGAAATGCACATCAATTGGCTACTATGAAGCAATTTTACCTTGGAGCCAAACTAGTGCGTGGTGCCTATATGGAAAAGGAGAGGGAAAGAGCTGAAAAAATGGGATATCCCGATCCAATAAATCTCACCAAAGAAGCGACGGATAAAGATTATAATGATGCATTGAAATTTTGCCTAAACAGTAAAGCAAGAGTTGCGCTTTGCTCAGGTTCTCACAACGAATACAGCAATTACTATCTTACTGTGTTGATGGAAAAGCATAGTGTGAAGCGCAATGATCCAAATGTGTATTTTGCGCAGCTTTATGGAATGAGCGACAATATTTCATTTAACTTGGCAAAAGAAGGTTATAATGTTGCTAAATACGTTCCTTATGGCCCAATAGTACATGTAATGCCCTATTTATTTAGAAGAGCTGAAGAAAATACTTCCGTAGCCGGACAAAGCAGTAGAGAGTTTACCCTAGTAAAAAGGGAAATGGATCGCAGAAAAAATCAGAACAAAGCAGCATAACGAGCAATTTTGTACTTTTGCAAAATTCTTTATTTCACCGAAACTTAAGGCATGAGTATTTTACTAAGCGAGCAAGAAATTATTAGAAGGCAGGAACGTGAAGAACTTCTAAAATTAAATATAAATCCATACCCAGCAGAAACCTTTGATGTAAGCCATACTGCGGAGGATATTTCCCAAAATTTCCAAAAATATATTGACTCTGGTGAAGACTTGACTCTAGCGGGTAGAATAATGTCTCGTAGAGTAATGGGCTCCGCGTCATTTGGTGAGTTGCAAGACTCTACTGGTAAAGTCCAAGCATATTTCAGAAGAGACGATATATGCCCAGGTGAAGACAAAACGCTATATAATACCGTATTCAAAAAGCTGCTTGGAATTGGTGATATTATTGGGATTAAAGGAAAAGTATTCCTAACCCAAACTGGTGAAGTTTCAGTCCATGTGTATGAAATGACTGTGCTTACCAAAGCACTAAAGCCACTGCCAGTTGTAAAAGAAGTAACCGATGAGGATGGCAATAAGAAAACGTATGATGCCTTTTCCGACCCAGAGCAAAGATACCGTCAGCGTTATGTGGATATGATTGTGAATCCACAAGTAAGGGAAATTTTTGTAAAAAGAACTCGCTTAGTGAATACCATGAGAGATTTCTTGGCACAAAAGGGATACTTAGAAGTGGAAACGCCAATCCTACAACCAATCTATGGTGGTGCGGCTGCGCGTCCTTTCAAGACACATCACAACACCTTGGATATGACGCTTTATTTGAGAATTGCCAACGAGCTATACCTCAAAAGGTTAATTGTAGGTGGGTATGATGGCGTTTTCGAATTCTCCAAAGATTTTCGAAATGAAGGAATGAGTCGATTCCATAATCCTGAATTTACCCAAGTAGAGCTTTATGTTGCCTACAAGGATTATTATTGGATGATGGACTTGGTGGAGGAAATGGTCGAGAAAGTGGCCATTGCACTTCATGGAGACACCAAAGTACAAGTCGGAGAGCATACAATTGATTTCCAAAGACCTTGGAAGCGATACACAATGTTTGAAGCCATTGAGCACTTTACCGGAATTGATATTTCACAAATGGACGATGCTGAGCTTAAAAAGACAGCAAAAGACTTGGGCGTTCCAGTGGATGATTCCATGGGTAAAGGCAAGTTAATAGATGAGATATTTGGTGAGAAATGTGAGAAATTATTGATTCAACCAACTTTCATTACTGATTATCCAGTGGAAATGTCGCCTTTGGCTAAAAAGCATAGAAGCAAACCTGGCCTAGTGGAGCGATTTGAAGCCGTATGTAATGGTAAAGAAATTTGCAATGCATTCTCTGAGCTTAACGATCCCATAGATCAGAGACAGCGATTTGAGGAGCAATTGGAGCTTGGTAAGCGTGGAGATGATGAGGCGATGGTATTGGATGAAGATTTCCTTCGTGCTCTTGAGTATGGTATGCCGCCTACAGCTGGTTTGGGTGTGGGTATCGACAGATTGAGCATGATCATGACCAATTCGCCATCTATTCAAGAAGTGCTATTCTTCCCGCAGATGCGACCAGAAAAGCAAGTGAAATTGGTGACTGACGAGGAGTTAACTGAGCGCGGCGTTAGGGCAGATTTGATTCCCGTATTGCGTAAAGTTGGCATAACTACCTTGGACGAATTGGACGAGAAAAATGCAAATAAGCTCTTCAATGATGTATGTGGAACAAGGAAGAAATTAAAGCTTAATGATGTGAAAAACCCAAGCTTGGAAGAAGTTCAATCTTGGCAACGGTAAGCTTTTAAGGAGATAAACAGTTTAGCCATGTGATTAATCGCATGGCTATTTTTTTGCTCAAAAATTGCGGGAGGTATTTTTGGGAGTGATTGCCTCTTTTGAAGAAATGGAGATTACCTATCGTTCAAGTTTCTACGACGGTTAATTTTCAAATCTTGAAGTAGGGAAGACTTCACTTGTAAATCTACCGAATAGGAAGTAAATCGGCCGAAAGGCACCCAGTTAACACGTAGCTCCCAGCAGTGTAAGTCTCTATTGATGCTTATAGTAGTGTGGGTAAGTTCCTTGGTTGCTAAATCGTAGCCTGAGTTAAAATTGATTTTCCATTTATCGGTAATTGACACATCTCCATTAAATGTAAGAGCCTGCGTAACATCTGATTCACGGAACCCTTCGCGACGATAGCTAAGGTTATAGCTTATGTTGACGTTCCAAGGTATCGTGAAATCCACATAATTGTATGGGGAGTTCATTATCATCATTGCTTCCAAATCACCATTATCGGCAAGATTTTGGGCGCCTGCCAATCCTGTTTGGCTTGTCCCATCACCAATCATTCCTTCTGGACCCATTCTATTCAGGCCAGCACTCGATGCTCCTCCTTGCCTACCCTTGGCGGCAGGGTTGAAGTTAGTACTTAAGTTTAGAGTAACATTGCGAATTCTGCCAATCCCTTGTCCATTATTCCACGCAAATTTGTCTAACCTTCGCTGAAAAACCTGTCCTGTATCGCTGATAGAATCTAGTTGAGTTAAATAAGGGTCTAATTCGGCGCCAATATTTACATTGACTGCATTATTAAAAAGACTGGTTCGAAGTGCAGTCCTTATGTTGGCTAAACCAAATGAGTCGGCAAGAAAATTATAGGAAGTACTGACACCAAAGTTGTCAATTAATTTCACTTTTTCAGCTTTTACGGCACTATCACCTTTTGCTACTTTTTTGGCTTCTAGGTTATTCTCTAATGAAAAGTTAAGCGCCGCACTTTCCCCAATAGATGGAGCGCCGTATGCAAATCCTTCGTACTTTGAAAGTAAGCGAGTATCACCTTTTTCATTGACCTGAACTTCTTGAAAGTACCCGTATTTTCTATTTGAGTAATCTGGTCTATAATTGAAGCCTACTGTTGGAGTGATCATATGCCTAATAGCCTGTATGTTCCCTTTCTTCATAATGTATGTACCATATATCCGGGTAGTAGCTCCAATATTGGCATTGTATGTTCCAGCTCTTTTGAAGCCTGGAATGGTATCTAACCGAACGGCATTTTGTTCTGCTTGCCAAGTGTATCGAAGTTCTTGCAAATACCATAACTCCTCATAATTGAAGCCTGGGCTAATATTTATATGCTTTAAAATATTAAATGTAGTAGAGACTGGTACTTGATGTCTGCCTCCTATTTGCGCATTTCGAAGTAAATATGGCAGTGTTTCAAAATTGAATGCCATAATTGAATCCGCAGCAATTTCACTAGGATTAGATAATGTAATACCTCCAGGAACCCTCCCGCTTGGTCTGTTGGATATATTGCTTGTTAAGTTGAAATTCCAAGCAAAATTCAAAGCATTTAATATTTCAACATCTGAGTTTTGAAAAGGTGATATCCTATTCATGTTGAAAGCCGCTTCTGGTAAGGTCACTTGTACTCTACCATCTCTCACATTTTGGCTATGTCTAGCATTTGCCGACATATTGAATGGCGTGCCTGTAAATGTTTTTTGATACTGAACTGAAGAAGAAAATTCTGAATTTACATTTCGCTCAAAGTTCAATGTATTATTGTTGTTGTAACTGGAAGTGCCAGCTCGTACCGATGCAGAGAATCTACTATTGCCTTTTGCTTCAGGTCGATGGCTCCAATCTACCCAAAAGTCATTGATGGCAATTGGGTTAAGCTCAGTTTCATCACTATTGAAGCGAGAATAATTGAATCGAAAACTACCTTGGTATGCATAGCGCTTGTTATAAGTTGACTGAAGGGTGCCTCCATAGCCACCTTTTGAATAAACTTCGCCCATCACACTCATATGTATTATGTCGTTCAGCGCCATGTAATATCCACCATCTCGGATAAAGAAGCCTCTTACTCTTTCCTCTCCATATGTAGGAAATATGATTCCTGAGCTACGCTTTTTCTTTTGATCTGGAAACATTCCGAATGCAAATCCAAGTGGGGTAGGAATATCATTAAATCTAAGGTGGAATGGTCCTGATACCAACTTATTACCAGGAATGGCCTTGATCATCTCAGATTGAATATGAAAGTGAGGGTGCTCTAAGTTACAAGTTGTATATCTTCCAAAATATGTGAATAGCTCGCCAGATTGAGTTTTTTTAATTGACTGGGCCTGAAGGAAACCTTCGCCCTGTTGAGTTACTGCGCCAGTAATATATGCCTTGCCTGTAGTGAAGTTATATCGGAGTGTTGTAGTTTCGTACGTTTCAGCACCTTCTTTAAAAATGGGCTTTCCTTGTAGCTTGCCGGTGCTGTCAGGAATTCCTGTTGCATAAAGAATGTTATTCACCCAGTCGAGCTCAATGTAATCTGCTTTCAACTCTATTGGGCCATACTTTATTTCGGCATTTCCGTATAAGTAAGCAATATTTTTAATGACATCGAGCTTGATAGAATCTTCGGCATTGTAAATGATAGTGGTCTTTACATCACCAATAGTGTCTCTTCTTATGATTTGTCTTTTATTTAATAAACTATCAGGAGGAATCGTATCTAGGTTCATCAAAGGGATAGATAGCTCTAAACTATCCCTAAAGGGGATTGGCGGCAGGTTTTCGGTTTCAAGTACTCTCTCTTGCGCCCCGACCCAACTGCTGAAGAATAATAGTAATAGAAAAAAACCGTTTTTATATCTAAGCACCCTAAATTTCGGTTTATCCGAGAAATTCTCAAATTTGCACTCAAAGTTATTTATTCTCCACCAACTAAGTCGTATTGCGTGAAAAATATTGTTATTATATTCTTTCTGTCCTCTGCGCTGTTGCTCGGCACTACAACACAAGCTGGATTAAGAGCATACTCCGTAAAAAGGGTAGTAATCGATGCAGGTCATGGCGGCCATGATTCAGGTACTCTCGGTCGCTCGTCCAAGGAAAAGGACGTTGCCTTAAAAATAGCACTTGAGCTTGGCCAAATAATGAATGAATACCTGCCCGATGTTGAAATAATCTACACCCGTAAAACGGACAAATTCCTCGATCTCAAAGAACGAGCCAGAATAGCCAATAGAGAGAATGCTGATTTATTTATTAGTGTCCATTGCAATGCAGCTGCCAACAGAAGTGTATTTGGAACCGAAACTTTCGTAATGGGGCTTTCTAAAGTGGCTGGTAATTTCGAAGTAGCTAAAAGAGAAAATGCAGTTATATTGCTTGAGGATAATTATGAAGAAAAGTACGAAGGATTTGACCCTAGTAAGGAGGAATCTTACATACTCTTCAATATGTATCAAAAAGCCTTTTTAAGAAATAGTCTTTCATTGGCAGCAAATATTGAAAACCAATTTTCGACTAGGGTTGGCCGTAAAAGTAGAGGCGTAAAGCAAGGTCCGTTTTGGGTACTTTGGGATACTTCTATGCCAAGTGTATTGATAGAAACGGGCTTTCTTTCCAATCAAACAGAGGAAAATTACCTCAATAGTGAAAAGGGGCGGGTATATATAGCATCAGGTATTTTTAGAGCTATACGGGATTATAAAAACGAACTAGAAGGCAATAACTAACTATTAGTTAGAATTTTCACTTCACAAGAAAAATAATTTTTTCAGAGGCAATTTTGCCCAAATATATTGATATTAGGATATGAGATACTCAAAGGAATTTAAAGTAGGCATATTAGTGACAGCGGCAATTGCCATATTCTATGTTGGGTTTAATTACCTCAAAGGGATCGAGGTATTCAATAAATCAGCAAAGTATTATGCCATTTATGAAAATATCGATGGTCTTACTGTTTCAAATCCTGTTGTCATTAATGGTTTAAGTGTTGGTCGTGTTTCTTCTATAAGATTGGACCAAAAAAACAATAATCAAATAGTAGTAGAGCTCCAGGTAGTTGACGGCTTAGTGCTTGGCGATAGTACTGTTGCCCTTTTAATCAATAGTGATTTCTTAGGAAGTAAAGCCATCGAATTGCAAATTGGGCCATTGAAAAACCTTATCGAAAGCGGCGACACTTTGATAGGTAGTATAGATCCAAGTATTACTGAATTTTTGAAAGATAATGCATTACCTGTAGCCAATAGTCTGGGCGTTACGCTTAGAGCAATCAATAATATTCTTGATGACTTCTCAGGAAATGGGCCAAAAGTCAATGACATGGTAGATCAAGTGCAAGCTACAACGCATATCATTCGAGATATGGCGCAAGAAAATCGACGAAATGTACGCGTGCTTACCCAAAATCTAACTGAATTAAGTGCTGAGCTAAACCTAATTTCAAAGGAAATTTCTCCTTTGATGGGGAAAATTGATGTAGTAGCAGATTCATTGCAGCAATTAAGCTTTTCAGAATCGTTCAATAAAATAAATCAATCTCTCGATGAGCTAAATTTATTTCTGGCCAAGCTCAACGAAAATGACGGGACCCTGCAAAAAATGCTTGATGATGAAGCTCTTTATAACAATCTGAATAAGAGTGCGGCAAGCCTAGATAGCCTACTGAAGGATATGAAGGATAACCCAAATCGTTATGTTCATTTTTCTCTCTTTGGCCGCAAAAATCAAGACTAAGCCATTTTACCTTTCTTCCATTTTCCCTTCCAAAATTCATTGTGATTGTTGTATTTTGGCTTCCAAATACACGCAAACAGTAATTTGATATGGACTTAAATTATCTTCGCAACGAGGACGAAATGAAACAACTTTGCTACAAGCTGAGCGAAAAGAGAAAGAAGGTTTTTGAAGGAGGTGGGCAAAAGCGAATTGATTCACATCATGCAAAGGGCAAACTCACAGCTAGAGAGCGAATTGACTATCTGACTGATGATCATAGCAACTTCCTCGAAATTGGCACATTTGCCGGCGATGGTATGTACGAAGAAGAAGGTGGCTGTCCATCTGGTGGAGTGGTAATGGGAATTGGATACGTAAGTGGCAGACAGTGTGTAATTGTTGCCAATGATGCCACAGTGAAAGCTGGCGCATGGTTTCCTATTACAGCCAAAAAGAATATGCGGGCACAGGAAATTGCCATGGAAAATCGTTTGCCAATTATTTACTTGGTAGATAGTGCAGGCGTTTATCTTCCAATGCAAGATGAAATTTTCCCTGACAAGGAACACTTCGGAAGGCAGTTTAGAAATAATGCTAAAATGACTTCCATGGGTATCGTGCAGATTGCTGCCATCATGGGAAGCTGTGTGGCGGGAGGAGCATATCTACCCATAATGTCCGACGAGGCATTAATAGTAGATGGTACTGGCTCTATATTCCTTGCGGGCTCTTATTTAGTAAAAGCCGCAATAGGTGAAGATGTAGATAATGAAACGCTTGGTGGCGCTACTACTCATTGCGAGATTTCTGGCGTTACCGACAATAAATTCCCAGATGATAAAGCCTGTTTGGATGCAATCAGAGGAATGTTCGATAAGATGGGGCATGATCTCAAAGCAGGCTTCGATAGAGCTGAATCTGCACCTCCCGCTGATACTGGCAAAGACTTGAGAGGCTTAATGCCTGCAGATAGAACCAAGCCTTATGATACATTAGAAGTCATCAAACAGATTGTAGATAAATCAGAGTTTGATGAATATAAAGCGCTTTACGGCAAATCCATAATCTGTGGATACGGAAGAGTAGATGGCTGGGCAGTGGGTATTGTTGCCAATCAGCGATTAATCGTAAAAAACAAAAAGGGCGAGATGCAAATGGGTGGAGTAATCTACTCGGATAGCGCTGATAAAGCAGCTCGTTTTATTATGAATTGCAATCAGCGTAAAATTCCACTAGTATTCTTGCAAGATGTGAGTGGCTTTATGGTTGGCTCAAGAGCAGAGCAAGGTGGCATTATTAAAGATGGAGCCAAAATGGTGAATGCACTTGCCAATTCCGTAGTTCCCAAATTCACTATTGTAATGGGCAACTCCTACGGAGCGGGTAATTATGCAATGTGTGGCAAAGCGTATGATCCGCGATTGATCGTAGCTTGGCCTACCGCCCAAATCGCCGTAATGAGTGGTGCAGCAGCAGCCAAAACCCTATTGCAAATAAAAGTGGCAAACCTAAAGGCAAAAGGAGAGGTTATTAATCCTGACGTTGAGAAGGATTTGCTAGATAAAATCACAGCAAGCTACAATGAGCAATTGAGCCCATACTATGCAGCGTCTCGACTTTGGGTAGATGATATTATCGACCCGATGGAAACAAGAAAAGTGATTTCAATGGGAATTGAAGCAGCGAATAATGCGCCAATTACTGAGAGATTTAATGTAGGTGTTATCCAGACCTAATATCGTATGACGGGAGAAGAATTAAATAATAATGAGCTAAGTGCCTTGGTTTCTCTTTTGGAAGATGATGACAGAGAAGTACTTCATCATGTGCAAGGCAAAATCATTTCGCTTGGCTCAGGTATTATTCCCTTTTTGGAAGATAAATGGGAGAATAGCTTCAATCCTTCTCTCCAAAAGCGCATTGAAGAACTTATTCATACACTTCAGTTTACAGAAGTAAAGCAGCGCCTACTGCAATGGAAAAGTAGCGAAGAGCAGGACCTGCTCGAAGGACTTTGGGCAATCGCTACTTATTCTTATCCCGATTTGCTTCTAAGTGATTTGCGCAAAGAAATCGAGCAAATCTACTATGAAACTTGGATGCAATTCAAGGACGACGCCCACCCGCTGGATTTGGTTAAGATTATCAATAGCGTAATTTTCTCAAAACTCAGATTCAGCCCGAATACCAAAAATTTCCATTCACCCGGCAACTCTATGATTAACGTGGTGCTGGAAACTAAGAGGGGAAATCCCATATCTCTTTGTGCTGTTTATTTATTGATTTCTCAAAAATTGAAAATGCCGATTTTCGGTGTCAATCTTCCCAATTTATTTATTCTTACCTATAAAAAGGGCGATGTTCAATTTTATATCAATGCCTTCAATCGTGGGATTATTTTTTCGCGGGAGGATATAGATCAGTATATTTCTCAATTGCAGATTCAGCCTGAGGAGAAATTTTATCAGCCTTGCAGCAATTTCGATTTGATTACTCGCAGCTTGCGCAATCTTTCAATGTCCTTTGAAAAGCTTGGAGAGCTCACTAAAAAAGAAGAGATCAACGAATTGATCTCTTTACTTAGCGACAACGAATAATTTTAGTTTTTGATGATACAGCCAACGGGTCTTACATAAGGCCTTGCTGGTGCTCTATTCCCAAGCAATGCATCAATTGCGCCAGCCAAATACTGCTCTCGTACCTGATTAGCGACTTGAGGATTGTCATCAATCGCTCCAGAGTAAATTACATCAAAGCCATTCGCCGATGGCTTCAATAAAAAAGCCTCAGGCGTTTTGCTTGCCTTGAAAATGTCTAAAGCCTTACGTTCCTTATCACTCAAATAAGGAAATGAAAAAGATGATGATCGTACTTTCTCAGCCATTTCTTCAATAGATTCTGCAGGATTATCATCTGGGCTGTTCGAGTTGATTAGCACCATTTGAATGCCCTGAGAGGCATACTTATTTGCCAAGTCATTAATTCTATCTTCGTACAATTTCGAAAATGGACAATAATTACTCGTGAAAATTACGACAATCCCTTTTTTGGCGGAGAAGCTCGAAAGAGCAATTTCAGATTTATCACTAGCATTGATCAAACTTACATCGCTTACGGTCTTCACTTGAGCAATACTTGCTGAGTGAATAAAAATTGCTGTGAATAGGAGGAAAAATATTTTTTTCATTTTAGTCTAAGTTATAAGCGACAATGCAATCTTCGTACCGCCTAATTTCCAAGCGATGAGCGGCTTGTTGTTTGTTTTTTGCCACTGTTCCTGCAAAATACATTGGATCTTCATCATTTGCCACTTTTATATGCATGTGCTCTCGGAAATCCAGCTTTTTGCGCCCCCATATTTTATAAAGTGTTTCCTTTAGACACCAAGCAATGAGCGCATTTTCAGCTGAATTGCCAAATGCATCCATTTCATTTTCATTCAGAAATTTTCGTTTGATCCGAAATGCCCTTTCACCATGCGTTTCGATGTCTATACCAACAGGATGCTTTTTATGCAGAATCACTGCGGCATATCCATGACTGTGGGAAAAAGAAATATGATAAGAGCGTTTGAGTAATTTAGGTTTGTTGAATTTGGTTTTGTAAACACTTGTAGCTTTGAGTTTTGCATTTTCGAAAATTGCATGTAGCGCCATCCGCAAACTTAGCCACTCTAATCGGCGGGAGGAAAGGTTAATCGTTTCGAAATCCTCCCGCTCATTTTCCAGCCAATTATAGGTGGCAGTCAATTCTTCTTCCGACTCAGTAATCTTCCAAATACTTATATATCCTCCATTTTCTAATTTTTCTAAATGGAACAGCGGCATAAAAATGTATGTTTGTGCAGGGTAAAGTAAAGGATTTTGCTTGTAAATTTACCATAATGATTAGACCAACAGTAGAAAAACTGCATACGCTGCGAGGACATTCCGATTGTGTTTACACTTTGGTGGCAGGCCCGAGCGAGCATGAATTTTTCTCGGCGGGAGGTGATGGATTTGTTGTAATGTGGGATTTGCATAAGCCTGAAACAGGCCGGTTGATAGCCAAAGTAAGTGCTTCGGTTTATGCTCTTCATTTCGATAAAGCTAGTAATGAGCTGATTATAGGGCAAAATTACGAGGGCATCCAAATAGTGAATGTGAAGGAAATGAAAGTAATTGGCTCAGTGAAAATTACTTCTGCAGCTATTTTTGATATACAGCGAATTGGGAACGATATTTTTGTAGCAACGGGAGACGGTGTAGTGATCGTAGTCGATAGGCAAACAATGGCTGTTCGCAAGCATATCAAAGCTTCTGACAAAAGTGCACGAACAATGGCAATTGATGCTTCTACAAATCAATTGGCGGTAGGCTATAGCGATAATAATATCAGACTTTTCGGTTTGCGTAGTTTCGAACCCAAAGCATTGATCAAAGGGCATGAGAATTCGGTGTTTACCTTGCAATTTCAAGGTGTAAATGCTGATTTGATTAGTGCGGGCAGAGATGCTAATTTCAAAGTTTGGGATGGAGAAAATAATTATCAGCCGAAACATTCCGTTGTAGCTCATATGTTTGCTATCAATCACCTAGACTTTAGTCCTGATAATAAACATTTCGTAACTTGTAGCATGGACAAATCCATAAAGATTTGGGATGCTCAAAATTATAAACTTTTGAAAGTGATAGACAAATCGAGGCATGCAGGTCATGGCACAAGTGTAAATAGATTGCTTTGGACGGATTATCAAAATCAATTGATTTCAGCTTCGGATGATCGTACACTTTCGGTTTGGCAAATAAATTTCCCATCTTTATTATAATCGACTTCTAATATCAGCATATACTATGAAAATTACACCTCTTGAAATACGACAAAAAACCTTCGAAAAAGCATTCAGAGGATACGATAAAGATGAAGTGACGTCTTATCTCAATTCACTTTCGATGGCTTGGGACAGAATGATCGAGGATAATAATGAGCTCAAAGCAAAGCTTGATGCAGCCGTAAAGGATGTAGAGAAAATGAAGCAAGTGGAATCCACACTTTTCAAAACCCTGCGTACTGCCGAAGAAACTGGCGCTACAGTAGTGCAGCAAGCCAACAAAGCCGCTGAACTTAGCATCAAAGAAGCCGAAATGAAATCACAAAAGCTAGTCGAAGATGCCCAACGAAGAGCAAGAGAAATTCAAGAGCAAGCCGAGGACAATGCAAAGGATATCATCTCTGCTATGGAAGCAGAAGTGAAATTACTCGAAGAGGCTTTTAAGGATATTCAAGGTACTCGTAATGATTTTATCACAGATATGCGCAATACAGTGAATAATTTGCTCAAAAAAGTAGATAAACTAGAACTGCGTGCTGACGATTACGATGTGAGTGGCATACTAAGGCAAGCTCGTAGTGTTTCTCGCAAGGTGAAAGGACTAGAATCGTGGGATAATGTGCATGAGCGAGTAGAGGAATTGCCAATAGAAGAAGTGGAAGATATTGAGGAAGTGGAGGTTGACCCTAGGCAAAAATTTATAGACAATGAAGAAATAGAAGCAGAGTTTGGTGAGCAATATGACAGCGAAAAGTATAATGAGCAGGAGGAAGAAGAGGATGTTGAGGAAGAAGAGCTGAAAATGGAAACACGCTTTGTAGCACCTCCTGCCAATTCTGTTAATACTGCCAATCAGAAAATTGTCCACCAACTAGGTGAGGACGATGATGATGAAGTGAATAAAACCGATACACCAATTAATAAGTCAAATAAAGGAGGTTCTTTTTTCGATGAAATATAAATTGGCACCTGGAGAGGTTAGGCTTAATAGTATCGAATTCTTTGCATTCCACGGAGTTCAAGCCGAAGAACAAAAAATAGGCAACCGATATGTGGTTGATATTTTAGCAAAAGGAAATTTAAGTTTAGCTGCGAATGAAGATGATCTTGATGGAACGATTGACTATAGCACTTTGTATCGCATCACTAAGGAAGTAATGGAGCAACCTGCTAAACTATTGGAAAACCTTGCTTTCAAAATTGCCGAGAAAGCTCTTAACGAAATCACGCTTATAGATTCTATAGAAGTAAAAGTAGCCAAGATGAATCCACCAATTGGCGCCTTGGCTAAAGAATCATCCGCCACCTTAACCTTATCAAGATGAAAAAAATATTTACGCTAATATTTACCCTCAGTCTTTCAGTTTTTGCAATTGCACAGGATTTGCCAAGCTATCGTATTTTAGATAAGGATGGTAATAGCACCGATTTTCAGCAATTGGTCGATGCTAGCAATGCACATCAAGTTGTCCTTTTCGGTGAATTGCATAATAATGCCATCGGCCATTGGTTGCAACTGAAGTTGAGTGAGGCGATGATGGAGGCAAATAGCAATTTGGTATTTGGAGCCGAAATGTTTGAATCGGATAATCAGCTGTTGATGAATGAGTATTTGAATGGAACCATCACTTTAGCTCAGCTTGAAACGGAGGGTAAAATGTGGAATAATTTCAAAACGGATTATAAACCGCTGCTTGATTTAGCTAAAAATAACAATAGACCCTTTATTGCCACAAATATTCCACGCCGCTATGCAAGTGTTGTTAATAAGCAGGGACTTGATGGCTTGGCTAAACTTGATGCATCCGCAAAGCAATATATAGCACCACTGCCTTTTCAGGTAGATTTGGACTTGCCTGGCTATAAATGGATGATCGAAACGATGGGAGCTCATGCGCCTGGAGGACAATCAGCAAATATCGCCATGGCACAAGCCTCTAAAGATGCGACTATGGCTTATTTTATCATGCAGAATTTGCGGGAGGATGCGCCCTTTATTCATTATCATGGCACTTTTCACTCAAACAATTTTGAGGGAATTTACTGGTATTTGAAACAAGCCAATGCAGACTTAAAAATTCTTACCATTGCAATGGTAGAGCAAGCAGATAT
>CAZRBW010000014.1:0-57270 GCA_964598395.1 uncultured Roseivirgaceae bacterium
GTAGCAATCGACAAAGTATCGAAAACATACAAGTGGAGAGGTGGATTCTAAAATCTAGTTTTTCCAATAGTTTGAAAAGGTGTTCCAGCTAAGGGACACCTTTTTTATTTTTGGCAGATTAAAAGACTTTTAAAAGCTGATTAAAGCATTCTATTGGAAGAAAAACCAACTGCGGATTGGCTATTATTTTTATTCATTCCAATTTAATTGAGAAAGCTGAAAACCATTCTAGTACTTGTAGCGTTTTTTTGCTGAATGAAAGGATTCCAATTTACAAAGTATATACCTCCCGCCCTTCCTACGAATGGCGACTTCGATAGCTTGCTCAAAATCTTTTTGCAATTGGTAAGTATTACCGGTGGCGATCCATCGGAAGCACTCAACTGGCTTAGCCAACTCGATAAGCAATATCAGCTAACTCAACCCAATTATGGCATCGGTGATTTTATCGAAGATTTGAAGCAAAAGGGCTATTTGGACGAGGATCCGGGAAATGGGAAAATCAAAGTAACACCAAAAACGGGACAGGAAATAAGAAAAAATGCACTTGAAGAGATTTTTGGAAAACTAAAAAAAAGCGGCAAAGGGCAGCATAGAACCAATTTCACTGGAATTGGAGATGAGCAAGGCACCGATATTCGTCCATTCGAATTTGGTGATAGTCCAGAGCAAATTGCTTTTACCGAATCCCTCCGAAATGCACAGATAAATCATGGCGTGGATGATCTTTATCTGACCGAAGGCGATCTGGAAATAAAGGAAAGAGAGCACAAAAGCCAGACTTCTACGGTACTGATGATTGATATTTCGCACTCTATGGTATTGTATGGCGAAGATAGGATCACACCAGCCAAAAAAGTTGCTATGGCTTTGGCAGAACTTGTTACCTCCCGCTATCCAAAGGACACGCTAGATATTATCGTATTTGGAAATGATGCTTGGCAGATCCAAGTGAAAGATTTGCCTTATCTGGAAGTCGGCCCATATCATACCAATACCGTTGCAGGACTTGAGCTTGCAATGGATATTTTAAGAAGAAGAAAGACCAACAATAAGCAGATTTTCATGATTACAGATGGCAAGCCTACCTGCTTGAAAGTAGGCTTGAAGTATTATAAGAATAGCTTTGGCTTGGATAGCAAAATCCTAAGCCGAACGCTCAATTTGGCTGCTCAATGCAGAAAATTGAATGTTCCAATCACCACATTCATGATTGCCTCAGACCCGTATTTGAAGCAGTTTGTAAAGGAATTTACCACTGTAAATAATGGAAATGCCTATTACAGCAGTTTGCAAGGGCTTGGTCATTTGATTTTTGAAGATTATAAGAAAAATAGAAAGAAGAATTTTTAATAGCATACATGAATTACTTAGAACTTACCAGTAAGCAAAGACTCAATATAAAGACACTTGGGGAATTGAAAGCGACAGCTTATCAAAGCGAATCGATAAAGGAGGAATTGAGGAGGAACTTGATAGCTCGACTCAAGAAAAAGGAGAAAGTGTTTGAGAAAATTTGGGGATACGAGGATACTGTAATTCCTGAATTAGAGCGAGCCATTCTATCGCGTCATAATGTGAATTTGCTTGGCTTGAGAGGGCAAGCAAAAACCAGATTGGCAAGGCAAATGGTGCAGTTGCTTGACGAGTATATACCTGTGATAGCAGGTTCTGAATTGAATGAAGATCCTTTGGAGCCATTGACATATTTCGGTAAGCATATAATCGCCGAAAAAGGTGATGCCACACCAATAGCTTGGCTTCACAGGGATGAGCGCTATACAGAAAAGTTGGCTACTCCGGATGTTTCTGTGGCGGATTTGATAGGCGATGTAGATCCAATAAAAGCTGCCTCACTCAAATTGCCCTATTCGGATGTGAGAGTGATCCACTTCGGCTTAATTCCAAGATCGCACCGTAGCATATTTGTGATAAACGAATTACCCGATTTGCAAGCTCGTATTCAAGTGGCTCTTTTCAATATTTTGCAAGAAGGCGATATTCAGATTAGAGGTTTCAAATTGAGGCTTCCATTAGATATTCAGTTTGTATTTACCGCCAATCCGGAAGACTACACCAATAGAGGAAGTATTGTAACTCCACTAAAGGATAGAATTGACAGCCAAATCATAACTCATTATCCTAAGTCGATTGAGATTGGCCGTAAAATCACCGAACAAGAAGCGCGAATACTTCCAGCTCAGAAAAAGCATGTGAATCTCAATGAAATTGCTAAAGACTTGATAGAGCAAATCGCATTTGAAGCCAGAGATAGCGAATATATAGATGCGAAAAGTGGGGTGTCTGCTAGGCTTACTATCTCGGCTTATGAGAATATGATTAGCGCTGCGGAGCGTCGTTGTCTAATCAATGGTGAGAGCAATACTTTCATCCGATTGGCCGATTTGTTTGGAGCTATACCAGCCATTACTGGTAAAGTGGAATTAGTCTATGAGGGCGAACAAGAAGGCCCTGGAATTGTAGCCTACACTTTGGTAGGTAAGGCTATTCGTAGACAGTTTGCCGCTTATTTTCCAGAGCCTAGCGAATCGCGAAAGAAAAAAGAAAAGGATATCTACAAAGGAATTGTGACATGGTTTGGCGAAGGGAATGTTGTTGAGCTTATCCACGATTTACCGCAGCAGGAATATGCTAAGCAGTTAAAAGCGGTGCCAGGGTTGGAGGATTTGGTGAAGGTACTTTATCCAAAGATAAAAGGTGATGAGCGATTATTCTTGATGGAATTTGTATTACACGGACTCTCTGAATTTAGTCAATTGAGCAAAAAGCCACTAGATAACGGTTTGCGATTTAATGACTTGCTAAGCAGCATGTTCGAAATGCCCGATGGGATGGATGAAGAAGACGAAGAGAGCTATTAAGAAATAAATAAAAAAGCCCTTGAGCAAGGGCTTTTTTATTACACTTTACTCAAACTGAGTTCCTGCTTTTTCATCCGCATTTGTTTGAGGTATTTCCGCCAGCGAACTTGTCTTACTTTATACTTTTTGTAATCCATAAATTTTAGAATCACGAAAACGAGCAGAAACATGATCATGGCTTTCATCCGAATAGCAATACCAAGGTTGGCGGTAATTTGCGATAGGGCAGCAGATGAAGCCAAAAATGCAATTAGAGATGTTTTTGTAAGGAGATCGCTTTTCCAAATAAAACTAAAAAAACCACCTCTAAAAATTTGGAATGTAAGTATCACGTATAGAAAATTTTCGAATGACACAAATAGGCCTAAAGCGCCATTAGCATCAAAGAAAAGTGGCCTATAAATAAAAGTCGTTATTTTTTGAATTAGATTGTAATTTGAAATATTAACAGAAGAGCCTGCTTTGCCAAGTTCATAAACATATTTTCCAGCAAAGTCTTCTACACTCTCGAAGCCCTCTTCTTCAATGCCTACATAGGCAAATACTTTATCGTAGATGAATGCAAAAGCTACAGCTAAAGCCAAAAACGCAACCACTTTTTGTGCTGGCTTAATCCCCTTACTGCCCATCATTAAAGCCATGCCTGCAGCTGCTACAAAAATGAAAGCAATATGTGGCCGAACAAAGTAAACTAAAGCTAAACCCAATATAGCAAAAAGCCAGCGGGAGGATATTCTACTCAAAGCGAAAAAGAATGCACCGATTCCTAAAAAGATCACCGCTCCCTTACCAAAAGAGCCTGACCAAAAGTGCATATTTGGTAAAAACAATATCAATGGAAAAAGCAATTGTCCAAATAAACTATGTTTGAAACGAATGTTTTCTACAAATAGCAAGTAAAAAAAGGCCATACCTCCATAGCCTAATAAGGCAAAAAACATCATAACACCTTCGTAGCCAACTCCAAAAACTTTGATTAATGGCCAACCAATAAATTCGATAAATGGAGTGCCCTGCTCAAAGTAATCAAACCACTTATCACCTCTAAAATTATTGACGACCTTATAATGGTAATATTTGCTATCGCTACTATTAAATGTAGCATAGATATAATATACTACAGCCATTGCCATATGGAAAGCAAATAGTGAATCCAGGGTTTTGATACTAGCATAAGGATACCTTCCCTTAATTTGCCTGTTTATAGCAAAGCCAAGTAAAAAAAGTAATGGAATAAAAATAAAATCCACTGGACTCATAGTGAAAGCAAGTTAACGGAAAATCAAAATAATTCCATATCTCCTGTTGTCCAACTCCACGATTTCTTAAATAACATTTCATTTGGAATGTTATTGATTTTCCTAAGCGTGACTTTTGGCCCAAGATTAGGAATTTTAATGAAACCGGTGTTTTTCAGTGGAAATTGTCCTTTTTGGTCTAATCCAATCATGGTTGAAATGAAAGCTGGAGAATAATATCGAATCATCTTTTTAAGTTCTGACTTGATGTACGATGTATTGGCCCCCATAAGTTCAGTTATACGTAATTCTGGCAACTTAGAAGTTAATTTGATTCGGCCTATCAATAAACCACCTCCATTCGTTGTAGTAAAGAATCCAAAATATTTAAATTCAGGTATTTGTATATAACGCCATTTCAAATAATGGCTATTTTTTGGAGTGTGGATCCCCTCTGCGGGTTGCTTTGCCAGCCATTTATCTAATTCATTCCAGTTAATGTTTTGTAAATCCCACTCAGGTTTTGTCACTAAATTCAATTGATTTGAGTTTAGAAACCCTTTTAGTGATCCAATGCGAATACTAATGTCAGGTTGAGCAAGTTCTAACCAGCCCATTTTCAAGTAGCCAGGCAAGCTTTGCTTATTTGGCGTATTAAAAATGAAGTCCTTTTGATTTAACTTTTGTGCTTCAATCATTTGTAGGGTCAGTTTTTTGAATAAGCCCTTTCCTTGCCATTCGGGATGCGTTGCGGTATCAACAGCTCGTAAAGCTTGGAATGTATGACCGTCCATTTTCCATTGCCAATTCATAAATGCCCGCATTGCAACAAGCTGATCTCGATGCCATGCAAGTATAACTGGTGACGCACCAAAAGGATTATCGACATGCTTCCAATTCCAAAATGCTTCACTCCTAGGAATTGCTCCCTCGCCTAAACTTAGCTTTTGTAAGGAAATAATTGCTTCAATATCCTCCCGCTTTCCTTCCTTTATTATTAGCTCAGTCATTTTTTGTTTTACAAATGATGAAAGTTAAGTTTTTTTATAGTTAGTAATTTTTTTTCAATTTACTACGTAAGTATAGTTAGGATAAAAAATTCTCTTTGGCTCAGTTCAAATGCATAATATTCAATTTTACCTTATATTAAGGCCAATTTGAAAAAATAATTTGCTGTTATTGTAAATTTCAATAGAGTTTTTACGTTCGCAAGGAGTGATCTAGTTAACAAAAAGACTCAAATCAATATTTTTTAATGATTTTTTCAGACCTTTAACACAGCTTATTTTCAGAATTAAGCAATTGCTTGCCCTAACAAAAATATATGAAGCAATCGGATGAATTTATGAACGTGCCAATGTCATCGGAAGATGATGGTGGAATCGATTTTAAGGAAATAATTGGAATAATCGCATCGTGGTGGTGGCTTCTCATTATTTGCGTGGGCATTGGGTTAGGTATTGCTTTCGTAAAAAACAGATATGCAATTGACGAATATCTAGTAAAAGCGACAGTACTTATTGAAAGTGAGATCAATACAGGAGTAATACCAGGAGGAGATATGTTTGGTGGTAGCAGCCGCCGAATGGATAACCAAATTGGTATTCTGAAGTCTTACACAATGGCTGAGCAAACCCTTCGGACTCTTGATTTTGATATTAATTACGTGCTTGTTGGCAATGTCAAAGACAAGGAATTATATCCAACACGCCCATTTTTTATCGACTTTCCAGATGGAATGAGCCCATTTTATAATGCGCCAATTACAATCATTGCACAGCCCAACGATAAATTTACAGTGAAAATCTCTGGGGAAAGTACTTCCTATGAGGTGGAATCAGGTGAGGCTTTCCAACTTTCCAGAGGGAGTCTAATAGTTGTATCAACCGATATAACGGAAGATTACATTGGGAAAGAAGTTGTTGTGACTGCGAGAAATATTGAGAATTTGGCTCGTGACTACGCTAATCGCTTACAAATAAAAAGTACCTATGGTTCAATGGTGGAATTGAGCATGAGTACTACTGTATTTGCAAGGGATAGTCGCTATATAAATAGATTAGTGGAAGTATATGTACAGCGGGAGGTAAATGAAAAAAACCAAGTAGCTGAGAATACCATAAACTTTATTGATCAGCAATTGGCACTTATTGGTGATTCTCTTGCTTTTGTTGAAAGTGCAATGAGAGATTTTAGAACTAAGAGCAGTTTTTCAAATCTTAGTGGTGAAACAGAAAGAATTTTCTCTAGAATAGAAGAAAAGGACGCTCAGAAACAATTAGTTCAAAGACAGATAAATTATTATGACTACTTAGATAAATATCTTACCGAATCTGACAATTTTGAAGCTATACTAGCACCTGCCACCGCAGGTATAGAGGACGGTATCATGAGTAGCTTAGTTCAAGAAATATATGAGTTAAGCAACCGAATTCGTAATCTAACTACGGGTTCAAACATTGATAACCCTACCCTTGTGGATTTGCGAAGAAGACTTTCTGATAAGCGAAGCGTACTTCAGGAAAGTGTCCGAAATGTAAAAGCGCCACTGCAAACAAGATTGAGGGAGTTGAATTCTGAAATTGGTATTGCCAACCGCGAACTGAATATTATCCCTGCCCAAGAAAGAGAATATGTAAATATTCAGAGGAAGTACAGCCTGAACGAAGGCAACTTCAACTTCTTAATGCAGAAGAAATCAGAAGCTCAAATCTCAAAAGCGGCCACTATTCCAGCGCACAAAGTGATTGATCCATCCAAAGGATTTTTTGCGCGAATTGGTCCAAAAAAGGAAGCAACGTATTTGATTGGTATAGGTATTGGGCTAGCACTTCCTTTGTTGTTTATTTTGCTCAAAGAATTTTTGGATGAGCGTATCAAATCCTCCCGCAAACTTCAAAAAAGCACTGATATACCTATTATTGGCATGATTGGGCATAATGATCTAAGTTATGGCTTGGTGGTACATAAAAGCCCTAAATCACCAGTAGCCGAATCTTTCCGGGCTATTCGTACTAATCTTCAGTTCTTTGCATTAGAAAAGGACAAGAAGATTTTTATTGTAACATCAAGCGTTAGTGGAGAAGGAAAAAGTTTTTGCTCAATGAATATGGCTTCTGTGCTAGCAGTTGGTAATAAAAAGACCTTGCTGATGGGACTTGATTTACGAAAGCCTAGGAACTACACCGATTTTGGCTTAGGCAAAGTAAAGGGACTTACTGACTACATGGTTGGTGAAGCTTCAAAAGATGAAATAGTGCATACCACCTCACTTGAGAATTTAGACATTTTGCCTTCTGGTCCTGCGCCACCAAATCCAGCAGAATTACTGATGAGTGATAAATTCAGAAATTTATTAGAAGAGCTAAAGGAAAAGTATCATTACATCGTGATGGATACTCCCCCTGTTAATCTGGTCGCAGATGCGCTTGAATTAATAAAGCATGCTGATTTGACCCTTTATGTGGTGAGACAAAAATATACCACCAAGCCAATGCTTGACTTTATTAATGGGCAATTTGAAAAGCAATTGACTGGCCCTATACAGATAGTTTATAATGACTATGTGCCAAATAGAGGCTATGGTTATGGATATGGCTACGGTTATGGCTATGGTTATGGAGAATACTACGAAGTAAATGAAGCTGATCTCGCCAAAAAGAGGACTTGGCTTTGGAGAAGAAAACACGCATGATCAAAAAGGTTTTAGTGACCGGTGCTGCCGGATTTATAGGATTTCACACTTCCAAAAAATTATTAGATAGCGGGGACGAGGTTGTTGGGCTTGACAGCATCAATGATTACTATGATCCTATGCTCAAAAAGGATCGACTTATCCAATTGGGTATAGATCCAAAACAGATTGAATATAACGTTAGAGTCTACAGCACCAAATATCCCAAATTCAGCTTTATTCGACTTCAATTAGAAGATAAGCATAATCTAGAAAAGCTGTTTCAAGATGCAGGGATTGATTATATAATCAATTTAGCAGCACAAGCCGGTGTAAGGCATAGTCTTACCCATCCCGAAGTTTATATGCAAAGTAATATTTTGGGATTTTGCCATATTTTGGAAATGGCAAGGCATTTCAAGGTGAAGCATTTGGTTTATGCTAGTAGCTCTAGTGTGTATGGCCAAGCAAGAAATATCCCCTTTTCCACTATGGAGCATGTGGATTTTCCAGTGAGTTTGTATGCTGCCAGCAAAAAGGCTAACGAGCTGATGGCTCATACATATTCGCATATATTTAGAGTACCAACTACAGGTCTGAGATTTTTTACAGTTTATGGCCCTTGGGGTCGCCCCGATATGGCGCTATTTATTTTTACAAAAAAAATATTAGCTGGCGAACCAATCGATGTGTATAACTACGGAGATATGCGTAGAGATTTTACATATGTTGATGATATAGTAGAAGGAATCACTCGGGTTTTAGACAAAGCGCCTACCAAAAATCCACATGCAGAAAAGCTAAATTATGCTGCTGATATCGTGAATACGCCATATATGGTATATAATATTGGCAATAGCTCACCAGTTCGCCTAATGGACTTTATCGAAGAAATAGAAGAGCAGTTAGGAAGGAAGGCAGTAAAAAATTTAATGCCGATACAGCCAGGTGATATCGCCCTGTCTTATGCCGATGCTTCGGAATTAGAAAGAGACCTTGGTTATAAGCCAAAAACAACCATCAGTGAAGGAGTTACTAATTTCTTAGCTTGGTACAGAGAATATTTTAAGGATACTTAACAACAATTTCAAAAAGTAAAACCAATGAATCGCTGCCCTTGGTGTCTCGGCTTCGAAGAGTACATTAAATACCACGATCATGAATGGGGAGTGCCAGTGCATGATGATAATACCCATTTCGAATTTTTGATTCTAGAAGGTGCGCAAGCAGGGTTAAGCTGGTCCACAGTATTGAAAAAGCGGGAGGGATACAGGCAAGCATTTGCAAACTTTAACCCAATTGAAGTTGCGAAATACACTTCAGAAAGAGTAGAGGAGTTAATGCAATTTCCAGGGATAATTAGAAACAGACTTAAAATCCAATCCTCAATCACCAATGCTCGGTTATTTCTTGAGGTACAAAAGGAATTTGGCAGCTTCGACGCATATATATGGAGCTTTGTAAATGGTCAGCCGATAGTAAATAAGTGGAAAAATATGGCTGAAGTACCTGCCACTAGTAAGGAATCAGACGCGCTCAGCAAAGACCTTAAGAAGCGCGGATTCAAATTCGTTGGGTCTACCATTATATATGCGCATATGCAAGCATGCGGGCTGGTCAACGATCACTTGGTTGATTGCTTTCGGTACAATGTAAATGTATAGAGTAACTTCACTTAAGATTTTTTGCCTAGCAAAATTTTCATTCCCTGGAAAAAGTTGTGCTCGAAGGTTTTTCGATAAATAAAGAGCAAACCAAAAATTCCAAAAATTGAAAACGGAAGTAAGCTTCCTGGAAGAAGGAGTCCCATCAGCGTAAAAAATAGAATTGCAAATACGGCTGCGATTTTAACAATATTACCTTTACCCAGAATACCTATCGAGACTCCTAAAAGAAGTGCAGCAAAAATGAAAATAGTCCAGATTAAATTTGAAACTAGATTGTCAACTAATGAGGCGACTAAATTTGGTTCATCACTTAATTTATTAATTTTTGTTAGGAAAGTGACTTGAACAAGACCTTCATAAATTAAAAATAAGCTCAGCAAAAAAAAGCCCATTGCATAAATTGCTCTGGCTCCTCCCGCCATTTTCCAAGCAGCTAGCAGCAAGAAAAGTCCGATTAAATCAATTGCAACAATAATAAGTGAGTTGTTTTCCATTAACAATCAGTCAGTATTTTAACTTCAATTTACAAACGGAATTAAAAATAAATAGATAGGAATGAATAGGACTTTATCAAATTATCCGTTTTAATTTCATTCTTTTGGTGAGAGTCTGGTTCTCTCTTTGCAACTTCAATCTAATTCTTTTCCCTTCCTTTTCTCGGAACAGATTAGATATTTTGGTTAGTGTGTAATTATTAACATCAATACCATTGATTCTTGTAATATAGTCATCAACATTTACTCCATGTGTAGCAGCTGGCGAATTTTCTACGATGTTTACAATTCTAAATTTATCTAATTTTGGTCCTTCAGCAATTACCTCAATACCAATCATATTGTACTCAAACTTCTTTTTGTAGAATTGCCCTTTTCTAACGTAGATTTTCTTGTTGGGGTAATCAAAAATTACATTAGCTCTATTAAGAATATTTCCTCCGATAGTTCCTATTCTTCCAGGAATTCTCAAGGCTTCTGTATAGCTTCCTGGGTTAGGATATGAGGTAAGTACATCATAGAATTGAAGAGAGCCAAATTTCACTTCCTTGGTTCTTGAAATAAAACCCGAAATATCTCCACCTATAGCTCTACCCAAAAGCGCCTCTATTTTTTTTTCAGGGATAAAGATTTCCTCATCAGCGGATGCATCTAATGAAATGGCAATACTGGCACCTGTATCAATCAAAAATTTTCCACTTAGTTTGGAGTTGTCTTGTTGCACTACTTCCGCTTCAATATAAGGCTTAGATTCTTCAATCGTGATATCTAATGTTTCGTAGTTCCTAGATTGTTTAAAAGTTTCAGGCTCATAAAAGGTAATTACTTCTAGGTCATAGTCTATTTCTACTACGTATCGTTGAAACAATTCATATCCGATTATACCGTGAATTTCCAAACCCATATAGCTTTTTAACTGAAGAAAATCTTCACCTAAAGCGAGAAGAGTTTGACCTCGACCTGTAATCCCGGGTAAGCTCAAAGTCACATTATTTGCTACAAAGGCTTCTACAAGTACATTGCCATCTGCACCTACTACGGGGATTGAGCGGCTATAGTTTATGTCGAGTAGATCAGAATAATAGCGATCTGTTAGTATGGCAGTTTTTAATCCAGTATCAAGGATGAATTTAAGCGGGAGGATATTATTAAGGACTATAGGTACAACGATTAGATTATTGTGATTTTCGAATTTTATGCTCACCTGATCTTCGTTGCCATTGATTTTAAATCCTATCTCAGAATTTTGCCCATAGCTAGATGTTGCCATTATTGCAAGAAGGCAAAAAGAGATAAAATGTACTTTCTTAACAAGTATCATGGCTTTTAATCTGTATAATTTGGCTGTGACAGTATAACATTTGTTAATTGTCTTTTCACACAAAATCACTCTCAAAGTGGATAATAATTTAATCAATTCCTATATTAACCATTAAAAGCAATAAGGTTCCTCAAAAGCTGATAAAAATCATGTTTTTGGGCAATCCCTATCAGCTACGTACCACGATGGTACATTTACCTTAGCGTCCGTTAAAAACTACAAGCTATCTCACTATGCAAATAGAAAAATTTCAGTATGACAATAAGATTGTAAAGTACTTTGTTATTGCCACGGTAATATTTGGTTTGGTAGGGATGTTGGTTGGCTTACTCATAGCCATTCAACTCTTTTATCCCGTTTTCAATTTTGATTTGCCTTATACTACATTTGGCAGATTACGTCCTTTGCATACCAATGCTGTCATTTTTGCATTTGTGGGTAATGCGATGTTTGCTGGTACTTATTATTCTGCTCAAAGATTACTCAAATCGAGGATGTTCAGCGATAAGCTGAGCTGGATCAATTTCTGGGGTTGGCAGCTTATTATCCTTGCTGCAGCAATTACCCTCCCGCTAGGGCTCACCACTTCTAAAGAATATGCGGAGCTTGAATGGCCAATTGATATTGCCATAGCTTTAGTTTGGGTAGTATTTGGTATCAACCTGATCGGTACAATACTCAAGCGTAGAGAACGACATATGTATGTAGCCATTTGGTTTTTTATAGCCACATTTGTTACCGTTGCAGTATTACATATTGTCAATTCACTTGAGCTGCCAGTTTCTGCATTCAAAAGTTATTCAATCTATGCAGGCGTTCAGGATGCCCTAGTACAATGGTGGTATGGGCACAATGCGGTGGCATTTTTCTTGACTACGCCATTTTTGGGTTTGATGTATTACTTTTTACCAAAAGCTGCCAACAGACCAGTATATTCCTATAAGCTTTCGATTATTCACTTTTGGTCGCTCATTTTTATATACATATGGGCTGGTCCTCACCACTTGTTATATACCTCGCTTCCAGATTGGGCACAAACCTTAGGTGTTGTATTCTCAATCATGCTAATTGCACCGTCTTGGGGAGGTATGCTCAATGGTCTTCTTACCTTGCGTGGCGCATGGGATAGGGTAAGAGAAGAGCCTATTCTCAAATTTATGGTGGTGGCAGTTACTGCCTACGGTATGGCCACATTCGAAGGGCCTATGCTATCACTTAAAAATGTGAACGCTATCGCCCACTTCTCAGATTGGATAATTGCCCACGTACACATTGGCGGCCTTGGTTGGAATGGATTCTTAATATTTGGCATGCTGTACTGGATGATCCCAAGAATGTGGGGAACCAAATTATACTCTTTGAAGCTTGCTAATTTTCACTTCTGGATAGGCACATTGGGGATTATATTTTATGCATTACCACTATACGTAGCAGGTTTAACCCAAAGCTTAATGTGGAAGCAATTCACAGAAGAAGGTTTACTTCAGTATCCAAACTTCTTGGAAACAGTGATCCAAATTGTGCCAATGTATATGTTAAGAGCATTAGGTGGCTTGCTTTATCTTATAGGGACTATTGTTATGAGTTACAATTTGGTGAAAACTGCCAAATCAGGCATATTCATCGCAAATGAAGACGCGGAAGCTCCAGCATTGGAGAAAAAGAAAATCGTTGGTGGCCATTGGCATAGTGTTCTAGAAAGAAAGCCAATAATCTTCACAGGACTTGCTTTGGTAGCTGTATTAATAGGAGGGGTCGTAGAAATGGTGCCAACATTCCTGATTAAATCTAATGTGCCAACCATCGAAAGTGTCACTCCATATACTTCTCTCGAATTGCATGGTAGGGATATTTATATAAGAGAAGGTTGTGTGTCTTGTCACTCCCAAATGGTGAGACCATTTAGGTCTGAAACAGAAAGATATGGAGAGTACTCTAAAGCAGGCGAATTTGTATATGACCACCCATTCTTGTGGGGCTCAAAACGTACAGGCCCTGATTTGCATAGAGTAGGTCAAAAATATCCTGATTCATGGCACTACTACCATATGTTGGACCCAACTACCATGTCACCAGGATCCTTGATGCCAGCTTATCCATGGCTAATGAAAGACACTTATTCTGTGGATGAAATCAAGCCTAAAATTACCGTGATGAGGAGATTAGGCGTACCCTATCCAGAAGGTCATGAAGATCAAGTGGATGCTGAGATTAATGCACAATCTTCGGAAATAGTTAAGCGTTTGACTGATGCGGGGATAGACACCAAGCAGGACAAGGAAATAATAGCCTTGATTGCTTACCTACAAAGGCTCGGTACTGATATTAAACTAAAGGCTGAAAACTAAAAGGAGCAATTATGTACAAGCAAGTACTAGAGCGAATCGATGAAATTGCCATGTGGCCAATTATATCATTGATCATTTTCTTCAGCTTTTTTGTAGGCCTTATTTGGTGGGTTATTCGACTAGATAAGGGTCATATATCTAAAATGGAGAACTTGCCAAACGAAGACGATACCATTCCAACACCTGTAAAATCAAAGCTATGAATCTGATAAAGAAATTATTTTCAAATAGCCAAATTGCAAAATACTGCACGGCATTTTTTGCTTTATTTATTTTTCAAGTGCCCGTAAATGCTCAAGCGAGTATCGGACAAGATGAGCTTGTCCTCTACTCAATAATTGGCATTCTTGCAGCCATTGTTTTGGTTTTGTTATTAGTAGCCTTTTATATAGTAAAGGTGATGAACCTGATAATGAAAGATAATGAGGCTAAGGAACGAGCTGTTGCTGGTCTTGCTGCAGAAATAGAAGCAGAAAAAGAAGGTTGGTGGACAAGAACCATCGAGAAACTCAATTTTGAAAAGCCGATTGAAGAGGAGGAGGAAATATTACTAGATCATAATTATGATGGAATTAAGGAATTGGATAATCACCTCCCGCCTTGGTGGACTAATCTGTTTTATTTAACTATTGCCTTCTCAGTGGTGTATGTTCTTATCTATCACGTATTTGATATAATGCCACTGCAAGAGGAGGAGTATAATTTGGCAATGGCTGATGCAGCTAAGCAAACAGAGTTACGTCTTGCTTCAGTTGAAGAAGATTTTATCGATGAGTCTACAGTTGAATTTGTAAACACTACTGCAGCACTTACTGAGGGGGCCACTTTATATACCAGAAATTGCGTGGTTTGTCATGGTACAAATGGTGAAGGTGGAATAGGTCCTAACCTGACTGACGAGTATTGGATACACGGAGGCAGTATCAGCGATATCTTCAAAATAATTAAATACGGCGTACAAGAGAAAGGAATGATACCTTGGCAGACTAGTCTGACCCCAAGTCAAATGCAAAATTTGTCCAGTTACATCTATACACTTGAGGGAACTAACCCAGCAAATGCCAAGGCTCCTGAGGGCCAAATTTATATACGAGAAGAAGTGTCGGAAGCGGAGGAGGCTACCGAGGAAGAAATAGAAGGAAGTGAAGAGGAAGAAGTAGAAGAGCAGTTGGATAATGAATAAAAGGCCGATGAGGCTGCAATAGAATGATGGCTAAGCCAGCAGATAATTTATATGGATTTGATGAGGAATATCGTGATACAATAGCCACGGTAGATGCCAGCGGAAAGCGAATTTGGGTGTACCCAAAGAAGCCTTCTGGACGATTTCATAATTGGCGGGCTGTAGTTGCTGCCGTGTTGCTTACATTGCTTTTTGGCGCTCCTTGGGTGAAGATCGATGGGCAACCATTGATGCTTTTTAATATTTTTGAGCGCAAATTTGTGATTTTTGGGCAAGTATTTTGGCCGCAAGATTTCTTTCTTTTCGCCATTTTTCTTATTACTCTTTTTGTGTTCATTATTCTGTTTACCGTTCTCTACGGTAGAATTTGGTGCGGATGGGCTTGCCCGCAAACCATTTTTATGGAAATGGTTTTTCGTAAAATTGAGTATTGGATAGAAGGAGATGCGAATTCGCAGCGGAAACTTGAAGCAGCTCCTTGGAATAGTGAGAAGATTCTAAAAAAGGGATTTAAGCAGCTCATTTTCTTAGCAATCTCAATATTGATTGCCCACACTGTAATGGCTTATTTGGTAGGAGTAGAGCAAGTAAAATTGCTCGTTACTCAATCTCCAACCGAAAATCTTGCTGGATTCATTGGCTTGGTCGCATTCACTGGAGTGTTCTACTGGGTGTTCAGCTATTTCAGAGAGCAAGCCTGCGTGGCAGTTTGTCCATACGGCCGTTTGCAAGGCGTATTACTCACTCGAGATTCCTTCGTTATAATATATGATTGGATTAGAGGCGAGCCAAGAGGCAAGCTGAAGAAAAATGATGAAGCCAATGCAGCACTTGGCGATTGTATTGATTGTAAACTATGTGTTCATGCTTGCCCCACAGGAATTGATATCCGGAATGGAACTCAGCTAGAATGTGTGAATTGTACTGCTTGTATCGATGCTTGTGATGCCGTAATGACCAAAATCGGTAAGCCAACAGGTCTCATTAGATTCGACTCACACAGCGCAGTATCAGATGGTAAGAAATTCAAATTCAATGCAAGGGTTGCAGGGTATTCTGTGATCTTAACTGTTCTTGTCGTTTTTCTTGGGAGTCTTTTATTTGGCCGTACAGAGGTAGAAACTACGGTACTTCGAGTGCCAGGTCAGCTTTTTCAAGAACGGGTAGAAGGCGAAATAAGTAACTTATACAATGCCCAATTTATCAACAAAACTAATTTAGATATGGAATTAGATATTAGAGTTGTTGATTTTGAAGGTGCAGAAATAGAGATGGTTGGACGTGAAAGTATATTGGTTAAGGCGGGAGGTTTTCAGGAAATAGTGTTCTTCCTTAATCTTCCGAAATCAATGATTGAAAGCTCTAAAACTTCGCTGAAAATTGAGGTGGTCAGAGAAAATGAAGTTATAGACGTTATAAAAACAAACTTTTTAGGACCTGTAAATTGATAAAATTATGAGCTGGGGATGGAGAATTGCTTTGCTGTATATTGGTTTTGTAGTATTTATTATCACATTGGTGGTCATCACTTTTCAATATGATGTCAACCTTGTGGCAAAAGATTATTACTCTCAAGAATTGAAATTTCAAACGCAAATCGATAGTAATAACAACCTTCAAGCACTCGACGAAAAGGTGAATTTGAAGTACAAGAAAGCTGATGCAATATTAGAACTCCAACTTCCCTCCGCCTCTTTTGCTGAGGATACCCAAGGAGTGGTTCAATTCTTCAGGCCTTCTGATGGAAAGTATGATTTTCAATTGACGTTCGATCAAAGCGATGGAAATAATTTGAAATACAATACTAAGGAAATTTTAGCTGGCTATTGGAGGATCAAAGTGAGTTGGAGCAGCGAGGGTAAAGACTATTATTACGAAGAAAAAGTAGTGTTATAATGATGTATTATCTCAGTGGATTTTTGGTAGGCATTATGGGCAGTTTGCACTGCCTAGGAATGTGTGCGCCATTGAGTATGGTAATGGGCAACAGGAAATTCCTCATAGGAAAACTCGTGTACAATAGCGGGAGAGTAATTACTTATGCCATCCTCGGTTTGTTTGTTGGATTATTAGGTCAATTGATCGCTTACGGTGGTTTGCAGCAGGTTTTATCTATTCTTGCAGGAGTATTTATTCTTGCATTCGCTGCATTGCCCTATTTAGCCAAAAGGCTTGAGAGCGGCAATACTCTACCTGGAAAATTAGTTTTCTGGTTAAAAAAGAAAATGGGTTTATTTATCAAAAAACCAGGTTATTCTTCCTCCTTTACTGTCGGTATGCTCAATGGAATTCTGCCTTGCGGTTTAGTTTATTTGGCTCTTGCTGGCGCAGCTTTGGCGGGCTCTATGGAAGGCGGAATGATCTATATGATTTTCTTTGGGCTTGGTACCTTTCCTATGATGTTGCTTGCAGCCTCGATTGGTAAGTTTTTTCAAAGGAAATTCTCACTCAATTTGGTTAAAGTATATCCTTATTTTATGGCAGTCTTGGGTATTATTTTTATTATACGAGGACTAGATTTGGGAATCCCAATGGTAAGTCCATCCCTCCTTATGGGCGCGGATGCAAGCATTACAGATTGCTAGATTATCTACTGAATATTTTCCGGTAAATGGGTTTTCGGTACAGAAACTGGCCATAAAGTATTGGGTAAAATAGTAAGTCTGTAAGCAGACTGCCAGTGCTAAAATCGATATCGTCAATGATGGTAGTGCCACCATCCTCCCGCTTTTTTATAATGTGATGATGCCTCCAGCGGGATAAGAAAAAGGGCAATTTTACTCCTACATCAATAAATGAGAAGCCATTTTCATCTTCTACGCTTTCTATAATATCTGAAACCCATTCCTGCTTAAATAGCAAGAAATTCAATTCTAAAACAACTTTATCTCCTTTAATACATCCATCAAATTGCTTAACCACAACAGGTGGGAAAGGAGGATTTAATTTCACAAAGAGCTCTTTGGTAAAGCCAGAGACTACTTTTTTCCATTCTGATTTTACCTGTGTTGCAATCTTGATTTTCATTTGCTGTTTTTACTATTTGCCAAAAAATGAGCTTCTTCTTAATAGATTTCCTGATACTTTTGTTCAGTTCAAATCAATGAGCCAATAGATATCTTGAGTTTTCACTATAAATCTACAAAATGAAATTTGGTCGCCTCGAAGATATTTCAAAAGTGAATTTCGATTTGCCAATAGAGCATTATGCAAATCGATTTGTAAATGAAGACGAGGGGTTCAATTTCTATTATGGTGCTCCACTTTGGGGTGACAAAAGTTTTGTAGGCAAATTGTACCCACCCAAAACCAAAGCTTCGGACTATTTATATTACTATTCGCGTCAATTCACCTCAATCGAACTCAATAGCAGCTATTATCGAATTCCTAGTGTGGAGCAAGTGACAAAATGGGCAGCACTTACACCGGCAGATTTTAAGTTTTGCCCAAAGCTTCCACAAATCTTTTCCCAGCGAAATGATCTTGGGATTGATCATGCCATGCAAGGAGTGTTTTTTGAAATGCTTTATGCCTTTGAGCAGAGATTAGGTCCGGTATTTTTGCAGCTTCCGCCAAGCTTTTCAGTTGAGAAAAGAGGTGCACTAATTCGCTATTTGAGTCAATGGCCAAAGGATGTGAAATTGGCAGTGGAATTTCGTCATGTTTCATGGTTTGAGGAGGGAAATTTTGAAGCGATAAGTAAGGAGCTAGCCGACATGGGCATTTGCTTGGTAATAACTGACACAGCTGGAGTACGGGAAGTTTTGCATAGTAGAGTTATCAACGATGTGGCATTTGTGCGTTTTACGGGCAATGCGCTTCACCCAACAGATTTCAGTAGAATTGACCAATGGGCAGCGAAATTACAACTTTGGATAGAAAAGGGTCTCAAGGACATTTATTTCTTTATTCACCAACCCGAAGAAGTACTTTGTGCAGATATTGCTATAGATTTAATCACAAAACTCAATAAAAATTTAAGCGCTAATTTGCCAATGCCTAGTTTCAGAGAAAATGAAGGAGAGCAAGGCAACCTTTTCTGACAATGGGACATCACCATCACGACCATAGCGGCCAGGACCATGGTGGCCACCATCACCATCATGCAGGAAAAAACTTATCCATAGCATTTTTCCTAAATCTGTCTTTCACAATTATCGAGATCATAGGTGGCTTATTGACCAATAGTATGGCCATATTAGCAGATGCGGTTCACGATTTGGGCGATAGTTTTTCGTTGGGTTTAGCATGGTATTTAGAAAAATACTCTAATAAAAAGCGGACTACGGACTTTACTTATGGATATAGAAGGTTCTCTATTTTAGCAGCCTTCATCAATAGCAGCATACTGATAATTGGCTCTTTAGCAATCTTGTTTTTCGCCATACCAAGGCTATGGGATCCGCCTATGCCCGATGCGGGAGGGATGATTTGGTTGGCTATTCTGGGAATTGTTGTCAATGGAGCCGCCGTACTAAGACTTAAAAAGGGAGAAAGCTTGAATGAAAAAGTGGTTATGCTCCACTTACTCGAAGATGTACTAGGTTGGGCAGCAGTGCTGGTGGTTGGTATTGTTTTACTTTACTTCGATTTGCCGATTTTAGATCCACTGCTTTCCATTGGTTTGTCCTGTTATATTTTATGGAATGTTTTTAAGAATTTCGGAAAGACAGTAACCATATTTTTACAAAAGAAACCTGCCAGCTTTGATGAGCAAACCTTTAAAGAAAAGTTAATAGAATCAAATTTGATAACAAGTGTCCACGATATCCATGCTTGGACAATGGATGGGCAATATGGCGTTTTGACTTTACATGTAAAGGTCTCTCAATTTGCAGATAAAGAGCAAATAGTGAGTATGAAGGCTGCTATTCGTAAAATTGCTTCACACAGTGGGATCAGTCACACTACTATTGAGGTGGAGTATGCAGATGAGGATTGCGGTCAGCCGGACTGTATGTAATTTGTTTTGATTCTTTTTATTATTACTTATACATTGCTTCAAATTAAATATTTCAATCATTTGAAATCAGTTATTAGCCTAATATTTTGCGTGGTAATGTTAATGGCAAGCGTGCTTCCCAAAGGCAATACCTTTGAGCTAATAAAGGTACCAAGCATGGTGAAGCATTTGCAGAGTCATGTTACAGATGATGGCCTTGCAAGTAATTTTCTAGAAAGTCTGGTTATTCACTACAGTTTAGGTTCTGATCACTATGAGCCTTCGCATGAAGATGAATTACCATTTGTTGGAGTTTACTTTAGCGGCTCACCTTACATTTTTAATAAATTCGAAGTAGCATTAACTACCCTCCCGCTATCGGCTGAGCCTCATACACTAGAGTACGTTTCATTGTATAGTTTCCTCCAAGGCAATTTTTTGCTACAACCTCCGAGGGCATAATCTCATACCGCAGAGATTAATATTTTTCATTACCCTGATTCATACATTATGATTTCTTCTATACTCGGATTTAGTATCCGAAACAGACTTATTATACTCTTATTTGTGGGTGGAATAATTGCTTGGGGCATTTACGGATTAATTCATATTCCGATAGATGCAGTTCCAGATATTACCAATAATCAAGTACAAGTAGTTACCGTATCTCCTTCTTTGGCTCCACAAGAAGTCGAGAAATTCATCACGCAACCGCTTGAATTTTCGATGGCCAACTTACCCGACGTCGTCGAAATTCGTTCTGTCTCGCGGTATGGGCTTTCGGTAGTTACGATTGTTTTTGAGGAGAAAATGCAAACATTGGCCGCTCGGCAGCTAGTAGCTGAGCAGATAAATATAGCCAAAGGAAATATTCCAAGCGAATTTGGTGAGCCCGAACTGATGCCAATTACCACAGGCTTGGGCGAATTGTACCAATATTCACTTGAAGTAGAACCAGCATTTAAAAGCCAATATTCAGCAATGGATCTTCGCGAGATTCAAGATTGGATCGTAAAAAGAAGACTAAGTGGAATACCCGGTATTATTGAAATCGGCAGCTTTGGGGGCTTTTTAAAGCAATTTGAAGTGGGTGTGGACCCATTTAAGCTTCAAAATTTTGATTTGAGTATTGCCGATGTGTTTACGGCTCTTGAAAAAGGAAATCAGAACACTGGGAGTGCATATATTCAAAAGGGGCCAAATGCTTTTTATATCCGTGCAGAGGGATTGCTGGAAAGCCTAGAAGATTTGGAAGAAGTGGTGATTACACTTCGAAATGGAGTTCCTATAAAGGTAGGCGATGTGGCCACTGTTACTTATGGTCATGCTCCACGCTTCGGTGCTATGACCAAAAATGGTGAAGGCGAAGCTGTTGGTGGGATTGCATTTATGCTCAAGGGAGCTAACTCAATGGAAACTGTAGGTTTGGTACAAGACAGAGTAAAGGAGATTAATCTCTCCTTGCCAGCAGGTGTCACTATAGTGCCCTATTTGGATAGAAGTTCACTAGTAAACAGGGCAATATCTACGGTAAAAGCCAATTTAATCGAAGGTGGATTGATTGTGATATTTATCCTCATTCTGTTTCTTGGCAATTTCAGAGCAGGCCTGATAGTTTCCAGTGTAATTCCACTTTCTATGCTTTTTGCCTTAGGCATGATGGAAGCCACTGGCGTGTCTGCCAACCTGATGTCGCTAGGCGCCATAGACTTTGGGATAATTATAGATGGCGCCGTAATCGTGGTAGAGAGTGTATTGTACAACTTGCACGTGTATCACAAAGGAAAAACACTGACTGGGGCGGAAATGAATGAAGTGGTGAAGTCTTCAACCTCCCGCATTTTCCGTTCAGCGGCGTTCGGTGTTATGATTATTCTGATTGTGTTTTTGCCGATTTTATCACTTGTAGGTATTGAGGGAAAAATGTTCCGCCCAATGGCGCAAACGGTTATATATGCTTTAATCGGAGCATTAATCCTTAGCCTTACCTATGTCCCTATGATTTCTGCATGGGTACTGAATAAGAAAATTAGTGAAAAGGAAAACTTTGCGGATAAAGTTGTTATCGGTCTACAAAAATTATACAAGCCAATCCTTGTACGTGCATTGGCTATGCCCAAGATTATTGTTGGCTTGGCTTTTACATTGTTTATAGTGGCAGTGTTCACTTTTACCAGAATGGGAGGCGAGTTCATCCCCACCTTAGAGGAAGGTGATTTGGCTATGCAGATAACCTTGCCACCTGGTAGTTCGCTTTCCCAAAGTGTGAAAATATCTACCATGGCAGAGGAAATCTTATTGCGCGATTTCCCAGAAGTCACTCAAGTAATTTCCAAGATTGGTACAGCGGAGGTGCCTACCGATCCTATGCCTGTAGAAGAAGGAGATGTGATGATCATTTTGAAGCCTAAAGAGGAATGGACAAGTGCTGATAATCGGGAAGATTTGGCTAATATGATGAAGGCAAGTCTCACGGAAATTCCCGGTATTGAGTTCGATTTTACCCAACCTATTCAATTGAGATTCAATGAATTGATGACAGGTGTAAAAACGGATATTGCAGTGAAGATTTTCGGTGAGGAAATGGACATTTTACATGAAAAGGCAGATGAAGCCGCCGCTATTATTGCCACTGTAAACGGCGCTGCTGATATCAAAGTGGAACAAGTAGAAGGTATGCAGCAATATAGAATCCGCTACGACAGGGAAAATTTGGCTCGATATGGCCTTAATGTAGTGGATGTAAATAGAATTATTGAAGCTTCATTTGCCGGGGCTAAGGCTGGGACGATATTTCAAGGTGAGAGAAGATTTGATTTGGTGGTTCGCTTAGATAGTATCCATAGAGCAGATTTGAATTTTGAGGACTTGCTAATTAATACGCCAGATGGCAGAGTAATTCCAATTTCTGAAATTGCAAATTTGATACAAGATAAAGGGCCACTTCAAATATCGCGGGAGGATACAAAGCGCAGAGTGACCATTGGAATTAATGTGCGCAATAGAGATGTGGAAAGCCTGGTGGAGGAAATACAAGATAAGCTGGCTGCGAATTTGAATTTGGCTCCAGGCTATTATGTCACCTATGGAGGGCAATTTGAAAACCTAAAAGAAGCGAAAGCCCGATTAACTATTGCAGTACCCTTAGCTTTAGTTTTAATAATTGTTTTGCTATACTTCGCATTTGGTTCTATCCGATTTGCTCTTCTTATTTTCTCAGCAGTTCCCTTGTCTGCTATTGGAGGGGTTGCTGCTTTGTACTTGCGTGGCTTGCCTTTTAGCATTTCTGCAGGTGTTGGCTTTATAGCCCTTTTCGGTGTAGCTGTGTTGAATGGCATAGTGCTGATAAATTACATGAATGACTTAAAAGAAGAGGGCAAAATGAGCTTGAAAGATATTATTGTAAATGGGTCGCTTATTCGATTGAGACCAGTTTTGATGACTGCTTCAACTGATATTTTGGGATTTTTGCCAATGGCCTTATCCAACTCGGGCGGAGCAGAAGTTCAGCGCCCCTTGGCTACAGTTGTGATTGGAGGACTAATCAGTTCTACAATTCTTACACTAATAGTGCTGCCAATTCTGTATCAATGGATGAATAGTAAGTTTAGACCGTCGCTAGCTTTGCTTATCCTCCCGCTTTTTTTACTCCCGAGTTTTTATAGCCAAGCGCAAACCTTAGATGTAAGAGCATTAAGCATGGAAGAAGCTACACAATTAGCTATCAAAAATCATCCACTTATTCAACAGCAGATGTTGAAAAAAGAAGCTGCTCAATTAAAAATCGGCACAGCGTGGGATTTGCCGGCTACAGAATTTGGCTATCAATATGGCCAAATTAATTCCGACGATCGAGATCCATTCTTCGAAATCAGGCAAAACTTAGGTTCTATACCTAGCTACTTTCAATCAGCAAAGGTTTCACAAGCTGAGTTAGATCGCCTGTTAGCTGCCAACAATTTGGAAAAATCTATGCTGAAAGTTTGGGTGCAAAAGGCATATATCCAATGGCTGTACTGGCATGATATGAAGACCTTGCTTATGTCACAGCAACAAATGATGGTTGATTATGAAAGACTAGCCAAGCTAAGGGTTTCTACAGGAGAAGCTGCCTATTTAGAGGAATTGACAGCGAAAACTCAACTTGAAAATGCCAAGCTGCGATCAGAAGAAGCAGATCGAGAATTGCAAAAATCAAGTTCCCAGTTGAGTTACTGGCTTTTTGAGGAAGGCCCATTTAAACCAGTAAGACACTTGGCTGACCTAATGGTTATAATACCTGAAAATATCATGCTTGAAGCTAACACCCATCTCTCATTAGAAGTAAGCAAACTGGAAATTGAGCTGAGCCAACAAAAAACTAAACTGGCAAAGGCAGATTTATTTCCATCTGTGTATGTAGGATTTTTTAATCAACGGATAACTGATGCGAATATACGTGAGTCGGGCTTGAGAGGCTTCAATGTTGGAGTTGGGATTCCTCTTTGGGTAAAGCCAACTGTTAATCGAATAAAAATGGCTCGAATTGATGAACAGATAAATGCAGCAGATTTGACCATTCAAACTAGACAAAAAAGCGAGGAATTGAAGCAATTGACGATTGAAATTAGCCGGTTGCGAGATAGAATCAAGTATTTTGAAGAAAGGGGATTGCCACAAGCGGTGCAGCTTCAAGAGATTGCCGAAAGGCAGTTTAGAGGAGGCGAGGCTAGCTATTTAGAATATTTGCAAGCGATGAATACCTATTGGCAAATTAGTGAGGATCATCTCAAAGCCCTTTTAGATTATCATTTAAGTTACACTGGACTTAATTACTTCTCCAACAATTGAAATTCAAAATATTAAAATAATGAAAACACTAACATATATATTGGCTGTAAGTATTTTTTTGATGAATGCTTGTGAATCAAATCAAGTTGAAAATAATGCGGAAGAGAATGCTGTAATTTCAAATAACTCAGTTTTGAAACTTTCGGAGGAGCAAATTAGAAGAGCAGGAATTCAAGTTGGTGAAGCTGAAACGAGAAGCATTTCGGGCGAAATCGCCTTTACGGGATTTATCGAGGTTCCGCCGGAAAATCTCCATTCAATACATACTCCAATCCGTGGTTTTGTAAGTTCAGTACCCGTGATTGAGGGGGATAAGGTGAGAAAGGGCCAAGTTATCGCTACATTGTCTCATCCTGACATTGTAATACTACAGCAAGATTATATCAAGGAGTGGAGCAAACTGACTTTGTTTGAGAGTGAACTAAATCGACAAAAGGAATTATTAAGTGGGCAGGCAACAGCAGAAAAAAAACTAGAAACAGCTCAGAGCAGTTTTGAAATCCAGAAGGCTTTGGTCAATGGAATCGAATCTCAACTTAAAGTTCTCAATATTTCTTCAAACTCAATAAAGCGAGGCGAAATTAAAGAATCTATCAACATAGTGTCGCCTGCAAACGGCACCATCAGCATTCTGAATATTAATGCAGGGAAGCTGGTGGATAATAATGAATTGCTTATTGAAGTAATAGATAGAGCGCATTTGCATATTGAATTGCATGTTTTTGAAAAGGATATTTCGAAAGTTTCGATTGGGCAAAATTTTGAATTTTTCATCCCTGGTATTGCAGAAGAATTTCAAGGGGAAGTGTATTTGATTGGGCAAAGGGTTGACCCAGTACGTAAAACCGTATTAGTTCATGGTCATCCAAAAATTGAGAATGACAAGTTTATTGCAGGAATGCAAATTCGAGGAAAATTAAAGTTAAATCAGCGGGAGGTTTTGTCCATACCAAGTTCGGCAGTTATAATTGATGGTGAAGATGCATATATATATATGGTTCGAGGGGAGGAGTTTCATAGAACTAAAGTAGAGGTAGTTTTGCTTGGTAATGGTCAATATTACGAGTTACTTACACCAATTTCGGAAGGAATGGCAGTAGAAGGTGTATGGTTTTTGGAGTCATATTTTCAGCAAGAGTGATACAATTAATTGTATTAATTTAATTTCTTCCCAGCAAATGGAAATAATGTTTAAATAATGGATATTCTTTCTTTTTTATGAAGTCTTATGCTTAATTTGCTATGAATGGGGCTTGTCACAAAAATATTTTTCACGATTGTTACTGGTTGTATAATTGCATTTATTGCGGTTAGTACTAGTGATGTGCATGGCCCCAATGTTCTAGCAAAAGCATTGCAATCGACGAAGCCCATTTACAAATTCGAACACCCAATACTAACAGAATCAGATTCTCTTTATGCTCTTGGCAAATTTGATGAGGCAATTTTGGTTTTACAAGAGGGAGTTAAAAAGTCAGAATTAGAAAGAAATTTTGAAAATCAGGTCGGTTTTTTAAATAGACTTAGCTTTGTTAACAGAAGGATTGGTAATTGGCAACAAGCTGAAGAGTTATTATTAGAAAGTGTTAAAATTGCACAAGCTCATTTAGCTGAATTTCATCCAGCATTGGCCACGACATACTTTTCATTTGGTGGCCTTTATGATCGTACAAACAGACCCGAATTGGCTCTTGAGTATTTTGGCAAATCCTTATTCTTACGTGAAAAATATTACCAAGAGGAGAATGCTGAAATAGCGAACGTGTATCTAGGGATGGGAGATGTTTATCGTTTCAACTATGCTAACTATGATAGCGCCACCTCTTATTATCAAAAGGCACTAAAAATTCAAGAAAAGATACTAGACGGAGGAAATGTACAACTAGGAGCCAATTATTATAGTATTGCCAGTGTGCAACGCTTGAAAGGTGAATTCGATAATGCATTGATATATGCTCAACAGGCACTTAAAACGTATGAAGCCTCCGAAGATGTAACTCCCAATCTTTTGGCAAATACTTTTATGCTCTTGGGAAATATCCATTTTGGACGTGAGTCCTATTTAGAATCAGCCCAAAATTATGAGAACGCAGTGAAGATTTCATTAGAAAATGTAATTGCTCAAAATAACTTAGGAGACTATTATAACAGTTTGGGTGCTGCATACCGAATGTTAGATAGTACCAATATTGCGAAGGAGTATTATTTTAAGGCAGCAGAAAGATTATCAGATCAATTCGGTTCTAATTCTATAAGATTATCCTTTGTTTATGACAACCTTGGTCTAATCTATAAAGATCAACAATCTTGGGATTCCTCATTCTATTATTACAATAAATCGCTAGAAATTCGGAAGTTAAATCCTGACCAGAATAAATCAGAGATTGCCCAATCTTATAGGTTTTTTGGAGATATCTATAAGTCTAGGCAAGATTTTAAAGATGCTTTAAGTAATTATCAAAAATCTATAAATATTATTATTGGAGAGGAGCTAAATGCATTCTCAAAAGTTGAAGAGAATAGGCTATTTGAAGATCAAGATTTATTAAAGGGAATTACATCTAAGGCGACCTTACTTAAGTCTTTTGCAATTGCCCAACAAGACGAATCATTAAAGACAGAATATTTAAAGATTGCTTTGGGGGAGTTTGATAACGCTGATTTGATTCTAAATAAAAATAGGCAATCATCCGATAGAGATGGGACTAAATTATTTCTTTCTGAGTATTTTAGAGAGACATATGAGGATGCAATAGATTGTTCATTTTTGCTTTTTGCATTGAATGAAGATAAAGTTTTTTTAGAAAAGGCTAATGAGTTTATGGCAAAAAGTAAAGGGTTGTTACTTTTAGAAAATTTAAGTGGAGCCGAAGCAATAAATACCCTTGGACTGCCAGATAGTATTTTATTTAAAGAGAATTTATTAAAATCTGAAATTGCAGCTATTTCAAGAGAGCTTAATAATCGAATAAGTTCAAGTTCACAACTAGATATTTTGGTTACACTTAATCAAGCATTACTTGATAAAACCCGTGAGCAAGATATCTTTAAGCAGCAATTGCAGTTAGAGTTTCCAAATTATTATGAGTTTAAGTATAGGTATGAATATCCAAAATTGAGTGAACTTTCAGATTGGTCTAGAAACTCCAAAGCAACTATTATTGAATATTTCTATGGTGACACTTACGTCTTTGGTTTGGGCGTAGTAAACGATAACATAAAACTATTCAGAATAGAAAAAGATAGTCTATTAGAAGAGAGTTTAGGTAGCTATAATAACACGCTAAAGTTTGGATTTAATTTTAGTACCCAGTCAGAGGATTATGCTGAATTTGTAAAAAGCTCCTTTTACCTCTTTAAGACTCTTTTAGATCCAATTTTTAAAAATTCGGACTCTATACAAAATCTGATAATTATACCGGACGGATATTTAGCTTCTATTCCTTTTGATGCATTCCTTTATAAAAAAGTAGAAATAGGCAATGTTGACTACAAGAACTTACCCTATATCCATAATGAATATTTAGTTAGTTATCATTTCAATTCTAGTTTAGGAATCAGCTCATCAGAAAAAATAAAGAGAAAGGCTAAAAACTTAGTAGCTTTTAGTTTCTCAAGTGAGGATGTAAAAAATCTTTCTGCAGAGCAGTTGTTGACAACTAACCAAATTGGAGGTTCATCAAAAGAAATCAATACTATTTCATCCTTGGTGAGTAATGTAGATTTATTTTCTGGATTAGATGCTACTGAGGCTAATTTTGTAAATAATGCTCCTAATTATGATGTAATTCATTTAGCGATTCATGGGGAAGCAGATTTAGATAATGCGATGGATTCTAAATTAATGTTTCCTGCTGGTGGGGAAGGGCACGATGGATTTTTATACCCTTACGAACTTTATAATCTTAGTCTCAATGCCAAATTAGTTGTCTTGTCTGCATGCGAAAGTGGAATTGGGAAAATGTTTAGTGGGGAAGGGATTTTTAGTATGGCAAGAGCATTTGCCTTTGCTGGAAGTCCCAGTATTGTTATGAGTCTCTGGAAGATTAATGACAACGCTACTGCATCATTAATGGAAGGTTTTTACACATCCTTATCAAATTCAGAGAATGTGGATAATGCCTTGAGAATGGCCAAGAGTCAGTATCTGCAAAGTGCGGATGAATTGACTTCTCATCCTGCAAACTGGGCGGCTTTAGTACCCATTGGTAATATGAATGGCTTTGAGTGGGAATATCCTACCGGCCTTACCATGAAAGGCTATTTACTAATAGCGGTGGGTCTTTTACTTTTGATAGGATTAGTTATAATAGTAAATAAGCGCTTTCGTTTCGGCTTGAAATAATCTCATTTATCAAAATTGACATCTTTTCCTTATTACCTTATAAGCATTGTGATATTTTTCTGCCCAATGAATGGGATCTTGAAAGATAGCCCTTTCATTATCATATTAATTTTTAGTAGGTTGAAAGACAAATTGAATGCGTGGATTTAGGACAAAAAAAAAGGTGTCAATTTTGACACCTTTTTTTATATGTATAAAAGAGGAACTAAAGGACACCAATAATTATTGCTGAACCAGATATTTGACCTTTGCCTGGTATTCTTTTCACTAACACACTACTTCCAATCTTTAAACCATCCATTTTACGATTGTTCAAAAAGTATAGCGGCTCACCATCAGCCTCTGCAACAACAACTCCATATTGAACAAATCTACCATTACTTAAAGATTGCAAATTTTCTAAATTCAATGTGAGTTCTTCCTCTGCTCCATCAGGTACTTCATCCTGTCTAACATCATAAACAACGGCTTTTTCTGGGGGATAACCATTGCCTAGTATGTTAGATAGTTCAAGGGATGCAAATAAATCAGCCGCTTTTTCTGAATATGAATTTTCAGTTGTCATTAAAAACATTAAGTAGCCAGCTGCTTCCATTGTATTATTGTCTTTCAAATGAGCTAAGCTCAGGTACCAAGCTGCCTGATTGTCGAAATTATCATAGTTTTCGAATAAGTTTGTCAGTTTAGCTATGGCACTTTTTGCATCACCTAAGCTCAATTCAGCATTACCTCCATAAAGAAGCAAGGACGCATCCTCTTCAGCACTTAGTAATTCGTTGAAATACTTTGCTGCCTCAGCAAAATTGTAATTGTCATAAGCAGCAAATGCTAAATCTCTCTGATTAAACTCACCAGATATGCTACGAGACATGCTATTTACATTGTTCATGTAAGGAGCAAAATTACTTTCAAACAATGCCGATGGCTCAGTTTGGCTATTGTTGATTACAAAAAAGGAACCCATTATCACTAGTACTGCAACAACAGCTGCAGCCATTGAGAATCTTGATGAGTAGAATACGCCTTTTCTATTGATACTTGGAGCATTATCAGCCATAGTAGCCTCTAATTGCTGCAATTGTTCTAAGGCCTCTTTGCGCCCTACATGTTCAATACCTTCTATTAGGGAACTTACCTTCAAAAAAGCACTACGCAACTCTTCATTTTCACGAAGATTTTGTTCGAATGCTAGCTTTTCCGTAAGCGTCATCTTCCCTTCAAGGTACTTTTCAATCATTTCAATTTGTTTCATGATTAAGTATTTAAAGTTTTAGGAATTTTCAATAAACAATTTTTTAAGCCTTTTCAGGCATTTATATTTTTGATTTTTAGTAGTATCTGTATTTTTGTAACCAAGTAATTCTGCGATTTCAAGCATTGATTTCTTTTCATAATAATATGAAATTAGCAATGCTCTGCATGGGTCACCTAGTTCTTCTAAGCATTTCTCTACTAAGTCTAACCTATTTTCATTTTCACTATTTAATTCATCATTGTAAAAAATATTACCTGATGCTTCAAATTGCGCTGAGTCTGAAAATCTGTTGTTTCTTTTAATTTTCTCAAGCACTTGATTTTTCCCTATTGCGAATAGGTATGTTTTAATAGTGCTTGTTAAGAATGTCAACTTGTCTTGGGTGATCTTCTCGTAGAAAATTAAAATGGAATGTTGGTAAACGTCCTTTGCCTCATCCATCGTGCAGCCATATTTATGAACTGCCCAATTTAAAAACTCTGTTCTGTAGCGTTTATAAACTGTAACTAATTCAGATTTGTCTCCGACTTTTATCCTCTGAATAAGTTCGTTATCACTCATTTAGAACTGCCTTTTAATAGTTGTAGTGTTGAAATGTAACCCAAATGAAACAAATATTTTTTTTAATTCTTAAGGGTTACTTGAAGAAAGTATTTCTATAAAGGATACTAGCTTTAAGTATTCCTGCTTGAAATTACTAATTTTTTGTTACTAAAGCATTTTTTTTAGTCGTTCAAGGTGATTGGAAAATTAAATTTTAGATTAGGAAATTTATGATAACGAAACAACATCCACCCGCAAAAATGGAAATGCCAACTATTGGCTTGTGGGTAGATATGTGTTTCCAAATCAGTAATGCCAATCAAAGAGAGTTTCAATGCTTATCCATTTCATCAGAAAACCCTGCATTTATTCTTCCAGAGCTTCTTAAGGATTGGCCCGAACTTCCTTTTAATCAAGATACACAAGGGTATTTATCACAAGAGTTTTATCAACTTACTATTTCAGCTCTCGAAGATCATCCAGCTCCAATAAAGTTTTTTCATCGAATTGGCAATCAAATCTGGAGTTTGCACAAATACTCCATATTTAATAATACCATTCATTTCAGGTTTACTATTATCAAAAATCCCTTTATTCAAAAGGAGCTTAAAATAATTCATAAAGAGTCAAATCATTATCAGGACGGCCTGAAAGGACTTGAGATTTTAGTAGTTGATGATAATCAGATCAGTGTACTTATAACGAAGAAATTTCTGGAAACCTTCGGTGTTATAGTTACTTGTGCTGAAAACGGAAGGAGGGCTCTTCAATTATGCAAATCTAATTCCTACGATTTGATATTAATGGATATTCATATGCCTCAGCTGAATGGCTTCCAAACGGCAAAGCTTATTCGTAATACAGAATCCAATCATTCAGTGCCAATTATTGCCTTTACAACATCCTCGTATTATGAAGTGAAAAATGAGTTGTTTGAAGCAGGCATGAATGAATACATCCAAAAACCCTACAAGGCAGAAGAAATTCAAAGTAAAATCTTCATGCTGATTAGCGCTACACGCAAAGCAGTTTAATAATTTCTCAAGCAAAAATTAATTATTCATTTTCCAAACAAACAAAGGTTGGGAAATGCTATACTTTGGGCTAATTTTGAGAGTCTAAAATTATTTAATCATGCAGAGGGATTTATTCATCTTCGACTTAATAGAAAAAGAAAAGCAACGCCAAATTTCTGGTATTGAGCTTATCGCATCCGAAAACTTTGCTTCACCTCAAGTGATGGAAGCGGGAGGCAGTGTGCTAACCAACAAATACGCGGAAGGACTTCCTGGAAAGCGATATTACGGAGGTTGCGAAGTAGTCGATGAAATAGAAACAGCTGCAATTAATAGAGCCAAAGAACTTTTTGGTGCAGCTTGGGCCAATGTGCAACCACATTCAGGTGCACAAGCAAATGCAGCAGTAATGTTGGCAATATTGAATCCTGGTGACAAAATTCTTGGTTTCGATTTATCACACGGTGGCCATTTAACACATGGCTCACCTGTTAATTTCTCAGGCAAGCTTTATCAGCCATCATTTTATGGTGTAGAGCCAGATACTGGACTAATTGATTGGGATAAGGTAGAACAAACTGCTAAGAAGGAAAAACCAAAACTGATTATATGTGGAGCATCTGCCTACAGTAGAGATTGGGATTATGAAAGACTAAGATCCGTTGCGGATGAAATTGGAGCATTATTACTTGCTGATATTTCCCACCCTTCTGGACTTATCGCAAGAGGCTTGTTAAATGATCCTCTGGAATATTGTCATATTGTAACTACCACAACACATAAAACCTTGCGAGGACCACGAGGAGGGTTGATTATGATGGGAGAAGATTTTGAAAACCCATTTGGTATCAAAACACCTAAAGGCGATTTACGCATGCTATCCTCTTTACTTGATTCAGGCGTATTCCCTGGCACACAAGGCGGGCCACTTGAGCATATTATAGCTGCTAAAGCCATTGCATTCCAAGAAGCTTTGTCTGATGAATACCTCAATTACATTATACAAGTGAAGAAAAATGCTAGTGTAATGGCCAATGAATTTATCAATAGAGGATATAAGATTATCTCTGATGGTACAGACAACCACTTGATGCTAATAGACCTTCGCTCTAAAAACCTATCAGGAAAGATTGCTGAAAATACCTTGATTAAAGCCGACATCACCATAAACAAAAACATGGTGCCTTTTGATGATAAATCTCCATTTGTGACTTCGGGAATGAGAATTGGTACTGCAGCAGTAACCACCAGAGGGATGAAAGAAGCTGATATGATAAAAATTGTTGATTTGATCGATAGAGCTCTCCAAAGCCATGAAGATGAAAATGGACTTAAAGCATTGAAAACAGAAGTGAATACGTGGATGGAGAACTTCCCATTGTATGCATAACATCTGATGGGAGCAAGAGAAGAGGATATGTCATTTTTAGATCACCTAGAAGAGCTTAGGTGGCATTTGGTAAGATCGTTAGCTGCAATACTTATATTTGCTGTAGCTGCATTCGTTGCTAAATCCTTCGTTTGGCATTCTGTAATATTAGCACCCTCCCGCATTGACTTTTGGACCTATGAAATACTTTGTGTTATGGCAGAAAAGCTGAATACACCAGTACTTTGTATAGAAAAATTGCCTTTTACCATCCAAAGTAGGCAAATGACTGGTCAGTTTACTATGCATATTACCTCTTCAATGGTAATTGGGATAATCCTTGCCTTTCCGTATGCCTTTTGGGAATTGTGGAAATTTATTAGTCCAGGACTTTATGATAAGGAAAAGAATGCCGCAAGGGGTGCAACTTTTTTTGTTTCCATTCTATTTATTCTAGGGATTTCATTTGGGTATTACATTATCACGCCTCTTTCTGTAAATTTTCTATCCAACTATCAGGTCGATCCTTCGGTAGTAAATGAGTTTGACATTACTTCATACGTTTCTACTCTATCCATGATTGTATTGGCAAGCGGGATGATGTTTCAACTTCCAGTAGTTGTTTATTTTTTTACGCAGGCAGGCTTTGTGACTCCGCAGTTAATGAGGTCTTTCAGAAGACATTCCATTGTTGTGATATTTATACTCGCTGCCATCATCACACCACCAGATGTTTTCAGTCAAATTTTGATATCCATTCCGCTATTGATTCTTTATGAAATCAGTATTTATATTTCTGCTGGAGTTTTGAAAAGGAAGAAGCGGGAGGAATTGAAAGGGCAAGTTTAACCAAAATGTAATAAGCAAAACCATGAAAAAAATAGCAATTGGAGGAGACCATGCAGGTTTCGAATACAAGCAAAAGTTACTAAGTCAACTATCCAATATGGGCTATAATATCACGGATTTCGGCCCAAACTCAGATGCCTCAGTAGATTATCCAGATTATATCCATCCTATGGCAAGTTCTGTTGAAGCTGGTGAAAATGTACTAGGTATTGCCATTTGTGGCAGTGGCAATGGCGTGGCAATGACTGCAAATAAACACAAAGGAATCAGAGCCGCACTTTGTTGGAATAAGGAATTGGCCGCATTGGCTCGTCAGCATAATGATGCCAATATAATCTGCATACCAGCCCGCTTTGTTTCATTCGATACTGCATTAGAAATGATAACGACATTCCTGACAGTAGAATTTGAAGGAGGAAGACATCAAAACCGAGTGGATAAAATCCCTTGCTAGGGATTTAACCTCTCCCAAATTCCATTTTCATTTTTCCGATAGTCCATTTTCAAGCTGGGTATTCGGTCAAATATTGGTGTCATCAAATTATTTGGGTCAATGATCACATCTGGACGTTCAAGTTCGAAAGCTCTTTGGATATCTTCAATTGCTTCATAATTGTTCGATTTACTCAGAAGCCTTTCAGCAATTTTATAATTCAAGAATACACTTCCAGGCTTGTTTTCAGCATATTCTGAAAGACCTTCACCTAAAAATAGAATAGTTTGTCCTGGAGCCACCTCATAGTTTTTGGGTTGAATCATTAATCGCTCCCAACCAAATGTACTTGGCCATCCTTTGTCTATCAGCAAACCAAAATTGTTGATGACAATGGCTTGCACAAGCAACAAGAGGATAATTAAATTGGCTAGCCATTTTTTTCGTGCAGTCCCCAAATATCCAGCAAAAAAATAAGTAACTGCAGGGATTAGCAAAAACCAGTGACCATCTTCTAATGGGTCTAGGAGAAAAACAATCATGAGCAAACTCATAAATATCCAAGTAATCATGGTTTTTCGAAATCGCTGCTGGTTTAAGTTCATACCACGTTGGCCAATAAATAGTAGGGTAGCATAAGTGCTTATGATAGCGGGAGGCAAAAGGAAGCTATATAGCAAAAAGCTGTTCAGATTTTCCCTCAGATTGATACTAAAGATATCCGTGGTGAAATAAGAAACCGCAAGTCCCAAAGAGTCGAACCAAAAGAAGATAAGCCCGCACATTGCAATAGGAAATATGCTGCCAAAAAGCATCATTATTACTTTTTTTGCATTGCTTTCAGAAAAAACTAACAACGCCCAAATTGCTACTAGTATAAAGACAAAACTTGCCAAATCGGAAAGTACAGCTAAGCCCAAATAAAAGCCAAGTGAAAAGTAGGAGTCCTCTCCGCTTTTTGATTGGAGAATAATAAATAGCTTCTGTAGGGCTAATAATAGGAATAGGAGGGCAATGACAATGGGGCTGAGTGTGGCAAAGCCAAAAAATGCATTTGCAAATAATATGTAAGCTAATGCTGGATAATTTGAGGTCTCACGAAAAACTCGATTACTTGCAAAAATTCCGTTCAATAGGATGGCTTGTAAAAAAATCAAAGAAATGGAAAGGATATAATAAGCTAAAATACTCCTCCCGAAAAAAAAGTCTAATAAAAAATAAATCAATGCGGAAAGAGGAGCCGTATTCGTTTTAAGTTCGGAGTAAAGGAAAAATCCGTCGCCTAGCTTTTCGCCAATTAGTATGTGATGTAAGTCAGGTAAAGTGACCGGGTTGAAGCCCAAAAACCATGATAATCTCAATAAAATGAGTATTATAGCTATGGCCAAAAGCCGGTAAGGATCATATAATCGAAAAAATTTCAGCATCAGGTAAATTTTGAAATAACCATAAGGAGGACGAATAACGTCAGTCCGAGAAAAATAAACAATATTTGCAACATGACAGGGATAAGTAAACGACAACAACAATTCTCAAGACAGCTTCAAAAGGATCTATCGAGTATTTTCCAGAAAGAATTGAGTGGTGCATTCAAAGGAGCATTTATTACGATTACAGGCGTGGAAATCAGCCCTGATTTGTCTGTAGCAAGGATATATTTAAGTTTTATGTTGGTGGATGATCCTAAGGCACTACTTGATGATGTAAGGACTAAAACTAGCCAAATTCGTGGAATTTTGGGTAGGATGATAGGCAAGCAAGTGCGGATTGTTCCTGAGCTTGTTTTCTTTCATGATAATAGTGCAGAAGAGGGAGCTAGGATTGACCGACTTATATCTGGCTTGAATATTCCTCCTGCATCAGATGATCAAGATAAAACCAACTAAGTTGCATTTTGAATTTAGCCTTCTTTTTTGCAAAAAAGTACTTCAGGAGTAAAAAGAAGAAAAACTTCATCCATTTTATCTCCCGAGTGTCCATGATTGGCGTGGCTGTTGGTACTATGGCACTTATTGTAGTGCTTTCGGTATTCAATGGACTAGAGGGCTTTTTGCTCAATTTGTATAGAGGCTTCGATCCTGATTTAAAAGTAGTACCTATCGAAGGCAAGACTTTTGAACCAAGCGATAGCCTTTTGTATGAGCTTAGAAACATGGAAGGAGTACTTGCACTGACGGAAGTAGTAGAGGAAAATGTACTTGTAGAATATAGAAAAACACGCTTGGTGTTGCGGGTAAAAGGAATTGAACCTTCTTTCTTAGAAGCCAGCCCTTTGGCCGACAATGTAGTTCAAGGTAAGGCTAAACTTATAGCTGATGATGGCAAACCGCTTGCAATTGTTGGCCGAGGTGTACAGTATTTCTTGTCCTTATCAATGGATGACCCTTTCAATCCCATTCAGCTATTTTTTCCAAAAAATTTAAGACCAGGTATTTTGAGTCCGGGCGATGCCTATACAAGAGTGGCCTTATTTCCTGCTGGTGTTTTTGCCATCGAAAAGGAATTTGATGACAATTATATTATACTCCCGCTCGACCAAGCTGCTCGGCTCACCAATTATGGAAATAGAAGAACCAGTCTTGAAATTCGGCTTAAAAACCCTTCTGAATTTTCTAAATGGCAGTCGGCAATTGAGCCCAAGCTAGGATCTAATCTAAAAGTGCTGAATTCCAAACAGCAACACGATGGATTATTGAAGGCATTGAAACTAGAGAAGCTCTTCGTGTTTTTCACCTTCTCATTCATTTTGCTGTTGGCGTCATTTAATATCTTTTTCTCATTATCCTTACTGGCGATTGAAAAGAAAAAGGACATAGCCATGCTATTTGCAATGGGCGCGCAAACTAATTTGGTGAGAAAAATATTTCTGTACGAAGGAGCGCTGATCGCTTTAAGTGGCGCCTTGATAGGGCTGGTTCTGGGTGTGGCAATTACACTAATTCAACAACATTTTGGTGTTGTAAGAATGGGGGCTGAGGCTTCCATAATCGACGCATATCCAGTAAAACTACGAGCTAGTGATTTGGTGTATGTCACCGCTAGTATAATAGCAATCACTCTTTTGATTTCATTTCGACCTTCATATTTAGCCACAAAGGTGGATACTGGGAGAGAATTGTAGAAAATACTATTTTCATTTATTTTTTAATTCCTATTTTGCGAATTGCAAGCAAAATTATAGATGAAAGTTTCTACTAATCGGCCATTTCAAATTGTATATTCAGTATTCCAGCACGAGTACTTGGGGTACCTTTTTGAGTCATTTGTGGTGCAATTAGATGATCAAGGTGAATTTACCTTTCAATTTCAAAACATCTCTTCAAAAAATGCTGCTGAATTTCAAAATGGACTAGACGAAAAGGATTATCAGCTCATTAAGTGGATGGATACCATACAACAGGATGCAATAGTTCAGAAGTATGCCACCAAAAAAATGAAGTCTGATGAGTTTTTTAGCAAAACCTACGATAAAGATAAAGGCAATAAGCAATTACAAGAAGTTATAAGTACTCATATAGAAGAAGTACGTCGAAAGATCATTCCAGAGCTTCGTTGGAAGCTTTTGTTTGAAATGGGGAATGATGGAAATCCTACATGGAACCCAATTGAAATCATGCCACAAAAAGCAACAGTGATGTTTCATTTTTTCAAAAATGAAGACAATACACATTACTTCCCCACCATCCGCTACGATGGCCAAAAACTAGAATACAATTATAAGAATGCTTATTTAGTGTGTGATTTGCCAGCTTGTATGGTTTTGCAAGGCAAGCTTTATTTTTTCGAAGCGGATGTGGATGGAAAGAAGCTTAAGCCATTCTTCAATAAAAAATTTATAGTAATTCCTGCGAATTTGGAGGACACCTATTTTCGAAAGTTTGTTGCGCCACTTATTCAGCAGTTTAATGTAAATGCCAAGGGCTTCGATATTCAAGAGTTTAACCTCCCGCCCAATACCATTTTAGAATTCACCGAAATAAAAGCGGGAGGATCTACAGACCTATTTGGCAATAAGTCCTCTGATAGCGATGAGCAGTATATCCGCTTCGATCTAAAATTTGAATATGGGGATAAGCAATTTTTCGCCTCACCTTTTTACGAAACAAGTGTAACTGTAGATAAATCAGACAAAGACTATATATTCAAAAAGTATCACCGCAATAAAGAATTTGAAAAAGAAATTAGGTTCATTTTTACCAATTTGAAATTGCCATTGCATAAAGGGACAATTAAAATGGCCCGAAGTGAGGCCTTCGAATGGCTAAGTGCACATGCTTTCGAGCTGGAGCAAAAAGGCATCAAGGTGCTTCAAAATGAAAGCAACGATAAGCGATATTTCTCTGGCTATTCCAGTATCGATATCGAAATCAAGGAAAACATCGATTGGTTCGATATCAACGGTGTAGTGACTTTTGGGGACTTCACTATTCCATTTTCTGAGCTCCGCAAACTCATGCTCAAAAACCTGCGTGAATTCAAATTGCCCAACGGCCTAATTGCCATTATTCCAGATGCGTGGTTCAGAAACTACAGCGATCTACTTTATTTTTCAGAAGATAATTCCAAAGGCTCAGCCAAGCTCAATAAGATTCATCTTTCCTTATTGGATGAATTGCAAAACGGAAACTTGGCTAAAATCTCTATCGATCATAAGCTAAGTAAACTCAGAAATTTCGAGCAAATAGAAGATTACCCAATGCCAGTGGGTTTCAAAGGGGAGCTTCGTCCATATCAGAAAGCGGGCTACAATTGGCTTAGATTTTTAAGCTTTTATCGATTTGGAGGCTGCTTAGCAGATGATATGGGTTTGGGCAAAACCGTACAAACCCTAGCGATGCTTCAGGCCGAAAAGGAAAAGAAAGTGCCTAACCCAAGCTTGCTCGTGGTACCTACCTCGCTTATTTATAACTGGGAATTGGAGTCTTCTAAGTTTACTCCAGAGCTTAAAATCCTCGTATATGCAGGCACCCAAAGATCCAAGCGGGAGGATCAGTTCGCTCAGTATGATTTGGTGATTACTTCCTACGGCATTGTTCGTCAAGATATCGATATGCTCGACCGGGTGCATTTCCACTATGTGATTTTGGATGAATCTCAGGCAATTAAAAATCCGTCTGCCAATATTGCCAAAGCAGTGAAGCGTTTTAATGCCCGACATCGCCTTGTGCTTACAGGTACGCCTATTGAGAATAGCACCTTGGATTTGTGGTCGCAGGTTTCATTTGTGAACCCGGGTTTGCTAGGGACCCAGAGCTTTTTCAAAAAAGAGTATCAACTCCCAATCGAGAATAAAAAGGATGAGCTAAAACTGAAGAAGCTACATTCACTCATTAAGCCATTTGTTCTTCGCCGCAAAAAGTCACAAGTGGCCAGAGAACTACCCGAAAAGATAGAAAATATCAAATATTGCCGAATGACAGCCGAGCAGGAAGAAGCCTACGAGGAAGTGAAAAACGGCTATCGAGAGCAGATAATTGAGAATATCGAGAAAAAGGGAATGGGCAATTCTCACATGCTCATTATCCAAGGCTTGACTAAGCTGAGGCAATTGGCCAATCACCCAAAAATGGTTGATTCCGAGTACGAAGGCGATAGCGGCAAAATGGAAGACATCATCATGTCCATGCAAAAGGTGATTGATGAAGGACATAAAATATTGGTCTTTAGCCAGTTTGTCAAACATCTGACATTGATAAGAGAGCATCTTGAAAAGGAAAAAATAAAGTATGCCTACTTAGATGGATCAACTAAAGATCGACAAGCAGCTGTTAATGATTTCACTGTAAATGCTGATATGCCTGTTTTCCTTATTTCTCTAAAAGCGGGAGGTTTGGGATTAAACCTCACTATGGCCGATTATGTATTCATTTTGGATCCTTGGTGGAATCCGGCAGCCGAAGCACAAGCAGTGGATAGAGCGCACAGAATTGGCCAAACCAATACAGTTTTCTCTTATAAGTTTATCACCCGAGGGACTGTTGAAGAAAAGATATTGAAGCTGCAAGAACGAAAAATGGCGCTAGCTCAAGATTTGATTACCACAGAGGAGAGCTTCATTAAGAAACTTACCACAGAAGATGTAATGGCTCTGCTAGATTAATTTCAATTAGAATTAAGCCAATCTTTTCCTGCTAATAAAGATCATAAATCCGGCGGTGAAAAACATCAATAAGCCATAAATCGCAGGTGATATCGCCATTTCGGCATTATCCAAAAGGAGCGGACTACTTGCTATGGCTATCCCCAACGTGCCGTTTTGTAGTCCGGATTCCAATGCAATTGTAAAGCTTTGTCGTTCAGTTATAGCAAAAATTCTAGCCGAAAAATACCCAATGAACATGGTGCTCAGATTCAATAAAAGTGCTGCTGGTCCAGCTTCGAAAAAGTATTCGACAATGTTTTCTCTTTCGGCCAGTACTGCACCCAAAACCACCATCACAAATAATGCTGCCGAAGAAATATTTACGGCTTTTAGAGATTTTTGTGTGAAGAGTGGAAAGCGATATTTGATCCACATACCTATAATTGTAGGGATTAATGTGATAATTAATATTTTAACCATCGAATCAAATACAGGTAAGCTTTTCGGATTATTTACCCCCATAAAGTAGTCGAGCGAGAAATTCACCAAAAGTGGAATGGAAATAACCGTAACTAAGCTACTAATGGCCGTAAGGGTGATCGAAAGTGCCACATCAGCTTTACACAAATGGGTAATCAAATTAGAAGTAGCACCACCTGGGCAAACAGCCAAAATCATAATGCCCACAGCAAGTTCGGGCGAAAGTGGAAATAGATTAGCAATCCCAAATGCAATTATAGGTAAGATGATAATTTGGTTGCCTAGACCAATTGCTACGGCTTTTGGATAAATAAGAATACGCTTGAAATCTTGAATAGTGAGCGTCATGCCCATGCCAAGCATAATTATCCCTAATGCAAGTGGTAGGAATACAGCTGTCAAAAAAGTACTTTCCATAGCCAATATTTCCTTGAAAGTAAGAATTTTGACTAGAAATGCAAAGAGGAAAGTATTAGTATAAAAATCAGTTTTTTATATTCTAATCTTGTTCAAATTGAGCTTAGCCTGCTAGACTATTTATAATTATCATCAAATATTTCGAGGTTTTTCTGTCAATACTTTTTCGCCTTTTGCCAATTTATCTTGCCGTTTAACTATTTTTTTAAATTGATAAAGCAAAGTTTTGAAACCCAAAGAGTTTAAGTCAGTATAAGGATTAACAGATAGTTCATATTTGTAATAGGTTTTAAGGTTGAGTAGTTAAATTTGAACGGAAGAGCTGGTTACTCTTCCGTTTTTTATTTGTAAGGGCTCCTTTATTGGTTTTTCACTCTACAATCGTATCAGGCACCACTGTTACCCTCCCGCTTTCTACCAAAAAAATTGAACGCTCTTTTGCCAATTGATCGATGATGGCCAAGGTTCTTTCAGGCCGAGCATCTGTGATGAAAATTTGCCCAAACCTATCTTCTGCGGCGAGTTTTATTACCCTAGAGATACGCATATCATCAAGTTTATCGAATATATCATCCAGCAATAAAATCGGTTTTACTTCAGTTTTTTCTCTTAGAACGTCAAACTGAGCCAATTTTAGGGCAATCACAAAGGATTTCTGCTGGCCTTGCGATCCAAATTTCCTTATCGGATGTCCATCGATCAAGAATTCATAATCATCCCGGTGCGAGCCCATCATGGTTCTCTTCAAGAGCAAATCCTTTCTGAGGTTGTCTTTAAAAAGCTGGGTGTGTTTTTCATCATGCCAATCCGATTGAAACACGATCTCCATCGTTTCTTTTTTGTCGCTTAGCTCATTGTAATGCTCCTCGAATAGTGGTATAAATTGCTGAACCATTTCTTTGCGAGTTTCATATAGCAATGCGCCCCAATTAAGGATGCGACTATCCCACGGCTCGAGCTGATCTTTGTCCACCCGGTTTTGCTCGGCAAAACTTTTCAGCAAACTATTTCTTTGCTTGAGTGCATGTTGGTATTTGATAAGGATGTCAAGGTATGGCTGATCATATTGAGCCAACATGCCGTCAAAAAACTTCCTACGAGTTTCGCTTCCGTCCCGAATAATCTCCGTATCGTTGGGCGCAATCATCACTACAGGGAATTTTCCAATGTGTTCGCTTAATTTTGAGTAAGGTTTTTTATTTAATCTTACTGTCTTTTTTTGGCCGTTTTGTACATGACAAATCACTTGATAATTCTTGTCGTCTTTTGCAAAATCACCTCGCAATACCATTTGTGAATCTCCATGCCTAATGCATTGGTTATCAATTGGATTTAATGCGCTCTTTGTAAGGGATAAATAATAAATAGCATCTAGCAAACTCGTTTTTCCAGAGCCATTCGGGCCCAAAAAACAGTTGATAAACGGGGAGAGCTTTAAGGTCTCTTCAGAATAATTTTTAAAAGAATAAAGATGTAGATTTTCGAGATACATTAACTATTTGAATGGGTTTTATTAATTTTGCGTTCATTTTAACGAATACCCAATGAAGAATTGTTTGCAAATTGCGAATCAGTTCCAAAATTAAGCATATATGGCAAGCCAAAAGAAGACGACAACGAAAAAAGAAGCAGCAAAGACGAAATTTTCTAAGGAGACCTACATGTACTGGTTTGAAAGCATGTCGTTGATCAGAAAGTTTGAAGAAAAATGTGTGCAGTTGTATGGTCAGCAAAAGATTCGTGGATTCTTGCACTTGTATATAGGTCAAGAGGCTTGTGCTTCAGGAGCCGTTTCCGCACTTACTCCAGATGATAAATGGATTACTGCCTATAGAGATCACGGGCATCCGCTGGCATTGGGTACTGAGCCTGGGCCTGTAATGGCAGAACTTTATGGCAAAGAAACTGGTACCACGAAAGGTAAAGGCGGGTCTATGCACATTTTCGATAAGGAAAAGAACTTCATTGGTGGGCATGGTATTGTAGGAGCACAAGTGCCTATGGGCGCTGGGATTGCTTTTGCCGAAAAGTATATGAAAACTGGCCATTTATGTATGTGCTACATGGGTGATGGCGCTGTTCGTCAGGGAGCATTTCACGAGGCGCTCAATATGGCGATGACTTGGAAGCTACCAGTAATATTTTGTATTGAAAATAATGGTTATGCTATGGGTACTTCAGTGAAGAGAACTAGCAATGTAACCGATTTATATAAGCTTGGTAGTGCTTACGATATGCCTTCCTTCCCTGTAGATGGTATGACGGTGGAGGAAGTACACAATGCAGTAGCCGAAGCTGCCGAAAGAGCCAGAGCCGGCGAAGGTCCAACATTATTGGAATTCAGAACTTATCGCTATAGAGGCCATTCGATGTCGGATCCATCGAAGTACCGTACTAAGGAAGAACTCGAAAACTATAAAGGTCAGGACCCGATAGAAAAAGTGAGAGCAACTATTTTAAAAGAAAAATTTGCTACACAAGAAGAGCTTGAAGAAATTGAAGATAAAATAAAAGAGAAAGTCTTAGAGGCAGTGAAATTCGCCGAAGAGTCGGATTATCCGGATCCAAGCGAGGCCTTCACAGATAATTATTTGCAAGAAGATTATCCGTTCATAACAGAATAGCTCACAGAATTTTACATTCTAGGAAAATTGTAATAATATTGCGTCCCAAAAAATTGATGAATGGCAACTACGAAAAGAAAACCAAGAGGTAAAAACGATCAAGGAAACGATTTTCTTGAAAACCCAGAGGTAATTTCAAACCAGCTTGGTAAAACGGAAGAATTTCTAAGCAAAAACAAAAAGATGGTGTTCGGAATAGGTGGATTGATAGCAATAATAATTGCAGCAATCTTCATTTACCGCTATACCATGGAAACTAAGAATGCAACTGCACAGGACGAAATGTTCCAAGCTGTATTCTATTTCGAAAATGGAAATTATGATAATGCTTTGAATGGAGATGGAAACTCGCTCGGATTCCTAGATATCGTCAACGATTATTCAGGTACTGAAGCGGCGAATCTAGCTACTTTCTATGCTGGAGCAATTTACCTTCAGCAAAGAAACTTCCAGGCAGCATTGAATATGTTAGAAGATTTTTCATCTGATGATTTCTTAGTAGCCGCTCGTAAGCATGTACTTATTGGCGATGCTTATATGGAGCTAGGTAACTTTACCAGTGCTGCTGCATCTTACCAGAAGGGAGCCTCAACTCATCCAAATAAGCAATTCTCACCTCAGTATTTGATGAAAGCGGCTTTGGCTTTTGAAAATGCAGGTGATTCAAATAAAGCAATTTCTACTTATGACGAGGTGATTAATAAATATCCTGAGTCTTTAGAAATTACTAATGCACGAAAGTTTAAAGCAAGGCTAGAAGCCCTTGCTGCTAACTAATTTTCTGCACAAAAAGAAAATATAGAAGGGTAAGGCAGCTAATGCTTTACCCTTCTTTGTTATAAAGAAATTCAAATTCAATTTTTATTAATATGTCATCAGCCAATAAAAATCTGAGCCAACACAGCTCAAAGAATATTGCCAACATTCAAGATAAAAAGTTTGCTATTATCGTTTCGGAATGGAACGAAGAGGTAACAGAATCACTCTATGAAGGAGCTTTTTCCACACTTTTGAAGAATGGTGCAAAAAAAGAAAATTTGATTAGAAAAAATGTACCGGGCAGTTTTGAATTGAGTTTAGCTGCCCAATACATGGCTCAGCGGGAGGATATAGATGCGGTAATTTGTCTTGGCTGTGTAATTCAAGGCGAAACTCGCCATTTCGACTTTATTTGTATGGCAGTGGCACAAGGAATTACTGATGTGAGCTTGAAATACAATAAGCCAGTAATTTTCGGTGTACTTACTCCAAATAATCAAAAGCAAGCCCTCGACCGTGCGGGAGGGAAGCACGGAAACAAAGGCGATGAAGCTGCAATTACAGCCATCAAAATGCTTGGATTTTAATTATTCAAGTCAAATTAAGAAAAGCAAAAACCCAAAATTCAGGATAAGGCCATTTTTAGCGATTATTTAATCACTAAGCCCGATTCAATTTATTTCATTGTAATAATATTCTGAAACACACATGAAGATCATGAAATTTGGCGGCACCTCTGTAGGCTTGCCGCACCGAATGCATCAAGTTGCCAGATTGGTAACAAAAGATGATTCAGCAAAAATTGTAGTTTTATCAGCATTATCGGGTACTACAAATGCCCTTGTAAATATCGGTGATGCAATGGCGCGTCGAGATAAGGACGATGCTCGATTACAAATCGAAGCGCTTAAGCAACACTATTTAAAGTTTTATCCCGAATTGCTCAAAACAGAGCAAGCTCGTAGCGAGGCCTTGGAAGTGATTGAGGAGCACTTTGAGTTTCTAAGCATACTTCTCAAGATTTCATTTAATGAAGCCATCAATAGGGATATCCTTGCGCAGGGCGAGCTGTTGAGCACGAAGTTGTTTTCCATCTATCTGAAAGAAGCTGAAATCCCAGCGGTGTTGTTGCCAGCTTTGGATTTTATGTCAATAGACGAAAATCATGAGCCAGAATTGGCCAAAATTTCTGAAAAGCTTAAGGCCATTATTGCCAACTATCCTGACGATAAGCTTTTTGTAACCCAAGGCTATATCTGCAAAAACAGCAAGAATGAAGTTGATAATCTAAAGCGCGGAGGCAGTGATTATACAGCTTCATTGGTAGGTGCTGCTATCGACGCGGAGGTAGTGGAAATATGGACCGATATAGATGGCATGCACAATAACGATCCGCGTATTGTAAAGCAAACCAAACCCATTGCACAATTGTCGTTCGACGAAGCGGCAGAACTTGCCTACTTTGGAGCAAAGATTTTGCACCCAGCGTCTATTTGGCCTGCACAAAAAGCCAACATTCCTGTAAAACTGCTCAATACCATGCAGCCAGAAGCGGCAGGCACCACCATTACCGCAGAGGAAACTGGCGCAGGTGTAAAAGCCATTGCCGCCAAAGATGGTATCACAGCAGTGAAAATCAAATCCAGCCGAATGTTACTCGCTTATGGTTTCATGCGTCAGATATTCGAGATTTTTGAAAAGTACAAGACTTCTGTAGATATGGTAACTACCTCAGAAGTTGCGGTTTCACTTACGATCGATGACACATCTCACCTCCCGCAAATCGTAAAAGAACTTGAGGCATTAGGCCTAGTGGAAATTGATGGCAACCAAACTATTATTTGTATTGCAGGCAATATGGTAGCTGAAAACAAGGGCGTATTGAATTCTATTTTGGAAGCCCTTAGAGATATTCCACTCCGAATGGTGAGCTATGGTGGCAGTAGACATAATGTAAGCTTATTGGTGGATACCAGTGTGAAAGTTGAAGCGCTGAAAGCATTGAATCTTGGCATTTTTAATTTAGAATAATTAAGAAGCTTTTTCGTTTTGCGAGACAATAGCCAATATTTAATACTATTTTGCAATACCTTAAATCAAAGAATCATTGGAAATAATAAAGCATCGTATTGAAGGATTGGTGGAATTAAAGCCCAGGCTTTTTCACGATGAAAGAGGATATTTTTTTGAGTCTTTTCATGTGGAGAAACTTCATGATGCGAATGTGCCAATAACTTTTGTGCAGGACAATCAATCCTTTTCGAAAAAGGGCGTAATTCGAGGCCTTCACTTCCAACGTGAACCCTTTGGGCAAGGCAAACTTGTAAGGGTATTGAGCGGGAGGGTACTCGATGTGGCATTGGATATCAGACCAGATTCACCAACCTTTGGGCAGCATATGAGCTGTCTGCTAGATTCTGAAATGAACAACAGCTTGTATATTCCAGCTGGTTTTGCACATGGTTTTGCAGCATTGGAGGACAGTGTGTTTTTTTATAAATGCACCAGTTTCTACCATAAAGAATCAGAAATGGGCATTCGATGGAACGATGCTAATTTGAATATAGATTGGATGATCGATGAGCCAATTATTTCTGAGAAGGATCAAGTGCTCCCTGAATTTGATGAAGTTGTGAAAACCTTATTTCCTGAGAAATGCTAATATTCATTACCGGTGCCAACGGATTAGTAGGAAGCGAAATTTGCAAAAACCTTTTGGCAAAAGGGCATAGCCTAAGAGCCACTTGTCGCAGCAATAGTAGTATGAGTTTGCTGGGCGATGCCGCTACTAAGATTGACTGGGTGGAAGCAGATATTTTGGATCTGCCTACAATTGCTCAAAATCTAGAAGGAGTTGAAGCATTTATTCATGCAGCTGCCATGGTTTCTTTCGATAAGCGAGACCATAGCAAAATGATGAAGGTAAATGTGGATGGAACCGCTGGCTTGGTCAATCTATGTATCGAGCACAAGGTGCCGCACTTTTTGCAAATTAGCTCCATCGCTGCTATTGGCAGGGTGAAGAATATTGATGTAATAGATGAGGAGACCAAATGGCAGACTTCGGAACTCAACTCCCAATATGCAATTTCGAAGTATCATGCTGAAATGGAAGTATGGCGTGGAGGAGAAGAGGGATTGCCTTTTACGATTGTGAATCCTTCCGTGGTATTAGGAATGGGCGATTTGCAACAGTCCAGTGCTAAGCTTTTCAAGTACGTATGGGATCAAAAACCTTTCTATACCGACGCTATTATCAATTTCATCGATGTGAAAGATGTGGCTGAAATTACCTCCCGCTTTATCGAGCTGGGACCGCAGAATGACCGATTTATTTTAAACGCTGGAGATATTTATTACAAGGAATTTTTCCAGATTATGGCCAAGCATTTAGGCAAGCGCGCTCCTTTTATCAAAGCAAGCAAGCCGATCGTCTGGGCAGCCGTTATCGCCGAAACGTTGAAGGGCTGGATTACTGGCAGTAGGCCATTAGTGACAGCCGAAACTGCGAAGCTTTCTCAAAAGAATTTTAAATACAAAAACAATAAAATAAAGGAGAAACTTGGCATTGAATTTTCTCCTTTGGAACAAACCATTGAAAGAATATGTAGTGAACTGAAAGAAAAATTGTCAAGAGAAAAATAAATCACTTCTTTTGAAAATAAATCTTCCAAAAGCATTTTCTTTTGGCATATTTCGTATATTTCTTAAAAGCTCTTTAAACCTAACCTTATGCCTGAAGAATTCAGAAGACGAGAGGAGGATAAAGACCTCATCAAAAGGTTTGAGGAACATCTCAGCCAGCGTAGTCATTACTTTTTTGACGAAGACACTTATGAGCAGATAATTCAACATTATCTGGATATAGAGAAAAACGCGAAAGCTTTAAAGGCTTGTGAAATAGCCTTGACACAGTATCCACTAAGTATGGAGTTGCTCCTACTAAAAGCGCAGGTGCTTTCCAACATGAACGAATGGGACACAGCCATCGAAGTGCTTGAAACTGCCAATACCGTGTACCCCAACGACACTGAAATATTAGCGCTTACAGGTACTATTTTCAATATGATGGGTCGCTACGATGAAGCAGTGGAAGCGCTGAACAAATCGTTGGAAAATACAGATGAACCTGAGGAGATCTATTACCAAATAGGCATGGCTTACCAAAGCAATGCCAAATACCGTGAAGCAATAGACGCCTACAAGAAAGCCCTTGAGCAAAACCTGCATCATGATGGTGCCTTGTACGAAATGGCTTTTTGCCTTGATGTGCTAGATGAACTGGAACAAAGCGTAGAGTATTATCAGAAATTTATAGACGAAGATCCATATTCATCATATGCTTGGTATAACTTGGGCATCGTGTATAATAAGCTGGAGAAATTTGAACTAGCGGTGGATGCGTACGACTATGCAATCCTTATAGACGAGGAATTTGCTAGCGCTTGGTTCAATTTGGCAAATGCCTACATGAATCAGGAGAATTTCGTAAAGGCATTGGATGCTTACAAAAAGACGCTTGATCTCGAAGGCCCATCATCAGAGGTTTTTTGCTGTATTGGTGCAGCTTATGAAAAAATGTCCCAATACGAATTGGGCTTAAAATACTATCAAAAGGCTGTCAAGATTGATGAACTCTATGATGATGCTTGGTTTGGAATGGGTTCATGCCTCCTAAAGCAGGAGAAGTACTTTGAGGCCATTCACTTCCTAAGTAAAGCGCTAAAGCTTAATCCTGATAATTTCGAGTTTTGGCTTACCAAAGCTGCTGCCGAGTACAAAACAGGCAATACCGTATCAGCTGTGGAAGCCTATGAAGAGGCAATTGCCATAGATCCTACTTCGATAGAAAGTTGGTTAGATTTATCTTTTATCTCCTTCGAGCAAGGCGATTTCGACAAGGCAGTTTCGCTTATGGAAGAAGCGCTTGAAGAAGTGCCAGATGAACCTGCATTCCATTATCGGATGACAGCCTACTTAATCGGCAACGGGAAGTACCAAGAAGCCTTCAATTTTCTAGAAAATGCATTAATTTTGGATTTCGATATGCATACTGTGCTTTTCGATTTCTTCCCTAACTTAGAAATTCAGAAAGTACTATTCAAAATTATCGATCAATACAAAAGAGATAATCATTAAAACCGAATAGGGACAAATTCAAAAAACGGTTTTATCATTTGTAATTTGAAAGCAACCTGAAGAAATTTTCATTTTAAGGGTTGTTTTTTTAGTGTAATATAGAAATCAAAATCACATGAATTACTTGTTAAACGAACTTCCTGAGCGTACGCAAAAACCAAGGGAAGAGGGCTACACTATGGCCATGGATAAAGGACTAAGCCTTAGAGAAGCTGAGGATTTCCTTAGCGTTGCTGAAGCTTATGTTGATATCATAAAGCTGGGATGGGGCACATCCTTTGTCACTCCAAATTTGGATAAGAAAGTCGCCTTGTATCAAAAACATGGCATTCCTGTATATTTCGGCGGCACTTTGTTTGAAGCCTTCATTATTAGGAATCAGTTTGATGACTATGTGGAATTGCTAAAGAAGTACAATGTGACTCATGCTGAAGTTTCAGATGGTTCTGTAGTGATGCCTCATGAATTGAAATTGAAATACATTTCGAAATTGGCGCAAACTTGCACTGTACTTTCAGAAGTAGGGTCTAAAGATGTTGACAAAATAATTCCACCTTATAAGTGGATAGAGCTAATGCGAAAGGAATTGGACGCAGGCGCATGGAAAGTAATTGGAGAAGCGCGGGAGGGAGGCAATGTGGGTCTATTCCGCTCATCTGGCGAGGTGCGCGAGGGTCTTGTTGAAGAAATCTTAACTCAAATCCCTTCTGAAAAAATCATTTGGGAAGCACCCCAAAAAGGACAGCAGGTTTGGTTTATCGAATTACTAGGTGCAAATGTGAATCTGGGAAATATTTCTCCAAATGAAGTATTACCGCTTGAGACTATTCGTTTAGGATTGAGAGGCGATACTTTTTCTACTTTTATTAAAAGAGACAAAGTCACAGAATAACTGACACCATTTGAAAATCGAATTTGGTGTTTTTCCATTAGAACTTTTTTTATGCATAAAATTCTTCCTTATATTCTTTTGTATCTGAAAGGATTAGCTATGGGTGGAGCCGATGTAGTACCTGGAGTATCAGGTGGTACCATTGCTTTCATTACTGGAATTTATGAACGACTTCTAAACGCCATAAAATCTGTTGATCTAGATGCTGTGAAGCTTTTAATCCGATTTGAAATTAAGGAGTTTTGGAATAAGATCGACGGTACATTTTTGATAGTTTTGGTATTAGGTATTGCTACCAGTGTATTGTCTCTTGCAAAGCTTATTACGTTTTTGCTCCTTACTTATCCAATTCAAGTTTGGTCTTTCTTTTTCGGACTTATTATAATATCAGCAATTTTGGTTGCCAAAAGTATATACCACTGGAAACCAATTGATTTCCTAGCATTGCTATTAGGCGTGTTGATTGCCTACTTTATTACAGCGGCATCGCCTGCAAGCACTTCTGATAGTTTACTTTTTGTATTTGTAAGTGGAGCAATTGCCATTACGGCTATGATATTGCCAGGCATTTCAGGCTCATTTATACTATTGCTGCTGGGTAAGTATCAATACATGATGCAAGCCATTTCGGATATTAATCTTCCTGTGATACTTGTCTTTATTGCAGGCTGCGTTGTAGGCATTCTATCAACTGCACGTGCTATTAGTTGGTTGCTCAAAAGATTTTATAATCCAACCATTGCATTGTTGGCAGGTTTTATGGTAGGTTCACTCAATAAGGTATGGCCTTGGAAAAAAGTTGTTGAATCCATAATCGATAGACATGGTGAAGCAAAGCCCGTGAAAGAGCAAAACTTATTGCCAAATGAATATTTGGATGCCACAGGTCAGGACCCATTCTTTTTACAAGCACTATTTTTCATTTTCATTGGTATCGCGATTGTGATTTCAATTGAAAAAGTAGCTAATACTCTAAAAGTTCGAGATGTCAAGTAATACAATATTGTTTGCCTTATTAGGCCATCCTTTGGGTCATTCATTTTCTCAAGGTCATTTTCGCGAAAAGTTTGAAAAGGAAGGATTGACCGACCATGATTATATATTGCTCGACCTCCCGCAAATTGACGATCTGCCTAATCAACTTAAGCAATTAAATAATTTAAGAGGCTTTAATGTCACTATTCCTTATAAAGAAAAAGTAATCCCTTTTCTGTCTGAATTAGATCCATCTGCTGAGCGAATAGGCGCCGTAAATGTGGTGAAAATGGAGAATGGAATTTGGAAAGGTTACAACTCAGATTATTATGGGTTTAAAAAATCCTTAGAAGAATTTTTGCCTAAAAAGCTTACAAAAAAAGCGATTGTATTAGGTAGTGGTGGAGCATCTAAAGCAGCAATTGTCGCTCTCGAAGATTTGGGCTTTGAGATATTGAAAGTCTCTAGAAATCCACAAGCAAAGACTCACACGATTTCCTACGATCAATTGAAGTCGATGGAAAATTGGGCAGATGAATATCCGCTGATTGTGAATGCTACGCCATTGGGAACCTACCCGAATCTGAATAGCTGTCCCGACCTCTATTATACCAAATTGAGTAATAAGAATTTGCTTTTCGATATGGTATATAATCCAGGCGAAACCTTGTTTATGAAAAGAGGTTTAGAGCTAGGAGCTAAGGTGAAGAATGGCCTAGATATGTTGCATTATCAAGCTGAGAAAGCCTGGGAAATTTGGCAAGCTTAATTCCACTATGGATTTCAAACTCACATCTGAATTCTCGCCCACTGGCGATCAGCCAACTGCCATAAAGCAGCTAACTGAAGGACTGAATAATGGTGAGCCGTGGCAAACGTTATTAGGTGTGACAGGCTCTGGAAAAACATTCACTATAGCCAATACAATTGCTCAGGTACAAAAGCCCACATTAATTCTAAGCCATAATAAGACGCTGGCAGCGCAGCTTTACGGCGAATTCAAAAATTTCTTTCCTGAAAATGCTGTTGAGTATTTTATCTCTTATTACGACTACTATCAGCCCGAAGCATACATCCCAAATTCCAATGTGTATATAGAGAAGGATTTATCTATAAACGAGGAAATTGAAAAGTTGCGATTGGCGGCTACTTCTGCGTTGCTTTCGGGTCGTCGGGATGTGATTGTTGTAGCTTCAGTATCGTGTATTTATGGTATTGGTAATCCTGAAGAGTTTGGGAAAAATATCATCCGTCTGCAGCAAGGCGATATGATTTCTCGCTCCAAGTTGTTATTTGCGCTGGTGGATATCCTCTATAGTCGTACCGAAGCTGAATTCAAAAGAGGGAATTTTAGGGTGAAAGGTGATACATTGGATATTTATCCTGCCTATGCTGATTTTGCTTTTCGAATCTATTTTTTTGGAGATGAAATTGAAGCTATACAGCGCATTGATCCTGAAACTGGAAAGAAGCAATCCGATGAAAGTATAATTTCGATTTATCCCGCAAACCTGTTTGTGACAAGTAAGGATAATGTACAAACTGCGATTAAGGAAATTCAAGATGATTTGGTTTTGCGCCTGCATCAGTTTGAAGATGAGCGTAGATTCTTAGAAGCCAAGCGATTGAAGGAACGGACTGAATTCGATTTGGAAATGATTCGTGAGTTGGGCTACTGCTCGGGTGTGGAAAACTATAGCAGATATTTCGATAGACGCGATGCAGGCGCAAGGCCTTTCTGTTTGATAGATTATTTCCCAGATGACTTTTTGATGGTCATAGACGAGAGCCATGTGACTATTCCGCAAGTACGTGCCATGTGGGGAGGGGATAGGAGTCGAAAAGTAAATTTGGTGGATTATGGATTTCGTCTGCCATCGGCAATGGATAATCGGCCATTAACGTTCACTGAATTTGAGAGTTTGATTGGCCAGACAATTTTTGTGAGTGCTACGCCAGCTGATTATGAATTGCGGAAATCTGAAGGGATAGTAATTGAACAGCTAATCAGACCAACGGGTTTGTTGGATCCTGAGATTGATGTAAGGCCAAGTTTAAACCAAATTGATGATTTGCTAGAAGAAATCAACCTGCGAGTGGAGCGGGAGGAAAGGGTGCTGATAACTACGCTAACCAAACGGATGGCGGAGGAACTAACCAAGTTTCTCGAAAGAGCGGGTGTGAGAACTCGTTATATTCACTCCGAAGTTGAAACGCTAGATCGTATTGAAATATTACGCGATTTGCGTCTTGGGATTTTCGATGTGCTCGTAGGAGTCAATTTATTACGTGAAGGTCTTGATTTGCCAGAAGTATCGCTTGTGGCCATCATGGATGCAGATAAGGAGGGCTTTTTGAGAAGTCATCGTTCTTTGGTGCAAACAATCGGTAGAGCAGCTCGCAACCAAAATGGTAAAGTTATTATGTATGCAGATAAGATGACTGAAAGCATGCGTGTGGCCATAGAAGAAACCAATAGACGTAGAGATACGCAAATGGCGTATAATACAGAGCATGGCATTACACCAATAACCATCACTCGCTCCAAAGAAGCCATTATGGGTCAAACCAAAGTAGCTGATTCCAAAAAGGGCTCAAATAAAAAATACTATGTAGAGCCAGAAGAAACAAGCATTGCTGCGGATCCTGTAGTTGCCTATTTGGATAAGGATAAACTAGGTAAGCTTATAGAGCAAACTAAGCGCAAAATGGAGAAGGCTGCCAAGGATCTTGATTTTATGGAAGCTGCAAAATTGCGTGATGAGATGGTAGATTTGGAGAAATTGTATAAGAGCAAATAGAAATTAACAACCTCCCGCTATTGTATGTTACTGATAATATTGAAACTCTTTTAAAATTACCAACTACTTAAACTACGTGTTGCTATTGTTTAGTTTTATTTAGTACTATTGCATAAACAACAAAAAAGATGTTTTGATCAACAAAATCAAAAATAGCCTTTTTGAAATAACCTGAACCAGTAAATACCATTAATTTGAAGTTTGAATTGCTTCGATTCCTCTTATACTTTGTTGGATCCATCACGACATTCACAAGTGTTATTTTGGTTTTCAAGGGATCTGTATGGCCGTTGAATCACCGTTTGATGGGTCTTATCTTTTTAATTTCTAATATATTTATAGTAAGTTCTTTTCTGGTTTTTAGTGGAAATATATTAGCATTCCCTCATCTTTTCCGTGCTTTTGCTCCAACATATTATTTGATAGGGCCTCTATTGTATTTCTATTTTCGTGGAGCTTTATTCAACAAAAGAATTCTTTGGAAAAAAGATTGGTTTCATTTTTTGCCTGCTGTTCTTCATTTGATTGATCTAATTCCCTTTTATATAAAGTCAAGCGTGGAAAAAAGGGAAATCCTTGAGAAAATAGTTTTAGATTCTAAACTTGTTAGTGTAGAAGGTTCTGGATTTTTAGGTGCTGAATTTCATGTAATTATCCGTTTTTTGATTTTGGCTGCCTACTTAATATATTTATTTTTCTTAATCTTTTCTCATCGCCAAAGGATTTATAATTTCGAAAATGGTAAATCATTTTTTCAATTACTTTTTTTGATTCTGATTGTTTTTTTGGTGGGTAATATTAACTCAGCATTTTTACTAAATAATTCTTTTTACTCAGAATTAGTTACAAATCCATCAGCCAGCAATTTTGTGATTTTTGTTTTTATAGTTTGCTCATTTGTCGCCTACCTATTTCTTCATGGCTTCATTTTCTTTATGCCAGAGACAACTTTCCGTCTTACCGACCCAAGTAAGCTTAAGAAATTTGAAGAACTAAAACAGCACGTTGAGGTCGAAAATAGTATAGTTGTCCCTAAACTTGATTTGGAGACGAATGAGAGTTTGTTGAGTAAGCTAGAGATTGGAATGAAAGTGGAAAAATGGTTCAAGATAAATGGACTAACCGTAGAGGAGTGTGCCAAAAAGTTGGAATGTGAAAGATATGTATTGTCGAAGCTAATTAATAGGTACCATAACATGCGCTTCAATGATTTTGTAAATCTCCATCGAGTAGGATATATAAAAGAAGAAATTAAAAGAGGCTCCACAAAAAAAATTACCTTAGAAGGACTAGCCGAAGAAGCAGGCTTTAATTCCCGTACTACATTTTACAATTCCTTTGTAAAGCATACTGGAGTTAGCCCCCAGGAGTTTCTGAAAAACACTTAGAAATTCAAGCTTAATCTCAATCTTACATTCACCCATCATGTTTCATTTTTGAAATTTTTGTCTTATTTTCTAATTAAGAAAAAGTCATAATTTCCTCAATTTCAGCGCGATAAAATTTTAGTGGTTTCATTTTTGAAATTATTGAAATTATTTTTTGCTAAATTAATGCGCATTCTAGTATTTTTATTGCCGTATATGACTTATTATTTGTTGTTTGTATCAATCTATTTGATGCGCTAACATTTAGTTCAACCTATTAACTATTATCTTAAAGTCTACCTTATTCTTATGGGAAACCTCTACAATTTTTTCCAAAAACAAGTTTTTCCTCAGAAAACTTTAGCAATTTGCCTCCTATTGTTATTGAGTTTTTTCTCTCAAACAGTACTAGCGCAAACTCCAGGACTAATTATCAGAAAGGGAAATGTGACGGGTGGTGCACCTACAGTTTCTCCTCTTGATCCCAATGGTGATGGTTGGGTTTCTGCTACTTCTAGTGGATTTTCCGGTAGTGATTTAGGCACTAATAGTGAAATTAATTATGTAGCTGTTCCAGCACCACCAAACGAACCTACCGGGGATTTAAGAAGAGGTTCCTCCGGTTTTTTCTCTGAGATAGTAGATGATGTAAACGGAAACGGATTTTACTTTAATTCTGATGGAGTTAATCTCCGTTTTAGAATGAGAATAGGCGGCTTAGTGCCTGGCGCCAAAGGATATTCAGCCTTGATTGATAGTGATGGAAAGTTTGGCTTTTCAGGCCCTAATGCGGATCCCAATGCGGTACCTGGAAATCCAGGTTTTGAATATGAAGTTGTGTATGAATCAAATTTTCGAGTAGTAATTTATAGAATTGATGGCTCAGCCTCTGCTACTGGTGAAGTTGCTTCATATAATCTTGATCCTCTTGCAACACCTAATCATGCTCAAATTGCCGTAGCAGCTACAACTGACGGAGGCGATCCTGATTATTTTTACGATTGGTATGTGCCTATTTCTGCATTTGCATCTGAGGCTGCTGGAATTAGAATTACATCTTCTACTCCTTTGAGGATGACTCCGACAACTGTGATGGCTCCTCAAGGTGCTGTGGGAGGCCCTGCTTCTGATGCATATGGAGATGATAATGCATTCAAGAATATAAATGACCAATGGGGTTTTTTAATTGAAAATCAAGCCCCTATCACACCAGATGGTACAAATGCTCCTATTTTGAATTGTACAGCACCTACAAGAGTTAACTCCCCTATTGCTCCAAATCCAAGTTCTACCACTGCGATTTCTGGTTTATGGACAGCCACTGCAGGAGCACCCACCACAGCTAC
>CAZRBW010000015.1:0-42790 GCA_964598395.1 uncultured Roseivirgaceae bacterium
CTATTTTGGTTTAAATCAATTCTCCCATCTCCAATCACCACCGATGGTTAGTTTCAATCGAAGGCCTGAGCGGATCAAAAATTCTTTGGTTTCCTCATCGCTCATTCTGCTTGAAGGTAGTGTTTCGCTATCGGCAAGGCTGTAGAGTACCATGCTGCTAAAGCGCACATTGTCGCGAATGTGAGCTTCATTTATCAGATTAAAATCATCGCAATCGGCATGGTAACAACCAAAAATGCCGGGATCTAGCTGGCCTACTGGCGAGATAGTTGGAATCCCTTGCAACATAAATGGCTGATGATCGCTATGTAATCCTGCTCCGTTACGGTTGCTGTTTTTGAACGTGGTGCTATCGATATTCATGATCAATTGACCCACAGTGTTCAGCATATCGGCAGTCTCTGGTCTACCTCCCGCATTATATCCCACTGGGTTGCCCGTCATGTCGTGGTTGAACATGTACTTCACTTTATCTATGGAGCCATCAGCTACAGCCTGATCTACATAATATCTAGAACCTAACAGGCCTTGCTCTTCTCCCATAAACATCACAAACTCAATCGTTCTTCTCGGTTTCAAATCCAATGCTTTGAACGTACGCGCCATATCCAATACCGCGAATGAGCCAATACCATTATCAGTAGCACCTGTTGCCAAATCCCAGCTATCCAAGTGGCCGCCCACTAGAATCTTTTCATCTGGCAATTCACTGCCTTTCAGCGTAGCGATCACATTTCTAGCCTTTATGTAATCAGCAGTGTTAGTCATAGCAATGCTTGCATGGATGGTCTCTGTTTGCAGTCTTTCTCTCAAAGCCGCGCCATCTTCCTTGCTAATACACACCGCTGGTATATCGATAAGACTACCTGTAACAGAGGCAGTTCCCGTAAGCAGTACTCCACCATCTACTTGATTGTGGATGATAATTCCGATGGCGCCATTGTCAGTGGCCAAAGCCGTTTTTTCAGATCTATGTAGATTCGATGCACCTTCTTCCGAGCCTGGCAAAATACCAATATACACCAAAGCGATTTTGCCTTGCACAGCATCGCCTACTCTTTCGTAGTCTGCTTCCAAGCCATTGCCAAGGTCAATTATTTCTGCTTCCATATTCACTTCCACAGGCGAATGTGCCAAGCTCACCGCAGAGAAAGTTTCCAATGCACCTGGCTTGCCTATTTGCACATCTATGGTGCCTCTAGTCCAAGTTTGCACTTCGAATGGCATATATTGTACGTCCTCAAAGCCATAGCTTTTCAGCAAATTGTAGGTGTATTCCTCCGCTTGTGCGCCATTGGGCGAGCCAGTAAGTCGGTGGCCAATGGTAGATGTCGCTTCTTGTAAAGTTGAGTAAGCCTTAGAATTAGCGAGTACTTCCGTATTAATTTTTTGGAAAACGGCTCCAGTTTCTTCTTTTGGCGCTTCGCAAGCAGTAAAGATCAGTGCAGAAAGGGCTAATGCACCAATGCTTTGTGTTAAGTTTTTCATTCAGTAGTGGTTTTTTGGTTTATCAAAAATAGCCAGATAAACGATTAATGCGAAAATAATTACACGAACGACAAATTGAAATTACTGACTGATTTTGAATTTGCTTGAGAAAAGGCGGGAGGAATGGCTAATTTGCATCATTAGAATTCAAATTCTCCTAACCAAATGTGGATAATCATGACCGCTTGACACATTAAGTTTCTTTGCTATTTTGAGGGACTTTACTTTTAGTAGTTAAACTTGAACAAACCCAACAAAAATTAACAATATGAAATCATCCTGGAAAAGTAATGTGGGGATTACCCTTGCCTTGCTCTTTTGCTTCACTTTGACAGATGTGCTTGCCCAAGACAAAGCCAACTTCAAAGCAGCAGAGAAATTTAAGCCTGAAAATCTCAGGGCCATGTCTGGCAGTTTGAGTGTATCGCCCAACTGGATCAAGGACAAAGAAGAGTTTTGGTATAGCTACCAAACTACTGAAGGTCGCAATTGGTATATGGTAAATGCCGCCAATCGCACTAAGAATTTGCTTTTCGACCAGGACTTTATGGCGGGCAAATTGAGCGAGTCGATGAATCGCGCATTTAATGCCAAAGACCTTGATCTAAAGGAATTTAAGTATGATGTTGAGCGTGGTTTATTCACTTTTCATGTGGATTCGATTGGTTTCACATACAATATCTCGAATCGCACATTAGTAAAGGAAGATTCCATCAAAAAGCGTGAACCAAGAATTACTTGGGCCATCTACTCACCAGATAGTACATGGATTGCTTTTGCGAAAAACCACAATTTATACTTGATGAAAGCTGGTGATGCCGACAGTGTGGAGATTCAATTAACCACTGATGGCGAAAAATGGTATAGCTACAACGGAAACGATGGAGATACAACAACTAACAAGCGTGTAAGACCAGGCGTTTCTTGGTTTAAGGATTCTAAAAAATTGTACTCAAAGCGTCAAGATAGAAGAAAAGTAGATGACCTATGGGTGATCAATTCAACGACGAAAGGCCGACCAGAATTGGAAACCTACAAATACCCAATGCCTGGCGATGTGAATGTGCCACAAGATGAGCTACATATTTTTGATGTAGAAAGTAAAAGGCAAATTCCAGTAAAGGCTGAAAGATGGAAAGACCAGTCCATTGGTGGAGCATATTTTGGCGCTGGCGGGGGGATATTCACTTCATTGAAGGAATCCAAATATCTTTGGTTTATCCGTCGCGATCGTACTTGGAGCAAAATTGATTTGTGTAGAGTTGATACTGAAACTGGTGAAGTTAAAATCTTGATCGAAGAAGTAAGTAAGCCTTATTTCAACACGCGATATGCAAACGTCGGCCTAATCAACGAGGGCAATGAAATTATCTGGTTTAGCGAGCGCGATGGTTGGGGGCAATTGTACCTATACGATGGCGAAGGCAAGCTGAAAAACAAAATCACCAATGGCTATTTCGTGGCAGGTGACATCCAAAAAGTAGATACTGTAGGTCGCACAATTTATTTTGAAGGCTATGGCCTCGAAAAAGGTGTAGACCCTTACTACAACATGTATTACAAAGTGAAATTTGATGGCTCAGGTCAGAAATTATTGACTTCAGAAAATGCTACGCACAGTTTCAATATGTCTGATAAGAACAACTACTTTGTAGATACTTATAGCACTGTAAATCAGGTTCCAAAATCTGTTTTGAGAGATAAAGAAGGTCGAGTAATACTTAATCTAGAGGAAGCTGACATTAGCAAATTGGTAGAAGCAGGGTATAAAATGCCGCAGCCTTTCACTGTGAAAGCAGCAGATAATATAACCGATTTGTACGGTGTTATGTGGTTGCCTTATGATTTTGATTCAACTAAGACTTACCCAATTGTAACCTACGTTTACCCTGGTCCACAAACAGAGCCGGTGCCGAAAAACTTTACCCTTGGTAGAAATGAGGCATTAGCACAATTAGGTTTTGTTGTGGTAGCTGTTGGTCAGCGTGGCGGTAGTCCTCAGCGTTCCCGCTATTATCACACCTTTGGTTATGACAATATGCGCGACTATCCTTTGGCTGATAACAAGTATGCATTGGAGCAACTTTCGAATCGCCATAAGTTTGTCAACATTAGCAAAGTAGGTATTTTCGGTCACTCTGGTGGTGGATTTATGTCTACAGCAGCACTACTTACTTATCCAGATTTCTACACTGCCGCAGTATCATCAGCAGGTAATCACGATAATAATATGTACAACATCTGGTGGGGTGAAGTACACCACGGGGTGAAAGAAGTGGTGAAGAAAGTGAAGAAGAAGAATGATGCAGGTGAAGAAGAAACTGTTGAAGAGATTTCTTTCAAATCAGAAATTAAGACTAATGCAGAATTGGCCAAAAATCTAAAAGGTCATTTATTGCTTGTGCATGGCGATATGGACAACAATGTGCATCCGGGTAACTCCATAAGAGTAGCAGATGCGTTGATCCAAGCAGGTAAGCGATTTGACTTTATGATCATGCCAGGACGTCGTCATGGCTTTGCTCAGTACCAAGAATATTTCGACAAAATGATGTGGTATTATTTTGCTCAATATTTAATTGGCGATTACCGAACTGGTGTTGATATGAATTTGTTTGAAGAGTAGTGATAGTGATGTGATTAAGGTTAACCAGTAGCAGCTGGTTACGGTTGAAAGAGGGCACTCAATTTTGATTGGGTGCCTTTTTTTGTGCCTACTTATGATTAAGCCAGTCCCACACCTTCTCAGCTCTCGATTTGCCCACAATTTCAGCTAATCGACTTTCTCCAGCCTCCTTCATTTTCGATATGGTTTTAAACTCTTTCAAAAGCGCTTGAAGACTTTTGTCGCCTATGCCTGGTATTTCAACCAAAGCGCTATTGATGCTTTTTTTGCTGCGTAAATTACGGTGATGGGTGATGGCGAATCTATGCGCTTCATCTCTCAACCTTTGCAATAGCATGAGCGAAGGTGATTTCTTATCGATATGCAGAGGATATTGGTCGCCTGGGAAGTAGATTTCTTCTAGTCTTTTGGCAATACCTATCACCGGAATTTCGCCATAAAGTCCGAGTTGGTTTAGCGCTTCCACAGCAGAGCTCAACTGCCCTTTGCCACCATCAATCACAATAAGCTTGGGTAGAGGTTTATTTTCCTCCCGCAATCTTTTATACCTGCGATAGACCACTTCTTGCATGGAGGCAAAATCGTCCGGGCCTTCTACAGTTCTAATTAAGTAATGCCTATAATCCGATTTGCTTGGTTTGGCATTTTTGAAACAAACCATCGCCGCCACCGGATTGGTGCCTTGAATATTCGAATTATCGAAGCATTCAATATGATCTGGGATTTCCTTTAGCTGCAAATCAGATTGCAATATCTTGAGCACTTTGAGCTCCTTAGGTTCTTTTGAGCCAATCAGCGCAATTTTCTCCTTCTTATAAAACAGGGCATTTTTAAGGGCAATTTCTACCAGCTTTCGTTTATCACCGATTTTGGGCACCGTCCACTTCAAGTCTGTTCCTTCCAGATCCACTTCTATATTGCTCAGTATCTCCTTTGCGGTACTTTGATAAGTACTACGAAGCTCCACCACAATCAAAGGAAAAATTTCCTCATCCTTTTCCTCAAGCTTTTTCTTTACTTCTAGGCTTTTGGTAAGCACCATCATTCCGTTTTTGATTCGGATATAATTGACAAATGCAGTTTTCTCATCGCTTACCAAGCCTACTACATCTACATCTTCAATAGCTGGGGTTACCACTAGCGACTTGGCTTGGAACAAATCAAGTAAATCGTATTTCTCCTTAAATTCTTGCGCTTCTTCGAATTTGAGAGCCGAAGCCGCCTCCTGCATTTTGTCTTTGAAATAATGTCGAACTGAGGCTAAATTTCCTTTCAAAATATGCGTAGCCAATTCAATATCGGCGAGGTAAGAATCTTCCTTTTGTAAGCCCTCGCATGGCCCGAGGCAGTTACCTATATGGTATTCGAGGCATACTTTGAATTTGCCAGCTTGTACATTTTGCTCCGAAAGGTGGAGCTTGCAAGTGCGTATTTTGTAGAGCTTTCGAATGAGTTCCAGAATATTATTCATGGCTTTTACGCTTGCGTATGGGCCAAAATATGTTCCACTGTTTGGATATACTCTACGGGTTGGAAAAATACGAGGAAATGGCTCTTTGGTGATGACGATATATGGATAAGATTTATCGTCCCGCATCAGAATATTGTATCGCGGGTGGTTGGCTTTGATTAGGCTATTCTCAAGCAATAGCGCATCAAATTCTGTATTCACCATCGAAAATTCGATACGCTGAATTTCGGAAATCATTTTCCTTGTTTTGCGATCGAACCCCTGTTGTTTATTGAAATAGCTACTAACTCTCTTTTTGAGGTTTTTGGCTTTGCCTACATATATCAATTCATCAGCAGTATTGTAATATCGGTAAACTCCCGGTTGGTCGGGCAAACGATTTACTTCCGATGGTTTAATGGAAGAAATTTCATAGCTATCCTCCATAATTGACTAGAAATTTTGGGTGATTAAGTGTTGATGATGGGCTAGTTGTCATCCCCACCACCATACTGATTGAAGTTCAAATACTCCGTTTGTCTCCCGCGTCTTTTGTACTGATTACAATCAATTTCCACAGAAAGTTGTTTTACAGGCGCTTGGAATGGCCCTCTTTCCACGCCCAAAAGTGGATTTTCATAAACATCTTTAAAGAAATTCACCCATATAGGTCTAGCTGTTCTTGCGCCTTGTCCCATCAGCCAGTTTCTGAATCTGATCACCGGCTCATCTCCACCAACCCATGCACCTGCTACAAGATCTTTTGTGACGCCCATAAACCAACCATCGGAACCATTATTAGTAGTACCTGTTTTGGCACCGATTTCATTGTCTATTTTTAGATCTAACGGAATACCAGCGCCAGTACCACCATCTTCTTCAACTGCTCCTTTTAGCATATGTAGCATCAAATAAGCAGTTTCTTCACTCATAGCTTCTCTTGTTCTCGGTACAAACTCTTGTATTAGGTTGCCATTTTTATCTTCGATGCGTGTTATGAAAATCGGCTCAGTCCAAACACCTCCATTTGCAAAAGTGGAGTAGGCGCCAACTAATTCAAAAAGAGAAACATCATTTACGCCAAGAGCCAGCGATGGTACTGCTTCCAAGTTACTTTCTACGCCCAATCGTTTCGCTAAGGCGACTACATTCTCCGGGCCTACTTGTTTCATCATATAGGCGGTAATGGAGTTAATAGATCGAGCCATTGCTTGTCGTATGGTCATTGTTCTGCCAGAATATACTCCATCTGAGTTTGGCGGAGTCCATGATGGCGGATTTTGGCCAGGTAAGTCAAAAGTTACTGGCGCATCTACCACTTCGAAACATGGGCTATAGCCATTTTCGATAGCTGTAGCATATACAAATGGCTTGAATGTGGAGCCAGGCTGTCTTTTTCCTTGCTTCACATGGTCATATTTGAAATACTTATGATTGATACCACCCACCCAAGCTTTGATGTGACCATTTTGCGGTTTCATTGCCATAAAGCCACCTTGCAAAAAGCGCTTGAAATGGTGAACAGAATCTATCGGACTAAGCAATGTATCTATTTCGCCTTGCCAAGTAAATATTTTCATTCGCACAGGCGTATTCATCACGATATTGATAGAATCGTGGCCAGCACCATATTTTCTTACTAATCCTCTATAGCGGTCAGTACGGCGGGAGGCAGTTTCGATGAAGTCCTTAATTTCACGGCCATCGTTATCAATCCAAGGATTTCTGCCCTGCCAATGTGCATCAAATGTCTTTTGAAGCTCAGCCATTTGAGTATTCATGGCCTTTTCAGCTGCAATTTGCATTCTGCTATCTACTGTTGTATATACCTTCAATCCGTCTGCCCATACGTCGTATCCATTTTCTTTGCCCCAAACGGTTAAAATATCTGACATTATTTTTCTGAAATAGGGGGCAAGTCCGGTGTTTTGGTTCTCCACTTCATAGCTCAGCTCTATAGGCGAAGATTTTAAGGAATCGACCACCACTTTGTCAAGAAAATCGTATTTGGCCAACTGATTGAGCACCACATTTCTACGACGTAAGCTATTTTCAGGATTATAGAATGGATTATAATAGGTAACAGCTTTTTGCAAACCTACAAGAACAGCTGCTTCTTGGTGGTTGAGTTCATAAGGAGTCTTTCCAAAAAAGGTAGATGAAGCTGCTTTGATGCCATATGCATTGCTACCAAAATCGACGGTATTCAAATACATAGCAAGAATTTCCTGCTTGGTATAATTGCTTTCTAGCTCTACAGCCACCAACCATTCCTTCACCTTTATGATGACCATACTGAGATATTTCACATCACTAAGTAAACCCTTGGTTTGCTCACTTCTGGTTTTAAAAAGGTTCTTCGCCAGCTGCTGAGTAATGGTACTACCACCGCCATCTAAGCTTGCATTGCCAAAAGTAACCGTATATTTTAGCACACCGAAACCAGCTCTAGCAATGGCAATTGGGTCAATTCCAGAGTGATCCCAATAGCGAATATCTTCCGTAGCAATCAGTGTATTGATTAGGGCTGGCGATAGAGAATCGTAAGGCACAGGAGATCTATTAAATCTAAAGTATCTTCCTAACACCACTCCATCTGCAGAAATTAATTCGGAAGAAAGATCTGTTTCGGGATTCTCTAGCGAGCGATAGCTTGGAAGGCCACCGTACAAATTGAAAAGATTGATACTTACTGAAAACACAAAAATTGGAAGCAGGAGCATGCCTACTAAAAAGGCAATCCATAATCCTCTTACTATTTTTGATGTGAGACTTTTTTCACCCACGTTTTTATTGCTTTTCTTTTCCATTTACTATTGCCTATACATTTGCTCAAAAAAAGTAATGTACTCCACCAGATCTAAATTTTGATATAGCCTTTCCAAATTTCTATTATCAATAACGAAGGTATAAAAATTACCCTTTTGCGTATTTGATTTTATTATTTCAGTTTCCTGAATTTGCTGCCAAAGCTGAAAACCTTGCTCAAAACTTTCGAATCCTGAAAAAACCATCATCGGCAAGTTATCTCCGATATTAATTTTATCTTCCTTCAACATAGTATCAGGAAAAATCTGCAAAGCTAGTCTAAGAACATTTTCGCTAAAAATATCAGCTTGTTGCACCATATCATTATTGAATGATACCATCAAGTAAAATGGGCCAATTTCTCCAGTCTGATAACTATTAGCTACTTGAGCATATAATTTTTCTCGACTTGAAGAATACAAGCTATCTACTCTCATAGCCAAACCCGCCAGCTCACTTTCAGGAAAATCTCGCAGAAAGGCCGACAAACTTTCTCTAAATACAAGCTCACTTTCAGACTTGGCAATATTCATCAATTCTAAGTAACGAATATTGTCGCTGAATTCTGATAAAGGGTAGTCTAAATAAACGCCCCTAAGAAGCGATTTTGCTTCAGCAAATTGCTCCGCCTCGTACAATAAGTAAGCCGTTTTATATACATCCTGCAGCTTTTCACTTATTGCATCCATTTCATTCAGCGATTCTGGGTTCGACAAAGCTATCGTAAACATGTTGTTAGGATAATTTGCCTTAAGCATATTCTCAAATTCACTTGAACCGTAATTAATCTCATTTGCAATCAGAAATAAGTAATAAAGTGCTTCAGGTTCAAATTCCGAATTTGGAAAGCGGCGAATCAATTCCTGAAAAACCTCAAAAGCAAGTTGATTCTCGTCGAACTCAAGCTTTAATACCTTGCCTTTTTCAAATAATGATTCTTTGATTTGCTCTAGAAACTCGGCTTGCTTTTCTGGCGTAGTTGGGATGCTGGCAATAAACGCTGTCTTAAAGCCAGCAACATCAAAGCCAGTATCTACTTCAAGATCTTCATCTGGCATTGTTGGGTCACTTGTTTGCTCAACTTGAGCCAATTCTTGAAAATTTGTTCTTTGTGATCTTCGCCAGTTATCCTCAAGACGCCTATTGCCATAGATTCTTCTGAACTCCAATTGCCCTTGACTAGTAGCGCTTGTGTTATAAAAGTACCAGGCATTGGTTCCGGAGGCAGGGCCAACCCTACTTATTAGATTTTGAAATAAGTTACCTTTAGCAGCTTTTTCTTCAGCCGCTTTCAATCTAATAAGTTCATTCTCATATTCATCTTTTTTCTGTAGAGCCAATCGATCGGCAAGTCTTTCTATTTCGTCTGATGAAAGGTTTGCAAATTGGAACAGACTATCATTTGTGACAATGGTATTGTGATAGGTGTAGTGTTTAGATAAATCTTCAGCAAATTCAGCAACCTGATTATAGGTGGTATAATTTGGCGGGAGGTCGAGCATTACACTGTCGTAATAGATCTTGGCCTGCAAGTAGTCCTTGTCCTTTTCTATTAGCAAATCCCCAATTCGCATGTATGTAAGCGCACGTGCCCTAGCATTTTGAGAGTTTGCAACGGCCAAATTGTAATTTTGGAAAGCTCGGTCATATTGCTCATTTCGTTCTTCAAAGGCACCCATTTCCATATAAATACGGCCGATAAATTCTTCATTTTTACTTTCCTTTAGCAGATTGGTATAGAATTTACGCGCTTTTTGTAAATCTGTCTCTCGACTCATTTGTGCCACTTGCTGCATAAATAAATTGGCATAGAAGCTCATTACATAATCCTTACTCGTTTTGATTACGTCCTTATAGCTTTGGTAGGCGCCACCATCAAAGCCCAATTGCTGATATACTTGAGCAAGCAAAAAATGAATTCTTGCAACATCAAATTTATTTTTGCTTATGGAAGTGGCCTCAGCAAGGTTGACAACCATATTGTCTAGATCGCCTCTTTTCTGATAAAAATCAGCCTGAGAAAGGTAAAATCTCCACAAGTTATCTTCTGTCATCTCTTGTCTCTTGAGATAATCGGAAACCTCTTCGGCAAGGTCAGGCCTTTTGTCTGCCAAATACACACGGATGAGGAATATTAATGCCTGATGCTGTAAGTCTTCATCCTTACTGGAGACATTCACGAAGCGGAAAGTTTCATTGGCAAATGAATATTCACCTTTGTAAAATCGAGCCTTACCAATAATAAAATAGGCATCATCTACATATTGGCTATTGCCATGAAACTGGATGATTAATGAGGCCTTTTCAATAATGTAATCCAAATCTGCCATCATTGGAGCTATGGTAGTGGAGTCTACATTTGGATATACTTGAAGGATTTCATCGTAATTGTAATTTTGGGAGGCTCTTATATTTTCCTCTACCTCCCGCATTTTTTCATTGGCTAGAAATAAGGCATTGAATCTCGACGTTGTATTGTGGAAGCCTTTACTCAACATGGTGTTTTTTTCGCTTGAACACGAAATCAGCACTATGCTAAATAAAATTCCTACAACAACAGATGAGATGAGATATTTAGAGTTTGTCCTCATGGATGTTAAAACAACGCAATTTGTCTTGGATTCATGTAATGCTCAAAATATTTCTAGTTAATTATCCATAAATTTGTCGAATTCACTTTTAAGGAGCTAATGTGAGCAGAAGAAAAACATTAACAACGTGGCTAAAAAGCAGATTTCTATTAATCGTAAGAGATGAAGATAATTTTGCTGTCAAGAAAAGTTATCGCTTTTCCAGAGCCTATTTGATTGGATTGAGTTCTTTGGTGCTTTTGGTGGTTGTACTGCTTAGTTTCCTTTTTACCGAAACGATTATTCCTGCTATAGTAGGAAAGGGTGATTCTGAAATGACTACCAACATGCGAGTGTTAGAAATTTCGGAGACAGTTGATTCATTAGCTAATCAGATAGAAGCTCGTGAAACTTATATTGCTAATCTTCGCAGGATATTTCAGGGACAAGATATTGGCATAGATGATGAAATGATATTATCTATGTCGCCAACAATTTCTGGCTCCAATAGAGAAGTGGTAGAAAGTCCAATAAGCGAAGTGGACTCACTTTTTAGAAGAGAGATAGAAGAGTCAGATTTTGGCTTGATTTCCTTAGGTATTACCCAAATGGAAGAGTTGATGGATCTATATTTTTTCCCTCCAGTCAACGGCATAATATCCGCTCCTTTTGATTTAAAGTCTGACCATTTTGGTGTGGACATAGTTTCCAAGAAAAATGACCCAATAAAGTCAATTGCTGATGGCACCGTAATAATGGCTAGTTGGACTCAGGATTCAGGCTATACGATTGCCATTCAGCACAGAGGCAACCTAATTTCCATCTATAAACACAATGCCGTATTGTTGAAAAAAGTTGGTAACTTTGTTAGTGCTGGTGAAACAATTGCTATTATTGGCAATAGTGGAGAGCTTACAGATGGCCCGCACTTGCATTTAGAGATTTGGCATAATGGCAGTCCATTAGATCCCGAACAAATTATTTCATTTTAGAAAACAGCAAATGTTTAATAGAAAAGAAGAATTCAAGAGAGCAGAAGAGATTAGTGTTAGTAATAATATTATTGGCAAAGGCTCTGTAATACAGGGTGATTTGGAGACACATGGCAACGTACGCATTGAAGGCAAAATCATTGGCAATATTAAAACTAAGACTAAAGTTGCCGTTGGAACTGATGCTTGCATAGAAGGGAATATCCTTGCACAAAATGCTGAAATTGCTGGTGAGGTAAGTGGCAAAATTGAAATTTCAGAAACGCTACTCTTGAAGTCTACCTGTGTAATAAATGGTGACATCATCACTAATAAATTGATAGTGGAGCCTGGAGCCATATTTAATGGCGCATGTAAGATGGGCATGAAAATAAAAGACATAAAGCTTGGAGAAGGCTCAAAAGAAAGTAGAACCGACAGAAAGCCCGAAGCAAGAGCCGTCAGCGCTTAGTCAGGTTTTAAAATTTTCTGGCTTAGGCTTGCAAATGCTCGTAACCATTGGCGTTTTCATTACCATTGGTTATTTTCTTGACAAATGGTTCAACGACTCCAAAGCACTGTGGATTTTAATTTTATCCTTTGTGGGAACCGCAGCTGGCTTTTACCAATTTTACAAATCCCTACCCAAATTTTAGCTTAGCATGGTTAAAAAAGCGTTGTTCAAGATCGTTGGCTATAGTGCCCTACTAGCGTCCATTATTTTCCTATTACAAAATATTTCCTTCACCCAAAATCTAGTTCATACTGGAATTTGGACGATCTTTATTTTTTCATTTATAGTTTCAATTCTTATAGGCATTGCTAATTCCTACTTCGTGTCTAGGAAGGATTTTGCCGAAAACCTCCCGCAAGTTTTTATTGCAAGTACAGTGATGCGATTACTCTTGAGTATATTTTTTGTGGGCATAGTGCTCTATCTAGGTATCGAAGACCGCTTATTGTGGGTAATTAACTTTTTTATACTGTATATTTTCTACCTGATTTTTGAAATAATTAGCCTTATGACTACCTTGCGCCCTCATTCAAGGTAGGTGACCCATAAATAATGAAAAATTTTACAGTACGAGCCGTCAAGAGGCTGATCTACAGTTTTTTATTAATATCTGTTATTGCAGGCCTTCCAAGCACTGGAGTTGCCGCTATTGCTAGTGAATCCGACGGAGAAGGTGGAGGAACTGATTTTATCCTCCATCACATCAAAGATTCTTACTACTGGCACTTTTTTGATATTGGAGAGCATCCTGTTTCTCTTTCATTGCCTGTAATTTTGTGGACAGACAATGGATTGGTAACGTTCAGCTCCTACAAATTCCACCACGATGACGAAGGTAAGGAAGTAGTAGAAGCGGGAGGGTTGAAGTTTGTGAAATATCACGAGAAAGTTTACCAAGCTGCTGATGCTCCAAATGAGAATGGCTCATTCATCGAAAAGGACGAAAAAGGTAAGATAGAAAATGCTAAGCCTTTCAGCATGTCCATTACCAAAAATGTGGCAATGCTATTCCTCACCCTTGCGGTAGTTTTATTCATCATGTTGAATGTAGCTTCAAATTACAAGAAAAATCCAAACTCAGCACCAAAAGGTATGGCTTCTGTTTTCGAGCCGATTATTATATATGTGCGTGACGAAATTGCCAAGCCGAATATTGGGCCCAAGTATAAGCGCTTCATGCCTTACCTACTTACTTTATTCTTCTTTATTTGGATAGGCAACTTACTAGGCTTATTGCCTGGAGCAGCCAACCTTACTGGAAATATTGCAATCACCATGTGTTTGGCATTATTCACCTTCGTAGCAACTAACCTTAATGGTAATAAGGAATACTGGAAGCACATATTTGCTACACCAGGCGTTCCATTGCCCCTTTTGCCTATACTAGTTCCGGTTGAGATTATTGGTATTTTCACTAAGCCATTCTCACTTATGGTTCGTTTATTTGTGGCAATTACGGCAGGTCACATTGTTATATTGAGTTTAATTGGTCTTGCTTTTATCTTCTCCTCTTATGCAGTGGGTATAGGCAGTACTATTATGGTAATATTTATTAATATCATTGAGTTGCTAGTAGCGACTATCCAAGCTTATGTATTTACCTTGTTTTCAAGTATGTACATTGGTGCGGCAGTAGCTGAGCATCATCATGAAGAACATCATTGATTTTAAACTGAATTTTCACTTACCTAAATTAATTTAATATGCTTATTTCAATTTTATTAACTGGCGGTTTTGCACTAATGGGTGCAGGTATTGGTGCTGGAATCGTTGCAATTGGTGCAGGATTGGGTATCGGTCGTATCGGTGGTCAAGCAATGGAAGGTATTGCACGTCAGCCTGAAGCTGCTGGTAAAATCCAGACAGCTATGTTGATTATTGCAGCTCTTATTGAGGTGGTTTCTTTGTTCGGTGTAGTAGTTTGTCTACTTATCGCAACAAACAGTAACCTAACTTTCTAATCAATTTTACAATTCAACCGGGCGATGGGCCCGGTTGTTTTTTATTTGAAGCATTAACAAGTTAATACTATGGATCTTTTATTACCTGACGGTGGATTATTTATATGGCAAGCTTTAGGTTTCCTATCCTTGCTATTGATCCTAAGAAAATTCGCATGGAAGCCTATTTTGGATGCATTGAGCGAAAGAGAAGATTCTATCGACTCTGCGCTACAGGCAGCTGAAGCAGCAAAAGTTGAAATGGCTAACCTAAAGGCAGACAATGAAAAGCTATTAGATCAAGCTCGAATCGAGCGCGACAATATCTTAAATACTGCTCGTGAAGTTGCACGTAAGTTCGAAGAAGAACAAATGGGTGTAGCTCAACAAAAGGCAGCTAAACTTCTAGAAAATGCTAGAGAAGCTATCAACAACGAAAAATTAGCAGCACTTACAGACGTGAAAAATCAAGTAGCACAATTGTCTCTTGATATATCTGAGAAGTTGCTTAGAAGGAAGTTGGAAGATAAGGATTCTCAAAAAGCATTGGTTAATGACTTTTTGAAAGATGTTAAATTGAACTAGGTAAAATTCCAAAAGGAATGTCAGATTTAATCGTAGCCGCAAGATATGCCAAATCACTTTTCGATCTAAGTATCGAGAGGGATTCACTTGAAGAAGTGAGCAAAGATTTGCAAATGATAGGCTCTTTAATAAATGGAAATAGGGAATTAAAGCTTCTGCTTAAAAATCCTGTTGTACCACATTTGAAAAAATTGGACATTTTCAGAGAGCTCTTCGAAGGAAAGGTAAATGAATTAACCATGTCTCTTTTGGCCCTAACGACCAAAAAGAACAGGGAATCAGTAATTCCTTCCATGGTTACCGAATTTCATAAATTATATAATGGCCACTTGGGTATCCAAACGGCAACTGTTACCACCACAAGCGAACTTACTGCTGAGCAAAGAAGTGAGTTTATTGAAATGGTAAAAACCATCTCCAATAAAGAATCTGTGGAGCTCATAGAGAAAATCGATGAAAGCATCATAGGAGGATTTGTATTGAGAGTGGATGATGAGCAGCTAGACGACTCGATCAATACTAAATTGAAAAGTTTGAGACAATTGTTTAGCGAGAACCCTTACGTAAAAGAATTTTAAACCCGTTTCACAACGAAATAATAACTGGATCATATCATGGCAGAAGTTAGACCGGATGAAGTTTCAGCAATACTAAGAGCGCAATTGGCAGGCACCAAAAGCGCTGCTGAGCTCGAAGAAGTAGGAACAGTACTTCAAATTGGTGATGGTGTCGCCCGTATTTACGGACTATCAAATGCGCAATCAGGAGAGCTATTGGAGTTTGAGAATGGCCTTCAAGCACTTGTGCTAAACCTTGAAGAAGACAATGTAGGTGCCGTACTTTTGGGTGCCTCGGCGCATACAAAAGAAGGTGATACTGTAAAAAGAACTGGCAAAATTGCCTCGGTACAAGTTGGCGATGGTATGGTAGGCCGTGTAGTAGATACACTTGGTCAGCCAATCGACGGTAAAGGACCGCTTACCGGTGAATTGTTCGAAATGCCACTTGAGCGTAAAGCGCCAGGTGTAATTTTCAGACAACCAGTAAATGAGCCTTTGCAAACAGGTATCAAGTCTATCGATGCAATGATTCCAATCGGTCGTGGACAGCGTGAGTTGATTATTGGTGATCGCCAGACAGGTAAAACTGCCGTTGCGATTGATACGATCTTGAACCAAAGAGAGTTCTTCGAAAAAGGTGAACCTGTATTCTGTATATATGTAGCTATCGGTCAGAAAGCAAGTACTGTGGCACAAGTGGTGGCTGCTCTTGAAAAAGGTGGTGCCATGGATTACACTGTAATAGTTTCTGCTTCTGCTGCCGATCCTGCTCCTTTGCAGTTCTTTGCTCCATTTACTGGCGCATCTATCGGTGAGTTCTTTAGAGATACTGGCCGTCCTGCTTTGGTGGTATATGATGATTTGTCGAAACAAGCGGTGGCATACCGTGAGGTTTCATTGCTTCTGCGTCGTCCTCCAGGACGTGAAGCCTATCCAGGTGACGTGTTTTATCTTCACTCTCGCTTATTAGAGCGTGCTGCGAAGATTATCAATAACGATGAGATTGCTGCTAACATGAATGACCTCCCGCCTTCTTTGATAGGTAAAGTAAAAGGTGGTGGTTCTCTTACAGCTCTTCCAATTATCGAAACACAAGCAGGTGACGTTTCTGCCTACATTCCTACCAACGTAATTTCGATTACAGATGGTCAGATTTTCTTGGAAACTAACTTATTCAACGCTGGTATTCGTCCTGCAATTAACGTAGGTATTTCGGTATCGCGCGTGGGTGGTTCTGCTCAGATCAAATCGATGAAAAAAGTGGCTGGTACATTGAAACTTGACCAAGCGCAATTCCGTGAATTGGAAGCATTCTCGAAATTTGGTTCTGATTTAGATGCTAGTACTAAGCGTACAATCGAGCGTGGCCGTCGTAACCAAGAGATTTTGAAGCAAGCACAATATTCACCAGTTGCTGTGGAGCAGCAGGTGGCAATTATCTATGCTTCTACCAAAGGTTTGATCGATAATGTTGCAGTAGAAAAAGTAAGAGCATTCGAAAGAGAATTTGCTTCAATACTTGAATTGCAACATAAAGATGCTTTGGAATCTTTGAGAAAAGGTAAACTTGAAGAAGCTGAAGATACATTGAAAAAAGTGATTGCTGAACTAGCACCTCGTTATTCCAAGTAATATTTAAAAAAAGCGGGAGGGGGTAAATCACCTCTTCCCACATTTTATATAGCTAAGCCGAAAGCAAATGGCCAACTTAAAAGAAGTAAAAGAGCGAATAAAATCGGTAAGCTCAACTCAACAGATTACCAAAGCCATGAAAATGGTGGCAGCTGCTAAGTTGAGAAGAGCTCAAGATCGCATCATTCGTATGCGCCCTTATGCTCAACGTCTTTCTGGTATTTTGCAGAACGTGTCTTCTTCATTGGATGAGACAGTGAATTCTGAATTTACCGAAGAACGCCCGGTAGAAAACGTACTAATTGTGCTTATCACTTCCGATAGAGGTTTGTGTGGCGCATTCAATAGTAATGTTTTCAAAGGAGCGAATAGGCTGTTGAACCAGAAATATGCAGTGGCATTTGCTACAAATAAGGTTACTTTTTTGCCAATTGGTAAAAAAGCTATTGAGTATGCCAAGCGTAGAAATTTCAATATCGTGGCAGGTCATAGCGATTTGTTCCTTCGATTATCCTTCGATGAGTCTCGTGCAGCCTCCGAATACATCATGAATTCATTCGTTACCGGCAAGTACGATCGAGTAGAGCTTGTATATAATAGCTTCAAAAACGTAGCAACACAGCTTGTAATTGAAGAGCAATTTCTTCCAGTAGAAAAAGTAGCTCCATCCGAAGGTAAAGCAGAATCATCAAAAACGGATTATTTGTTTGAACCTACACCAGCATATATTGTCGAAGAGCTAATTCCTCAATCTTTGAAAATTCAGCTTTATAAGGCACTGCTTGACTCTAATGCTTCAGAGCATGGCGCTAGGATGACTGCCATGGACAAAGCAACGGAAAATGCAGGTGAATTATTAAAACAATTGAAATTAACTTATAACAGAACACGTCAGGCGGCAATTACCAAAGAGATTCTTGAGATTGTAGGTGGCGCTGAAGCACTAGCTGCGAAATAAAACAAAATAATTACCTAATAATATAAATGCGATGCTGTTAATTCAGTGTCGCTTTTTTTTTGCCATTTCTCCCAGATTTATTTTTAGTCCTCACAAATACATTATCTTCTTTAAATTATTTTATAGAAGAATAACATAGATAATTGAACTCATCACAAGCAACAATCTGATTTGAAACAAATTAATGTTGAGTATGTTGTTTTTTATAGTGCTAATTAATGTATTTTTGTTGTTCACATGAAATTAGAGTGATATGCCCTCATTTTTAAATATGGGTATATTTTGTGTCGAAACTAAGAATGGAAAGCCTTATTGATAGAATCATAGCAAAGAAAGACAGGCCAGTTGCAATACTAGTTCGCACTATTGGGCTCTTGTGCTTTTTTGTATTTGGCTTATCGGCAGTTTCTATAGGCCAGTCTACTTGGAACGGCAACTTCAGTACAAGCTGGACTGATCCCTCTAATTGGAATGGAAATTCGGTCCCTGGAACAAATGCTTCTGTGGTAATTCCAAACACCACTAACATCCCTATTATTAGTTCTAATGTCACTATCCAGAACTTAGAAATAAGCCAGAATGGAAATGGTGGACAACTAATTGTGACTAGTGGAGCAACTTTAACTGTCTCTAACCAGCTGGATCTACCCAATAACGGAGCACTATTTCTGGATAATGGGCACCTTCAGTTTAATGGCAATGGCAATGGTAATAGAAAAATTAATTACGGCTATACAAATACATTAATTCGAATCACAAATGGAGGATCGTTGAATTCACCTTTCGCTTACCTTCAAGTGAATGGAGACTTAGATATCCAAAATGGAAACATGACTTTAGGAAATGGCTTTCAAGTATCAGATAGTAAGCTGTTCAAAGTCACTACAGGTAATATTACTATTACAGGTAATATTAATGTATTTGGCGTGCTTGATGGCGGTCAAGGTAATTTTACTTTTTCACAGAGTCAAAATAACAATAGCTTGGTTATTAGAAACGGTGGTAGATTTTTTATGGCTCCAGTTACTCCTGGAGTAAATAATGCTCCAATTTATCCTTCTTGCCCTGAAGAGCCAGTTTCAAGTGGAGGTTCAATCACTTTCAATACAGTAGCTACAGTTGAGAATAATGGGCGCTTTTACATAGGAAATTCAGCAGTTACTTTTACAAGAGATTTTACGGCTCAAGGAGATTCTGAAACTGAAATTTTTAATGGTAGTATTTCTTTTGAAGGCGATGCAGTATTTCAGAATTCAGGTGCAATCTCCATTATTTGTAATGGTGATATTTATGTAGATGGAAATGCTTCATTTCAAAATAATGGAGTGCTAAATACAGGTCCTGGGGACGTTACTGTAGCAGGTACATCTACCTTTAGTAATTCAGGGACTTTAAATGGTGGTACTGGAACAATTAATTTTCAAGATGACGTAATAATTTCCAATAATGGTGGAGTAATTAATGCAGGGGGTACGACCATTGTCTTTACTGGGGGAGAAATTGTAAATAGTGGTACATTCAATCCAGGTACTAGTACATTTATTTTTGCTGGAACAGGTCCGCAAGTGATCACGGGAAATAACTCGGTAATGGAGTTTTATAATTTGGAAGTTGTGGAACCAGCTGTAGTTAATTCAACACAGAATGTCATTGTTTATAACGATATGCTCGTCGAAGATACAGCCGAGTTCACATTGGATCCCAATAGAAATCTAAATGTAGTGGGTACAATTACTGGAGATCCTCAAGTAGAAACTATTCGGCCGTATATAATTAGTATTGAGATTATAAATAGTACCACAATCAAAGCGATTTTTAATCAGGAATTAAATGCTACAACCTCTCAAACTGCTGCCAATTATTCAGTACGGGACGCAATAAATTCTGCAACAATTGTTGATGCAATTTCTGCCAACCCTGTATTGGGTGGGGCGGGTAATAATGAAGTAACCATTACTCTGAATAACCCAATTAATGTCGACGATCCATTTGATTTGTATTTGAGGGTAGAAAATGTCACCAATTTAGCAGGCAATTCAGTAAATAATCCTCATTGGAAGCGCTTTGGAATTAGTCAGTTTAGGTTCTTTGTGAAAATAGAAGCTTCTGGAGCGAAAAACGGCACTAGTTGGGTTGATGCTTTCAATACCTTACAGGAAGCACTTGATGTTGTTTCTGCTGGGAATGAAATATGGGTCGCTAAAGGCACATATTATCCAGAGAAAGACATAGCAGGCAATGCTAGTCCAGCTGATTTACGTACAAAAACTTGGCAATTGAAGAATGGGGTGACTATATATGGAGGTTTTGATAATACTGGAAATCCTGGAATTGCCGATAGAAATTGGGAAACTTTCGCTACTATTTTGAGTGGCGATTTGTCTCAAAATGATGGATCCGATTTTGGAAATAGAGGAGATAATTCATACCACTTGTTTTACCATCCCATTGGCACTAATCTTAACGCTACAGCAGTATTAGATGGCTTTATGCTTCAAAGTGGAAATGCAGATGGTACTGGTGAGCATGGCTATGGTGGGGCAATGTACAATTATGGAAGTAGCCCAACTTTAATTAACCTTAAGTTTATAGAAAACGAAGCCAATGTGGCGGGAGGTGCAATATATAATCGTACAGGAAGTGCGGTCACCATTGTAAATTCTGAGTTTATTAATAACCGTTTCAAGCAATCAGGCTCTTTGGAACATGGTGGTGGAGCTATCAAAAGTTTTGAACAAAGCTCAATTTTAGTTATCAATTCATTATTCGAAGATAATAATGGGCCAGACTTGAATGGAGAATCTTATGGAGGTGCTATTTACAATCAATGCTGTAATACGGATGAAATAAGAAGCTCGGTATTTAGGAGTAATGGAAATGTAAGAGGAGGTGGAGCAATTGCAAATTATAATGACGGAACGAACCCTCTTATCATAAGTAGTAAGTTCTTGGGTAACCAAGCTCGATATGGTGGAGCTATATATGGCAATGGTGGTAATAATGGAAATAGCCCTGAAATAGTAAACACAGTCATCACAGGTAATAGAGCCACTGTAAATGGTGGTGGTGTTTATAATAAAAGTGCTTCAAACCCAACCTTTGTAAATGTAACCATCGCCGGTAATTATGCAGATAATGATGGAGGTGCATTTTATAATACAGATGAAGGAGGTAATCCTAGTAATCCAGTTCTAAGAAATTCGATCGTGTGGGGGAATGGATCAGGAAGTGAAGGAAATCAGTTGTACAATGTAATAGTTGAAGTAAATCAATCGAATTTCTTCGGACCTTTCAGCTCTTTCGTTCAGTATTTCGCTAATCAAAATACCTCCTCTACTACCCTCAATCATTCACTTTATGGGGATAGCCCTGGAGATGTAGTTGGGAATGTTTCTGCAGATGCAAATAGCACTACTGATGACCCAATGTTTGTAGATCCGATGGATCCATCCTCTGCACCTACGGTTGATGGTGATTACAAGCTATATGAGGATTCGCCTGCAGTAAATTCCGGATCAAATGGTTTTTTGAGTGGCTACAACCTAGATGGAGATGTAGAAAATGAAGCTAGAATAGAAGGTGATACGGTAAATATGGGAGCATTTGAAACTATCATACCAAATGCTGCACAACCAATTCGATTGATTTACTTCCGAGCCAGCAAAATTGCTGAGGATAAAGTTCAACTCAATTGGGCAACAGCCAGCGAGGAAAACAATGATTATTTCCTCATCGAAAGATCTGTAAATGGTAAAGAATGGGAATCAATCACTCAAAAGCCAGGTGCTGGAAATAGCTCGCAAACGCGCACTTATCAATACATCGATGAAAATCCAATTTTGGGTATATCCTATTATCGTTTGCGACAAGTTGATTATGACGGAACCACCACTACCTCGAATCTAGAACGCGTAATAATCGAAGCCAATGGAAAGTTTCTAAAACTTGCGCCAAATCCTGTTTCAGATCGATTGTTTATTATCAATAATTACGAAAGAGGAACTCAATTCCAAGTGTATAATACCCATGGAAGCTTGGTTTATACCGCTACCATCGATTCTGAACAAACCACAATGGAAGTGCATTCATTACCAAAGGGAGTTTATATATTGAAAGTGCTAAATAACACCAATCCTCTTTCTCTTCGTTTTCTGAAAAAGTAATTACCTCTTTAATATTCTTGTGATTCCAATCTCACCATCAATTCCTAAATAGAGTAAATATACTTTTCCATTGTGATTGCTAATGACAGTGGAGAGCTCTTGGCTCAATTGACTTAAACTTGCCGTTCCACTATACAATATCCTTCCAAGGAAATCCCTCAAAGTGGCTGTTGCAATGGTATTCTGATCCACACCTTCCACGCCTTGAGCTGGAGCTAGTTGGATTATGCCAGAAGTAGGATTTGGACTTACGACCACTTTGGTGGCATAGGTATATCTCCAAACATCTATAATAGTGAAAGTAAACTCATCTAATTCATTTAGCAATACTCCTCCAGTGCTGCTAAGCAATTTGAAAGTAACTGTTTCGTCATCCTCCCGCTTATTATCCACATTGGGGATGATTGTGAATGAAATTGAGGATGAGCCAGCAGGTACAGTTAAGGTAATCTGATTATTTTGCACAGCAGGTATAGTATAGAAATCTTCATTTCTACCGTAAACTGTCCCGAGTCCTAATTCTACTCCGATAGTAATAGCACCAGCCTCTGAATTAGGCGCCGCAAATCGAATGGTTTTGGTATATGGACCGGAGCCTTCTCTTCTACTAGCTTCGGATTCAGCAAATCGAGCAACAGGGCCAAGCAATTCGAATCGAGCTGTTACAGCCAAGTGATCCGAAGTGGTATTGGCATAATTAGGAATCATCCTAAACGGTGCAATCACTTTGGCCGACTCTGGAACATAATCTGGTTCTAAATTCGATGATACAATAATATGATCTATCATATCACTAAATCCTGTAGTAGAACGATTGTTCGCTAAACTTAGAGCCTTACTGATTGGGAAAAACCCACTTTCAGTAGATGTAAAATTGCGATATGGACTTGGCAGATTTTGGATAATAGATACGTCCAAATCGTCATTATAATCTCCTAAAAGAATGATTTGCTGATTTTGATAATAGGCATCCAACGTATCCTTCAAGGCTGTTGCATCGAATTGGCGCCTGTTGTAATCCGCAATATTACTACCACCACTTTTTGCATGGATATTTATAAAAGTTATATCACGCTCTATAGCGCCAATGGTAACTTTTGCCTTCAATTCGAAAGGCAACCTCCCGCTAGAATAGAAGCTCGACGGATTATTGCCAGGATAATTGTTTAGCGGAGTGCTAGCTCCAGCACGAGCAGCGTCAAACATCTCTTCAAAAATCACCCTTTGGCTTGTAATACTTACAGTGGAGGTTTTATAGATGAAGCAAATTTTTTGCGGAGCGAATGTCGATGATTCACCCTCCCATGAATAAGAATATCTGTCGGAACAAACGTAAGCGTAGCCAGGCATAAGGGAAACCATTTCGGCTAATAAGCTGGTATTAGAAACTTCCTGCACAGCGATGATATCCGATTGCAAAGAATCTAAAACTTTGCGGACATTTTGTGCTTGCAAGGCCACATCATCTGGGCCAAAGCTTTGATTATTGTAATCTTCCCTACGAGCTCCGAAAAACTCAATATTCCATGTAGCTACATCTAGCGTTGTATTTCTACTGAGCTGATCTGTAGGAGAGCTTGGTAGTGCGCTTCCTGGAATGTCTGGCTGGAATCTAGGCTGTAACTGAGCATTAGCACGGAACCGACCCACCACACCCGTAATATTACTTGTTGCTTGCGGTTTGGTAAGGCCTGGAATATCCGTACTACCTACAATTCTCATTTGAGCTTCAAGTCCGTTTTGGTCTTTAATAATTTCGGTGCTATTCGGATAGAAGACAAAGCTTTTATCCTTCAACTCCACATTCATTACCGTCACTAATTGACCTTCGTATTGGGCTAATTCACTTAATGTGATTTGCCTTGGCGTTACAAATCTCTTTGCAGTTTCTACCTTTTTACCTTGTAGGTTTGAGCCTGTGATTTGGATTAGATCATTAAAAAATCCGATGGTACCATATACCACTACAGAGTCACCAATTTCTATACTTGAGCTGAAATTACTATTGAAAACTGGTATGCCGCCAGTAGCATCTTGAATGAATGACGGGCTTCCGAACTGATTGCCGGCGGTAACCCTCCCGCCTACAGCTACAATGGCCTCACTTTGTTTGGCGCGTGCTTCTGCAATTGAAATAATTGAACTAAATGGGTCAAAGCCTGATCCAATTACGCTAATAATGGTTTGTGCATTTCCACTTCTATGACGAATCTGCGAAGTGGAAGTGCCAAGTGTAATTGGCGTGAATTTGATAAATACTTCTTGGCCAGTTACAGGTATAGTTATTCCATTGCTGAAATTTATTCCATCCTTAGATAGACTAAATAGCTCAGGCCTATCGCTCGTGATACTTATTGAGTCTGTAAGATTATTGCTTGAAACTTGATATGAGAGGATTCGACTATTTCCAACTTGGATGTTTCCATAGGATAGAAATGTAGGTGAAGTAACAATAATTGGTATGGAGGAGCTTTGTCCTAAAGGGGTAATCGAAAAATCATCAATTGCAAGACCATCATCCGCGCCAACTGCATTAAAATCTTCCCATCTCAGCCAAATACCGTCGCCTGGCTCAAGGATAAATCCAGTTATTGTCTGACTCAACTGCGTCTGATTTGCAGCATCATTCCCATCTCTTGCACCTGTTGTACCAGCGGTATTTGGAGTTTCAAAATTCAGTTGAGAAACACCTATCCAATTGCCTGTATTAAGGGAAATGGCATTTTGGCTGTAGCTAAATTCAAGACGATCCAATCGGCCAGTATTATTACCTAATCGCCACATTTTACCTGTGTAACTAATCTCTAATGAAGTAATGGTAGAGCCAGTATTATTAATAAAATATGCTCCGATTATCGACGACAGTGTGCCTGACAATAAGCTGCCAAATGATCGATTGTCAGATCCATTGGCACCATAACTATAAGTGTCACCAGCATTGGAGCTACCATTATTGGCTATATATTGCCCATCGTTACTGCGACTTGTGCCGGTCTCCAACAAATGCCAGCCTAATGGCAATTCGCTACTTAATCCTTGAGCAGCCAAACTGTTAAAATCTTGGTTATAGGGAACACTTAGGTTGCTCAAGGAAATTTGGGCAAAAACATTAGTGCCGAAAATACCAAGCAAAACAAACACCAACAGAGTTAGGTAAAGTCTAATCATATAATCAATATTAATTCCCTATGGATGAAGATTGTTCTCAAATTTAGACTGATTTTTTTAAATTAAACCTTATTAACCAAAACATAATGAGGCATCCATGTTAATTATGGTTTCATCAGCTAGCATTTGAATCTATAGCTATATTTTTACATACTTATTTTTGTGAAAAAGATTTATCAATATTTCCACTTACTTCAGTTCGATATTGCCTTTGGCGCAGTTGGGATAAGTATTTGGTTTGCAAGACTAGAAAATATTCAATACGATTACCTCACCCCCACTTTATTAGGCCTCACAGTTTGGGTGATATACACATTCGATCATTTATTAGATGCGCATCGCTACCGCCACCAAATAAAAGGCGGGAGGTATGAGTATTTCCTCAAACACTGGAAAGTTCTGATAATAATATGTGGCCTTATAGCAATTCCCAGCTTTTTTGTAGCCCTACAACTTTCCAATCAACTATGGCAAGTGGGCATTATTCTCAGCATAGTAGTATCAGTCTATTTGTTCCTTGCTCATTTTGCTCGCAGTAAGTTTTATTTACTCAAAGAACTATTCGTAGCTATAATCTATACAGGTGGCGTACTGATAGCCAATATTGCTGAACAGGAATTTTGGCAAAATAGCTTAGCCATTTTTTGGGTATTTGCAGTCGTTTTTTGTGGTTTGCTAATCTATTCAATTCTGGAGCGGGAGGACGACGCCAAAATGAAAATGCCCTCAATCACCAAGCAATTGGGACTAAAGCAAATCACTAATATCCACGACCTATTTTTAAGTGCTGCATTTATGAGTTGGCTCTTGCTCTCCTATCGTTACTCATTCGATTGGTTATGGTTATTGCCTTCTTCCGTTATGATGATTATGTTCTTGCAATTCCGAATCAAAGCTCAATACTTTTATCGAATGGGAACACATCGTAACTATGGCGAGTTAATATTTATGATTCCTTGTATTGTATTAATTATCGAATATGTACTTTTTGTCAATTATTGATTTGAAGGCTAAACAAGCTTATTATGAACAGAAAGCAACAACTTGAGAGATTGGAAGAAGGAGCCAATGAGATTTGGGACTTGGTGGTAATTGGAGGTGGAGCTACGGGGCTAGGCACTGCAATGGACGCAGCTACCAGAGGATATAAAGTGCTATTGCTGGAGCGCCACGATTTCGCAAAAGGAACCTCAAGTCGAAGTACAAAACTGGTACATGGCGGTGTTCGGTATTTAGCACAAGGAGATATTTCACTCGTGATGGAAGCACTCCACGAGCGTGGCCTTATGTACCAAAATGCTCCTCATCTGGTACATAATCAGCCTTTCGTAATTCCTAGCTACAAATGGTGGAGTGGGCCATTCTACACGGTAGGCCTCAAAGTATATGATATGATGGCGGGCAAATTGGGCTTGGGACCATCGCAATCGTTAGATACAGATGAAGTCATTGCCAAAATCCCAAATATCAAACAAGAAGGCCTATTGGGTGGCGTAGTATATCATGATGGCCAATTCGATGATTCAAGAATGGCTATTAATATAGCACAAACCTGCGTGGAAAGTGGGGGCACTGTTCTCAATTATATGCAAGTGACTGATTTGCTCAAAAAGGATGAAATGGTTAGTGGAGTTAAAGTAAAGGACTTGTTGAGCGACAAATCTTACGAAATTCAAAGTAAAGCTGTGGTAAATGCTACCGGTGTATTTGTGGATGATATCATCCAAATGGATGATGCCAAAGCAGCCAAATCTATACAACCCAGCCAAGGGGTACATATAGTTTTGGATCGTGAATTTTTGCAAGGAGATGCAGCAATCATGATTCCCCAAACCGATGATGGCCGCGTGCTGTTCGCAGTGCCGTGGCATGGCAAAGTGGTAGTTGGCACTACAGACACGCTGGTGAATGAGATCAGTGCCGAGCCAAAAGCATTGAAAGAAGAAGTCGATTTTATCCTAAAAACTGCCTCACAATATTTGGCTAAACCTCCCGCCAAAGAAGATGTACTAAGTATTTTCGCAGGTTTACGTCCTCTTGCAGCCCCCAAAGATGGAAGTGAAAGCACAAAAGAAATTTCTCGCGGCCATAAGGTTCATGTTTCGCTAAGTGGCCTCGTCACCATTTTGGGTGGCAAATGGACCACCTTTCGCAAAATGGCTGAGGAAACTGTGGACAAAGCAGCTATGATTGGTGGTTTGCAAGAGCGAAAATGTATGACCGAACATCTGCCGATTCATGGCTATGTTCGCAATACCGATCGAAAGAAGGCTTGGTATATCTATGGTTCCGATCAGCCTTATTTGCAGAGGTTGATTGAGGATGAGCCTAAATTGGCAGAACGATTGCACCCACGACTCCCATACAAAAAAGTGGAGGTAATTTGGGCCGTACGCTACGAAATGGCTCAAACGGTGGAGGATGTTCTGGCCAGGCGGGTAAGAGCGTTGTTTCTGGACGCCCGAGCAGCCATAGATATGGCACCGGAAGTTGCCAGAATTATGGCCAAAGAAATGGATAAAACACCAGAATGGGAGAAAAGCCAAATACAAGAATTTACCAGCCTAGCGTCGAGCTATTTATTGGTAGATTATTGATAGGTTCATTGCCAAGGGTCTCATCTCAAATCTGTAAACCTTTTTTAGGAGGTGACAAAAAGAAGATCTCTCCGCTAGCGCGAGTTTTTAACTCGTGCTCCTCTCTATTTGTTTATGATAACCATGTGTAAAGAACGAAGGAAATATTGCAAATGTCGAAGAGTTGGCAAGGGCTTATTGAAAAATGAGCAATTAGAAAGGAATTATAAGAAATAACTCAACCCATAAGGAAGAATTATTGCAGTCAATGCGAAGTTGAAAAGGGTAACTTTCGTTTATCATTAATTTAGACCGTTCATTTTATCATTTTATAATTTTATCACTCTGTAATTTTTATGAAATTAGTTGTGTAATTATATTTATAAACCAACTAACAATGAAGAAATGAAAAATTTAAAAACTCTTTCATCAAAAGTAATTGGGTTGCTAGCATTTATATTTTCAATGATGCTTTTCACTCCCACATTTTCATCGGATTGTGATGATTGGACAGGTAATTGGTTAATATGTCAAGAAGACTATGTGGACACTATGGCGGAAATAATGAATGCTTGTGGAGGTGCAATTCCCCCAGAACTCAATATTATGGTAAGAAATTGTGATCCAATCATTGAATGAGACGTTTATTTTTTGCCCTTTGTCTATTTTTAAGTTTTAATTTTATGTCTTGCACCTCCGAGAAGGGAGTGCAAGACATTTCCTTTGCTCAGCCTGATACTTTAGTCATTAAAACAGGTGTTAATTTTTTGACTTATTACGATCAGAGTTATACAACTACCATTGAGGAAGATCAGATTATATTTTATGGCTTTAATTATACTCGAAACGCGATTGATAGAATAAACCTTAGTACGGGTGAGATTGCCAATTTCAAGCCTTGTGATCCACTTGTCAGCCTTTATTCAGGTTCAGCTGTTGGTGTTTATGGACAAGACATAATTGTTCAGAATTTTAATACTAACTATCAGCATTTTCAAATCAACAAAGAAAATAACTGCTTGAAACTAATAGCAGAAATTGATTCCAAAAGTTTAGCTGGAAATAGTAGCGTTGTGAATCCTGGAATAAATATCGAAATCAATCCATCAATTAAACCAGTATGGGTAAACCAAGAGTTCTTGGAACGTTTTTATCCCTTTGTATTTGATCAAATCCCAAGGATGGTGAGGATAAACCCTGCCAGCAAAACTGTTCAACCGTTGGAGGTAGCTTTGCCCGAGGAAATATTGGAAAGGTTTCGACCTTATACTGATTTAGCCAAACCAATAATAAGTGCCATAGATGATAAGCGTATAGCCTTTATATTTTCCTTTTCAGATTTGGCCTTTATCTACAATATTGAAGATGAAAAACTAACCTATGCATCTGTTCCTGGAGAATCTATCGATGGAGAAATAGACTTACTGCCGAACGTGGATAATTTTCGGGTTTGGCTTCCTGTAAAGAGCAGTTATTTTCACAATCTGATATGGGATCCTGACAGAAGAGTTTTTTATCGGGTAGAGGTAAAATTTAATCCTGATGACGATTCCAAGAAAGTCAGTTGGTTTTATAATCGTCATTATATCTCTGTAATTTCTGAAAACTTAGATTTAATCGGTAAGATTAAGGTTCCGAAAAACTGTTACTCCATTCCTATCCCAATAGGTGATAGGCTATATTTTATGTTAGTTCAAAACATTGAAGAGGATGCAATAATGTTTGTCGGTATTCCTATACCGGAGAGTTAGATCGAAATATTTAAAGGGATTAAATGAAAATCATAGTCTATCATATAATCATCTCTAATCATAGTTCAGACAATTGTCATGAAGATGGGATTTAATAATGATTAATAGATTTTTCTCTGCGCTCACTTGCGTCTTCCCTCTGTTATCTCCGCGTTTAAATTTCTCCTTTTGATCACAATCAGTAGGATTACAAATCCTCATTATCAGCAGTACGACATTGCAAATGTCGAACAGTCGGGATGAGCTGGTAAAAATTGATTGGTCTTTAGGTAAAAACTCAAAATAATTCCGATATTCAGCCAAATAAATTTAGGAAATGACTGAGTTTGCAGCTGAGGCTTTAGGTACAATGCTTCTTATATTATTAGGCAATGGCGTAGTAGCTAATGTAATACTAAAAGACACCAAAGGCCACGGAGGCGGGTGGATTGTGATAACAGTAGGCTGGGCTTTGGGCGTATTTACAGGTGTGATTGTAGCCGGGCCATATAGCGGCGCACATCTCAATCCGGCAGTTACTTTTGCTTTGGCTTTTGAAGGCTCATTCGAATGGGCAAAAGTTCCTAGCTTTATATTAGCACAAATTTTAGGAGCGGCCTTAGGCGCAACATTGGTTTGGCTTTTTTATCACGACCACTACAAAGCAACTGAAGATGGCAATACCAAAATGGCTACTTTCTGTACTGCACCAGCTATTCGCAAAATTCCTTTCAATCTATTCTGTGAAGTAATTGGCACTTTTGTGCTGATATTCTCCATCCTCCATTTTGCCGACCCTGAAATAAGTATGGGCATTGGCGAATCAGAGAAAGTGGGCATGGGCTCATTGGGTGCTATTCCTGTTACCTTAGTAGTGCTAGCAATTGGTTTATCTCTTGGTGGCACTACTGGCTATGCGATAAATCCTGCGCGTGATTTAGGACCTCGTATTATGCATCAATTGTTGCCAATCCCAGCAAAACGAAATAGCGATTGGAGCTACTCTTGGGTGCCTGTTGTCGGGCCTCTAATAGGTGCAGGCTTGGCGGTGGCGTTACATTTGGTGAATATTTAGTGATCTATTCCTCCCGCTACTTTTCATTGGGTTATTTAGATTTTTTTCTAAATGTGACCAAAATCACTGTTTCCCTGTTTTTAAGGTGTTTAATTTGAGTATAATTTCAAATGAAATGATCTGGCTTGCAAAGTATTATGAACCTTATTTTGCTCTGCTATAAATCCTAAAAGCCAAAAACAAAAATCGAATAATATGAAAGTACAACAAATCTACACAGGCTGTTTGGCGCATGCCGCTTACTATCTTGAGAGCAATGGTGAGGCAGCCATTTTTGATCCACTTCGTGAAGTGCAACCGTATATCGATCGCGCTGAAAAGGACGGTGCGAAAATCAAGTATGTGTTTGAAACACACTTTCATGCTGACTTTGTAAGTGGCCACTTGGATCTTGCCGAAAAAACGGGTGCAGAAATCGTATATGGCCCAACTGCCAAGCCTGGTTTCGAAGCTATTGTCGCCGAAGACAATCAAATATTCGAAGTAGGTAAATACAAAGTGAAAGTAATTCACACTCCTGGTCATACTATGGAGAGTACCACTTATTTGCTGATAGATGAATCAGGCAATGAGCATGGGATTATCACCGGAGATACGCTTTTCATTGGAGATGTAGGCAGACCAGATTTGGCGCAACACGTAATTGCTGATCTTACAGAAGAGAAATTAGCTTCTCATTTATTTGACTCGTTGCGCAATAAAATTATGCCATTGAGCGACGACTTGATCGTATATCCAAATCATGGTGCGGGGAGTGCTTGCGGTAAGAAAATGAGCAAAGAAACAACCGACACGCTTGGTAATCAGAAAGCTACAAACTATGCTTTGCGTGCTGATATGACTCGCGAGGAATTTGTTAAGGAGCTATTGACTGGTCTTACCGCCCCTCCAGGCTATTTCCCAAAGAATGTGCTGATGAATATAAAAGGATACGATAGCATAGATACCGTGATGGAGCGTGGCATGAGGGCGCTTTCTCCAAGAGAGTTTGAAGCCGCAGCTAATGAAACAGGCGCTTTGTTACTAGATACTCGCGACCCAGCTGATTTTGCCAAAGGCTTTATCCCAAATAGTATCAATATAGGCCTAAGTGGAAGCTTTGCCATGTGGGTTGGTGAATTGATTCCAGATATCAAACAAGAGATTCTGATCATAGCTGAGCCGGGCAAAGAAGATGAAGCAATCACTCGCTTAGCAAGAGTGGGCTACGATTTCGCAATCGGCTATCTCGATGGTGGTGTGGATGCTTGGAAAAATGATGGAAATGAGCTGGACAAGGTAAATCGAATTTCGGCAAATGAATTAGAAGAGCAAATAGAAAAAGATGACTTGCTTGTATTTGATGTAAGAAAGAAAAGTGAGTTTGATTCCGAGCACTTATTGGTTGCCCAAAATACTCCACTCAATCAGATCAACGATCATTTGGCAGAATTTCCAAAGGATAAGCCATTTGCGCTGCATTGTGCGGGAGGATACAGAAGTATGATAGCTGCATCTATCTTAAAGCAAAGAGGATGGGATAATTTCGTAGATGTGGTTGGTGGCTTTGAAGCTATTGCCAAAACAGATATTGCAAAGTCTGAATATGTTTGCCCTACTACGCTATTATAAAGCTAATTGGATTGATTTAGGTAAGAAGCCACTTCAGAAATGAGGTGGTTTTTTTTGTGAAATGAAAAAGCACTACTTAAACCAGCCCTGCTTTCTGAAATATAGCAACATTGCAATCATGCTTGCCAATACTACTCCAGTGAGAATCCAAAATCCGTTTACATTGCTCACGCCCGGCATATATTCGAAATTCATTCCATAAACACCTGTAAGAAAAGTGATTGGAATAAAAACAGTCGAAATAATCGTAAGCACTTTCATAATCGAGTTCATGCGATTGCTGATGGTGCTTTGGTACAAATCCACCATACCAGCGAGCAAATCTCTATAGATTTCAATAGTATCGATTACTTGGATCATATGATCATAGAGGTCACGAAAATATAATTTATTTGCCTTCATCACCAATCGTGTATCCTCCCGCTCCATTTGGGCAATTACTTCTCTCAAAGGCCAAATAGCTCTACGTAGTGCCAGCATTTCTCTTTTTAGCGAATACAAATCTTGCACAGATTCTTCATTAGGATTAACCATTAAGTCTTCTTCCATCAGTTCCATTTCATCACCAATTTTCTCTAACGCGACAAAATAATTATCCACCACAGTATCCATGAGGGCATAAAGCAAATATTCCGCGCCGCGACCGCAAATTCTCCCTCGGCCATGAATGCGGTCACGCACAGGATTAAACGTATCCCCCACCACTTCTTGAAAGCTAAGTACCAAATTTTTACCAATGATAAAGCTCACTTGTTCCATTTTTATCTCAGCCTTATCGGGCAAATATTCGATCATTTTGAGCACTACATAGATATGATTATCATGCACATCTAATTTGGGTCTTTGGTCGGTGTTGAGAATATCTTCTGTTATAAGTGAGTGAACCTCAAAATGATCGCAAATGGCTTTAACCTTATCTACATCATGCACACCATTTAGATTTATCCAATTGGTGCGGTTTTCTGGCAGCATCAAAATATCCTCGACACTTGCATTTTTCTTTTCCTCTACAGCCTCGGTAGAGTAGGACAATAGCTCCATGGTGGAGCTTCCTTCTTTCTTTTTACCTGTATAAATGGCAGTACCAGGTGCCAAACCTACTTTGTGAGAACGATTGTTAAAGAAACGAGCCATTTTAATCAATTATAGTGAAAAAGTGATTTCAATTTACAAATGAAATTGGAAACATGCATTTTTCACCTCTTGCAGAGTTTTGGAGAAAGCGGGAGGTAAAGAATATTTCACAAAGCTATTTTATGATCAATTCGCTATAATTATCAAAAACGAATGTTTTGGGATATCCCATTTCAAGAAATAAATTTATAACTTAGATGATTCCTAAAATTGAATTTTATGCCTATAAGACGCCCATTTAATTTCAAAAAGTGGATTGACGAACATCGCCACTTATTAAAACCTCCTGTTGGCAATCAGCAGGTATATACCGACAACGAAACCTTTGTAGTAATGGTAGTTGGCGGGCCAAATGCACGTAAAGATTATCACTACAATGAGGCTGAGGAGTTTTTCTATCAAGTGGAAGGTAATATCATTCTCAAGATTATCGAAGATGGTAAACCTGTGGATATTCCGATCAATGAAGGCGATATCTTCCTCCTCCCGCCTCGCACTCCTCACTCTCCGCAACGCCCTGCGGGTTCTGTAGGAATGGTGATGGAAGTATATCGTGAGCAAAAAGAAATGGATGGTTTTATGTGGTTTTGCGAAAATTGTGGTAACAAGCTTTATGAAGAATTTGCCCATATTTCCGATATCGTAAATCAACTACCTCCTATTATGAACCGTTTTTTCGAATCTGAGGAAAACCGTACGTGCAAAAATTGCGGTACAGTTATGCAAAAACCAAACTGATTTTGATGATTCGCGACCCTCTTACCATCGATATTCATACGCATATTTTGCCCAAAACATGGCCCAACTTGCAGGAACGCTACGGTTATGGCGGTTTTGTGCGACTGGAGCATCATAAGCCATGCTGTGCTCGCATGATGATCGACGATAAGTTTTTTCGCGAGATACAAGACAATTGCTGGGATCCGACAGTACGGATGCACGATTGCGATTTGCACAATGTAGATGTGCAAGTTTTGTCCACAGTTCCTGTTATGTTTTCTTATTGGGCCAAGCCTCGAGATGCTTACGATTTAAGTCAAATTCTCAACAATCATATCGCCAGTGTGGTGCAAGATTACCCTCGCCGATTTGTAGGTTTGGGTACGCTGCCAATGCAATCCCCCGATTTGGCTATCAAAGAATTGGAAAGATGCGTGAAAGGATTAGGGCTTGCAGGCGTGCAAATTGGAAGCCATGTGAATGATTGGAATCTGGATGCGCCAGAGCTATTTCCGGTATTTCAGGCAGCCGAAGAATTGGGTGCTTGTATATTCGTGCACCCTTGGGATATGATGGCCAAAGAGAAAATGCCCAAATATTGGCTGCCTTGGTTGGTAGGAATGCCAGCGGAATCTAGCCTTGCTATTTGCTCAATGATATTCGGTGGTGTGTTCGAACGATTGCCAAATCTGCGCGTGGCATTTGCACATGGAGGAGGCTCATTTCCAGCGACTATTGGACGCATAGAGCATGGATTCAATGTGCGCCCCGACCTTTGTGCGGTGGACAATCCTTTTAATCCCAAGAACTATCTTGGGAAGTTTTATTTAGACTCATTGGTGCATGAACCGCAAATGTTACGATTTATTGTTGATCTAATTGGCGAAGACTTTATAGCTTTGGGCTCTGATTACCCTTTCCCACTTGGAGAACTTTCTCCAGGTAAGCTCATTCGAAATGCAGGTTTCGATGGACGAGTAAGTCAAAAATTGCTACAGAATAATGCCCTAAATTGGCTGGGAAGGAGTGTTGATAATTTTTTAGATAATGACCAAAGAATACCTAGAAACCCCAATTGGGAAAATAGAGATTAGTGGAAATGAAGACACTATTTTCTCCATCACTTTTGTAGATGAAACTGCCGAAGAAATCACGTCTAGATTTATACCCAAAGAAATAGCCAAATGCATCGAACAGTTGCAAGAGTATTTCAATGGCGAGCGTACTGAATTTGAGCTGAATCTGGGCGAAAGAGGCACAGACTATCAGCGGAAAGTTTGGGCGGAAATTGCCAAAATTCCTAAAGGAAAAACAATCAGCTATAAAAAGTTGGGTGAGCTAATAGGTGATACTTCCCCAAGAGCAATTGGCAATGCCACTGGCAAAAATCCATACTTGATTGTAGTTCCTTGCCATAGAGTAATGGGCACATCGGGCGATCTTACCGGATACGCGGGAGGAAAAACCAGAAAAGAGTGGTTGTTGAAATTTGAAAATGCCCTAAATGTGCCCCAACAGCTTTCTTTATTTTAATTATTGAAAACCAATAGCCATTTTTGAGGTTCCATTGTTTTAGCTTTCGCCATGAACTTCGAATACACAGAAAATTTTGCCCAAACTAGAGATCAGCAAGATCCATTAAAATCATTTAGAGAAGAGTTTACTTTTCCACAGGTAAATGGCCAAGATGCCATCTATTTTTGTGGTAATTCACTCGGCTTGCAACCAAAGCTGGCGCGTGAATATGTAAACAGAGAACTAGATCAATGGGCAAACTTAGGTGTTGAAGGACATTTCAATGGAGAAAGGCCATGGGCAAAATACCATCACCTTTTCAAAAAATCAGTAGCTGAACTGGTAGGAGCGCAGGAGGATGAAGTGGTGATTATGAATAATCTCACTACGAATCTTCATTTGCTCATCGTTTCATTCTATTGGCCGCATGGTGAGCGATACAAGATTTTGACCGAAGCAGGAAGTTTCCCTTCTGATATATATGCTTTGGAATCACAAGTGAAGCATCATGGCTACGATCCCGAAGATGCAATATTGGAACTCGCACCTCGCGAAGGTGAGTACACCCTAAGAGAAGAAGATATTTTGGCTGCCATCGAGCAATACAAAGATGAGCTTGCTATGGTGCTTTTTCCAGGCATACAATATTATACTGGGCAATTAATGCCGATGGAGATCATCACCAAAGAGGCGCATAAAGTAGGCGCTACGGTTGGTTTCGATTTGGCGCATGCTGCAGGTAATGTGCCTGTAGAACTGCATAAATGGAATGTGGATTTTGCAGTGTGGTGTACGTACAAATATCTAAATAGCGGGCCAGGCTCCGTAGGTGGAGCATTTGTGAACGAAAGATTCGCGCAGGACAATGAAATTCCACGTTTTGCCGGCTGGTGGGGATACAATGAAAGTAAGCGTTTCAAAATGGAAAGTGGCTTTGAGCCTATGTATGGCGCAGATGGCTGGCAATTGAGCAATGCCAATATACTTGGAACTGCCGCACACCTTGCTTCCATGGAGCTTTTCCAAAAGGCTGGAATGGCACAGCTGCGCCAGAAGAGTCTCGAACTTACGGCTTATCTTGAGTTTGTTATTAAAACAATTGATAAACAAAATATCATCACTATCATCACTCCTGAAAACCCTCAGGAACGAGGCGCTCAATTGTCGCTATTGATAAGTGAAAATGGACGAGCACTATTTGATAATTTGATGGCTGCAGGCGTAATCGGTGATTGGCGCGAACCAGATGTTATCCGCTTGGCTCCAACACCGATGTACAATAGCTTTATGGATGTGTATAAGTTTGGGCAGATTTTAGAGAAATTTATCTAAAATTTCGTTGTTTTGGAATCAGGCTGACCTATTCTCAAAATGAAGCAAGCGGTTCCCATACAGACAATCCATCTTTTTCCAGTCTTGGATGAAATGCTCATTTCCTTTTTGGCGTCTTTGTCGAAAGAGGATTGGCAGAAATCTACTATAGCCAAAAAATGGAAGGTGCGAGATATTGCCACCCATTTGCTCGATGGAAATGTCCGAACCATATCGATGCTTCGTGACGGCCATTTTGTTGCTCCCACTAATCCGATACATTCCTATCAGGATTTGGTTGTTTATCTGAACGACTTAAATGCTGAATGGACTAAGGCTAGTGAGCGACTTAGCCCAAAAGTGATTTTGGACTTGCTGCAACATACTGGTAAGCAATATTGCACATACTTAGCTACTCTCGATCCATTCGAAGAAGCTGTGTTTTCAGTGGCTTGGGCCGGTGAAGAAAAATCGCTGAACTGGTTTCATATCGCCAGAGAATACACCGAAAAGTTTATCCATCAACAGCAAATTAGAGATGCCTTTGGCGATAAAGGATTAATGCGCAAAGATTTGTTTTATCCATTTATCCACACATTTATGCAAGGATTGCCGCATACTTTTCGAGATGTATTTGCGGAGCATGGAACTGCTATCAAAGTATCTATTACCACCGAGATTGGCGGCGATTGGTATTTGCAGAAGAATGTTAGCAAATGGGAATTGACTGCTGATATACCGCAAGCGTTCGCAGCAGAAATTGCCATATCACCAGATATTGCTTGGAAGTTGTTTTCCAAAGGAATGAAGTTAGATGAAGCTAAATCCTTGGTGGAGATAAAAGGCAATCAGGAATTGGGCGAAAGAGTGCTTAACATGGTATCCGTGATGGCTTAGTTATCGTAACTTTTTCCGCCAGATAATCAGCATTAGTAAGCCGAGTAAAGAACTCACAACAGTTACAATTCCTAAAATCCACTTATCCTCTTTTGGCAATTTAGATCTCAAGCCGATGGTAAGCACCGTTGCTATTATGATAAAATGAATAGCTAAAGCAATGGTTAAGGTCGGAAACTCTGTTGCAAATCGGATCATAATATTGGTTAAGGTTAAATCAGAAACTCAATCAAAGGCATTGCAAATTGGTAAACAAATTAAATTCTCATTAGAATTTGAGCTTAAATAGAACTATAAGCAAATTAAATAAAAAAAAACTAACAGGTGAATTTAGGTGAATTTTTTTATTCACTATATTTCATGAGCAATCCTAACTAGATGAAAAAACTATCCATATTAATTTTATTAGCTATTTTGCTAGGCTGCCAAAGCGAAGCCCCTAGGGAATTACCAATTGCCATTATTCCTGTTCCACAGCAGATTAGTGCGCCAAAAGGAAATTATAAAATTCCAGCTAAGCCACGAGTTTATGCTCAAGATGAAGAGGCTAAGCGCATCATTCAATTGTTCTTAGATGCTGCCAACACAGAAGCGGATTTTATTGAGGAGCCTACAAAAGCAGATTGGCAAATTCTGATTTCCGATTCTGCAACTGATACTTCTAATGAGGAAGCATACAAACTAGATATTTATTCCAATGCAATATTGCTCCAAGCCAATTCACATGCGGGCCTATTTTATGGCGTACAAAGCTTATTGCAATTGCTACCACCCAATGAGTCGACCCAATACCTCCCGCTTTTGTCCATTACGGATAGCCCAGCATTTTCTTGGCGAGGTATGCACTTAGATGTTGCGCGCCATTTTTTTGAGATAGATTTCATCAAGAAATATCTGGATATGATGGCCATGTATAAGATGAATCGTTTTCATTGGCATCTTACCGAAGATCAAGGCTGGCGCATCGAAATCAAGAAATATCCTTTGCTCACCGAAAAGGGAGCTTGGCGAGATGAAACGCTTATCGGCCATTACAGCGATCAGCCGCATCAGTTTGATGGCAAGCGATATGGTGGATTTTATACTCAAGAGCAAGTGAAGGAAATCGTGGCTTACGCTGCGGAACGCTACATTACCGTAGTGCCCGAAATTGAAATGCCCGGCCATGCTACCGCTGCGCTATTTGCCTACCCGGAGTTTGCCAATGACGAAGGACCAGAAAAAGTAGCCACACTATGGGGCGTTTTCGACGATATTTTCAGTCCAGAGGAGAAGACTTTTGTGTTTTTGGAAGATGTGCTCAATGAGGTAATGGATTTATTTCCAGGTGAATATATCCATATTGGTGGGGATGAAGCGCCGAAAGTAAAATGGAAAGAAAGCCAATATGCGCAAGAGCTGATAAAGCGAGAAGGCTTGGCAGATGAGTTTGAATTGCAAAGCTGGTTTATCAGAAGAGTAGAGAAAATAATAAATGCAAGAGGTAAGAAATTGCTTGGCTGGGATGAAATATTGGAAGGCGGCCTATCACCCACGGCCACTGTGATGTCCTGGCGTGGAGAAGCGGGAGGAATAGAAGCTGCTAAGCATGGAAACGACGTAGTGATGACTCCCGGTTTCGCGCTGTATTTCGATCATTATCAAGGAGATCCGAAATTCGAACCAACTGCTATTGGTGGCCTTACCACCCTTGCCGATGTGTACAAATACCACCCGCTTCCCGCCGAACTTAGTGCCGAGGAGCAATCACATATTTTGGGTGCGCAAGCCAATGTTTGGACAGAATATATTCCAACATCTGATCAAGTAGAATATATGGTTTTTCCTCGTATGCTGGCTTTATCGGAAGTAGTTTGGAGTGGAGCTAATAAGAAGAATTTTGAAAATTTTCAATCAAGACTAGCGTATCATTTACCACTGCTCGAAGCCAAAAATATCAATTACAGATTGCCAGAGCCAATGGGTTTAGGTGGAAATAGGGTGCAATTGGAAAGCAGTTTTGAGCTAAATCTTCAGTCCATTTTGCCAAATGCAGAGATCCGATATACGCTAGATGGTACCTTGCCAAATGCAAGATCCACACATTACAGTAAGCCAGTGAGAATAGAAATTCCCATGGATGCCAGCCTTAAAGTGATGGCCATTGCGATAAGTGAAAAAGGTCGCCAAAGTGCGCCAGCTATCGGCACTTATACCAGACAAGATCCGTTGCCAGCTATGCAAATAGATGATGCGAAAAATACAGTAGGCTTAACTGCGCAATATTTTAAACAAAACTTCAGAACAGTAAGTCAATTAGCCGATGCTGAGCCCGTGACTTCCTATAAGCTGACTATTCCACAGATTCCTGCAGAAGTGATTGAATCGGTATTTGGGCTTAAGATTGATGGAATATTTGTAGCCAAGGAAGCGGGCATTTACGAATTTGAGTTGACAAGTGATGATGGAAGTATGCTGAAAATAGGTAATAGAGAAGTGATCAATCATGATGGGCTACATGGCCCAACTGCCAAAAATGGACAGATTGCTTTGGAAGAAGGGAACCACCCAATCCAAATTTTGTATTTCGATGCAGGTGGAGGATATGGCTTGAAATTGAGAGTGAAAGAACCAAGTGGACCTTGGAGAGAAGTCACGACAGATGATTTTCATTGATTGAATGAAGTGGATAATCGCTTGAGAAACCTCCCGCCATTTTTTATACCTGCATTCATGATTATCTTAGCATAAATCCACAAGAATGAGCCAGCTACCCAATAACCATATTATTATTCTTGGAGCCGGATTATGCGGCTCTATGTTGGCCATTTATTTAGCCAAGCGAGGTTTTCAGGTATCAGTTTTTGAGAAAAGACCCGACCTACGCAAAAGTGAATTAGCTGCTGGCAGATCTATCAATTTGGCATTGAGCCATAGGGGACTCAAGTGTTTTGAGCAAATTGGCTTAATCGATAAAGTGCGGCAGTTAGCCATTCCCATGCACGGGCGCACCATGCACGATTTGGAAGGTAATCTCACATTTCAACCTTATGGCAAGCAGGGGCAGTTTATTAATTCCATCTCTCGTTCGGGTCTAAACGCCCTCTTACTTGATGCAGCAGAGGAAGCTGGAGCCACTTTGTATTTTGGCCAAGCGTGCAAAAATGTGGACATCAAAACCGCTGAAGTTTGGCTGGAAGATGGCCGTAATTTTAAAGCGGATTTTATATTCGGTGCCGATGGCGCATTTTCTATTTTGAGAAGCAAATTGATGCGCAACGATCGTTTCAATTATTCACAACATTTTATTGAGCATGGCTACAAGGAATTGAGCTTTCCTGCCAAAGCTGGCGAGTTTTCCATTGAACCAAATAGCCTCCATATATGGCCTAGAGGCGGTTTTATGATGATTGCTTTGCCCAATCTGGACAAGTCTTTTACGGTTACATTATTCCTACCCTTCGAAGGTGCCAATTCATTTGAGCATTTGGATACACCAGAAAATTTAAAGGCTTTTTTCCAGCAGTATTTTCCAGATTCGCTTGAGAATTTACCTGACCTGCAAGAGCAATTTCAGCATAACCCAACATCCTCGCTGGTGACGGTAAAGTGCTATCCCTGGCATCGAGCCAAAGCTATGGTAATTGGTGATGCAGCGCATGCCATTGTGCCATTTTACGGACAAGGAATGAATGCCGCCTTTGAAGATTGCTATGTGCTCAACAGCATGATGGACGATTTCGATGGCGATTGGGAAGCTTTGGCCAGCAGGTTTCAGCAAGTTCGGAAGCCCGATGCTGATGCCATTGCCGATTTGGCTTTGCACAATTTTATCGAAATGCGCGATAGCGTTGCCGATGAAGCATTTCTATTGCAAAAGAAGATTGAAGCCCGCTTGCATCAAGCCTATCCCGACAAATGGATTCCGCTCTACACGATGGTTACTTTTAGCGATTTGCGCTACAGCGAAGCTCTCAAAAGAGGCCGAGTGCAAGATGCTGTAATGAAGGAATATATGAGCAAAGCCGACTTTTCGCACAATCCTGAGGAAGAAAATTTGGCTGAAATTATAACTCTTCTGGATGCGAGAAGTTAGTTTACTACTCAATGGTAAAAGGGCAAAATAAGCCTTCGAAATAGCTAATATGAAAAAAGCCATCATCATCGGTTCTGGCATTGCAGGTTTGGCAGCTGCCGTGAGGCTAAAGCTCAAAGGCTACGATGTGGAAGTATTCGAAGCCAACAGTTATGCAGGAGGTAAATTGTCCGAAATACAGCTCGGCGCCTATCGCTTCGATGCGGGACCTTCGCTATTTACCATGCCCGAGTTGGTCGATGAGCTTTTTACAGCTGCCGGCAAAAACCCAAAGGATTACTTCAATTACCAACAGTTAGCAGAAAGCTGCCGATATTTTTGGGAGGATGGCACCCAACTCACCGCTTCCAGCAATCGAGCCGAGCTCTTCCTGGAAATTGAAACTAAACTTGGCGAACCCGCTGCCAATCTGGAAAAAGCCTTAAGCAAAAGTGCAGCACTGTACGATACTTTGGCGGACCTGTTTATGTTTAAGCCCATACACAAGTTGAGCACTTGGCTGGGGCCCAAAGCCTTCAAAGCTTACACTCGATTGCATACGCTCAACTTCAATCGCAGTATGGCCGATGAAAACCGACGACTTTTCAAAACTGAAAAGGCGGTGCAGCTTTTCAATCGCTATGCGACCTACAATGGCTCCGATCCATATCAGGCACCTGCCACGCTCAATATCATACCGCATTTGGAGTTTAATAGAGGCGCATTTTTTCCAA
>CAZRBW010000015.1:42890-52090 GCA_964598395.1 uncultured Roseivirgaceae bacterium
GCCACGCTCAATATCATACCGCATTTGGAGTTTAATAGAGGCGCATTTTTTCCAATTGGTGGGATGCATTCCATTACCCAATCCATCCTCAAACTAGCGCAGGATTTAGGTGTAAGCTTCAATTTTGGCCATAAGGTAGAGGAGATTAAAATTGAAAATAAAGCCTGCAAAGCCGTGAAGGTAAATGGCCAATGGCATAGTGCCGATTTGGTGGTGAGTAATATGGATATGGTAAATACCTATAGAAAACTGCTAAGCAATCAAAAGCAACCGGAGCGACTGCTACGCCAGCCAAAATCGAGTTCGGCATTGATCTTTTATTGGGGAATTAAGAAAAGCTTCCCAGCGCTTGGTCTGCATAATATCTTCTTTTCAGATGATTATAAAGATGAATTTGACCAGATATTCAACAAAGGTACTATCAGTAGCGACCCTACCATCTACGTGAACATCACTTCCAAAATGCAGCCTACAGATGCGGGTAGGGGTGGGGAAAATTGGTTTACCATGATCAACGTGCCTAATAACCAAGGGCAAGATTGGGATCAATTAATTACCGAGGCTAAGCAAAATATGATTGCCAAACTCAGCCGCTTACTCAAAGTGGATTTGGCAGAATATATAGAGGAAGAAGACTACCTCGACCCACGCCGTATCGAATCCAAAACTTCATCATCGGCAGGCTCATTGTATGGCAATAGCTCCAACAATCCCTATGCGGCATTTCTTCGCCACCCACACCAGCACAACAGCATTAGCAATCTGTACTTCTGCGGCGGCAGCGTCCACCCAGGTGGCGGCATTCCGCTAAGTCTTCTTTCTGCTAAGCAGATGGTGGATTATTATGTGGTGGGGTAGGTATGGATTTTTTTAATCATATTAATTATCCGCTAAAGGGTCGGTAAACCTAAGATCGGTAAAATGATTTGTGCTTTTCCATTACCTCACGATTGAAACCATGGGCTATGAATATTTCGCTCCTCTAGATCTTGGAATCATAGTCCCTCAGAAAATCATTTTTAATCCCTACACGCAGGAGGTGGGATAGTTCAGACAAATGCTGTAGTACTTAGTTGACCATCCAATCTGTGACAATTCATCTCGGGTAGGGTTGCTTAAACCACCCAAATACTTTGTAAATTTCGCCAAATGTATTTTGTCAGAAATCAATACATTGTTTGAGTTTTCCGTAAGAAGTTGTACTAGTGCTAAAATGCAGAGAAAAATAAAATGACATTACTTTTAGTTTATTTATTTGTCGCCTTGTTCACTTCCTTCCTATGTTCCATCATGGAGGCGGTTTTACTTTCTACACCGATATCTTATCTAAGGTCTAGATTCGAAAATGGAGATAAGAGTGCTGGAACAATGCTTAAGCAGAAAGAAGATATTGACAAACCACTATCTGCTATACTTTCTCTAAATACCATAGCGCATACAGTAGGTGCAGCTGGAGTGGGTGCGCAGGCAATTGTTGTTTTTGGTGAGGGTTATTTTGGAATAGTATCAGCAGTTCTTACAATTTTGATTTTAGTGTTAACGGAAATTATTCCAAAGACTTTAGGAGCTAATTACAGCAAATCATTGGTTGGCATTTCCGCAAAAATCATAAACATTATGGTTTTTGTAACTTATCCTATTGTAGTAGCTTCTTCCGTTCTTACTAAAATGTTGTCGCGAAATAAAGCTGAATTGTCTACAAGTAGAGAGGAAGTTTCTGCATTGGCAAGCATTGGTACTGAAGAAGGTATATTTGCAGAGAATGAAAATAAAATCATTCAGAACCTGCTAAAGTTGAAGAACATTAAAGTATCTGAAATCATGACACCAAGAGTAGTTGTGGTAACAGCCAGTGAAGATATGACTTTAGAGAAATTTTTGGAGAACAAAGAGTTTTTGCATTTCTCTAGAATCCCAATTTATAAAACTAACAAAGACAATATTACCGGCTACGTGTTTCGGGCCATGGTTTTCGAAAAACTAGCCGAAGACCAATTCGACCTCAAGCTGAAGGATATTAAAAGAGAAATTTTGACATTTCGTAAAAGGACAACCCTTTTTAATGCGTGGGATGAAATGTTAGCCAAAAGAGAACACATTTCTCTCGTTATTGACGAATATGGCGGGATGGATGGAATTACCACCCTAGAAGATATCATCGAGTCATTGCTTGGTTTTGAAATTATTGATGAAAAAGACCAAATCGATGACATGCAGCAATATGCTTTGGAAAGATGGAAAGACAAGCAGAAAAAGTATGACTTCCTAAAAAGCGATTCTGATACTAAACCAGCCAAGTAATAATAATTTCAATTGAGTATTAAACCATTTTAGGCTCAAATCGATAGAAAATGCGGGAGGAATTTAGTGTGCCAATCTAGCTTCATAAGAAAATCTAATTGTGTTGCTAAAAATAAGACTAGGTCATTAATCTAGGTAGCCTACAATTAACTCTTCCATTTCCCCTCCTCTTGTTTTCTCTAATGATTAAAGTATTTTTAATCTCATGCTTATCAAAAAATATACTGCTGATTGGATTAGAGATTTTGAGCTTATAAAGTTTGAGATTGCAAAAGGATTAGGAGACACTGTATTCAAAATTGAGCATGTAGGAAGTACTGCTGTTCCGAATTTGGATTCGAAGGCCATTATTGACATAGATATTATCTATGAAAATGCCACGGAATTTGAGGCAATCAAAACTGGGCTAATCAATCTCGGGTATTTTCATAACGGAGACCAAGGCATCGCACAGCGAGAGGTATTTAAGAGGAGTGGGTCGAAACGCAATGAAATTCTAGATGGAGTAAATCACCATCTTTATGTATGTCCATCTAGCAGTAATGAGCTAAAAAGGCATCTTTTGTTTCGAGATTTTCTTCGAAATAATGATTGGGCCAGGATAGAATACGAAGCTATGAAATACCAATTGGCAGAGAAAGCAAGGCAAGACAAAAAGCTATATGCCGAATTGAAAGAATTGCATTTGAACGATTTTATAAACTCAATAGTAGAAAAATAATTGATCATCCTCCCGCCAAGCCAATTAACAGATGGAAAACATAAGTGATATATTCAATATCGACCCAAATGCTCAAACGAAAGCATACCGTAAAGGAGCATTGCTCCAACGAGCCGGGGATTCAAAGTCATTGACTTTTTATGTAAAAGCGGGTTTGCTCAGAAGCTATATTATTGATAGCAAGGGCAAAGAACATATTTTTATGTTTGCTCCAGAAGGCTGGATTATTGCCGATGTAGAATCTTTGGAATATGGCAAGTCTGTGGAGCTGTACATAGATTGCTTGGAGGATTCTGAAGTAGTGATTTTAGAGAAAGAGCTATTATTCAATGCCGAAGTCTCAAAGGAAATGATACTTAAAAATGCCAATCTCTTGTATCGAAGGATGGGCGTTTTGCAGCGAAGAGTACTTATGCTAATGAGCGCTCCTGCCGTTGATAGATATGAATACTTCTTGGAAGCTTATCCAAACCTTGCTAATAGAGTTCCACAAAGAATGATAGCGACTTATTTGGGTATTACCCCACAAGCTCTCAGCACAATAAGAGCTAAAATGGCTCATTCTTAACAAGCGAACTTCTTCATCTACATGAATGGAAATGAATAAATAAGTTTTGAATTTTAAATAAAAATTTCAAGCTTATGAAAGAGTATTCAAACGGTGAAATCACCATCAAATGGCAAGCAAATCTTTGCCAACATGCCGGTATTTGTGTCAAGACTTTGCCGCAAGTTTATAACCCTAAGGCTTCTCCGTGGTTAAAAATAGAAAACGCAAGTACGGAAGAGTTAAAAAGTCAAGTAAATAAATGTCCCTCGGGAGCTTTAACCTATTATATCAATGAGTAAAATTATAAATATCGAACCACTCGGATTTCCTTGGAAAACCCAAGACCCATTTTTATTTTGTGTGTACCATAGAGATGAATTCCCAAAAGGAAATTCCAAAATGGGCGTAGATCCTGAGCTTCGCAAAGGAAGAAATATAGGGCAAGATTTTGTGATAAAAGATGGCTGGCGTATGTATCATGGGCAGAATATGCCAGGCTTTCCGTATCATCCGCATAGAGGTTTCGAGACCATCACCATCAATAAAGAAGGCGTGGTGGATCATACAGATTCGCTTGGCGCTGCGGGTAGATTTATGGAAGGTGATGTACAATGGATGACAGCGGGTAGTGGCGTTCAGCATTCCGAGATGTTTCCTTTGGTAAATGAGGATAAAGGAAATCCATTAGAAATATTTCAAATCTGGCTCAACTTACCTAGAGCATCCAAAATGGTGGAGCCACATTTTAAGATGTTGTGGCGGGAGGATATACCAGTGATTAGGCATAAAGATGAGTCTGATAAGACTACAACAATACAGATAGTCGCAGGCAATATCGACGACGTGAAAGCCTTAGACCCAACGCCGGATTCTTGGGCTGCCAATCCAGCTAATGCGGTGGCAGTTTATACAGTAAAAATGGATGCCAATGCCGTTTGGACACTTCCTAAAAGCAATAAAGATGCTCACCGTACGATCTTTTTCTACAAAGGCGAATCTATAGAAATTGAAGGCAAGAGCATTAAAGTAAATCATTTGGTGGAAGCCTTAGCTGGAGAGGATATAAGCATACAAAACGGCAATCAGGAATCTTACTTTCTGATATTAGAAGGCAAACCCATAGGTGAACCTGTAGTGCAGCATGGGCCATTTGTGATGAATACAGCCGAAGAAATACGCGAAACAATGCGCGAATACGGAAGAACGCAATTTGGTGGTTGGCCTTGGAAAGAAACTGAAGTAGCCCATCCAAGGGAGAAAGGTAGATTCGCTTTGCATAGCGATGGCAGAGAAGAAATTAAATAATCGTAATCATGGGAGTAAGAAATAGCTTTTCAAATTGGCCGGTTCTGAATTTTGCTGAAATAAAAGACACGTATGAAACTCTTCACCAGTGGATACAAATTGTAGGCAAAATCAGACTTAAAACCATGCCTTGGCAAAATCACTCTTGGCATACGGCATTGTACATCAGTACTCATGGATACTCTACCCATGGAATTCCATATCAAGGACGGCTTTTCCAGCTAGAATTTGATTTTAAGCAACACAAGCTTTTTATTGAATGTACCGATGAGGAAACCTTGAGTATAGATCTTCGACCCATGACAGTTGCAGATTTTTATTCTGAACTGTTTGAAAAGCTTTTGAGTATTGGCATTGATGTAAAAATACATGGAAGCCCAAACGAAATAGATCCTGCAATTCCTTTCAAGGATAATAAAATTAACAAGTCATATGATCCGAAAGTAGCCTATGATATATGGCAGGCAATGTTGAAAACTAATAATGTTTTTAGTAAATTCAGAAGTGATTTTATAGGTAAGTGTAGTCCTGTGCACCTTTTTTGGGGAGCATTTGATTTGGCGGTGAGTCGTTTTTCAGGTAATCCAGCTCCATTGCTTAAAGGAGGTGTTCCTAATATGCCTTTGGAAGTAATGCAGGAAGCATACTCTCAAGAAGTATTTAGTGCAGGTTTCTGGCCAGGTTCTAAAGATTTTCCTCCCGCTTTTTATACCTATATCTACCCAGCAAATCCTCAATTTGGCGAACAGAAGGTATTGCCAAAGGAGGCTTTTTACAGTAATGAAATGGGTGAATTTTTCCTTATTTACGAAGATGTCAGGAAATCAAAGGATCCCGAAGGCATGCTCAAGGTCTTTTTACAAAGTACCTATGAAGCTGCTGCAAATTTATCAAATTGGAATAGAAACGAATTAGAATTTAATTATGAGTGAACCTAAAATAGCAGATAGAAAACCTAAAAAAGTAGAATTAGAAAAAGGAGAAAAGAAAGTTTGGTGTGCCTGTGGCTTAAGTAGCAATCAGCCATATTGTGATGGCTCGCATGAAAGTACTGACATTACTCCAGTAGAGTTTGAAGCAAAAGAAACAGGAGATGCTTATTTATGTATGTGCAAACGCACAAAAGATCAGCCCTATTGTGATGGTACACATTCCAAATTGAAGGATGATGAAAAGGAGGAAAAACAATCATCTGATAATGGTGGTGCGGATTCTACCAAAGAGGAACCCAATTTGGCTTTTATCAAATCCTTAGCAAGAGATGGCCTTTCCAAAATGGGTAAGCATGGCGAAATGGCTGCTATGGGCGTACCTAGTCCTGAATTGCCACAATGGAAAGATATTCAAATCCTTGCAGCTCAATTGGCCACCAAGCCTCTAATGGAAGATGTGGAAGTGGGTACAAAACTCATCATCGGTCCAAATGCCAAAAAGCCCTTAAAGCTAGATATTCCATTGTTTGTTTCGGATATGAGTTTTGGAGCTTTATCAGAGGAAGCGAAAATTGCTTTAGCGAAAGGAGCAGAATTAGCAGGTACAGGGATTTGCTCAGGTGAAGGCGGTATGTTGGATGAGGAACAACAGGCCAATTCCAAGTATTTCTATGAATTGGCTTCTGCCAAGTTTGGTTTCGAGTGGGATAAGCTCAAGCGAGTTCAAGCATTTCATTTCAAAGGTGGACAAGGAGCCAAAACGGGTACAGGAGGGCATCTTTCGGCTAATAAGGTAGTTGGTAAAATTGCCGAAGTTAGGAAACTGGAAGAAGGAACTCCAGCTGTTTCTCCTCCTGCTTTTGAAGACTTGACGACGGTAGAAGATTTTAAGAATTTTGCAGACAAAGTTCGTGACCTCACGGGAGGTATTCCCATTGGTTTCAAGCTTTCGGCCAATCATATTGAAGCAGATATACAATTTGCCTTAGATGCAAGCGCTGATTATATCATTCTGGATGGTCGAGGTGGCGGAACGGGAGCGGCACCATTACTTTTTAGAGATAATATCTCTGTTCCCACGATACCTGCCTTGGCAAGAGCCAGACATTATTTGGACAAAGTAGGTCGTAAAGATGTCACCTTAATTGCCACGGGCGGAATTCGAGTTCCTGCAGATTTCATCAAGGCCATGGCCCTGGGTGCCGATGGTGTGGCATTGGCCAACTCCGCCATACAAGCGGTAGGCTGTGTAGCCGCCAGGATGTGTCATACCAACAATTGTCCTGCAGGTGTAGCTACACAAAAGCCGGAATTAAGAAAGTTAATTGATATTGATAAATCGGCAAAGCAGCTGCATAATTTCTTCTCTGCTTCTACGGAGCTAATGAAAGTAATGGCAAGAGCTTGCGGTCATAATCATTTGAATCAATTCAATAAGAAAGATATCACTACCTGGAAAAAAGAGATGGCTGAGCTTACTGGAATAAGTTACGCAGGATTTTTAAGTGAATAAGCTACAATCGATTATTAATAAGCGGGAGGTATAAGGAGGAACACCTTTTACCTCCCGCTTTTTTTACAGCAACCATGCTCTGCGGAGGCTTGGAAATGATGTATAAAACAATTCAAAAAAACTTTGGGACTCCAAGAAACAATTCTTAATTTTGAATTGTATCTAAAAGAGAATTATTCTCTTTAAAGAATTAATGAGAAAGCAAGAACTAATAAATAGGCTAAAGGAAAAACAGTTGCGAGTAACTCCTCAACGGATTGCTATTTTAGAGGCAATCATCAAATTGAACAATCATCCAACGGCTGAGAATATAATCACTTACATTAAGAAAAATCATCCAACCATTTCAATTGGAGCGGTTTACAAGATTTTAGACTCATTGGTAGAAGCGGATTTGCTAAAGAGAGTAAAAACTGAAAATGGCATAATGCGCTACGATCCCTTTATCACTAAACATCATCATTTGTACTGTGCTGACTCAGATAAAATTGAGGATTATGAGGATGAAGAGTTAGATCAAATTATTAGTGATTATTTCAAGAAAAAGGAAATTGAGAACTTTCAAATCAACGATATCAAACTTCAAATAAGCGGAAAATTTAAAAATTAACACTAGCATATGGAAAACATGAAAACTGGTAAATGCCCAGTAATGCATGGGGCAAATACTCAACATTCTTCGGACTCGGTAACAGGTTGGTGGCCTAAGGCCTTAAACTTCGACATCTTGCATCAGCATGATACCAAACCAAACCCTAATGATGAGGGCTTCAACTACAAAGAAGCATTTTTGAAGCTGGATTTAGAGGCAGTAAAAAATGACTTAAAAGCATTGATGACAGATAGCCAAGATTGGTGGCCTGCCGACTGGGGTCATTATGGTGGTTTGATGATTCGTATGGCATGGCATGCTGCAGGTACTTATCGTGTGGCGGATGGTCGTGGCGGTAGTAATACTGGTAATCAGCGTTTTGCGCCACTTAATAGCTGGCCAGATAATGGTAACTTAGATAAAGCTCGCCGTCTATTATGGCCAATCAAAAAGAAGTATGGCAATAGCCTTTCTTGGGCAGACTTATATATCCTAGCAGGTAATATGGCTTATGAGTCTATGGGCTTTAAAACCTTCGGTTTTGCAGGTGGTAGAGAAGATGTCTGGCATCCAGAAAAAGACATTAACTGGGGTAGTGAAAAAGAATGGTTAGCAGCTACAAAAAATAGATATGGTAACGACCAAGATCGCGCCTCTTTAGAGAATCCATTAGCAGCCGTGCAAATGGGATTGATCTATGTAAACCCAGAAGGTGTAGATGGTCAGCCTGATCCATTGAGAACGGCACATGATGTACGCGAGACATTCAAGCGTATGGCCATGAATGATGAGGAAACTGCAGCACTAACGGCGGGAGGTCATACAGTAGGTAAGGCACACGGAAATGGCGATGCTTCTATTTTGGGTGATGCACCAGAAGGTGGCGAAATCCATGATGCAGGTTTTGGCTGGATGAATCCAACTGGAAAAGGTAATGCAGAAAATACAGTAACAAGCGGGCTGGAAGGAGCTTGGACAACAACTCCAAATAAATGGAACCACACCTATTTCCATCTATTGTTAAATCACGATTGGGAGCTTAAGAAAAGCCCAGCTGGTGCTTGGCAATGGGAACCGATAAACATTGCTGAAGAGGATAAGCCATTTGATGCGCATATTCCTAATGTTCGTAGAAATCCAATTATGACGGATGCGGATATGGCAATGAAAATGGACCCTGAATACAGAAAGCATATTGACCGTTTTGCCAAGGATCCTGAATACTTTGCAGATGTATTTGCAAGAGCTTGGTTTAAGTTAACTCACCGTGATTTGGGACCAAAAAG
>CAZRBW010000016.1:0-23037 GCA_964598395.1 uncultured Roseivirgaceae bacterium
TCAACTCTACCGTTTTAGCAACGGTTGTGCAACAGCCACGGACGCTTGAACTAGTTAGGGGGGAATTTTCAGAATTTTAGAATGCCTAAAATTTCCCTCTGTTATTCTGGGTCCATCGGATCGCAATGTTAATAACCTCCGGTGCTGCCCTGGGATAAAAATGGAATAGCACATAGAATCCTGCTACCTCAGCCGGTGTATATGGTAGTTGTCTGAATCAGCCTGCCGGCCTATGGTGGGAATTTTAGAATGCCCAAAATTTTCCTCTGTTATCCTAGCTCCATCGGAGCTAAATATTTTAACCTAGGGTGCTTGTCGTGGAATAACGGATCTATTTTCTTGCTTTTATAGAAACGACTTCCGCCTGATTATCATTTGTAATTTTATAAATAATGGTTTCTTTCTGCAGTTCACCTTCTAGTGGTTGGTATTCTGATTTTCTTTCTATGTAGGGTGGTTTTACTGAATAGGTATTAATACTATTAAGTTTTTTTCTTCCATCAGTTTCCTCTATTTCAGGCAAAGGGATATTTTTAAGCTGATAGGGTTCTTCGCTTGTATCTAGATAAAAAATAAAAGCCAATTCATTTTCTGGTCTAATACCGCTAGTGCCAATAAAGATTAGTTGCTTGTATTCATTTTCATTTAAGTTGGCCAATGCATATTTCTCAATATTTGGGAAATGTGATACTATCACTGTTTGTTTTACTTCGCTTAGAGAAGTTTCAACAGAAAACTGCATATCACCGCTTTCCATTTTACTAGCTTTGAGTAAATAGCTAATATCTTGATCTTCTATGGTCAGATTCCATGATTTTTCTTCAGGTGTTTCAATACTAATATCTTTTTCCTTGTCAAGGTTAATATTAGCAGTGCAAGAAGTCAGTAGTATTAGGCTTAAGTAAAATAAATTTCTCATATTTTCTATTAGCAATTTGGTCAAAAAAAAAGCTTGATCAATCAAGCTTTTTTTGAGTTAATGATTTTTTAGAATGTAATCTCCGTCACTAATTCACCATCAACAGAATGCAGTTTAAAGACACCTTCAGCATTGATTTTGAATAAAAATGACTTTTGCGTCTCTGAGCCATCTTCTTGGTTATAGCCAATAATTCTTTCTATATAAGGTGGCTTTACATTAAATGTGTTAGATCCATTTACATTTTCCATGTAAGCTCTTGGTACAGTCGGGATTTCTAATAGACTAAGACTTTTTGGACTTACTGAGTAATCAAGCGACCAAACATATACTTGTTCGTTATTAGGTTGTATATCACTTGAGCCTATAAAGATTAATTCATTGTAATTGTCACCATTGAGATCTGTTTTTGCAAATCTTTTCAATTTAGGGTAAGTCCCAGTTGAAGCAGTTTCAGGACTACTATTGTACTCCACCATTATAGAGAATTGTGTGTATGTATCTTCTGTAGTACTTGAGGTAATTCTATAGGTGATATCTTGGTCTTCTATTATTTTATTCCATCTAGCTTCCGTAGGTAGATTTTCTGTAATATCCTTGATATTGGCAATATTTTCTTCACCTGAAGTGCTTGATGAACATGATGCAATAAAGAGCATCAAGATGATAGTTGCGATTGGGTATAATGTCTTTTTCATAGCCATTTGCTAAGCAAAATACGTGCAATAATTCATCAACTATTCAGAATATTAGTGGTTTTTTTTTGTGAAATAAAAAAGAGGCTCGAATTGCTCCGAGCCTCTATTATTCAAGCTGTTATTTCAGCAATTTTTATTTCACTTCTTCATATTCTACATCGGAAACATCGCCATTTTTAGAAGGCTCTGATTCGCTTTGTGGAGCTTCCTGACCTCCCGCTTCTGCACCAGCGCCTTGTTGGCTAGCTGCGTACATTTCTTGAGAGGCAGCTTCCCACGCTTTGTTAAGCGCTTCTACGGCTGGGTCAATAGCTTCTATGTTTTTTGCTTCGAATGCCGTTTTCAGTGTAGTTAGAGCAGATTCGATTCCTGACTTATTTCCTTCTGAAAGTTTCTCTCCATATTCTTTCAACTGCTTTTCAGTCTGGAATATTAAGCTATCAGCACTATTCAGTTTTTCGATTTTTTCTTTTTCCTTCTTATCTGTTTCAGCATTTGCTTCCGCTTCTTTTTTCATTTTATCGATTTCTTCTGCTGTTAATCCAGAAGACGCTTCAATACGGATTTTTTGCTCTTTTCCTGTTCCTTTATCTTTTGCCGAAACATTCAAAATACCATTGGCATCCAAATCGAAGGTTACTTCAATCTGAGGAACGCCTCTAGGTGCGGGAGGAATACCATCTAAGTGGAATCGGCCAATTGAACGGTTGTCTTTCGCCAACGGACGCTCACCTTGCAATACGTGAATTTCTACAGATGGCTGACTATCCGATGCAGTACTGAAAACCTCAGATTTTCTTGTAGGGATAGTTGTATTCGATTCGATAAGTCTTGTCAATACTCCACCCATAGTTTCGATACCCATCGAAAGTGGAGTTACATCTAGTAACAATACATCCTTCACTTCACCTGTAAGTACACCGCCTTGTATTGCAGCGCCAATTGCTACCACCTCATCAGGGTTTACACCTTTAGAAGGTTTTCTGCCAAAGAATTTCTCCACTTCTTCCTGAATTTTAGGAATACGTGTAGAACCTCCAACCAAAATTACTTCATCGATATCGCTTGTAGATAAGCCAGCATCTTTCATTGCTTTTTTGCATGGCTCCAAACTTCTGCGAACAAGGTCTTCGGTAAGTTGCTCAAATTTTGCCCTGCTCAAGGTTTTCACCAAGTGTTTTGGCATGCCATCTACAGGCATGATATATGGCAAGTTGATTTCTGTGCTATTGGAGCTAGAAAGTTCGATTTTAGCTTTTTCAGCGGCTTCTTTTAAGCGCTGTAATGCCATAGGATCTTTTCTTAAATCTAGCCCTTCGTCACTTTTAAATTCATCGGCCAACCAATTGATAATAGCTGAATCAAAATCATCACCACCAAGGTGCACATCACCATTTGTAGATTTCACTTCGAATACACCATCACCTAATTCTAGAATTGAAATATCGAATGTACCACCACCAAGGTCATACACGGCGATTTTCATATCTCTATCTTTCTTATCCAAACCGTAAGCCAATGCCGCAGCTGTTGGCTCATTGATGATACGCTTCACATCCAAGCCAGCAATTTGTCCAGCTTCTTTGGTTGCTTGGCGCTCAGCATCATTGAAATAAGCAGGTACGGTAATTACCGCTTCTTTGATCTCTGTGCCTAGGTAATCCTCGGCTGTAGATTTCATTTTCTGCAATATCATCGCAGAGATTTCTTGAGGAGTGTAAAGTCTATCTCCAATTTTTACTCTTACCGTATCGTTAGAGCCGCTTTCAAGTCCATAGGACACATTTTTGCGCTCATTAGAAACTTCTGAATATTTCTTACCCATAAATCTCTTTACAGAGCTTATGGTGTTTTGAGGGTTTGTAATTGCTTGTCGCTTTGCAGGGTCACCTACTTTTCTTTCGCCATTACCATTGTCAAGAAAAGCCACTATCGATGGTGTAGTTCTTCTGCCTTCGCTATTTGCAATAACCACTGGTTCATTACCTTCCATTACGGCTACGCATGAATTAGTGGTACCTAAGTCAATGCCAATAATTTTTCCCATTGTATGTATGTTTTTTGTTTTGTTCAGTTCTATGTTACGCTAAAGGTTTATCAATGCATGTGCCAATGGGAGTTTAAAGAGTATTTGTGACACATTGACAGCCAATGGCTATTAGAGAGTAAAATGAGGGAGATAATTATGAATTGCTATTAAATTCGCCTTATAGGAATATTTATTTCATTACAGCCACTCTTATTATCATAGATGAATTGCGGGAGGGTATATTGGTTTTTTTATGATTTTGAATCACAAATACATCCCCTGCGGCTGTCATATCCCAAATTTGTCCATGCAAGAATGTGTTGATTCCATAAGCGATATTTGCAGAATGAGAACGACCAAGCATGCTATACTTTTCCCAAGCATTTTGTTCAGTCAATTTACCAATATCAGAAAGGTCGACATCCGGTGGTGCATTCCTTCCATTGTAGCCATTCCAAGGTCTATTCCAAAGTTCATTGGGCGATGAGTAGGAGGGAACCATGAGAATATCTACCTGCTTTTCATTTAAGATTTCGTAGATTTCTGGATACCAGGAGTCAGCACAAATTACACTTGCTACATTTCCCATACTAGTTTCAAATACAGGTATTTCAGCAAGATTTCCTGCTTGTGTAAAACTCAATTCCTCTTCTATAGGAAATACTTTTCGAATTAGATTATTGGCGATTTTACCCTCAGGATAAAACCAAGCTGAGATATTTTGTAGCGGCGCATCAGTGATTTTTAGTTTTTCATTTTCGACCAACGGATGTGGCAAAACGATGGATCCCGCTACAATATTTACCTTATATTTTGCTGCCAATTTCGAAAACGTCCTTTGATAAATGTCTGCCATCTTTTCTGCTTCCATGGCAAAAATGGCCTCATTCACTTTATTTTTTGCTTGAGCTTTGTTCCAGTATTTTAAAAATTGAAAGGGCTTAGAAGCAATCAGTTGGATCATTGCAGTGCTGATACCGCTACTTTTGTAAATACTGTTTCGTTGATTTGCGACAACTAGCCAAGTGCCGATATATTCCGGAAATAGCACAATGGTATTTTCATTCAGCCAATTCTTTTTATTGGCTTCATTAAGATAATTATCAAGCTTTGTGAAATAATTTTCTTCTGTAGCAAAATCACCTGTTGACATTATTGGCTGAATTCCGATAATGTATCCAGCAGCACTATCGAGCGGAAAATCTTGAAAATAGATTTCACTGCTCAATTCAAGCGAAGGCTCTGGATGATCGCCCAGGTCAATTTGAACCCAAGAAAACCAAATTAAAAGCAATGCACCAATCGAAAAAGCTATGTATTTAAGCGCTTTCATTAGTCACCAAATTGAATAGTTTAGCGATTTCTGCGGCAGCTCTTTCGCCAGAAATGATTGCGCCTTCTATATAGCCATTCCAAATGTCTGATGTTTCTGTACCTGCCCAATGAATTCTTCCACTTGGTTCTTTCAAGCTGTTACCATAGACTGAAAGCACATTTGGCGGCATATAGCCAACATAGCAACCGCGAGTCCATTCGTCGGCCATCCAATCTTTTTCGTGGTATTCGATTACTTCATTAGCACGCGAACCGAAGTAGCCAACCAATTGATCAATACATGCTTCCTTTCGCTCCGATTTAAGGTTTTGGCTCCACTCTCTGGCTTTATCGCCAGAAATAAATCCAATAATAGCTCCATAGGCCGCATCATGTGGGCTGTCGTCGAAGCCTAAATTCATTGGTCCTTTATCTGAAATAAATTCAGCGGAATGTTCATCCTCCCGCCAAAATGGAGTTTTGTAGGTAAACACACATTTAATTACCGAACCCATCGGCATTTTCTGCATTAGCTGGTCTTTATTTCCAGCAAGTGGCGGATAATAATTGATCCTCGAAGCCAAAGCGGGAGGGATTGCCACCACTACGTATCTCGCATCAAATGCATTGTCAATTGTTTCTACAATTACGCCTTCTGTATGCTGATGTATTGCTCTCACTGCCTGATTAAGCATGATATTGTCACCCAAAGGTTCCGCTAGTTTTTCGGCAATTTGCTGCATTCCACCGACTAGCCTAGTTTGTTGTGCGCCATCATTTATTTCGGCTAAGTGCATTAGCCCTTGTCCGGATTTCACATAATAAAGAAAGAATAAGGCGGATATATCTGCGGGTTCTGCTGCGAATATGGCATTTACCACAATGTCAAAAGAAGCCTTTGCGCTTTTGGTTTGGAAGATTTGATTCTTCAGTTGCTCGGCAGTTTGTCTGTCGAATTGCTTATTCTGAATTTCTTGCTTTGCATCACCCAGTTTTAGCTCAGAAGCTAATTTCTCAATTTTGTTGATGCCATTTTGCAGGTCGATTAAGCTCAAATAGGGTAGCGCTGGGATTGTATTTTTATAGGTCTTTTTCTTGCTAAACAGATCCAGAACTTTCTTACCAGTATTGTATTGCTTAAATACTTCGATGCCCATTTTGGCGCAAAGAGCAGTGATTTTTTCTTGTTTTGGCCCAATCCATTGTCCACCCAAATCTATTTTATCTTTGAAGCTCGTTTGCTGACTAAGCACTCTACCACCCACTCTATCTCTAGCTTCGAGTACAAGCACTTGCAGTCCACTTTGCTTAAGAATCTTGGCGGTAGTTAGCCCAGATACGCCAGCACCAATCACGATTACGTCAATTTTGTCCATAACTGAAAAAATTTAGCTGAAATTAGACAAATAGCGCTTTGTATGAAAGATGCCATTGAATAATTGAATAGAAAGGTTCAAAATTAGCTAATTTCGTGGATGCAATTTCCAGAAATTCTATTTGAAGATAATCATTTGCTGGCAGTAAATAAGCCTGCGGGCTTACTTGTGCAGGGGGATGATACTGGCGATCGTACTTTGCTGGATTTGGCAAAGGACTACATAAAAGAGAAATATAATAAGCCTGGAAATGTATATATAGGCTTACCGCATAGATTGGATCGACCTGTGAGCGGAGTCGTTTTGCTTGCCAAAACTTCGAAGGCTTTGGAGAGATTGAATAAGATTTTTAAAACTCGGGAAGTTGAGAAGGTCTATTGGGCATTGGTTGAAAATAGACCCAATGAAGTTGAGGGAAGACTAACCCATTATTTAGTGAAGAATGCCAAGTTGAATATTACTAGGGCTTATACTACTGAACGCTCAGATTCTAAATTTGCCGATTTGAGTTATAGTTTGCTAAGAGAGGCGGGAGGTAAATTTCTGCTGGAAGTAAAACCTGTAACTGGTCGGCCACATCAGATTCGTGTACAATTGGCAAGTATGGGTTGCTCAATAGTTGGCGACTTGAAATATGGCAGTCCAAAGCCACTAAAAGACGCTAGTATTTGCTTGCATGCCAGGTCGCTACAATTGGTGCATCCAGTTACTAAAGAGCCAATTAGTATTGAGGCCAATCCTCCCGCCATATTCCAAGCATATTTGAAATAGGAAATCTAGCACATAAAAAAAGCCCTAATTCGTGAAAATTAGGGCTTTTGTAATTATGTAGAGAAATTTTATTTAGCTGACTCAGCCAATAAAATCATTTTATTATTTACCACCTCTACCACACCACCATCTATTTGTATGGTATTAGAACCTGCTTTGGTCACGTATGTTACAGAGCCTTTTGCAAGAGAACTGATTATAGGTGCGTGATTGTCTAGTATTTGGAAAGAACCGTTGCTACCTGGGAAGGTCGCAGAGATTACTTCTCCTTCAAATACTTTGCTGTCCGGTGTGATTATCTCTAAGAACATTCTTGATTATTTAGATTCAGCCATTAATTTTTCACCTTTTGCAACAGCTTGCTCGATAGTACCTACCAAGTTGAATGCTGCTTCAGGTAAATGATCATATTCACCATCCATGATCATTGTAAAGCCTTTGATAGTGTCTTTGATATCCACTAGCTGGCCTTCAAGACCTGTAAATTGCTGTGCAACGAAGAATGGTTGAGATAAGAATCTCTGAACACGACGTGCTCTGTGAACGACCTCTTTATCTTCTTCAGACAATTCGTCCATACCGAGGATGGCGATAATATCTTGAAGTTCTTTGTAGCGCTGTAATAATTCCTTCACTCTTTGTGCACAAGCATAATGCTCTTCGCCAACGATAGATGGTTCTAGAATTCTAGACGTCGAATCCAATGGATCCACAGCTGGGTAAATACCAAGCTCTGAAATTTTTCTAGAAAGTACTGTAGTTGCATCCAAGTGAGAGAAAGTAGTCGCTGGAGCAGGGTCAGTTAAATCATCCGCAGGAACGTAAACAGCCTGTACAGAAGTAATAGATCCACGCTTAGTAGAAGTAATACGCTCTTGCATGGCACCCATTTCGGTAGCCAGTGTAGGCTGGTAACCCACAGCAGAAGGCATACGACCAAGAAGGGCAGAAACTTCAGAACCCGCTTGAGTAAAACGGAATATATTATCGATAAAGAAAAGAATGTCTTTGCCATCACCTTCGCCATCGCCATCACGGAAATATTCGGCAACGGTAAGTCCAGAAAGTGCTACGCGAGCACGTGCTCCTGGAGGTTCGTTCATTTGGCCGAACACGAAAGTCGCCTGTGATTTTTTAAGCTCTTCGGCATCTACTCTTGATAGATCCCAACCGCCTTCTTCCATACTTTCTTTGAAGTGCTCGCCGTAATTGATAATTCCAGCTTCGATCATTTCGCGAAGAAGGTCATTTCCTTCTCTCGTTCTTTCACCTACACCAGCAAATACAGAAAGTCCTTCGTATGCTTTTGCAATGTTGTTGATCAATTCCTGAATCAATACAGTTTTACCTACACCCGCACCACCGAAAAGACCAATTTTACCACCTTTTACATAAGGTTCTATCAAGTCGATCACTTTGATACCTGTATAAAGTACTTCGCTCGATGTAGAAAGATCTTCGAATTTTGGAGCTTGTCTGTGAATAGGAAGTCCACGTGTTGTTTTTGGAGCAGGAATACCATCGATGGCTTCACCTACTACATTGAAAAGTCTGCCTTTTACTTCATCGCCAATCGGCATCTGAATTGGGCTACCAGAGTCGGTTACGGCCATGCCACGTACGAGACCTTCGGTGCCGTCCATCGCGATCGTTCTTACTCTATCTTCGCCAAGGTGTTGTTGCACTTCTAGCACAACTTTTTGACCATTTTCTTTAGTTACTTGAAGGGCGTCCAAGATATTTGGAAGCTTAGAACCTTCTGCACCAAAACTAACGTCAACAACAGGTCCGATTACCTGTGTGATTCTACCAATATTTGCCATTGTTAAATGTTTTGTAGAAAGAAAAGCCTGTTTTATGAGAGTGCAAAAGTACGGTTTTGCGTCTATCTTACCAATGGTAAGGGCTTAAATTTTACCTTAATATGAAATTTATTTGTTCAGGACAATTCTGAATGTGGTTCCTACATTTTCTTCGGAGGTTTTTACGAATATTTTCCCTTTGTGATAAGTTTCTATTATCCTTTTCACGAGGGTTAATCCAAGCCCCCAGCCACGTTTTTTGGTAGTGAAGCCGGGTCTGAATACTTCGGTCATTTTCTTTTTGGGAATTCCTTTGCCATTATCATTCACATCGATGATTACCGACTTCTTATTTTCTTCTCTCACTGAAATGGAAATTACGCCAATTCCACTCATTGCATCTACCGCATTTTTACTCAGATTTTCAATTACCCAATCAAAAAGCGCTCTATTTAGTGGACATGTAATTTCTGATGATTCAGCCTCTAAATTGATTTCTACTCGACTACTAATGCGAGGTCTTAAATAGCTCACTGTTTGCTTTATTACTTCCACGATATTTTCATTTTGAAGCACAGGAGCAGAGCCGATACTAGAAAATCGCTGAGTGATCATCTCCAGTTTGTATATGTCTTTGTCTAGCTCAGAGGATACTTCATCTGTCCATTGGCTTGGGTCATTTTTGATGTATTCCATCCATGCCATTAAGGACGAAATTGGAGTGCCAAGCTGATGGGCAGTTTCTTTGGCAAGCCCAACCCAAATTCTATTTTGCTCGGCAGTACGTGAATAGCTAAATGCTAAATAGGCCAAAATGATAAATACAGAAATAATTGAAAGCTGTATATAAGGATAATATTTCAGTCGATTAAGTAAGTATGAATCTTTGTAATACACATATTGGTATTCAAAGGAGGTGTCGGTTTCGTCTATTTTTAGTGTCACCATTACAGGTTCATGCTCAGATCGCATGATGGCCAATTCCTCCCGCAATTTTTCATCTATTTTGTTGGGGCCTTGAGTGCTATCAATATTTAAGTTACGATAGTAAATAGGGTCACCAGATGAGTTTGTGAGAATCACAGGAATGGAGTTATTGGTAACAACAATTTCCTGAAACACAAACATTAAGTTTTCTTGAAAATCCGAATTGGCTGTAGCTTCAATAGTATTGGCATACAAGCTTATGAGTCTTTCTTCGCGATCTTTTAGTTCGTACACAAGTTGGTTTGTATACCAAATGGAAGCTCCGCCAATAATTACGGCAATAATGATAACCACCCATTTGATTTGGGTTCGGTTTTGATATAAATCAATAAATTGAAAATTCTGATTTTTCATTTTTTGCCCTAATGGCAATCAAGATAGAATCTGGGATGCTCAAAACAAAAAAGGAGCCTCTAGAAGCTCCTTTTTGTTGAAAATTTATTTGGCTAGTTTTTCATAAACAGCCATTTGCCTAGCGTTTTGTAATTCACCTTAGTGCCATGCATAAGTATGCCAATACGGTATATTCTGCCTGCAAACCAGATGGTTCCTAAAAATCCCAGCACAAGAAGCACCATACTCAATGCCAGCTCCCAAGCGGGCACTCCAAAGCCAAGCCTGCCCACCATGGTGATAGGGGAGGTAAATGGAATGATGGATAGCCAGAAAGTAACCTTGCCGTTAGGTTCATTGAGTACAAACATAAATAGGCCAATGATTGAAATGATCAATGGGATGGTAATTGGAAACATGAATTGCTGTGCTTCGGATGGGTTTTCTACTGCTGACCCTACTGCGGCGAATAATGCTCCATACAGCAAATAGCCTCCTACGAAATAGAATAAGAATACTGATATGATATAGGCAAATGGAATGTTATTCACCATTTCCATGATTTCAGCAACTTTAGGGTTTGAAGCGAAATCTTCACCTGAAGCTTGCGCCATATTTCCTGCTACCTGATCCATCATGGCATCGGATGGGCTTGTTAGGCCAAAGAAACTGAACATGGCCATTGATAAAACTGCGATTAGAATAATCCAAATGAGCAATTGTGCCAAACCTACGGAGGCTATTCCTAAAACTTTGCCTAACATAAGCTGGAATGGTTTAACGGTAGAAACGATGATTTCTACAATCTTATTAGACTTTTCTTCGATTACGCCTTGCATTACTTGAGCGCCGTAAATGAAGATGAATAGGTAAATCAGAAATCCTCCCGCATATCCTACTCCGAATGAAAGTCCCGCACTGCTTTCTACTTCCACACCAGTTTCACTTAGATTGATGGATCTTACTGAGACACTCGTTTTTAAAGCTTCTAACACTGCTGGATCTACTCCTGATTCCTTCAGCTTCATGTCTTCAATTTGATTTTTGATACTGCTTTCAAGATCGCCAATCATGGTAAGACTAGGGTTAGATTTGGTATAAATAGCAATGCCTGTTGGGTTGTAAATATCAAACTCAGGCAAATGAAGTATGCCAAAATCATCACTTTTGTTTAAGTCCTCTTTTGCTTTATCTAGCGTCATTTCTGACTTTACAAAATAAAAGCGGGAGGTTTCGGTAAAGTTAAATCTACCAGAATCATCTATTACTCTAACGACATCTTGTTTCACAGATTTCTGCTCGTTGATGGCTAAGTAAATAAGCCCTCCCATTAAAATTGGAAAGATTAATGGGGTTAGTATTGTGGCAATTAAGAAGGATTTTTTCTGAACACGGCTCAAAAATTCCCTTTGGATAATAAGTAAAACCTTATTCATAGCTTTTCTCCTTTGCTTTAGCAATAAAAATATCGTTGATACTTGGAATTTTTTCTGTAAATGAGTGGACTTCTACTTTGTTGATCAATTCCTGTAGAATTTGGTTCGGATTGATGATCGTAGAAGGAGCTTTTATTAATGATTTATTAAAATCATCACCTAGAATTTCATTTTCTACAACTTCAAAGTCAGCTGCCATTCCATTTAAAGAGCCTTTGTATTGCACATAATACTCATTGGCTTTGTAAGCACTCTTAATATCCTGGATAGAGCCGTCCAATATCTTACGTGAATGGTGAATCATGGCAATATGATCGCACAATTGCTCAACAGATTCCATTCGGTGAGTACTGAAAATGATCGTTGCACCTTTTTCTTTGAGCTCAAGAATTTCGTCCTTGATCAAGTTTGCATTTACTGGGTCGAAACCAGAGAAAGGCTCATCTAATATGATGAGTTTAGGATCGTGAAGTACGGTGGAGATAAATTGGACTTTTTGGGCCATCCCTTTAGAAAGATCTTCGATGTTTTTGTTCCACCATCCTTCAATTTCAAATTTCTTCACCCATTTTTTGGTCTTTTCTGTCGAGTCCTTCTTGGACAAACCGCGAAGCATTCCAAAATAAATGAGTTGCTCACCAACTTTCATTTTTTTGTAGAGGCCTCTTTCTTCTGGTAGGTAACCGATTATCTGGATGTGCTTTTCTTCAAGCCTTTCGCCTTCAATTAAAACTTCTCCTTCATCAGCCATGATTATTTGGTTGATAATCCGAATAAGAGTGGTTTTACCAGCGCCATTGGGTCCCAACAATCCGAAGATTGATTTTCTGGGAATGTTCATGCTTACATCTTGCAAAGCTCGATGTTTTGCGTAGCTTTTGTGGATTCCTTTTACTTCTACGATATTTTCCATTTACCCTAATTTGTTGGATAATGTGAAATTAAAGAAATAAAGAAATGTTACCTATTCATTAAGGTGAAAGGTTTTTGAGTACGGTGAGTGGACTAATGTCTGGATATTTGTTAGCTAATCCTTGTGCCTGAAGATTATAGAGCCCATCGCGACATTTACGTCGAAGTTGAGCAAGTTCTCATCATTACCTTTGTAGTATTGATTGGCATACAAGTTTTTAGAGATTTCCTTGAAGTTGGAAGGAAGTGTAACCGAGCAAAGTGGAGAGCTTTGTAATTTTATTAGTATTGGTGATTCAGTAAAAGGCATTATAACTTCTAATTTGCCTGCGCCAACGCTAGCAAATATTTCGCAGCTATTTTCTGACTTATCAGAGAAATCTAATAGAAGTGAGCCAAACCCCACATCGGCTATTATATGATTGGCTCTAGATTTATTGATTTTATGGATTTCCAAGGAGCCCAAATCTACCTGGACTAAAAAGCTGTCCATTTCTACCAGATTAGCTTTTCCAGATAAGTACCCTACTTTCACATCTGCGCTGCCAGTATAAATTCGGAGTTTTTCAACAGATAGTCCTGACAAATCGAGATAAGCGCTTCCAACACCATATTGTAAATCTAAGTCATAAGGTTTTTTGTCTGAAAGGTAAATGTTGTAGTTCTGTTTGGATTCGGTTCCTTTAGATCCTAGCATTTTCATTGCCAGTACATTTTCAGCTTTTCTGTTACCACCTTGTAATTTGAATTCGGCGTGAAGAATGCCCTCCCGCAATTCCGTGCTCATGATTGGGTCTAATAGCTGAGGTTCAGCATTTCCATATACCATTATGGTTTTGCCAATATTTCCAGGGCGAATAAAGCAGGAAGCTGAGGGGGCGGATAAACTGAATCTAACTCTATCGTAAGAGTTATCTTCATGAACCACGTATTGTGTTTTTTTCTGGGCTAGAGCTGCAAAACTAATACAGGTTGCTGCCAAAAATACTATTATCCTAAAATGCATACCTCTTAGAAACGGAGCAGTAGAAAAACTGGTTACAAATTGTAGAAAATAAATTTAATTTGAGGCAATAAAAAAATGGAGGCTGATTGGCCTCCATTCACAAAGATTTAATTAATTCTGTCTTCTAAAAGAATTCTTTTATTTTCTCGAAGAATCCTTTCTCATTTTTGCCTGGATCAGGCGCAAAGTTTGGAGAATCTTTTAAGGATTCAAGAATGGCTTTTTCTTCTTTGGAAAGCTGTTTTGGTGTCCATACATTTACATGTATTAATTGATCACCACGGCCATAACCATTCAATTCTTTAATTCCTTTACCTCTCAAGCGCAGAATTTTACCACTTTGAGTCCCTGGTTCTACCTTTATTTTAACTAAACCATCTATGGTTGGTACTTCCAAATTGGTGCCTAATGTGGCATCTATAAAGCTGATGTATAAATCGAATACGATATTATTACCGTCTCTTTTGAGTTTGTCGTCTTCTTTTTCTTCGATGAGGATCAGTAAATCACCAGCCACCCCGCCAGTAGGAGGCATATTGCCTTTGCCTGTCATAGTGAGTTGCATGCCTTCGCCTACACCCGCTGGAATTTTGATAGATATTACCTCTTCTTGTGGTTTTAATCCTGAGCTATCCACTCCAGGAGGTCTTTTATCTATAGTTTGGCCAGACCCTTGGCACACTGGGCAAGTGCTTGAAGAGACCATCTGCCCAAGCATCGTATTTACAACTTTTCTTACTTGGCCAGCGCCTTTGCAATGCTCACATGTTTTATATGTGACACCCTCTGCTGTAACAAGACGACTTACTTTTATTTTCTTTTCTACACCGTGAGCAATTTCATCTAAGCTAAGCTTGAGTTTGATACGAAGGTTGCTTCCTTTGCGGGTACGTCTGCCGCCTCCCCCTCCACCTCCGAAAAAGCTATCGAATGGACTGCCTCCGCCGCCACCTCCACCGAAGATGTCGCCAAACTGGCTGAAAATGTCGTCCATAGACATTCCACCGCCACCAAATCCACCGCCATTACCCATACCTGCATGGCCAAAGCGATCATATTTAGCTTTTTTATCGGCATTGCTAAGTATTTCATATGCTTCAGCAGCTTCCTTGAACTTATCTTCAGCTGTTGGGTCATCAGGATTTTTATCTGGGTGAAATTTGATGGCAATTTTGCGGTATGCTTTTTTAATTTCATCCGCAGTTGCATTCTTATCTACACCTAGTACCTCGTAATAATCTCTTTTAGCCATAATTATGCTCCTATCACTACTTTGGCAAAGCGAATAACCTTATCGCCAAGCAAGTAGCCGCTTTCAACCACATCTACAATTTTTCCTTTTAGTTCTTCCCTAGAAGCAGGTATTTGAGTAATTGCCTCGTGAAGGTCTGTGGTAAATTCACTACCTTCTTCCAACTCCATTTTCTTTAATCCCTTTTGCTCTAAAGTTTTGATAAGCTTATGGTAGATTAAAAGGAATCCATCCAATGCTGGATCTTGATTTTCTGATTGCTCAAATGCCTTTTTAGCTCTCGAGAAATCATCAACTACAGGAAGAAGCGATTTAATCAAATCTTCATTGGCTGTGCTTATTAGCTCTAATCTCTCCTTGGAGGTTCTTCTTCTATAATTCTCAAACTCTGAGAATAACCTTAAATGCTTATCCTTTGCTTCTGCAATTTCTATTTCTAATTGCTGTATTTTTTCGGCAGACTCATCAGTATTCGACTGATTATCATTTGAATTTTCCTCCGGATTTTGATTTTCTGGATGATCCTGAATTAATTCTTCTTGCTCTCCCATTTGTATTTTTTCGTCGATTGTTTCTTTGTCCTTTTTCGATTTAGCTGTAAATAGCTCAAGCCAAGAAGTCAAATTGTTTGCCAAAGGAAATTTTGGTGACAATTTGGCACTAATGCAATTGTTTCCAGAGGATATCTTTTAATTCATCTATGCCCTCATTTGTCAGTGAGGATAGACAAAGTTTTGGCAAATCAGCTGGTAATTTTTTGAGAAGTTTAGCTTGATCTTTCTCTGAGATCAAATCCGATTTAGAAATGGCAATCACTCTTTTTTTATCAAGTAATTCTGGATTGTATTTGGTGAGCTCTTTCAAAAGGATATTATAGTCCTTTTTTACATTTTCGGAGTCAGCAGGAATCATGAAAAGTAGAATTGAGTTTCGCTCAATGTGTTTGAGGAATCGTATGCCTAGGCCTTTGCCTTCTGCTGCGCCTTCAATAATTCCAGGTATATCTGCAACTACAAATGACTTGTCGTCATAGTAGCGTACCACACCGAGGTTTGGCACTAGGGTGGTAAATGGATAATCAGCAATTTCAGGTTTGGCTGCTGATATCACAGATAGTAATGTCGATTTCCCAGCATTCGGAAAACCTACTAGCCCAACATCAGCGAGTACTTTTAATTCGAGAATGATCCATTCTTCAATAGCAGGTTCGCCAGGCTGTGCATATCTAGGTGCCTGCTTTGTAGATGTCTTGAAATGATCATTGCCCATTCCACCACGACCGCCTGGTGTAAGGACATATTCTTGACCATCCTCTGTGATTTCAAATCTAGTTTCTCCCGTTTCGGCATCTTTTACCACTGTCCCCAACGGAACTTCAAGAATTACATCCTTGCCGTCGGCGCCAGTTTGGTTTTTTGCAGCTCCATTTACTCCATCTTCAGCTGTTACGTGCTTTTTGTATTTCAAATGGAGCAAAGTCCACAGCTGTGAATTTGCTCGTAGAATTACACTTCCGCCTTTTCCTCCATCACCACCATCAGGGCCGCCTTTTGGGACGTACTTTGCCCTCATAAAATGGATGGATCCTGCGCCGCCTTTACCTGAGCGGGAACAGAATTTTACGTAATCGATGAAGTTTGAAGAAGCCAATTTGTGTTTTTTATAAAGAATTAATAATTGATGAGATTTTGTCAAAAATACCATCGATAGTTCCTACTCCATTTACTTTATGGAGCTTGTTTTGAGCTGCATAATGTTCAGCCACAGGAAATGTTTCTTTCTCGTAAACTTGAATACGAGTGTTAATTTTCTCGTCATTTTGATCATCCACTCTTCCAGAAGTTTTGCTTCTTTCTTTGATCCTTTCTCGAAGCTCATCATGCGGCACTTCTAAAGCGATCATACAAGATACAGGTGTTCCTTTTTTATTCAATAGGGTATCAAGCGCTTCGGCTTGAGCAACCGTACGTGGGAAACCATCGAATATTATGCCTTTTACACTGCCATTTTCGTTGATTTTGTCATCGACCATACCAATAACAACCTCGTCAGGAACAAGATGACCTTCGTCCATATATTTTCGAGCTAGCAAGCCTAGTTCGCTACCTTCACTCAAATGCTTGCGAAATAAATCGCCAGTTGCAATATGAAGAAGATTGTATTTTTCTATCAATTTGGCACTTTGAGTACCTTTACCAGCGCCAGGAGGTCCAAACAAAATTAAATTCAACATAGAGTTTTTGTTTTGAGAAGGCTTAGCCCTCATTCTTTCAATTGATATATATGATTAAGATTTCTGCCTAAACCATCATAGTCAAGGCCATAACCTACTACAAATTTATTCGGTATTTCAAAGCCAACATATTTGATGGCTATTTCCTTCTTTAATGAGTCAGGCTTTAATAGTAAGGTAGCCACCTCAATACTAGACGCTCCTAATTCAGAAAAGTCTTCTAAAATTTCAGCCATTGTTAAACCTGTATCAACAATATCTTCAATTATAATTAGATGTCTTTTGAAGACATTCTCCGTTAAACCAACAAGTTTTTTTACTTTTCCCGTACTTTGGGTCTTGCTATAGCTTGCCACTTTGATAAACGAAACTTCAGTATTAATACTAATGTTTCTCACCAAGTCTGATGCAAACACAAATGACCCATTAAGTATCCCAATTAGTAGTGGGTTTTTGTCTTGATAATCCTCACTAATTTTTTTCGATAATTCGCGCACTCTTTCTAGAATTTTTTTTTCATCCATATAAATGGAAAATTCCTTGTCTTTTAGTGTAATGGAATTATTGGTCATTCTTTGTGTCAATTTAATTGGAGTGTTAGCTGATTAATTTTCTCCAATAAAGGGCGAAATTACAAACAATTTGCAGAAGAACGACAGTCATCAGGCGAATTGATTAAAAGCGGGAAGAATTAATCCAACTCTTCAAAGAATTTTTTGTAAAGAGCCAGCATACTTTTCACATCCTTTTTATTTACTTTTTCGGTTGGCGTATGCGCACCATGAATTGGTGCTCCTACAAAACACCAATCTATTGGATAGGGAGAAGTTTGTAATTCGCGACCATCACTTGAGCCTCCCGCTTCTACCTCCCGCTGAAATGGGATATCCGATTTTGCAGCTATCGAAGTTATTTTATCTATAAATTTTCTTCTAGGTAAATTTCTGTCTCTCAATGATATGGCAGCACCTTTTCCGTGATGCACCCCATCTGTTACCCATGTGATATCTGAAATCAAAGCTTTTTGTACACCAAACTCCTCTACCATAAATTTGGCTAAAAATGGCACGCTTCCACCACCATGTTCTTCCCAAGTGCTGAAAATTAACAAACCATTTTTTACGGTTTCTGCCAACTTCAATAAATTGAAGACACCCAAGCGATTATCAAGATATGCGGTGGTGATATAATCCTTAGTTTCTTTGAAATTGACCTCGTACGAAAGCGGAGTACCCGAATCAATACCTCTGCCAAATTGATAAAAAGCATGGCCTTCTGTATCGGAAATAAGCTTGCAACGGATTGGCCCAAGGGAATCCTCGCCAATCAAAACCGTTCCGTCTTCTGCATCAGGTGAGCCCACCGATACCAATTGGTTTTCGTAGCGAACGGTGAAGCCTACCGTATCCGTATGTGCAAAAGCGGCTAATTTGGGCTTGCCAAAAGCTAGTACGAGGGTGTCCTGAAAACCATCTCCATAATACAGAGTGGGTTTTTTAATCCATTTGGGTGATGCCTCTTTCACATACTCGATGATGAAATCTCGAATGTTTGCTTCGTCGCCAGATGTGCCTTGTACTTCACAAAGCTGCTTTAGTAGATCATATTCCTTCATTATTTGCAAAGCTAATAGCTAATTGATTGAAGAAGGTTTTTTTATCTATTTTTGTCATCTAAATTCATACAGCATGCTTTTCAATTTATCCGAATCCGCCTCAATTGCAAGCCAATTCCTTTCTGAAATCCGAGAAGTCAATATCCAAAAAGACAGACTTAGATTTAGAAGAAATATGGAAAGACTAGGTGAAATTCTGGCCTATGAGTTATCCAAGGAATTGGACTATTCTCCAGCGCATGTAAGTACTGTTCTGGGCGAAGCAAGTTTTGATGAGTTACGCGAGTTTCCTGTTATTATCACCATTCTGCGAGCTGGATTGCCACTTTATCAAGGCATTTTAAATTATTTCGATAAATCCGATTCTGGATTTGTTGGGGCTTACAGATCTCATAAAGGAGCCGAAACAGAGTTTGAAATCAAAACTGATTATTTGGCCAGTCCTAATTTGGATGGTAGAACAATGATATTAGCCGACCCAATGTTGGCAACTGGCCGATCATTGGTAGATGGCATGAATATGATGTTGAAAAACGGTAAACCGAAATTTGTCCATATTGTATCTGCTATTGCTACTCCAGAAGGTATTCGTCATTTGAATGAAAACTTTCCAGTACCATTCAAAATATGGACGGCAGCAGTTGATACCGGACTTAATGCAAAATCTTACATCGTACCCGGATTGGGTGATGCAGGTGATTTGAGCTACGGAGATAAATTATAGAAGGGGATTTATTATGCAGGATTATTTACTGCTTTTGGCAGGATTGGTAGTATTAATAGCGGGAGGTGAAGGATTGGTAAGAGGTGCAACCTCTTTAGCGCTAAAATTCAAAATCTCACCTCTGGTGGTTGGGCTTACCATTGTTTCTTTTGGCACCTCAGCACCCGAATTATTGATAAGCCTTACCTCAGCACTCAAAGGTAGTCCCGACTTGGCAATGGGAAATGTGGTGGGCTCCAATATTTGTAATATTGCGCTAATTCTTGGCCTTACGTCAATTATTTCACCGATGAGGGTGAGTAAAGATTCACGTTTAATCGATTGGCCTGTATGCATGGGCGCCTCGTTGCTGCTTTATTTCTTCGTGCTCAATGGAATTCTTACCTGGATTGAGGGCAGCATTTTTGTTTTCCTGGTCATAAGTTACAACGTTTTCCTTATCCGCAAATCGCGCAAAGAAAATAGGCAATTGGAAGGCTATGTGGCAGAAAAGCATAGTACAAAATCTTATCTGAAAGATATTTCCTTCATACTCATTGGAGTTGTTGGTTTATATTTTGGAGCAGAGTGGTTTGTAGAGGGAGCCAAAAATATTGCGACTTTGATGGGGATCAGTGAGAGAGTAATTGGCCTTACTATCGTAGCTCTTGGCACAAGTTTGCCCGAATTGGTGACTTCGGTGGTGGCTGCATTTCGCAAGCAAATGGACATGGCCTTGGGTAATATTATAGGTTCGAATGTTTTCAATATTCTGAGTATTCTAGGTATTACAAGCATTATTATTCCAATTCAAGTATCGCCAGATATTATTCGTGTAGATATGATTTGGATGCTTATAATTACCGCCATGCTTTTTCCAATGATGGTAATTTTTAGAAAAATTACGCGAGCGGAAGGATTTATTTTATTGGGCACTTATGTTGCATACGTGTTTACGGTAATGAACTAGTATGACCTTAGATCTTTTCTTTCAGTATTTCGCAATTTTTTCCGTTAGTATTTTCAAGTTTGCAGCAGGTCCAATTTTGGGGATGACCACTGGCACCGAGAGCTGGATCACAGCTTTGCTTACGGCGGGGGGAATGATGACTGGTGTAATCGCCATCACCTTGGCAGGCAAACCAATGAGAACGTATATTAATAATAGATTCTTTTCAAAAAGGAAGAAATTCTCTCCTAAAAACAGACGTTTTGTTAAGCTTTGGGGAAGTTATGGCGTATTCGGCATTTCTTTTCTCACCCCACTTATTTTAAGCCCAATCGGTGGGTCATTACTAGTAGCGAGTATGGGAGGCAAAACCTCCCGCATTATTCTTTGGATGTCAGTAAGTGCAATTTTTTGGGGAATTATCTTCTCAGAAGGCATTTTCTTATTTGCCGATTATTTCAAATCTTAAGTTCAGAATAGCTTCTTTGAATAACTATTCTTCTAAATCCTCATCAGGCATCATTTCTATATCCTGAATAAGCACTCTTTTAGAAATTCTCTGACCTGTAGTAGTAGCTGCAAGTCCGCCCAAAGCAGTTTCTTTATACCTAGCTTCCATACTTTGGCCAATTTCGCCCATTGCTTCCACACATTCATCTACAGGAATTACCGCATCTACATTGGCTAGAGCAATTTGGGCCGACGAAAATGCAATCGCTGCCGCACTGGCATTTCGTACCACACATGGGATTTCCACTAAGCCAGCTACAGGATCGCAAACTAAGCCGAGCATACATTGGATAGTTATGCCCACGGCATTGAATATCTGATCTACATTTCCACCAAGACAATAAACCAAGGCGCCAGAACCCATTGCAGCAGCTGAGCCTGTTTCGGCCTGGCAGCCACCAACCGCGCCAGCCAACGAAGCTTTTTTCTCGATAATCAATCCAATTCCAGCGGAAATTAAAATGCCTTCCAACATTTTTTGATCATCTGTATTATGGATTTCCTGCATGGTGGTGAATATGCCAGGCAAAATACCCGAAGCACCCGCAGTGGGAGCGGCAACCACTTTGCCCATGCAAGAATTTACTTCTTTAGCTGCTAATGCTCTTGATATTAATTTTTTAAATTCAGGCGTCAGCACATTCAATGGATGGTTGTAAACCTTTTTTGCACCATTATTGATCATTCCTGAGCGGGAGGTCATATCTTCTTCGAGGCCAGTTTTCACAGCGTCTTTCATTACATCGTATGCCTTTTGTAATCCTGCATAAATAGCCTCTTTGTTTGTGCCTTTCTGCGAAATTTCAAATTCGAGTACAGTGTCAAATAAAGTCTGATTATGCTCTTGGGCGTAATTTTTCCAGCCTTCGAAGGAGTCAAATAGAAATGCCATGATTCAATTATTTTGGGTCTAATCTCAATACGAATGTCGACAATTTACGTTCGAACTCAATGGCAATAGCCAATAGATATATTTATTCCCTTGCTATATTTGCGCCATGAAATTGAAAAACGACTTGATATTAAGAGCCGCTCGTGGTGAAAAGACAGAAAGAACGCCTGTATGGATGATGAGGCAAGCCGGAAGAATATTGCCGGAATATAGGGCTGTGAGAGAGAAAATGAGCGGATTTATCGAGTTGGCCAAAACTCCTGAGCGTGCAGCAGAAGTAACTTTGCAGCCAGTAGACCTGCTGGGTGTAGATGCCGCAATTATCTTTTCCGATATTTTGGTAATACCCGAAGCAATGGGTTTGCCTTATGAAATGGTCGAAAAGAGAGGTCCATTTTTCCCAAATACAGTGCGTTCGCAAGCAGATTTACTGAAAATAAGAGTTTCGAATGCTGCTGAAGATTTGAAATACGTGACTGATGCGATCAAAATCACTAAAAGCGAATTGAATGGACGTGTTCCTTTAATTGGTTTTGCAGGTGCTCCTTGGACTATTTTTGCTTACATGACGGAAGGTTCAGGCAGCAAAACTTTCTCTACGCCGCGCATGCTGTTGTACAATGAGCCCGCATTTTCGCATCAACTATTACAGATGATTACGGACAGCACCATTGATTATCTGAAAGCTCAAATTGCAGCTGGAGCAGATATGGTACAGCTATTCGATTCATGGGCTGGGATATTGCCTGCCTATCATTACAGCGAATTTAGCATGCGATATATCCGCCAAATATGTGAGGCAATTACAGAAGTGCCTGTAACTGTATTTGCCAAAGGTGCATTCTTCGCGCTGGAGGAAATGGCCGATTTGCCTTGTCGTACCATCGGATTAGATTGGAATATGGGAATAGAAGCAACAAGGAATATCATTGGTAATGATAAAACTTTGCAAGGAAATTTAGATCCTGCCGCACTTTATGGAACGGCAAAGGAAGTACAAAAGGCTACAGAAAGAATGTTGGATCAGTTTGGGCCGCATAGGCATATAGCAAATTTGGGACATGGCTTGTATCCAGATATTAACCCACACAATGCCAAGGTATTTGTAGAAACAGTGAAGGAATATAGTTCTAAAATGCCTCGCTAGAATCAGCGGGAGGAAAATTTACTCTAAGATATTTTTCTTTATAGCCTCTTCCATTAGCCGGTCTTTTGGAACTGGCACTACGCCTATATATTCACAAACTAAACCGCCACCAAGATTTGCCAATGCAGCTAATTGTTTGGCTGGCATTTTCAC